>JAWLCD010000012.1:0-66615 GCA_041687355.1 Clostridia bacterium | reverse complement strand
CAGAAATCTTCCCTGCTTTAAAAACCTTACAGCAAACAAGGTGGCAAGTAATTTGACCAAACTCGGGAAAATATTTTCCTACAAAATATTGACGCTATCTAATATTTATTTTTTTATAGACAAGTTGAAATATGTATGGTAAAATTCTAAAAAATGAAACCTTTAAATTAGTCCAGAGAGGCTGGTAAGGTTATTAATAAGACTTAAGAGTATTCAAGCGAAATTAAAATAACTTCTTACCTGCGGTAGGAGTTTTTTTTTGCCAAAATACCTTCACGTAAAATTCGGTTTACAAGGAGTCTAAGATGATAAAAGATAAGGCAGTAATAATGGACAAACAGGCCATAAACAGAGCCATAAGCAGGATTGCTCATGAAATACTTGAGCGGAACAAGGGCACTGAAGATATTACCCTTATAGGAATCCAGAGAAGGGGAGTGCCGTTGGCTCTAAGAATTGCAAACAAAATAAAGTCTGTTGAGGGTAAAACCCCACCGGTAGGAATACTGGATATTACTTTTTACCGGGATGATTTGAGTATGCGTAATGAACATCCTGTTGTAAACGGCACTGAAATCAATTTTGACCTTCATGACAGTATAGTTGTTCTTGTAGACGATGTTCTATATACGGGAAGGACGGCAAGAGCAGCCATTAATGCAGTACTTGACCTCGGAAGACCCAAGGCCATACAACTGGCTATATTGATAGACAGGGGGCACAGAGAACTTCCAATAAGGGCGGATTTTGTCGGAAAAAATGTACCTACTTCAAAATCTGAGATAGTGAATGTTAACCTTGAAGAGGTTGATGGCCTTGATGTTGTAACCATTAATGAAATTCAGAAACATATACTTATGTAGTTTTTAACATAGAAATGGAGAGGAATTCATGACTGAATGCTGTTTATTGAGATTAATAGAGGCTGTGCCTGCCGTAGGCAGGGGCGCATACATTTCGACCGGGCTATTGGAGTCGGGCAGTATAACAGATTTTTCTGAAGATAGTTTAGAATTTTAGTAAGGTTTGAGCCTTACTATTTTTATGTTGAAGCGTTATTGAACAGAGAATCAGATTTTTCTGAGTAAAGACAATGAATAAACCGTTATGGGGGTAAGGTGTGTAATGAAGCTTAAGTCAAAAGACCTGCTGGGTATTAAGGACCTGACCAAGGAAGAAATCAATCTGATTTTAAAAACTGCTGAAACCATGAAATTCATAATCGGGTCCAATAACAAGAAAACGCCGCATTTGACCGGAAAATCAGTTGTTACACTTTTCTATGAGAATAGTACCAGGACCAGGCTGTCATTCGAGCTTGCTGCAAAATACATGGGAGCCAATGCCGCCCATGTTGCTGCACCTTCAAGCAGTGTAGCAAAGGGTGAATCACTGATAGACACTGGAAAAACCATTGAAGCAATGGGTACTGATGTTATAGTAATCAGGCATCCCATGTCAGGCGCCCCTCACCTCATGGCTAGGAATGTCAAGGCTTCTATTGTAAATGCGGGGGATGGAATGAACGAGCACCCTACACAGGCACTTCTGGACATGCTTACCATTAAGGAGAAAAAGGGAGAAATTGAGGGGCTTAAGGTTGCTATCGTTGGGGATATATACCACAGCAGGGTTGCGCGAAGTGATACCTATGCCTTGCTTAAGCTTGGAGCCGAAGTAAGTGTTGCCGGCCCTGAGACCCTGATGCCGCCGGAAATTGAAAAAATGGGAGTAAAAGTATTCGGCAGTGTTCATGAAGCTATACTGGATGCAGATGTAATTATTGCACTTAGAATTCAAATGGAGAGGCAAAAACAAGGCTTATTTCCCACAATAAGGGAGTATGCAAAATTTTTTGGAATAGACGACAACAGACTCAGGTTGGCACGTGAAGATGTACTGGTACTGCATCCAGGACCTGTTAACAGAGGAGTGGAATTGTCATCGCCGGTAATTGACGGCAGTCATTCAGTCATAAACCAGCAAGTGACCAACGGTCTGGCGGTGAGGATGGCAATCCTATATTTACTCACAAGGAGGAATAGGGAAATTGAGAATATTGATTAGGAATGGGACGGTAATCGATACTGCATCAGACATAGAGGCAGTTTGTGACATTTATATTGAAGACGGCATTATAAAGGATATAGGAAAAAAGTTGGATTACGAGTGTAATGAGATTTTAGACTGCAAAGGCCTTTATATTATACCGGGAATGGTTGACATGCACTGCCACCTGAGGGAGCCGGGATTCGAACATAAGGAAACAATTGAAACAGGCGTTCTCAGTGCAGCAGCAGGAGGCTTTACATCCATAGCATGTATGCCTAATACAAACCCGGTTATTGATAATCAGTCGGTTGTAAGATACATCAAGGGTAAGGCTGATTCTTTAGGTATGGTTAATGTGTTTCCCATAGGGTGTATTACAAAAGGACAGAACGGTACCGAGCTTGCTGAGATTGGCGAGCTAAAATTCGCAGGAGCAGTAGCCATATCGGATGATGGAAAGCCGGTAAGTAATGCTCAGGTTATGAGGAGGGCACTTCAATACGCAAAGATGTTCGAAATGACTGTTATATCCCACTGTGAAGACTATGCCCTGGTTGATGATGGAGTGATGAATGAAGGTTTCATCTCTACTTCCCTTGGATTGAAGGGGATACCGCGAGAAGCAGAAGAAGTAATGGTAGCTCGTGACGTTATTCTCGCCGAACATACGAAATGCCCTGTACACATAGCTCATGTAAGTACAAAGGGTTCAGTCCAGATAATCAGGGATGCTAAAAAAAGAAATGTCAGTGTCACAGCCGAAACCTGTCCGCATTACTTCAGCCTTACCGACGAGGCATCTCTGGGCTTCAATACTTCGGCAAAGGTTAACCCGCCGCTTAGAACAAAGGGAGATATTGATGCAGTCATCCAGGGGCTTGCGGATGGAACAATCGACGTGATAGCAACAGACCACGCTCCTCATCATGTTGATGATAAGAATGTTGAATTCAATATTGCTGCCTTTGGTATGGTTGGCTTTGAAACTGCCCTACCCCTGGTATTAACCCATCTGGTACATCCGGGGCATATAACCTACAAACAGCTGGTCCAAAAGATGTGTTACAATCCGTCCAGGATACTCGGGCTGAACCGCGGAACCATAACCGTGGGGAAAACTGCAGATATAACAATATTTAATCCAAATGAAGAAGTGGTTATAGATGTTAATAGTTTCAAGACAAAGGGGAGAAATTCACCGTTCAACGGCATGAACCTTAAAGGCAGAGTGTACTACACAATTGTTAACGGCAAGATAATCTGAATAACCTGATTGGAGGTAAAGTGGCTTTATGATTGCAATTGACAGATTGATAGAACAAATAAAAAATAAGAACAACCCAACGGTTGTGGGACTTGACCCCAGACTTGAAGCTGTTCCCGAATTTATTAAGGAGTCAGCATTTTCAAGGCATGGTCAAGGGTTAAAGGCTGCTGCAGAAGCGGTGCTTGAATTTAATACAAGGTTAATTGATGCGGTATATGACCTTATTCCTGCCGTCAAGCCTCAGATAGCATTTTATGAAATGCTTGGAGTTGAAGGCATGAGGGTATTTAAAGAGACCTGTGAATATGCCAGGTCAAAGAAACTCCTGGTAATAGGCGATGTTAAGAGAGGGGACATAGGTTCTACTGCAGAAGCTTATTCAAGCGCATACCTTGGAAAAACCGCGATTTATGGAGAGCTTCAAGAAGTGTTTGATATAGACTTTATTACCGTGAATCCCTATCTAGGCGGGGATAGTGTTGAGCCTTTCATTAAGGACTGTGAAAGGTACGGGAAAGGAATCTTCCTGCTGGTTAAAACCTCGAATAAAACCTCGGGTGACCTTCAGGATATAACTACATCCGAAGGTAGATACATATTCGAACTTGTGGCTGAGCATGTCAACAAGTGGGGAGAACGGCTTATCGGAGCTAACGGCTACAGTTCGGTTGGAGCAGTGATCGGAGCTACATACCCTGACCAGTTGATTAAGCTGAGAAATACTCTAACGCATGCATATATACTGGTGCCGGGGTATGGCACCCAGGGGGGTACTGCTGCGGATGCTGCCTGCGCATTTAAGGAAGATGGGCTGGGAGCGATTGTTAATGCCTCCAGAAGCATTTCTTCGGCATATGCATCACAACGATGGAAGGCTGACTACAGTGCCCGTGAATTTGACCAGGCGGCCAGGGCAGAGGTTATTCACATGAGAGATGAATTAAACAACGAGATTGCCGCAATGACGGCAAAAAATCAGAATATGGAGGGTTGAATATCTTGAAGAAGGCTGTACTCGCATTGGAAGACGGAACAGTTTTTGAAGGTTCGAGCTTTGGAGCCGAGGGAGAAGTATTTGGAGAGGTTGTTTTTAATACTGGTATGACAGGGTATCAGGAGGTTCTGACCGACCCATCATACTGCGGTCAGATTGTAACCATGACCTATCCACTGATTGGTAACTACGGAGTAAATCCTGAAGACATTGAGTCAGTAAAACCCCAGGTTAGAGGCTTTGTTGTAAGGGAGGTCTGCCGGACGCCAAGTAACTGGAGGTCGGTAGAGAACCTGAATGAGTATCTTCAGCGTTCCGGAATAATTGGAATAGAAGGTATTGATACACGCGCACTTACCAGAATCCTGAGAGAAAAGGGAACAATGAAGGGGATGATATCTACCAGGGAGGATTTTAATATTAACCAGCAGTTGGATAATATTAGAGCGTTTGAAATCAGGGACCCGGTAAGTGAGGTTACTACAACCGAATTGAAGGTTTATGATGGAAATGGTT
Organism: Clostridia bacterium; assembly: GCA_041687355.1. Lineage (GTDB taxonomy): Bacteria > Bacillota > Clostridia > Acetivibrionales > UBA4821 > JAWLCD01. The sequence continues at coordinate 61,786 of JAWLCD010000012.1, read as the reverse complement.
ATAAGATAGCACTTGTTGACCTGGGTGTGAAAAATAATATAGTCCGCTCTCTTTTGAAAAGAGACTGCAAGGTCTATGTTTTCCCTGCAAGTGCCACAGCAGAGGAGATTATGGAGGTTGAGCCTGACGGCATTGTTTTCTCAAATGGCCCCGGTGACCCCAAGGACTGTGTGGATACAATCAAAACAATAAAGGACCTGTTTGGTAAGGTTCCGATGTTCGGAATATGCCTTGGACATCAGATTATGGCTCTTGCGGCCGGTGCGGATACTGAAAGGCTCAAGTATGGACACAGGGGCTGCAACCATCCGGTGAAGGACCTTGACAAGGATATGACATATATTACATCGCAGAATCATGGGTATACGATAGTAGAATCTTCCGTGGATACGAGTAAGGCTGTAGTCAGCCACAGGAATATGAATGACCAGACAATTGAAGGAGTGCGGTATCTAGGAGTACCGGCTTTTACAGTCCAGTTTCACCCTGAAGCTTCTCCGGGACCAACTGATACCGGATACCTTTTTGACGAGTTTATGGAAATGATAGGAAAACTCAGGGAAGCCGAAGCCAGCAGTTAAATAAGAGAAATTAATCAGTAAATAACAGGGGGTTAGGTAAGTGCCAAAAAGAAATGAGATTAAAAAAGTACTGGTAATTGGCTCAGGGCCGATAATTATAGGACAGGCTGCAGAGTTTGACTATGCCGGAACACAAGCCTGCAGGGCACTGGCTGAGGAAGGAATTGAAGTAGTACTCATCAATAGTAATCCTGCAACAATAATGACCGACAGAAATGTAGCCGGGAAAATATATATTGAGCCTCTGGTGCCCGAGGTTATAAAGAAGATAATACTTGAGGAGAAGCCCGACAGTATTCTGCCTACGCTTGGAGGGCAGACCGGACTTAACCTGGCAATGGAGCTGGCCGAGAGCGGGTTCCTGGAGGAGCATGGCGTCCGGCTGCTCGGCACGGCTGTTGAGGCAATTAAAATGGCTGAAGACAGGCAGTCATTCAAGGATACCATGGAAAGGATAAATGAGCCTATAATTGCAAGCAAAGTGGTTGGGTGTATTGAAGATGCGCTTGATTTCTCAATAGAGATTGGGTATCCGGTTATAGTGAGGCCGGCATATACACTTGGAGGAACAGGCGGAGGTATAGCTTATAATCCTGAACAGTTAAAGGAGATTGCGACCAATGGCATAAGGCTGAGCAGGGTGTCACAGGTGTTGATTGAGAAATGTATCTCGGGTTGGAAGGAAATCGAGTATGAAGTTATGCGTGACAGCAAAGGTAACGTCATTACAGTATGCAATATGGAAAATATTGACCCTGTCGGTGTCCACACCGGAGACAGCATTGTTGTTGCCCCATCGCAGACCTTGTCGGATAGGGAGTATCAGATGCTCAGGACTGCGTCGTTAAAAATAATCTCTGCTCTGGGTATAGAAGGCGGCTGCAATGTCCAGTTCGCATTAAATCCCGGCAGCTTTGAATATGCAGTAATTGAGGTTAATCCAAGGGTGAGCAGGTCGAGTGCGCTTGCCTCCAAGGCAACCGGGTATCCTATTGCCAAGGTTGCAACCAAGATAGCTATCGGGTACGGGCTGGATGAGATATTAAATGCTGTTACCGGAAAAACCTATGCATGTTTTGAGCCAACTCTGGACTATGTGGTGGTCAAAATACCAAAATGGCCGTTTGACAAGTTTGTCAGGGCCAACCGTACGCTAGGTACTCAAATGAAGGCTACAGGAGAAGTTATGGCTATAAGTTCGTCTTTTGAAGGTGCCCTTATGAAGGCTATCCGTTCCCTGGAGCTAGGGCTGTTTACCCTGGAGCAGCCGTACTGCAAGAAGCTTTCTGATGATGAAATAAGGGGTAGAATTGGACACGTGAATGACGAGAGGATATTCATAATTGCTGAAGCACTGAGAAGAGGCGTAACCATATCGGAAATAAATGAAATTACAATGATAGACAGCTTTTTCATTCACAAGCTGGAAGAGATTGTAGCAACCGAGGAGAAGTTAAAAACTTCGACGCTGGAAACACTGAATGAAGAATTTCTGTTAAAAGTTAAGAAGCTGGGTTTTACCGATGCTGTGATAGCCGGGTATATCGGTTGTATGGAGAAGGATGTGAAGCAGAAACGCCTGCAGTACTCAATCAGGCCTTCATTCAAAATGGTAGATACATGTGCGGCAGAGTTTGAGGCTGTTACTCCATACTTCTACTCAACGTATGATAAGGTATGTGAATCAAAGGAAAGCAGCGGTAAGAAAATTCTGGTTATTGGGTCAGGCCCCATCAGAATAGGGCAGGGAATAGAGTTTGACTACTGCTCGGTTCACTCGGTCTGGGCGCTTAAGAAGTCAGGCTATGAAGCAATAATTGTAAACAATAATCCTGAAACGGTCAGCACAGACTTCGATACCTCGGACAGGCTTTACTTTGAGCCTTTGACCAGGGAAGATGTAGAGAACATAGTAGAGAAAGAGAAGCCTTTGGGGGCAATAGTACAGTTCGGAGGACAGACAGCAATCAAGCTTACCGGCGCTCTCAATGAAATGGGAGTAAAAATCTTTGGTACAGACTCCACCAATGTAGATATTGCAGAAGACAGGGAAAAGTTTGACAGACTGCTGGAAGACCTTAATATTTCAAGACCTAAAGGTAAGACTGTTTTTACCCTTGAGGAAGCATTGGAAACTGCAAATTCTCTCGGGTACCCCGTGTTGGTAAGACCTTCGTATGTCCTGGGAGGCCAGGGGATGGAGATTGCATACTCGGATAGTGATGTTGAGGAGTTTATGAATATCATCAATAGGGTAAAACAGGAGCATCCGATTCTTATTGATAAGTATCTTCTGGGCAAGGAAATAGAGGTTGATGCCATATGTGACGGAGAGGATGTTCTGATACCTGGAATCATGGAGCACCTTGAAAGGGCCGGGGTTCATTCTGGGGACAGTATATCGGTCTATCCTACACAGACCATATCTGAAGAGATAAAGGATATGGTTGTTGAGTGTACAATGAAACTTGCCAAGGCATTAAAAGTGATTGGGCTTATAAATATTCAATTTATAGCATACGATAATGAGGTGTATGTTATTGAAGTAAACCCACGTTCAAGCCGAACGGTTCCCTATATAAGCAAGGTAACAGGTATACCCATGGTTGATCTGGCCACCAGGGCAATGCTGGGGTGTAGGTTGAGAGATATGGGCTACGGTACCGGCTTGTATCCTGAGTCAGAGTATGTCGCGGTAAAGGTTCCGGTGTTTTCCTTTGAAAAGCTTCCGGATGTAGATATTAGCCTTGGGCCGGAGATGAAATCCACCGGAGAGGTGTTGGGCATATCAAAAAGCTTCCCTGAAGCACTGTACAAAGGTCTAACAGCATCGGGAATAAGAATACCAAGTAAAGGGAATGTATTGATGACGGTAAGGGACAGCGATAAGGTTGAACTGATACCAATAGCCGAAGAACTTGAAGAACTGGGATTTGAGCTATATGCAACAGGTAAGACAGCTCACATACTAAACAGTTATAATGTAGCTACAAACCATGTTAGAAAAATCGGAGAGGGTTCGCCAAATATTCTGGACCTGATTGAGTCAGGAAGGATTGACCTGGTTATAAATACGCCTACAAAGGGAAGAAAGCCTGAAAGGGATGGTTTTAAGATTAGAAGAATGTCTATTGAACAATCATTACCTTGCCTCACCTCACTGGATACTGCGAGAGCGGTTGCCGACAGCTTGAAGCTGGGCAAGGAATTGGGTGAATTGGACATGGTTGAGCTCGGTGAATTGTGCCCTGTGACCCCTCCCGAAAAAAATATTTGAAAGAGGTAATGTTCATGTCGAAACACTATATTGTTGAAGTGATTGGAAAGCAGATGCTGCTTCCTGGTATATTCCGCTTTGAAATTAAATCCCGGGACATTTCTCAGACAGCTTTGCCGGGTCAATTTCTGGAGATAAAATGCAGTGACTGCATTGATACAATATTGAGAAGGCCTATCAGTATATCTGGAGTGGATAGGGAAAATGGAACGGTTGAGTTTATTTTTCAAGCCCGCGGAAAAGCCACCAGACAGCTGGCTGAAAAGGGAGAAGGAAGTAAGCTTGATATACTGGGACCACTGGGTAAAGGCTTTACTATCCCAGACCGCAGTGCCAAGGCAGCTATTGTCGGGGGGGGAATAGGAATTTTCCCTTTGCTCTTTCTGGGAAGTGAGCTGAATAAACCCAATCTGGATGTTTTCTTAGGCTTCAGGACACTAGAAAATGCATTACTTATAGATGAATTCAGAGAAAGGGCACAGAACCTGATAGTATCAACTGATGATGGTAGTATGGGACACCACGGTGTTATAACCGATATTCTAGAAAAAAAAGCCATGGAATCCGGTTACGATATGATTTTTGCCTGCGGGCCTCAGCCAATGCTGAGAAAGGTAAAAGAGGCTGCGTGCAGCTTGCAAATCCCTTGTGAAATTTCGGTTGAAGAGAGGATGGCATGTGGCGTCGGAGCGTGTCTGGGATGTGCAATAAAGCTAATAGATGGAGAGCAGTGGAAATATGGTCATGTCTGCAAGGATGGTCCTGTTTTCAATACCAGGAATGTGGAATTGGAATAGTGGACAATAATAAACTTATGTAAACGGAGGAATACGGATGTCAGTAATCAATACTGAAGTAAACATTGCAGGAATTAGAATGAAGAATCCGGTTATGGTTTCTTCAGGAACCTTCGGTTATGGGAGAGAGTATGCAGATTACATAGATATCGGCAGACTTGGAGCTATCGTAACAAAAGGAACGTCAGCAGAGCCCTGGTCTGGTAACAAACCACCCAGAACCTGTGAGACACCTGGGGGTATGATGAATGCCATTGGGCTCCAAAACCCCGGTATCAAATCATTTATTGTTAATGATTTGCCGTGGCTGAGAACTTTTGATACCCGAGTTATTGTAAACATTGTTGGAAAGACTATTGAGGAATATGTTGCTGTTGCTTCGGAACTCAGGGATGCGGATATCGACGGAATTGAGCTTAACCTTTCATGTCCTAATGTTAAAGCCGGATGTGTGGCATTTGGCACATCATACGCGGGTGTAAAGGAGGTAACACAGAGGGTAAGGGAAGTATGCAGCAAGCCACTGATAGTTAAGCTTACCCCGAATGTGACAAGTATTGAAGAGCCTGCAAAGGGAGCTGAGGATGCCGGCGCAGACGCTATTTCCCTGATTAATACACTGTTGGCAATGTCAATTGATGTTCATTCACGTAAGCCGGTACTTGCAAATAATACAGGAGGCCTGTCAGGGCCATGTGTAAAGCCTGTTGCAGTAAGAATGGTATGGCAGGCTGCAATGGCAGTTAATATTCCGGTTATCGGAATGGGAGGAATAGTGACCGGAGAAGATGCAGTAGAATTCCTTCTTGCAGGAGCTTCTGCTGTTTCGGTGGGTACAGCGAATTTTATGGAGCCGGAAGCCGCAGTGAATATTATTGACGGCATCGAAGACTATATGTGGAAATATGGGTTTACAAGCCTCGAGCAGCTTATCGGCAAGCTTGAGTTAAACTAACTTTACCTAATTTAGCGGATAAATCTCGGAAAACTCAATATCAACAGACTCAAGAATCCTGCCGGAATTTAAACAGGCAGGGTTCTTTTCAGTTTCAACCTCGGCTACCGTATAGGCAGGTAAACTTACAATAAACTCTGTCCCCTTACCTAGCTGGCTCTGGACGTCAATTTTTCCGTCATGCAGTTCAACAAGCATCTTGACTAACGAAAGACCTATACCTACTCCTTCGTGGTGCTTGTTCCCCGCAGTACGTGCCTGACCAAATCTCTCAAAGATGGTATCAAGCTTTTCTTTTGGGATACCGCTGCCGGTATCGCTGACCTTAATAGTTACGTTTTGTTTATCTGCATTTATATTAACGGTAATTTTGCCTCCAGGTGAAGTGAATTTGACAGCATTTGATAGAAGGTTCAGCATAATTCTCTCGATTTTATCAGTATCAACAGCAATAACCTTGTTATCTATATTGCTTTTGAACTCAAATATGATGTTTTTCTGGTTCAAATACTCAGAAACAGAAAAACATATTTCTCGAGTAACCTTAATAATATCAGTATTTTGAAGATTTAACTCCTTAAAACCTGCCTCCATCTTGGTTATCTGCAGCAGACTATTGATTAGTTTGACTATTCTTAGAGAATTCTGCTTAATTATATTCAGGCACCGTGTAAAATCACTTTTATTAATATTTTGAGTCTCAGTGCGGCTTCCTTTGAGGCCCATTAGCTGTACAGTACTGATAATTACTGAGACTGGTGTCTTTAACTCATGAGCAATGTTTGAAAAGAACTCAGTTCTGTTTTTATTTTGTTCCAACGCATCTTTGTACAGCTTATCAACCAGGGTTTTCTGCTGACGAATTTTTTTGTTCTGAAACTCAATTCTTTCATTCTGTTCCAGTATGGTCTGGTCTTTACTGATGATATCATTTGCAACAGCAAGTTCAGCCATAACCCGCGCTTTATCTACTTCCTGCCTGAGTGATTTTCCATGAATCCGCTTAACAGTTAATAGAACCAGAACGCCGATTATTACTATCAATATTCCTTGCAAGAGGAGGCTGTATATGAAGAAACCTATTTCCTCCAGGGGGGTGGTGACGGCAATTGAGAACAGGAATTGGTTGTTAAACTCTAAGGGCTTATAGCAAATAATTTTATATATCATTCTGTTAAGGCCGGAGTACTTGGGCGTATTATGAAATTTTGACTTAAAGAAGCCGGAGCCTGATAATCCACTGGCCATATTTGAAAAAGTCTCAAGGTTATAATTAAGTGCCAGAGACTCATCAGTCAGGTCCCTAAAGCTGGTTCCAGTGTAATTCCTGTCATGGGAAAAGAGAAGTTCCCCCGACCTGGAAACGATAAAGGCGGTAGAATTGGAATTTACAAGGTTGCTGGTAATAAATGTATCTCTAATATAATCATACCGGATTCTGCCTACGAGTATGCCGGATAATGTGTCTGTGCCACCTATGAACACCGGTACAGTGATACTCAAACCGTATGTACCGTCATCCATAACCTGAATCGGGGAGATTATTGGGGAGATTGAATCATACTTGCCGGTGTCCACCAATGTAAAACTGTAAAAGCCGGTATTGTTTTTGAGATACTGCTCAAAAACCTCCTCTGAGACAGTATCTGTATTGTTAGACAATACAGAGGAAAGAAGAACAGCTTCCTTGACCCGGCTGTCAAGAAATACCTCTACGTTGCTTTTAATTATTTCTAGGTTTTTAAGGTCACTCGTCCTTATTATGTTGAGTGTATTTATAACTGAAAGTATTATACTAATAACTGAAAGTAAAATAAGGATAAATACAAAAGTAAATATTACCTTTGCGTACGAACTAATCTTAAGTCGCGGTAACATCATAGCCCCCTAACTAGGTTGTGGAATATATAGTTCGAATATAACAATTACTTATATTTCCATAATTTATATTTACACCCTATTATATTAATTGATTGTCTGCCTTAAATCAAGAATTATTTTCAAATAATGTAAATAAAACAATATAAATGGAGAAAGCAACAAAATCTGTCATATTGCTTTTACTTGAAAGAGGCTCCTTAACAGTCCTAGAATTCTAAAAATATTATAGACAATCAAGAAGTATATTAAATAGTAGCTTGGGGCTAGAAGTCTGCAGTAATCGCCATATGAGAAGAATGCACTAGTGAGGTAGTGGTATAAAATTATAACTACAACAGTTATTATTCCAATTTTATTTAACCTCGAGGAATGATTTTCTTTCTCTGGTGTTGAATTTAGTCTTAGTTGAATTGTTGACCAACCCTTGTACGCAAGATATATTAGCAGTTCAATCAAGCTTAAAAGAATCAGAAGGTAAAGGCTGTTAACCTTATCCACACTTCTATTGATTGAATCGATAACATTGAAGAAAGGTATGTTGGAACGCTTTTCAATTGCCTTAAGCGCAATATAGTCGTTAAAAGGGCATTGATTTTTAAGAAGCCCTGCTGAAAGTATAATGCTTTCCTTTATGTATGTAAAAGGATGCTCAAGTATTATTGATTTTGAAAACTTTCCAAGTGAGCCATAGTTATCTTTTCCCCAGCCGTACTGCGATAGAAACCCCCAGGGTTCAAGAAACGTTCCACCTACGAGGTTATCCTTGGTTGTGGTCGTATATGCACAAGATATATCACTCTTCAAGTCTTGATTATTTCCTAGGTATTCCATCTTGTATTGAAGAATTTTACCGAAAATATTGACGTTGCTGACAGAGGTCATCCCTAAAAAGCCATTGACCTTAAAATTGAGAACGGAGTAACCGAAAACCAGTGTATATATTATTATACATCCGACAGCAATTGTCTTAAGATTGACTCTAAGTTTCCTGCTGTGCCCCAACAAATAATTAAGAACAAAGATAGCCAGTATTACCGGTGGAAGAAAAATGAAAAATGGTTTTGTAAAGATTGCAAGGATTACTGCTCCAAGCAAGTAGTACAGCAGTATTTTTTTTTCTTCTTTGAAGTATGCAAGGATAAGGTAGGTAATGAGTGTAACAAAGAAGATTGACAGACTTTCGGTCATTACCATGAAGTCCCATCCATAGGCTGCAATACTCAGGTTAACCACAAGTGCGGTAAAAAAGCCTGTTAACCGTCCAGCCATGATTAGCAGGGATATTTTATAGATAAGTATGGTACTTAACATTGAGAGTAGTGACTGAAAAATAATTACTCCAATATAAAACTTCTCCCAGGAAAATATAATCCCTGATACCAGTACTGGAACGATATATACTGGCGGCCTGTAAACGTCCAGATAAAAGGACTTTTCCAGTGCTTTGGCTGCGTTCAGATAAGTCCAGGAGTCACTGACCATGACTATATCCTGGCCAAGGATGATATAGTATAACGCCCGGACTATCAAACCCAGTAGCAATGCAAAAGCTATGAGGGTCCAATCAAGATAAGCAGTTGAGGACCAGATTCTTAAAATGTTGTTTCCCTGCTGTACCATACTTAATTCCCTTCATCTGAAAATTGACTCTGGTATTTTATCCACAGCAGGAGATAATTAAACGCATTAAAGGTATGAACACTTCATATTTATTCAAGCTTTTTTGACTTGTGCAGAGGGGAAAGTTCCTTGAGCGAAGCGAATGGCCGCGTCCCCCTACCTTACAGGAAAATAAATTAACCGCTCATAAGGACTACGAAATCAAGATAAACTAGATGCTTGTTATACCAAATTTCAGACCGGAATTAATTCGCCGTCGTGGCTCAATAATTCCTAGAATTGACGTCCTGTCAATTCTTCCTGAAATTGAGTATAATTGTAGGCCCGGGCTTTGTCTGGGCACAAGTCCCAGCCGTATGCCCTGGGCTACCCGATAGCATTTGGATTTCTCCATAAACTTATTCACCAGTTAATTCATTTTCCTTATATTTATTGTACAAGTCAAATCAAGTTTTATTCATTTTTTGACGGGTAGTTCAAAATTCCATATATGCGGATTATTAGTACTCAATCTGGAAATAATATAAACAGGATTCTTGGATTCAAATGGAGTTTTTATCTCCAACTGAATCTTAGAAGCCGTTATCCAGGGACGTAGCGCCGCTTCTCCCCCACATGAAGAAGAGGGAGAGTCTTAGCGGCGGTAGTCATCGGATAAAACTGATGTACTTAGAAACATCAAGTATGTTTATCTCCTGGGGAGGTCTGAATGGAAGGAATAATCAAGCAGTTGATTCTTCATAAATCTGATAAGATAACCGTTCAATTTGTCAGGTATGCAGTAGTTGGTGGAGTGGCAACAGTAGTGGACTGGGCGGTATTTTTCTGCAGCATGAGTTTCTTGTTTACAGGATACATCACTGCATTGGTTGTATCTTTTTCGTTAGGAACGCTGGTAAATTACATTCTGTCGAGAGCATGGGTATTTAATGTCGGCAGAACGCAAATACTGCCCGAATTTATCTATTTTACATTGATAGGTGCTGCTGGATTGATACTTAGTGTTGTGGTTATGAGGTTTTTGGTTGAGGTTTTGGTATTTATTCCAATGGCAGCAAGAATAATAACAACGGTAGTAACACTGATATGGAATTTTACTGCGAGAAAATTCCTGGTCTTCAACAGGTAGATTTGCACGAAAGGGGAAGAGATAAGTCATGGGTAATGTTAAGACCATAGTAATTGGTGCAGGCCCTGCAGGCCTTGCGGCGGCACTTCAATTAGCTAAAAACGGTGCAGATGTAGAAGTATTTGAAGCTGAAGATACCGTAGGTGGTATAAGCAAAACAATTAATTACAAAGGCTATTATTTTGATTTGGGTGGCCACAGATTTTTTACAAAGTTCGACGAAGTCAACAGAATGTGGGCGGACACACTCGGTGACGATTTTGTTAAGACCCCAAGGCTTTCGAGGATATATTATAATAACAGGTTTTTTGATTATCCTTTGAAGCCCTTGAACGCATTATCAAATATTGGTGTAGGCGATACTGCTTCAGTGGTTTTAAGTTATATTAAAGCCAAACTATCTCCCATAGAAGATGAAAAGACCCTGGAGGATTGGGTAACAAACAGATTTGGCTACAAACTTTATTCTATGTTCTTTAAGACTTACACTGAGAAAGTATGGGGTATTCCCTGCAGCAGTATTGGTGCTGACTGGGCGGCTCAAAGGATAAAGGGGCTGTCGCTTTATTCAGCGGTATGCAACGCATTATTTAAACCCAAGTCGACAAACATAAAAACACTGATTGAAGAATTCATGTATCCGAAATACGGGCCTGGGATGATGTATGAGAAGATGGCACAGAAGATTATAAACGTTGGAGGGAGAGTCAACTTAGGCTGTCGGATAGTACGGCTTGAGAGAGACGGATACACTGTTAAAGGTATTACTTATGCAGATAAGAATGGTGTGGAAAGAACCGTAGAAGCAGAACATGTGATTTCAAGTATGCCCATAACCGAGCTTGTACAGATAATAACCCCAAGTCTTGATAGTGATATCATTGATTCTGCACAGGCGCTTAACTATAGGAGCCTGATAAACATAGATATTATAGTAAATAAAGAAGAGTGCTTTCCGGACAATTGGATATATGTCCATTCACCTGAAGTTAAGCTTGGAAGAGTACAGAACTTTAAAAATTGGAGTTCATATATGGTTGCTGATAACTCAAAAACAACGCTTGGACTTGAATATTTCTGTACTGAAGGGGATGAATTTTGGTCACTTCCCGATAAACAAATGATGAGCATTGCACTTGACGAAGTTGAAAAGGTTGGACTTACAGAAAAAAGCCTCGTTGAGGATGGTTTTGTAGTGAGAGTTCCGAAAGCTTACCCTGTGTATTTTACGGGTTATAAGAACTACCTGAAGAATATCAGGGAGGCGCTGAGCAGATTTAGCAATTTGCAGCCGGTAGGAAGATACGGGACGTACAGATACAACAATATGGATCATTCAATAATGACCGGACTATATGCTGCCAGGAACATACTATATGGTGAACGAAATGATATATGGAGTATAAACACCGAGCCAGAATATCATGAAACCAAAACAGAATCCCCGGAAAAAAGGTTTGGAATTCCACTGCCGGAGAAGGGATAATATATATTATTCAATAAAATCCTCCAAAAAGAGGATTTTATTATTTTATAGAGAATTACTCACTTATTGGAAACATATAACGGAATATTCTATTGATAGGCAGTGTGATAGACTGCATTATTAATCTACTTTTAAAATGTGCTTCTTATGATATAAGGGTTATAACATTTTAAAGGGGGGATAACAATTAATAAGTTAATAATCAGGAAAAGTGACGCAATCTCTAGTGTTGTGTTATTTCTGTTCAGTTCTTTTTTACTTCCGAGGAATATAACAAGTATATCACTTAAGAAACTATTCCATTTAATGAAATCTTTCGACAAGAATGAGACGGCAATAAGAATGGGACTGTCAAGGGCTGTAAAAGCTGGAGTATTGAAAAATGTCAGAGAAGGGGACCGCGTATTTTATGAGATACGCGAAAATGGTCTGAGAAGTATTGAAGAATGGAAAGAATTGAAACAGAATTTCTGGAAGAAGATTTCCTACAGAAAAAGTGGGTGGAACGGCTATTGGTGTCTTGTTATAGAGGATATACAGAGTAATACTGATGAAAGAACCATTTTTATTGAATATATTAGGAAGCTCGGGTTCGGAAAGTTGGGCAGAGGATGTTATATACATCCTTATGATTTATCAAAGGATGTGGAATCGAAAGCTGAGGAATTAAATGTTGCGAAATATGTAAAAGTTTTTATATCCAGACTTGCAAGCTTTCACAATGTTTATGAAGTGGTCAGGGAAATATGGGATATTGAGGATGTAAAGAGAAAGTATATGGAGTTTACGATTCAATATCCTCCCGCTTTAAGTCCATGGAACTCAGGAGATGATAAGCTGATAGCTTTTTGCCACAATTTTATTCATGACTTTACCGAGATAATGAAGTCAGACCCTGTGCTTCCAGCTGAAGTGCTCGGTCCGAATTGGGAAGGGGATAATGCACTAAGGATGCTTGACCAATTCAATAAGACAGTTGTCCCTAGAACAAAGGACTACGTTGAACGGATAATGGGCCAACCGGATTAATGGAGAAGGTTGGATTTATCCGATGACTACCGCCGCTAAGACTCCTCTCTTCTTCAAGTAGGAGACAAGCGGCGCTACGCCCCTGGATAACGGCTTCTAAGATTCAGTTGGAGATAATACTCCACCTGAATCCCAAGAATCCTGTTTATGAATTTAATTCAAATCTGGTACAAATAATACTCAGGACAAATATGAACGTATTTTGGGGAAAGTAAATATGGGACATGCTTCTGATGCTTTAACCAACCGTACAGGTAGTGCAGAATTGATTAAGTTTACAGCCTTGATTGGGCTGACTGAATTTGTGAGGGGGGCTTTTCTGAATTACCTCCCGTTATATTCCTATAGTACTCTTATACTCTCAGAAGCTGTAGTGGGTACAATAATTTTTGCATATTTTTTTGGGGAAACAGTATCCAAGATAGGGATAGGATGGCTGTTGGACAGGTTTAATAATAAAGCTATTCTGCTATCCGGGCTTATTCTATCACTGTTTTCTCTTTACGCATTCCAGTTTATCACATCGCCGGTTTTATTAGTTGCAGGAGGCACACTGATTGGATTGGGATTTGCGCCTGTCTGGTTGGTGGTACTTGGATATGTATCGTCAATGAAAGAAGGGAAAAGAGCCTCAGGGATGGGCATGATATACTCAGCATGGCTTGTCGGGTTAGGCCTGGGGTCAGTTTCAGTAAACTTCTTAATTTCCAGTCTTGGATATAACGCTACCTTGAACATTATGGCAGGTATTTGGATACTTTGCATGGTTCTGGTTCTATTTATAAGAGAAGGCATACGTTCAAATTCCGGGCAAAATAATCCAAAAGGGCTCTTGCATAAAGGAGTATTTAACGACATATGCCGAACCAGACACCTGATACCGGGAATGTTTTTACAGACGTTCAGTATTGCAGCATTAGCTCCTGTAATACCGAAGTTTCTGACTGATAACGACTATATAGGTCTCTCAATTAATCAATATGGCCTTACACTTGGAGCAATCGGAGGTATTACCGTCGTATTGATGATGTTTTTTGGTAAGGTTGCAGAGGTTTTTAAGTCACAGAACCTTTTTGTATTTGGACTTTTGTCAGCATCGGTCGGTATTTTCGGGATGGGCAGTTTAAGAAGCTTTATATATGTATTATTTTTTGGATTGATTATTGCAGTATCTTATTCTCTTGTCCTACCGGCCTGGTACACCATATTATCGAGTAATGTTGCTGAGGGCAGCAAAGGTGTTATTTGGGGAGTGTTTTCGACCATAGAGGGAATAGGCAGGTCAATAGGGCCTCTTCTGGGAGGTTTAATTGGAAGTTATACAAGTTTACACTACACATTCTATTTTAGTGGTATAATATTACTTGTACTATCGCTGCTTTATTACTTGATAAATAAAAAGGGGCATCTTAAGGGCATTACTACCTGAATACGAGGTAGACAGGTAAGCTGTAGAATAGCTAGCTGCATGCTAAAAAGATATGACGAGAGAATCACAATAGTAAAGGAGAAATAAATGGACAATAAAAGGGTTCTTATATTAACAACAAATTATGGAGATGGGCATATCAAAGCAGCAGGAAGTCTAAAAAATGAGATAAATAAACAGGATGAGACAATAGAAGTGAAGGTTGTAAACCTTTTTCTTGAAGCTCATCCATTACTGAATAAGATTATAAGGGAACTATATCTGAATTGCTATTCACATATGCCACAGTTTTATGGTTTCATCTACTACCTGACCAAGGATATCAGAACCAACCTTTATCTGAATTTTATAAACGGCCTAATGGGCAGAAAGAAATTAAAGGAATACCTTGAGGAATTTAAGCCTAGTGTTGTTATCAATACGTTTCCTGTACTTGCTATGCCAATGCTCTACAGAAAAGGAAAGACAAAGGTGCCCTGTTACACCATAATAACTGATTATGGTGTACACAGCCAGTGGATTGATCAAGGGGTGTCAAGGTATTTTATCGGCGATGAATGCATGAAGAAGGAACTCACTGACCAGGGTATAGATGAGGAAAAAATAAGTGTTACAGGAATACCGGTTTGTATTGAATGTGGGACCATCGACAAGGAAAGGTTCTTTTGCAAGTACGGACTGGAGAATTATAATTTGCCTGTAGTTACTCTTCTTGCCGGAGCTCATGGCGTTTTGCGCAATTTCCGGGAAGCGGGGAAGTTGTTATATGAAATAAAACCCGAAGCACAATTCATTATTGCCTGTGGAAAAAATAAAGCTCTGAGGGAAGCGGTTGAGAAGGCGACGGCTGATTATAGGGATAGAATTAAGGTTTTTGGATTTGTTGATAACATTCATGAGTTAATGAAGGGGTCGGACATTGTAGTTTCAAAACCTGGAGGAATTACTACCACTGAGGTACTGAATATGAACGTTCCAATGGTTGTCTTTGGCAGTCCGGCAGGTCAGGAAAATGAGAATGCTAAATACCTTCTTAGAAACGGGTGCTCTCACCATGCACACAACCTGTCTGAGCTTATAGATATACTTTCACAACTTCTGAAAGACAAGGATAAGCTGAGCTGCATGAAGGAAAGTGCCAAACAGATTTGTAAACCAAACGGCTGTGTTGAGATGGCAGAATATATAGTTCGAGAGTTAAATAACAAAACTGAAAATATTGACGGGTAAAATAAAAAAAACGGTCAATGGATGGAAGAAAATATGGATAATCCGGTATTTATACTTTTTAATACAAAAAATATATTACTATATCTAACGGCAGTGAATTTCATTGCTTTTTTTCTTATGTGGTACGATAAAAGGCGCGCACGTGAAGGCCTATGGAGGGTGAAGGAGAAGACGCTTCTCCTCATATCGCTGGCAGGAGGAGCAGTTGGTGCTCTTGCCGGTATGTACAGGTTTCGGCATAAGACAAGGCATGCGGCTTTCAAGTATGGCATACCGGCTATTATTGCGCTTCAAGTGTTTATAGTAATCGCAGTTAAATTCAGAGTATACACTGATTTTCTTAATATTCTCAAGGAAGTATTCAAACTGGAATAAATCAAATATTACTCGGCATCTTCAGTCTATGCTCAAAAAATGCTACAAAATATTGAAAAAAATCAAATCCGGTCTTTTCATATCGATAATTTTGGTATATTATATATATTGAAGTAAGATTTTATATAATTTGTAAATTGTATATCGTTAAAAGTCAATTCATCGATGGTCCGCAGGAAAGCACAAATCTATCTCCGATTGTTGTCTGAAAAACCTGACATTTATATATAATTTTTTTTAAAGGGGAAATGTAGTATGTATTCAGAAAACGGCGTTTTTATTGACCAGAACAATCTGGTCCACGGGAAGAAAGCCAAGCTGACCTACAAGGGTTACTTGTACCAGCAGGGAGCGGAGGATGTCTACGTACATCTTGGTTTCGGGCTGCTGTGGGAAGGACTAAGGGAAATTAAAATGACACGCACAGATGACGGCTTTGAGACTCAAATACCACTGGAGATAGCTGATACATTGAATTTTTGCTTTAGGGACAACTGGAACAATTGGGACAATAACTCTTACCAGAATTACTCATATGATGTTGCAAGAAGCGAAACTACCAACACTACTTCAGCATCTGACACGACTGCTGACACTGTTTATAGTGACAGCAAAACGGGTATGCCCGCTGAGACTGTTTCGCCGGAGATTCCGGCAGGGACAATTCAGGATACTCCTGCATGCAGCTTAAAGGAGGCAGCACCTTCGACAGCGATAGAAACCGCTGCATCTGCTGTAGAGCCGGGCAAAAGTCTCATACCTACATTTGGAAATGAGTTTTCACACTTTTCCAGACTACCTCAAAACTATCTGAAAAACAAGAAAATGAGAATAATGTTATATAGAATGTTTGCATACATACCAAGACTATTAAATGGATACACAAGAAAGAGAGCAAGGTCAATCTTCAAAAAATATAATCTCTTCCAATAAAATATATAGAATGATATCAGACAGTCGGAAAAAATTATCCGGCTGTTTTTTATGATTATTTTCTAGAATGTTGGAAATATTATTTATGAATATATTAAAAGAGGTGATACCATTGAAGATAAAACAGATAATGACCAGAGACGTTGCTTATGTCAATCCATCGTCAACAGTTACACAGGCAGCTCAGCTGATGCAAAAGCACAATGTAGGTTCAATACCTGTTTGTGACCAGAGTGGTGTAATCGGAATCGTTACCGACAGAGACATTGTTGTGCGGAATATTGCGCATGGCAAGGCACCGGATTCTACACCGGTCAGGGATGTTATGTCCAGTGAGGTTACCATGGTAACTCCTGATATGGATACTTCAGAAGCATCGAGGATTATGGCTCAGAACCAGATAAGGAGGCTGCCCGTTGTTGATAATAATATGCTTGTGGGTATGGTAGCCCTTGGTGATCTGGCTGTGGACGACAGGTTCAACGAAGAGGCATCTGAAGCACTGACAGAAATCTCATTCCCATCAAGACCTATGAAAATGTAATGCTTTTAACTACGAAAGACGACCGGTGTCTAGGTACTGGTTGTCTTTCGTAGTCCTTATGAGCTGCTAATTTGTTTGCCCTTCACTCAAGGAGCTTCTCCCTCTATACAAGTCAAATTAACTTTACAGCTTCAGAAGGACTTTGCTCCTGCTTGGATATAATAAGGGAAATAAACATATTTGCTATTGAGATTCTAGGAAAGGTGATGGCAAGGAATCTTCGGAATACCTTTAGCTTTTCATCATCGTTTTCTAAATCCGGACTGTAAAAGACTGCAAACTTACCCTTTTCAATGCTTTTTCTTAATTCCATGTTCAAGCCTTTTCCTGATTTGTTGAAGATTATCCTGGACAAGTCCTCAGTATACTCGATAAACTCACTGCTGCTTGTAATGACCTGATACTGGTTCAGAATTTCACCAATAAGCTGGTTTAATGTATATTTTTTAGCACGGCTTATTCCAAGCTGTTCGGCGGTTATTTCAGCCATTGCCGGGAGAACGGTGTCACCGCTTAAAGGAGAATCTGTATAACCCTTAATAGTATCAAGCACCTTATACAATATAAGGGTATTACCAGGTACCGGCTTCTCGTTCCATTCTATCCCAAGGTAATTGTACATTTTCCTGAAGTCATCCGGCATAAGGCTTTCAATGTATTTTTCTTTACTTTTCCTGTAATCCTCGGATGGAAGCAGAAAATATTTCTTTCCCTTTAGTTTTCCGAAAAGTTTAAGTGTATCACAATAGCCTAGCTCGATATGAAGCTCAGACTTCTCGCCGTTGAAGTCAAGTATTCCGCCCAGGTCCTGGGATGGTTTGATATACGTCAGGTTCAGACTGCTTGTATCAAGCTTTTTCCTTACGCCCATATCTGTAATATCAACTGCAATAATATTTTTAATATTTTTTTCAACCAGAAGTGAAATTGGAATATTATCATACAATCCACCATCAACAAGTATCTTGCCGTTTACTTTATAGGGCTTGAAGGTGGGGAAGCAGGCCGCGGCAATCAGGTAATCCACGAGCTGCCCTTCGGGTATCTGGTCGATGAAGAGGCTGACAGGTTGAAAATCAGTAACAGAATATGATACTAAACCCAGGTTGATATGGGATTTGCGAACCTTTTCTTCATCTATTGCTTCCTTTATCAACGTCTGCAGAGGAGATATATCAAGCCTTCCTACACAGAGTGACCTGATTATGGACTTGACTACTCCGTATGATTTTATGGGTTTGCCAGATTCCAGCCCATTGACACTGTTAAAGTTAATTATCTTTTCGACTGAAATTCCGGCCCACGTCTTATACGCAAGGTTAAAGTCACCCTGGGCAATCAAAGCGCCGTTCAGTCCGCCGACAGAAGTTCCGGATACAGTTTTAAAATCCATATCAAGCTCTGTAAGCGCTTTCCACACTCCAATCTGATAAGCGCCCTTGGCTCCTCCGCCCCCGAGTGCAACTCCGTATTCAGTCATACTATTCCTCCGATAAAACTAATCTAAATATAATTATACTACAAAAACAGGTTAACAGAGAAGACATAAATGAGGAAAAGCTCATAGATGAGCTTTTCCGAAAACCTTCCCATATTGCATAATATAATGGGAAGGGTATACCTTGAAATTATATTAATCAAAGCACCAGGTCAATGTGCTGAATTGTTCCTGGTGTGCCGTCTTCTTTTAGAAAAACTCCCGTACGGCTGATGCTTCCATGGTGTTCATTTTCACTGTTCTTGATATCATAAGGTGTTGAAATATTTCCGAGATATATAGCACCTATACCTTTCTGGCCAAGGGCAAATAGCACATCGTTCCCGTTTTCGTCCTTTGTCCAGATGCGCAGTTTTTCGAAGATAGGATCATTTTCATCAATCCAGTTGTTGCCGTCTGAATCATGCGCTGCAAGTTCGTCAAAGCCGTTACCGCTGTTTGGCCCGAATAGCTCACTGCCATCATTTATCCTGCCGTCACTGTTCAGGTCGAGTGCTAGGAAACCACTCCCCTGAGTGACAAATGAAATTTGTTCGGGTGTACCGTTACTATCCAGGTCGAACTCAATCTTTTGGTCGGTTAAATCTGAAATTGCTGTATCGAAGTTAATAACAAGAGGGTCAACCTTTACAGCATCTCCGGCTCTGATTTGAATATTCTGCTCTGAGTAAAATTGCCTGTCCATGTTTAATTCGACCGAAAAGCTTATCTCCCTGCCATCAGCAGTCTTCACAATACCATTTGAAGAAAAGGATAAGGTCTGCCGCTCATAGTATGATTCATGATAGTCGTACTCAAGTCCCCACCCATGCGTATTTTTCGTCGGATTTTCAGGCCGGAGCTCCTGAATTTTTATGGGTCTCTGGGAGTCATCAAGCTTTATTCTTTTTGGCACGAGAAACCTCATTTTTTTTCCGGTGAGTGATTCTAGCATTGCCTGGAGCATCAGCATCTTCTGTTTGTCCTTGTCGCTGATGTCCAGTATTTCTGAGTCATCATCCTCAATACCGGTCAAAGATGAACAGTTATCTGCCAGTAATTTTTTTGCCTCATCAGTCAGTTCCAGAATATCTGGGGGCTGCATCTGGGAAAGCGCCTTAGAAGCTTCCTGCTGGCTGGAATCGGGCTGTCGAGGCCCAACCCAATACCGGAGGGATTCTCTCTTGTGATACTTTTCAATTAAGGTTGAACTTGAATGCATGGAAATTGCAGAACTATCAATTCGCATAGAATTAACCTCCCTGTTAAATCCGATTCATCCATGGTATGTTTAGCATAAGAGACAAGATTCTAAATTTCCTACTTATAATTATTTATCGGAAGAATAAGTAACCAAATTAACAATTATTTGTAACAAACACTGATATTCTATATAATAGTTGGTGGAAGTCTTTTTACTTGTTTAATAAACAGGATTCTTGGATTCAGGTGGAGTTTTATCTTCATCTGAATCTTAGAAGCCGTTATCCAGGGACGTAACGCTGCTTAGACTACTAGTCGCTTGATTTCAAAGAAATCTTAGCGATAGTGTCCATCTTTGATGCTCCCGAGGGGAGTCTTAGCGGCGGTAGTCATCGGATAAATAGCAAAAGTATCCAAGGGGTATAAAATGAGCCTTAATATTATTCCCATAAGAAGGTCGAAGAAGAATCTAAAAGAATTTCTGAAGCTTCCCTGGAAAATATACGAGGGAGATAGAAATTGGGTGCCGCCGCTTGTAAGTGAGACCAAGGCCATGCTTAACATATGTAGAAAGCCTGAGGAACAAAGAGGAGAGCAGGAGTTGTTTCTAATATTGAAGGATGGCCAACCTGCAGGCAGAATTTGTGTCGGTGTGGATACTGAGTTGAATATTAAAAAGAATTTGCGGAGGGGATACTTTTGTCTATTCGAGTGCATCCATGACTTTGAGGCAGCAAAGCTGCTGTTTGATACTGCCCAGAGCTGGCTCAAGGTAAGGAAGATTAGCTCAATAAGAGGGCCGGTGCTGTCGGTGGGTGGTGACGGTGATGATTATAAAGGTCTTCTGGTAGATTGCTTTGACAGACCGCCGGTGGTGCTCACATCATACAATCCGGAATACTACAGGGAGTTTATGGAGATGTACGGCTTTAAAAAGGACCTCGACATTTACGCCTATCTGGTTGAGCCTGAAGGTATCTTCAGTGAGGATACGGGAAAGAAGATAGAGTATGCTATGAACAGATATAATTACAGGGTTGAAACTATAAACCTTTCGGATATTGATAAAGAAGCAAGGGATATCAAATACATTATTGATAGGGCTATGCCGAATGAGTGGGCGGATTTGGTTCCGCCATCCCTTAAAGAGATTAAGGCTGCAATGAAAAAGCTCAGGCCCGTTGCCGACCCTGCACTGGCGGCAATTGCTAGGGCTGGAGACCAGCCCATTGGGTTCGGTTTTGCAGTGCCCGATTATAACCAGGTACTGATACATCTGAACGGAAAGATAAATTTGTTTAGTATTCTGAAGTTTTTATGGTATAAGAGGAAGATTAACTGCGCAAGGTTTACCACAATGTTTGTCATACCGTCATTCCGAAAGAAGGGAGTATCATACTCAATATACTACAAAATCTTTCAGGATGCCATGCAGAAAGGCTATAAATGGGGAGAAGGGTCAACAATAGGTGAACCAAATAAAAGTATGCGTAGAGATATAGAGAACCTTGGCGGTCGGAGATACAAAACTTACAGGATATACTCCAAAGATTTATCCGATGACTAGCGCCCCTGGATAACGGCTTCTAAGATTCAGATAAAAAAACTCCATCTGAATCTTAGAATCCTGTTTATAGGAAGCCGGTGTCTATTCAACGAACATCTGCTCTATACATCCTCCTTTTTTCAGCTTATACCTGATTCCTCTCCAGGTGATATATGGGTGTTTGAAAGAGTAGAAAAGATAGAAGGTAGCAAACAGGTCAAAAAACAGAGGCATTACTAAATCTACAGGAATAATTCTGTTTTTGGTCAATGGCCTTTGCAGCAGTCCAAGAACTGTTCTGATAAGCATAAAAGCAGTTGACAGCAGTATTAGGCTGGTGTCTCTAACAATTACAGCATAGATAAAGAATGCCCAGTACCAGAAAAGCATGAGTATGAAGGCCGGCATTTCAAAAGAAATATGAGCCTTAATTCCCACGGTAACTCTCTTGGCATAGTTGAAGGATTTTTCCCGGGCAAGCTTGTTAACATGACATTCAACGAAGGGACCTACTACAACCCTGTAGCCAAGCCTGTACAGCGTATTTCCAAGGTGCATATCTTCAAGCAGGCTGCTGCCAAAGGATTCAAAACCTCCAACTTTTTCAAGGACATCTTTCCTTATTGCGAAAGCAGCACACGTAGCTCCGATATCTACACCCAAGCGGGCAAGAAAGGCCCAATTGAAATCAGTTTCACAGTTTTGCAGAAAAGTAAAGAATCTGGTCCAGAAATCCCTGCCGCCTATATTTACCTGGCCGCACGCCACAATACCGGCTTTCTCATCTTTTATAAGCTCAGTCATTTTCAGGATATAATCTTTCTGTACCCTTACATCACTGTCACCAAAAAGAAGTAAATCGTATTTAGCCAGCTTGACGCCGTATACCATATTGGAACTCTTGCCGTTAAGGCCATCCATTACTGGGTTGATAGTAATGTCCATATCTATATTGGGGTAATTTGCCATTACATTTTTCACTACATCTATTGCCGGGTCATTGGAATCCTGGAAACTGAAAATATGCTGAACCTTTCCGGTGTAGTTCTGCTCAAGCCAGCTTGTAAGATTCTTGTCAAATTCAAAGTCAAGGTCTTTAATAGGATGTATAATGCTGACTCCCGGGTAGTTATGGTTATCAAGCGGGGATGTTAGTTTATCCGACCATTCGAAATGCCTTTTTACAAATATCAGTTGGGCAGTCCAATATACTGTAAATAGTGTTCCTAAAGCAAGTGCGATATAGAGCATAGATTCCTCCAGAAGAAAATATTGTTCACCAGGTAATAATTATCCACTATGCTATAATTCTATTACTTTACTATAGAAATATCAATCATTCATTGATAGACACTATGCTCAATAAGGTACTTTTCTACAACTCTGTCTATAAGTGCCACTGCTTCACCGTTTGTAAGCATTCTTTCAGGGCGAAAAAGGCTGTCCTTATAACC
Organism: Clostridia bacterium; assembly: GCA_041687355.1. Taxonomy (GTDB): domain Bacteria; phylum Bacillota; class Clostridia; order Acetivibrionales; family UBA4821; genus JAWLCD01. Next base: position 38,840 of record JAWLCD010000012.1, on the reverse strand, counting down.
GTAAATCAACCCTTCACTATCTGCAATAGCAAGCTTACTTTTGTCAAATACCTTCTGAAAATCAGCAAACCTTTGGGCAGTAACCTGAAGTTCTTTATTGGTTGCGTCCCTGCCTTTTACCAGTTCAGCAACATGAAGAAGCTTGACCAGTCCGGCAACGGCTCTGTCTCTGGTTATATGCTTGCCATCGGAGAGACCGTAAGTGTAACTCTGCAGAAAATCAGCTTCATATTTGCTGTCTTTAAGCTTCAAGGTATTAATCACTAGGTCGTTCCATTTTTGAATTTCAACCGGAGAGTCCAGAATATTAGATTTAGTCAAGGTATCAACCATACTATTCAATACAGTCAAATTTTCGCCAGAAGGCTTGACATTAATGATATAGCTATTAATTGATGAAGATGCCCAATGCGATTTTGGAAATATAATATTCTGGTTGAACTGAATATTATATTTCTGGATAACCCTGTAAAGCATCGAAACAGCCTCAGCATTGGTAAGAGGGTCCTTTGGTCTGAAGTAGTCGGATGTATTAGAGTCAAGTATACCTTCGCAGAAAGCTGCCTTAACCAATGAAGACTGTCTGTCGCTTATATCTTCAATATCCTTAAGGGTACTGGATGGCTCAAGTTGTTCAGCCGACCAGCTGGCTGAAATATATCCGGCCGTTAATAGTTTTACAAGTCCTCCAACTGCATCCTCTCTAAGAATAACTGAACTGCCTGATAATTGATAGACATACATATCCAGCATCTAACCGTCTCTTTTACCTTTATCGGGGTCCAGAATCATTTTTAGTAGAATAGCCCAGTGGGCAGTATGTATAGGTTTATCAAGGTTATCTTCACTCAGCACGGTCGAATGGATTACTTCCCATTCCTCTCTGGTAATTGGACCAGAGTCTGAGATATTTTCCTTCAGGGGAATAATACATTGTTTAAACCCGACAAGCTGCTCATATACCCAGTGCTTTTGGCTGACTTTATCCTCGGCAAGAGCGGCAGTACTTACTGATAGTAGAAGCGTTAGAAGAATGATTCCAATAAACTGTCTGATTTTCATCTCAACATCTCCTTTGTAGTATGTATTGGAGTAAGTATTCTACAACATAGGTGAGAAGTCCTTCTTAATAATTTGAACGGGCATACAACTGGATACTGGACACTTGAATTAAGTAGTTCTTCGAAGAAATTATTCTCCTTCTAGTTGTAGGGGAAATGAATTAACTTGCGAATATATTTATTATTTCGGATTAATAAATTACTGAGGTTTGGGATATTTTGATTATTGATATACTAAAAATATATTAAAGAAATGCGAGAGGAGTTTATATGGTAGTTTCAACAGTCCTGGATTTGATAGGGAATACTCCTATCATATCACTTAAAAAAATGACGGGGAGTAAGATATTTGCAAAGGCTGAGTTTTTAAACCCTGGTGGAAGCATAAAGGATCGAATCGCAAGATATATGATTGAAGAAGCAGAGAGAAGAGGGGAGCTAAAGCCTGGCATGACAATAATGGAACCTACATCGGGAAATACAGGCATAGGGGTTGCTCTTGCAGGTGTACAGAAGGGCTACAAGGTTTTTATAGTAATGCCGGAGAATATGAGCGAGGAGCGAAAAAAAATCATAAAGGCTCTTGGTGCCGAACTTATACTTACTCCGGCAGAAAAAAGCATAGGAGGTACTGTGGAGGAAGTAGAGAGGCGGCTGAAAGAGAATCCTGAAATCTTTGTACCTCAACAGTTTGAGAATCCCGATAACCCTAAAATTCATTACTTGACTACAGCCCCGGAGATCTGGGAACAGCTTGAGCGAAAGGTTGATGTATTTGTATCGGGACTAGGAAGCGGAGGGACACTTGCCGGAGTCGGGAAATTCCTTAAGGAGAGGAATCCGGACTGTATAGTTACTGCCGTTGAACCCAGGAATGTTTCTGCACTGCTGGGAGATGAACCCGGACTGCATAAAATTCAGGGCATAGGTGACGGCTTTATTCCACCGGTCCTAGACACTTCTCTGATAGACGAGGTTGTAGAGGTCACGGATGATGATGCGGTTGAAACAGCAAGGAATCTTGCCAGGGTAATGGGTACGCTTGCTGGAACTTCATCAGGAGCTAATGTCTGGGCTTCGCAGAAAATGGTTGAAAAGTACGGTGATCAAAAGACTGTAGCAACTATACTTGCCGACAGGGCGGAAAGGTATTTCAGTACCTCACTGATTTGAGGTAGAAGAAAATGGAGGAAGGGGAGAGAGTCATGCGAAAAAAATTTCCCCTTCTTTCATTGATTCGATTACTGCAAGCGATTCAACCCGGATTCCTTGAGCTCTCAGGAGTCGTCCGCCATCCTGAAACCCTTTTTCAATGACTATTCCGGCACCTACTAATACAGAGCCGGCCTCATCAATGATTTTTTTTAATCCCAGCACAGCATTGCCGTTGGCAAGGAAGTCATCAATTATCAGAACTCTGTCACCGTGGTTGATATATCTTTTGGATACCCTCATCCGATAGCTTATACCTCTTGTATATGAATATACCTCACTCTCATATGTATCATCATTGAGATTCTTTGAAGAAGATTTCTTTGCAAATACAACCGGAACATTGAAGTGCAACGCCGTAAGGCAGGCAACAGAAATGCCGGATGCCTCAACAGTCAGGATGCGTGTAATATCTTCACCCGAGAAAATATTCTTAAACTCTACTCCGATTCTGTTCAATAGACTAACGTCAATCTGGTGGTTAAGGAAGTTGTCCACTTTAAGTATATTTTGACCTATTACCCTGCCATCCGACAAGATTCTCTGCTTCAATTCCTGCATGATTAGATATATCCTTTCCTGAGAAATGTTTTTTTACCTAAATGGTCAAAGAGTTCTTTGATAGAAGTTTTTCCAACTCCCTTATCCATTTTAGAATAAAAGATGCTGCCTGTAAACAGTACTGGCGAATTAACAAGCGAACAAGCTCAAAGTTATGGAATCGGTACACTGCTTTTCCTTTTTTTATGTAAAGGTAAAGTACCCGCGTTTTTAGGTTCAAGCTTTGCATTTGTTTCTCCAACGGTGTCAATAATCGTGAGTTCAACAAGCTACAAGGAAAACTTCGCAATGGCTTTTGGAGGCTACATAGTATCAGGTCTGGTATTTATACTTCTTGCTCTGCTAATCAGCAAGGTTGGAACCAAATGGCTTGGCGTTGTTCTTCCGCCTGCTGCAATGGGCGCAATTGTGGCACTTATCGGTTTGGAGCTTGGCGGTGCAGCTGCAGGCATGGCCGGGTTTCTGCCTGGTGAAGATGGTGGTTATAATACCAGTTCACTGATAATATCTATATCCACCCTGCTGGTGGTGGTTTTCGGTTCACTCGTGTTTAGAGGTTTCCTGGCAATTATTCCGGTCTTCATAGCAGTGCTTTTTGGATATGGACTGGCAGCTGTAATGAATATTAATAATCCCGGAATAATAGATTATCAGCCTATAATAAATGCGTCCTGGCTTAGCTTGCCGGAGTTCACTATACCTGTTTTTGAATTCAATGCGATATTGATTATCTTGCCCGCCACACTGGTTGTTGTAGCTGAGCATATAGGCCATCTGGTTGTTACCGGCAATATAGTTGAAAGGAATCTGGTAAAAGACCCTGGTCTGCACAGGACAATGCTGGGAGATGGCATGTCAACCATGCTGTCAGGCTTCTCAGGCTCTGTTCCGACCACAACTTATGGCGAGAATATGGGTGTTATGGCTATAACACGGGTCTTTAGTGTCTGGGTAATAGGAGGTGCAGCTGTAATATCAATTATTCTAGCATTTGTAGGTAAACTGTCGGCTGTAATCTCGAGCATACCCGTACCTGTTATGGGAGGAATATGCATACTTCTGTTCGGAGTAATTGCAGCATCAGGTATAAGAATGCTTATCGAATCGAAGATTGACTACAGCAAATCCAGAAACCTTATTCTGACTGCAGTTGTGTTTATTATAGGAGTAAGTGGTACGGCAGTAAACGTAGGAGCCATTCAGCTTAAGGGAATGGCGCTGGCAACTGTGGTTGCAATACTTCTCAGCGTAACACTGACAATTCTGGAGAAGCTTAAGATTATAAGCGAACAGCCCATAACTGAATTGAATGTCGAATCCGATATTTAATATCAGCTGGATAAGCTAAGCTAAGACAAAGGCCTGTGGGAAACTCCTGCAGGCTGGTTTTTTAATTCTACATAATTTGAGCTGATTAGAGGGTAAGTTCAATTTAAATTACATAAAATGCTTTAAAAGCACAATAGAGTTTAGTATAATGAATAGCATATATGTGTTTGTTTTTTGTTTGAGCTCTCTGATTGGCCGCTCTAGTAGTTGAAAAAGCTAGAAGGTCTTTATGGCCTGAAAAGTAGTAATTGACGCAAGCTGTTTCAAATGTCAGGACGTATTTCCCGCACCATGTGGGGGCGAAAAAAAGGAGGTTTAAATTATGTACTCTTCGGAATCTGTTAGACAAAAGAAGTATGGAATACTGTGCAAGACCGTTACGCGTAACAAGGAAGTAGTTTACCGCAGACCTAATGGTAAGATTGAACTTCTTGCATCCGAACTTCATGTTCCTGGGAGAATAGCGTCACTTGTACTATCCGATTTTGGGAATCAGCCTGTAAGAATCATAAGAGAACAGGTATTGGATGAAGGGTTTGCAAGCTCGATAGAAGACCCTGGCAATATCAGACTGATAGTGAGGGAAGTAGCAGCTCATGTAAAAGCACCTCATGGATGTGTATGGGTTGAAAAGTCTTACTTTATTGAAAAGTGCTTTCTGACCGAAAGCCTTTCGGCAGTCCTGAAAGCGGAAAGATACTTCTAAAAAACCAATAGCTCATATGTTTTTGAACATATGGGCTATTCCTTTATATCTTCCGTAACACTGCCTACCAGCCAGTCCACAAACTGCCGGGCCGTTCGGGGAGAAGGTCCGCTGTGCTGGAGTTCCCATTTCAGCGCCTCCTCATGCAAAAGCTTCCTGTCTATTTTCAATCCTCTTTTTTGAACAATTCCTTCAACTATTTCAAGATATTTTTTCTTATCGGGTGAGGCGAATATAACGGTAATACCAAACCTGTCAGCCAGTGACAGCTTTTCCTGCATTGCATCTCCGGAATGAACTTCATCGTTTCTGTCACTGAACCTCTCTTTTATTAGATGCCGCCGGTTGGAAGTTGCATAAATCAGCATATTTTCAGGTTTGACTTCCATACCTCCTTCCAGAACAGCTTTTAACGATGTGTACGAATTCTTGCTGTCATCAAATGCAAGGTCATCTATGAAGACGATAAACTTTAGGTTCCGGTCTCGGAGCTGCTTAATGATATCAGGGAAGTCGGGTAGACAGGCTTTAGGTACTTCCACAATACGCAGACCCCGCATATGGTATTTGTTCAGCAGAGCCTTGACAGTAGAAGATTTACCTGTTCCCCTGTCTCCATATAAGAGCATATTGTTGGATGGGTATCCCTTGAGGAATCTGAGTGTATTTTCTATTACTTCAGATTGTTCCTCATCATAACCTATGAGGTCGGAAAAGGTAACCGGGTCAGGGGCAGCAATGCCTTCAATAAAGCCATGATTGTCCCCTGCTCTTCTCCAGATAAAAGCCTTATATCGGGCGAAAATTCCTGAACCGTTGTTCTTGTGATATTCTGACAAATGCTGAACACATTCGCCCCAATTCTTACAAGAACTGAGGTGAATTACAAAATCCTGAGCACCGGTATAAACCGATGAAACATTATCAGTTCCCCATTCAGGAAGCTTTTCAATAATACCGGATTCAAGCTCGGATATATCAAAGAGCATGCCGGCAGATTGCTTTATCAGTGTTGAAGATGTATCGGAAATAAGCTGAAGCCCATTTAAATCGTTCGACACGGCTTTAACTAATGATTTCTCGACTTTTTGAAGCTCTAATGATTCAGTTCTTAGCGAGAATGGATTTTCCTCATACAGTATAAATTGAATAATATAGTTTTTAAGGGAGAGTTCAGGATTGTTTGAGGCTAGTTCGAAGTAAAATTCATTATAAAGCTTGACGAAAGAGCCAAGATTAATATTATTACTCCATAGATACTCAATCAATGCATATAGTTTTCCCACAACTTTGTCATCAATCAGATTTCTATAGACCGATAGGCATTCCAATGCAAGTTTAACCAGCTTCAGTTTGGGATAAAACTCAGACATTACTACCTCCGGAAAAGAAATTTTGGCATGGTAAATATTTTCATTTTAATTCTACCATTTTAGATATGGACAGTCTACAAAAAAAATTTAAGGCTTTATATACCTGTTATACCAAATATTCAGTATGGAACTGAAGTAAAGTTGGCTGTTACAATAAAAGAAAAGATATGCCGAATCTCCATACGGAGTACGGGGGATAAAAATTCCAGGGGTGAATCTCGGAATCGAGAGGGGGTACCTCAACCCTAACCCGTCAACTAACCCCGGAGGCTCAAGGGGGTATCTTTATGCTATGTTTGAAGAAGGTAAAGGCTTTTCTGTTTTCCATACCTTTGCTTCTTATACTAACCAATCCCGTACATGCAGGCACTTACAAGGTAATTCGCAACGACACACTTTATAAGATTGCAAATCTGTTTGAAACATCCGTAAGCACCATCATGAAATATAACGGCATGTCCAATACTTCAATTTATCCCGGACAAGCTCTCAAGGTTCCGGCCGATATTTATACGGTCAAAAGCGGTGATGCACTTTATAAAATAGCCGCTAGATACAGGATTTCTCTTTATTCCCTTAAAAGGGCCAACCACGAGTGGGATAATCGTATCTACCCGGGCCAGAAGCTTAATTTACCGGGAGTAGTATCGCAGAGCAGCAGCACGTCCAGGAACTATGTAACCCGAGGTGTTATACCATACAATTACAGCGACTTTGATTTGCTGGCAAGGTTGATTACTGCTGAGGCTGACAGTGAGCCGTACAATGCAAAGGTTGGGGTAGGAGCGGTAGTTATAAACAGGGTAAAGAGCTCAATATTTCCAAATACATTAAACTCAGTTATATATCAAAAATCTTCCGCCTTCTATCAGTTTACGCCGGTTGAAAACGGATGGATACACAGACCGGCATCTGAAAGTGCGAAAAATGCAGCCTATGATGCGCTTCACGGCAGTGACCCGACTCGAGGTGCCATATACTATTTTGATGACAGTGCAACTAATAAGTGGCTTTGGTCAAGGCCTATTGCAATAAGGATAGGCAGAATGGTATACACATACTAGAATTAGTTATCTATTAAAAGGCCGGGGCTGCATAAGACAAACCCGGCCATAACTTTGTGTATTATTATTCCTACACCCTTCTTATCTGAAACAAATCCTCAAGAATTATCCAGTTCTGCGGGAACGGGCTTCCCAGGACCCAATAGCTTACTCCACGAAGTCCATAGTTATCTGCAAGCCTGAACTTTGCTAAAACACTTCTGGGGTCCTCAAACCAGACAACATGTTGAGTGCCACCTTCATCGTAGTATGTGAAAGACGGCGACTGTGCAGTTTGGTCATATTCAATTCTTGCATTGTATTGAACTGCCCTTTGTACAGCCTGTACCGGGCTTACCCTTCTGGCAAATGGTCCACCGGGTCTGTATGGAAGTGTCCAGTCATAACCGTATAAAGGCATTCCCATTATTATTTTATTTCTTGGAATAACCGATACTGCATAGTCCAGCACTCTTCTTACCTGGTTAATTGGTGCAACAGCCAGTGGGGGGCCGCCGGACCAACCCCATTCATAGGTCATTAAAATAACGAAATCAGCTACTGTACCCAGGCCTCCGTAGTCATGTGCCTCGTACCAGGCACCTACCTGTTCAGCAGAAATTTTGGGAGCAAGGGCTACAGAAAGGCTGTATCCTTCAGGTCTAATCCTATCGCCAACTCTTCTCACAAATGTTGTATAAAGGTCCCGGTCTCTTGGAGGAACTCTCTCAAAATCAATATTTATCCCATAGTAATTCTGAGTCCTCAAAGTTTCCAGTATATTATTTATAAGGTTCTCCTGTATTTCGTTATTTCTAAGTATTACATCTGCCAATTCTGAATCAAATGTACCATCGCGAAAGTTTGTAATAACCATAAGTGGAGCAATACCTCTCTGACGTGCAGCAGTGAGGAGCGGTCCAACATCAGGAGGAGGTATCAGCTCTCCAGCCTCGGTCACTCTATAGCTGAAAAGGCTTAAATAGGTCAGGTATCCCGCAGCTTCCTCAAATGCCCTGAGGTCAGCCTGTGGATTTCCAGTTGGCTCGGCGTATGCATTAACCTCCAGTGTACCGAACCGGTTGGACTGGGCAGGAATTATCAGCACCTGTCCGGGGTAAAGTACACCGCCGGGCGGTATTGTATTTACATCCGCAAGATAATCTGATGGAACATCGTACCGGCGGGCTATTGTAAATAATGTTTCGCCGGCTCTGACAGTGTGTCTCTGCGCAGCTTGTGGAATTACCAGACTCTGACCGACAACAAGCCTGTAAGGAGAGGTTAGGGCATTGGATGCAGCAATGCTTTGCACAGGTATATTATATCTTCGCGATATTGTCCAGAGGGATTCACCGCTGGTTACGGTATGAATATTCAAAATAATCACCTCAATATAAAATGATTAGTATTAATTTATTTCAGCAGGCAGCTGAGGGTGACATGTAATTGCAGGATTGCCTGTAAAAGATTCACTGGATAGCCACATTTTCCTTTAAAATGAATAGTATATAGTAAAACTATATGAAGGTAGGGATGAAAATCGAGACGTTAACTCTAGGTTCAAGAGGACCATATGTTAGACTGCTTCAGAGCTTGCTTGCCAGGCTGGGATACAATCCGGGACCAGTTGATGGAGTATTCGGACCGCAGACCCGTCAGGCGGTAATACAATTCCAAAGGGACTTTGGACTTACGCCTGACGGAATAGTAGGACCGGCAACATGGAATGCACTTGAGAGATACCTCAGAGGATATGCAGTATATACTATACGTCCAGGAGATACCCTTTTTAACATAGCCAGAAGATATGCTACAACAGTAATTGCTATTCAGACCGCTAACCCGGGCTTACAACCCGAAGCACTGCGGGTAGGCCAGAGGATTGTAGTTCCATATGGCTTGCCGGTTGTATTTACCGATGTTGAGTACACCTATGATATCATGGAGAGAGACATTCAAGAACTCAGGATAAGATATCCGTTCGTTGAAGTTGGGGTTGCAGGAAGAAGCGTAATGGGCAAAAATCTTTACTATATAAGGCTTGGCAGAGGCCCCAACGAGGTTTTCTACAATGCAGCCCATCACGCAAATGAAGCAATAACTTCACCCTTGGTGATGAAGTTTGCAGAGAATTTTGCCGATGCATTTGCCACGGGGAGAAACATTAGAGGATACAATGTAAGGGACATATGGAGAAGAAGTTCAATATACATCATGCCTATGGTAAATCCGGATGGGGTTGACCTTGTAGCGCTTTGGCCAAATTATACAAATCCCACATACCAGCAGGCAGCTGAATTAAATAATACAGGCCTGCCTCTGCCAAGGGTTTGGAAAGCAAATATCAGGGGTGTTGACCTAAATATAAATTATCCGGCTTTATGGGAACGTGCCAGGGAACAGCAGCTTGCCCAGGGTATCACAGGGCCGGCCCCAAGAGAATATGTTGGCCCGGCACCTTTATCAGAGCCAGAGACTAGAGCGGTTGCAGATTTTACCAGAGAGCATGACTTCAGACTGGTAATAGCATATCACAGTCAGGGGCAGGTGATTTTCTGGCAGTTCCAGGACTTGGCGCCGCCTGAGGCTCTTCGTATAGCCAGACTGTTTTCACGTGCAAGCGGATATGCTATTTCGGAAAATCCGGGTGAGGCTGCCTATGCAGGATACAAGGACTGGTTTGTTCAAGAATACAGGAGACCGGGATATACTGTAGAAGTAGGAAGGGGTGTAAATCCCCTGCCCATAACGCAATTGAATGAAATATACAACAGGAATGAGGAAATTATGCTCCTCGGAGCCGTTGTATAACAGTGAACCACAGGCTTGGGACAAAAAGTTATATCTGCACAGGTATAACTTTTTGTCGGTTTCCGTACAATTCGTAACTATTAGGTTGGCCTAGTAATTATTGCTAAATCATGGTATTTATTTATTCTTCCCCATCTTTTCAGACCAAGTTCATTTTCAAAGTTAATGTAGTGTACAATCCAGTTACCGTTATCAAATACATTAATACTTTTTGGATTATAGTATACAATTCTTACATCTTTGCCTTTTGACAGTTCATACATACGTGCTTCAAATTCTATAACCTTTTCCCGGCAAAACGGGTTATAGAAGTAGAATATGGTTCCATCAACCGGAAGATTATAAACAGCATCACCAGCAATAATGTTAACATTTTTCCATCTTGAGAACTGCTTTGCCGTTTGTGACGCAATAACCGGGTCCAGTTCCAGACCAACTATCTTATTTTTGAGACCTTTACTCAACCAGTAATTAATTACCCTCCCTTTGCCACAGCCGACATCAACCAGCACATCTTTAACGGTTATATCAATGTTAGAGAAAATTAAAGGCATTACAGAGTATTCGGTATGGTATACATCATTTGAGCCAAGATGCTTGTATCTAGTTTTATGATTCCCATTTAACAATTTTCCACTGTATATCAGGTCAAAAATAAAACTTTGCAAACATTTATAGAGAGTAGAACAGCCAACACATAAACAATACTTCACAGTGTCTCTAAAACCTTCCTGGTTTATCCTGCATTTTATACGATAAACAGAGTTCATTAAGATACACCCCGTAATGGCATTTTAAATAAAGTCTGTATTTACAATAGGTTCTCCATATCTGGATAATAATATTATTCCCAATTTTAGTGCTTTATCTGAAAAAATTTCCCTGGAATTATACCCATCAGCATGTAGATTAAGCTTGTATTTTATCTCTCATAGTAGTGAAGGCAGCAGCAGTAAGTGAACCGATAATATTAGACAGCATATCCAGGTTGGTATCAACCAGGCCCTTCTGCCCGTGTGCATCGAACAGGTTATCGACGGTAAACTCAATGATTTCAAAGAATGTCCCTAGAGAGGTTCCCAATGCAGTGATTAAAATAAAAATAAAGAGTTTTGAACCGGTACTGCTTTTTAAGACAGTTTCTCTAATAAGTGAATATATTAAAAGAGAAAAGGAGAAAGTCCCGTAGAAATGGAGAGCCTTATCAAAGACCGGCGAGGTATTGTATACATTCATGAACTCTCCGACAAGGCTATGAAGAATCAAGGAGAACATAATCAAAATCCTGATATAGTTTTCGATTCGTACGTTAAAACGGTTTTCCAGATAAATAAATGATAGAAAAACCAAAAGTATAACAAATGAACCTAATGCATACAGATTTTGCCCTTTATATAGAAACCCAACTATTACAGCGGTCTGTATAAGTATATACAGCGTATTTATTTTTTTGCAGTTATTAAATTACTCATTATAAGCACCATCTTTTAATTGCTTTTCTACTGCGATTATTACAGGTTAATATTATATGCAGATTTGTCCTTTATTTTTCAAAAATATTATTCGTCAAGTTGCACAGTTTATATATATAAAGTTTGTGCACCTTGTCAATAGAGGGATAGCCTGTAATCATTGTATAATATAAGTATGGGAAAACAGTTTCCAACTACGGGCTGAAGATTAATATAATCCTTACGTGTCAAGAGTTCTGGAGTGAGGAGGAAACAGGATGGAAAGCATAAGCCAATTGGAACCAAAAGCAGTATCAGCAGACCAAAAATATAAAGACGAGAATAAAGAAAGTGTTTACATCAGCGTGGACAACTTCGATGCTGTCTTAGAGGCAATTGAACATGAGACAAGGTATAAAAGGGTTATTGTTCTTGTTGCTGGGTCAACAAGGAGCGGTAAATCCGACCTTGCCAGCTATGGCCACTCAAAACTGCAGGAATCCGGAATCAAGAGCCAGATTGTTCATCTTAATCAGTGGATTCTTGGAGTAGACAAGAGAATGCCTGGTATGAATGTGCTTGACCTGTTCCAAAGCCATAAGATGAATCTTGATTTTCAGAAACTCTTTAATGATGAAACAATTACCCTTGATGCATATGACGGTAGGACAAGAGGAATGGAAAGATTACGTAAGGAAATTGTGCTAAATAGAGAAGGAGTAATATGGATTGAAGGTGTGGTTGCCTTTTGTATAGATAGTCTGGTTGAGAACTGTGACTTAAAGCTCTTCATAACCATAGATGACAAGGTAAGACATGATGATTTACATATAGTACGTGAGGCTTCAAGACAAGCTGACATTGTCCTTGTGCCGAAAAAATAAGCAATTTGAGTAAATAGAAAGGAGATATTCTAATATTAGAATATCTCCTTTCTATTTACATGCAAGCTGCAGATACTGTTTACTGCTGGCGTGAGACCGTCACGGTAAATCTGTAATGCTTATCTTCAATATATAATGTAACATCAACATCTTTTACAGTTTCATTTGAACTGAAGATAAAAAACGTTCTTCCATAAAGCGAGCTGGTATTATTACTCCAGACCGTATATATATCTCCCATGGCTGAATAAGCATAAATACTCCCATCTGGCCTTGTAAGCGGCCTAAATGTAAGATTCCTTACTTCAGCTCCGGTGACTGTAATTGGTTCTGATACATTTACCGTACAAATAGCGGTGCCGGTAAACTTTCTATCGCTTTTTCCGGCTTCCATAATAATTGAATATCTTATAGTGTAGATTCCAGGTTTATCGGCATTAAAGACTGCGGTTGAAATATAGCTGTCATTTGTTTCGCTCAGCTGTGTGCCTCTGTCGTGTGCGCCAAACCAGAAAACCTCATATGTAGAGCCGTGTTTTTTAGTAACCGCAGAGAGTATAATTGACTGTCCGGTCTGAATACTTAGTGCAGAACTTGTTAGTGTTACATCTACCTCTTTTTCAGTCGGCTTTGCCGAAGTAGTTACCGGAAGTGACATGGCCAGAGCTGCAGCAATTATAGTAATAAGTATTTTTTTCACTGGGATTCCTCCTTCTAAAAATTTTTCCCTATAATAATTATAAGCCATAACTGCATCTGGTTTACATAATGCAAAAGACTCATTTTCTGTAGTCAATTGTTACTATGAAATCCTAGATAATCTATGCGAAGTTATGTTAAAATTTGCAGTGATTAGTTAAGCAACTTCGTCTATATATATGACAGGCAAGAAGGGGGGAGCGTGGTGGAGCCGGATGAAATACTTATAAAACAAATACTTGAAGGGGATAACGATAGTTTCAGGAAACTGCTTCAAAAATATCAGGCACTGGTCTATTCAATCTGCTACAACATTGTAAGAGACCACCAGGAAGCTGAAAACCTTGCTCAGGAGACCTTCATTCAAGTTCATAAAGCTCTTCCCCGTTACGAATTCAAGGGGTTTAAAACATGGGTTTCAAGGATTGCCGTAAATAAGTCTATTGATTTAAAACGAAAGAAGCAGGCTCAGAAAGAGTCAAAAATCATTTTCCTTGATGATATAGAACAGTGCGGATTAGGCCACGCAGACGATGTTCTGGAACAGATTGAAGCAGCGGAGGAATCAAGAAAGGTTCTGGAATTGTGCAGTCAGCTTCCTGATAAGTACGGGAGTGTTCTGATAAAACACTACATAGAGTCAAAAAGTTGTAAACAGATATCAGACGAAGAGGGCATAAGCCCAAGAACTGTCGAGTCAAGACTCTTCAGAGCCAAAAAGATGTTCAGGAAGTATTGGAAGGAGGGAGAACACAATGCGGCATTTTGATATTAACCAGTGGAAAAGTTATATGGCACAGTCACTTGATAAAAGTCAGGAACAACAAATGGAGCAGCATCTGCTGCATTGCGACGAATGCCTCCAGACATATATATCCGCTGTTGAAGAGTCACAGCAGAAACTAGCCGCAGTGGGAGATAGTCAGAACCTGACTAACAGAATAATAAGCCGCATTGCTGAAGATACAGCTGCGGAGAAAAATGTAAAGAAGGTTGTAAGACCAGGAATGCTTGCCTACTATTCAGCAGCAGCCTGTATAACATTGTGCCTCACGTTTACCGGAGGATTTGATTATATGTCAAAAGGTGTTAATTCAGCCGTATCCTATATTGCCAGTACATCCAAACAAGTAGAGAAAGTTATTGACATCGAATGGAGTGACACATTTAAGGAAAGGACTTCCGGCACGTTTAATAAATTTGAAAAGAGATAAAGGGGAGTGAACCGATTGAAAAAGAAGAGTAAATTTTTAACCTTCATTTTTACCCTGGTGCCCGGAGCGGGGCATCTGTACCTGGGCCTACAAAGGCAGGGCCTGCAGTTATTAACCTTATTTACCCTGTGTATTTTCCTTTCGGGCTGGCTGAATACAGGACTGCTTGCTGTCTTCATACCAATAATCTGGTTTTACAGCTTCTTTGACGCCATGAACAAGGTATCGGCAGATGAAAAGCACGAGGACATCGACGTACTCCTGATATCCTGGCTCAATAAAAGCGGTACCTTTATGAAGGATAAAGGCAGAATTATAGGCTATTCACTGATATTCTTCGGCTGCTTCCTGCTGTTTGAGAGAATTGTCCTGCCCGAGCTGGAAAGGATACTGACCTGGCAGGTCAGGGAATATTTCAGAACTGGAGTAGTGGCTTTGCTTCTTATTGCTGGCGGGGTCAAGCTTGCTCTGGGCAGCAGGGAAAACGGTACCAAGGATAAGGGAGGGGTGGAATCATGAGGAAATGGAGAGTAGGAACGGTCTCTATGGGTATCCTACTGGTTGCCCTGGGAATTGGTCTTCTTTTTGCACAGATTAATCAGATTCCCGTACTTGAATTTATTTTGAAATGGTGGCCTGTAGTACTGGTTATACTGGGAATCGAGACACTGGTGTATGTATTTACATCAAAACAGGATGAGTCCAAAGTCAAGTTTGACGTCTTCAGCATTATACTTATATCACTGATTATGATATTCAGTGTAGGAGCATATGCCGTTTCAAGCCTTTTAAAAGGTGTCAACATCGATACAATATTTCCAGCCTTCATGCACTACAATTATGAATCGAGCTTTGTCAAGAAAATGACAGTTGACCCGGAAGGAAAGTCGAAGATGCTTGTGGAAAATGCACATGGCAATGTATATATAGAGAAGGGAACAGGAGCAAATATTGAGGTTGAAGCAAATATAACCATACGTAATAACGACGAGGAGTATGCAAAGAATATTTCAGACTCGCTGATAGAAGTTACGGTAACCGATAAGGTTAAAATCAGGTCGAGAAGAAATGACTACCTTGATAATAAGGCTATGATTAAAAGCATAAATATTAACTATACCATAAAGGTTCCTAAGGATATAGAAATTGAAGTTGATAATGCCCATGGTGAAATCAGTATGGAAGGTATTCTTAAGCCGTCAAAGGTAATCTGCAGGCACGGTGAAATAAGGCTCAGAGAAATGGGAGGAAACGTTGAAGTTGATAATTCCCACGGGAACATCAGAGCTTCTGGCGTGAAAGGAAATTTAGATTTGCAGAACAGCCATGCTAATGTAAGTGTTGAGAATATTTCAGGAACCTTGTCAGTCGAAACAAGTTTTTGCGAAGTTGACATACGCAATATCGGCGGCAATATAGAAGTTACCGGAAACAACGGTAAGATAGATATCAGAAATGCGGCCGGAGATATCAAATCTTCCAACAGGTTTGGAGATATTTATCTTGAAAATGCAAATAAGAAAATCGATATAAGAAACAGCAACGGGAAAATTATGGTTGAAAGCGATAAGCTGATAGAAAAGGACGTACGGCTTGAAAATAGATTCGGGGATATAGTCTTGGTTATCCCGAAGAATCAACAGGGACATTTTAAGGCAAATACCAGACTCGGGAAAATATTAAACAAGCTGAATCTTGAAGTAAATGAAAAAATCAACGAACAGACTATGGAGGGAAAAATAGGTACATCCGGTGTTGTCTTTGACATGGATAACCAGAATGGAAACATAGAAATCCTGACCAACTGATATAACCTGCATTTGGAAGTCATGGTAACCCCGGGCCAATAGGTCCGGGGTTATTAAGTATAGAGAAGACATTAAACATTTTGCCTTAAAACAGCATAGTATACATTAAATATATTATGTAAAGAGGTGATTATATGTCTTACAGAGCGCCGCAGCCTCCAGCTCCGCCCGTATGTACGGGGCGATTATATCAGGTAAGACCAGGAGACAACTTATATCTGATTTCCAGAAGGTTTAACACAACAATACAGGATATTCTTAATATAAATCCGCAGATTACAAATCCAAACCTGATTTATGCCGGACAGGTCATTTGCATCCCACTTGGTATCCCGCGCACATGCACTCTGGCTTTAAGAAGGAATGTAGAAAACACTACAGTCAACGCAGGAGGAGCGGTCTGGCTGAAAAATGTAGGTGACCAGACATTAATCTTTGCTGCCGGAATCTACCTTCCTGATCCTGCAAGATTTGGGGCAGACCGGTACACAACAACCCTGGCATGGGAAAGAACTACATTTGATATTCCCCTGACACAGGTGAGCGGCATACCAGGCCTATGGGTAGGCAGGGCCTCAGCTCCGGCACTTCCACAGGAATTTTACAACATAGGGGCAATTGATATCTTCCCCGGACCTGTCGCCGGTGCCCAGACACAGGAACTGAACTGTATATAAAAGACATTGCTTATCTGACTCCTAACTGTGGGCCCTGTTCTTAAAAATGAAAAGTAAATATTTCTGCAATAGGGTATATCGAGCTAGAGGCCGTGTAATGATGCGGTCTTTAGTTTTGCTATCTATAAAATGGATTGAAATTCCTGAGGAAATGAAATAGAATAGTAGAGTTAGAAGCTTTAAATTGTTATGGGTTGTTTATCTTCAGAGTTGAAGGTATGGATGTTTAATTTCTATTTTTGGGAAAATCGCTGCTCAAATTGTTTAAGTTAAGTTACTTATTCAGGATGTTGAACATTGAAAGGAGGACGGTTTATGACAAAGGATAAGCTGAATAATGGAAGAGTACTGCTTTCTAACTGGAGGATTTTTGAGGATATCAAAAAGTGGGAGGGGAAGAAATCTTACATAATTGGCGATTTTGACTGGACGTTTACCCCGCGCGACTCGGAAACCAGCTGGTCGGTTCTCGTTAAAAGCGGATTGATGCCTGTAGGATTTGTTAATGAAAGAAATGTACTTCACGATCATTACTTCGATAAAGAAAAAAATCCGAAAATACCGGAGGACGAACGAAGGCGAGATATGAAAGAATGGTATGGCAGGATGCTTCAGCTTGTGGAAAAATACGGATTAAACGAAGGTATAATAAAAGAAGTTGCTAGAATGAAGGACTTAATGTTTCTTAGAAATGGGGCAGAGGATTTCCTGCATATATGCAGGAAGAAGGGAATACCTGTGATTATTGTTTCAGCTGGGATTGGCAACATCATTGAGGAATTTCTGAGGTACCATGAATGCCTGGAAAATGTAACAATAATCGCAAACTTTATAGGCTTTGAGAATGGAGTAATCTCCGGTTTCTCCAAGCATAGAATCCATTCTGCAAACAAAGGTCAAATCTGCTCCATGAAAAAAGTACAAAGGATAGTTTACAACCGTGAGCATGCTATTATGCTTGGGGATTCAGTAGACGATATAAAGATGGTTCCTGAAGAAAAAAGGGAACAAACAATAAAGGTTGGTTTTTTAGATAAAGAAGTTGAAGAAAGGCTCCCAGACTATAGACAAGAGTTTGACATGGTTTGTGCCAACAACTGCTCCCTTGAGCCGGCAACATATCTTGTAAATCTGATTGCATAGCCAGGGAATCAAGCAAAGGCGTCATTGATATCAATGACGCCTTCCTTTTAAGGTAAATCAAGCTAAAGTAGGTCTAATCAATGCTGTCCAAAATTCGGTAAAGTACAACGGCAATCTCGGCCCTGGTTGCCATCTGTTTGGGGTTCACCCCGCCGCCGGAGCCATGAATCAGCCCGGCTTTTGTAAGTGCTGCAACAGACTCTCTTGCATATCCACTTATCAGGCTTGCATCATTATACCTTTCCAGGTAATCTTCTCCGGCTCTTTCAAGCTTAACACCCGATATTTCAAGCGCTCTGACCATGATAACCATCATATCCTCTCTGGTGATATTGCCGTTAGGGTTAAAGTAGTTACCATAGCCTTTGGCAATACCGAGCGCTCTGGCTGTACCTATTGCGTCGTAGTAATATGAACTTTCTCTTACATCAGTAAAGTTTTCATCAAAGTGAGCATTCAGATTTAATGCCCGTACAACCATGAGGATGAAATCACCTCTTTTAGTATTCTGACCAGGGTTAAATCTTCCAAGAGTGTCACCTTTGACTACACCTATTTCATGAAGCTTGTCAATAGACCCTGCTGCCCAGGAGTATTCAATGCCTACATCCGGGAAGTACTGGGACAGGTTTCTGCTTATTTTCAGTCCAGTGCTTTCATTATGAAGTCTGTCGAGTGATGTAATCACATAAAATACATTATCAGGGTTACTGGTCTGGATATCAATAAATTCATGCCTGGAACTGCTGCTCTTTCGCACGGTGCCTATTAGCTTTTTTGCGCTGCTGTCCGAATTGATATCGATAATTTCTCCCTTATTGAACCGGTAAATTGCATAATAGGTTGTATTTGCACTATTGTCAGCCCAGGAAACCCTGGTGCCGTTGGAAACAACATCAACCATTCCTTGAACAGGGGAGGAGGGAGCCTTACCACCTTTCCATGGCATAAGAGGAACAAGGGCTTTGGCTGACCACAGGTCGTTCCTCACAGCATTTACAACCTGTTGCTTGTTTATGTCATTAAAGTTTTTGGCTCTGAACATTATACTGCCCGTTATCTGAGGCTTGGAAATGTTGAATTTCAGCTGTCGGGCAAACTCCTGAACAGCATTTTCGCCTTTGAAGTATTGGTCTGAGTCATCATTAACCTTATAAAGTGCCTGGCCTATATAGAGACTCACTTTCTTTCCGCTGCAGACATTGGACCACCATGATGCAATCTCTCCATAGGGCACGTAGGAGTTTGCATAGCTGAAGTAAACCTGTGGAGCAATATAGTCCACTAGTTCCTCCTCGACCCACTTTTTTGTATCGGCAAAGCACCTATTAAAGTTTGTAAATGATGAATTCGTATTTGAACCATCAGGGTGCCCATCCTTCTTATTACCCCAGACTGCTGATGGGCTTATTCCGAATTTTACCCATGACTTTGCCGCCCTGATTCTCTTTGAGAGCTCACTTACAAGAAGGTAGGTGTTATTTCTCCTCCAGTCGCCTATGTTTGAAAATTGACCATTATTATATTTATTGAAGGTACTCTGATCCTTCAATTCGCCTTCGAATTTCTCATAGTAGAAATAGTCGTCAAAGTGCACACCATCTACATCATAGCTGCGTACAACCTCCATGACACGGTCCATTACCCAATTTCTCGCCTCGGGGATACCCGGGTCGACTACAAATCTGTCACTGGATGTCTTAATCCACTGAGGGTGCTCCTTGTAAACGCTCCTTGGAATATTAAGCGATGCTATGGTAGAATCTGATGTATTCATAGAAACCCTGTAAGGATTAAACCAGGCATGAAACTCAAGGTTGCGCTTATGGGCTTCCTCTATAGCAAAAGCCAGCGGGTCGAATCCCGGGTCCTTACCGAAGGTTCCGGTCAGATAACGCGACCAGGGGACAACGTTGGACTTATAGAAAGCATCTCCTTCAGGACTTACCTGAAAGAAAACAGCATTAAGGTTCATCCCGACTGCCTTATCAAGTATTTCGGTGAGCTCTGCCTTACTTTTCCGTATACGCTCACTATCGTTTGCTATTTTCCTGGTCTCTGCCGATGGCCAGTCAAGGTTTATGACGGTGGAAATCCACATTCCCCTGAGGTGCCTCTTAGCAGTCGGAGTCTCACTTGGTATGAATCGGGAGTATGAATCCCACGGCATCACGCTTGCAAGTGCATTAATGGGCAGTGCTGTAAGCAGGAATATGACAACAAGGGTAATACTGGTATACTTTTTTACTGACATTTTGACCCCCAACATAGTTTATTATTTATAGTAATGTTATGCATTCATCTGGATGAAGTCAACCTGTAATTTTTGCACTATATGAACTTAATTTCTTACTTTGACTTGTGCAGAGGGGGAAGTTCCTTGAGCGGAGCAAATGGTCGCGTCCCCCTACCTTACAGGAAAACAAATTAACCGCTCATAAGGATTACGAAATCAAGATAAACTAGATGCTTGTTATACAAAATTTCAGACCGGAATTAATTTGCCGTCGTGGCTCAGTAATTCCTAGAATTGACGTCCTGTCAATTCTTCCTGAAATTTAGCATAACTTCGCATAGTTTATCTATGATTCCTCCATAAACTTATTCACTGGTTAATTTATTTTCCTTACAATTATTGCACAAGTAAATTCTTGCATTAAGTCATAAATCTTAATTATAATATTTTCAGAAATATTTAAAGGGGGAAGCTTGATGGATAGTAACAAAACGGAGTTACAGTCGGGCATAATTAACAAGGAAGTATTTGAAAGGGAGCTGGCCCTTTGCAGAATGCTGTACGGGGAAAACGGCGGTAAATGTGGATGGGGCAAATGCGCAGACTGCGGCGTTATTCCACTCCTGTATAAATTACATAAGGGACAGCTGCTAGAGGAACCTCAGGAGATAAGGAATGTAAAAGAGGGCGTTTTAAGATAGCAGCATTTATAGACAAATAGGGGAGGAGTAGTGTCGTGTCTTTTAGAGAAAATCCAATCAGAATGTTGAGTATTATGAGAGAAGCTGGGGAGCATGGACAGGAGCTAAACGCCGATATTTTAAGTGAAATCAAGAAAGACTCTGTATTCCTTGAAATCAATCAACATAATAGAGAAATAATCAGAGATGAAATTACAAGGATATTATTAAGCGATTTTGAAATGTTTATTAAAATTGCAGAAGCAGATTATGATGCCCAAAGTGATTTAAAATTGCAGGAGAAAGGTCCACAGATGCAGAGAATAAAGGACTTTGCAGCCTGCATAATGAAGAAATAGCAAGAAGGTTAGGAGAAAAATATTATGTGATGGTGCAACCGGGCAAAATAATAGAATATTGATACGGAGTGAAAGTGATGCAAAATGGTATGTTGAACAATGGCATAGTTATCTACTAAAAAATATTTCAAATATGGATGTTGACCTTAAAACCATAATTTCTAACGGTATTGATATAATAAAAGAACAATTCTATTGTGAAACGTGTGCTGTCCAAGTTGATAAGCTTGATATACCATCCGGTTACATTGCAGTTGTTCGTTTTAGGAAAGATAAAATAGAGTACCTTGTACTGGGGGATTGTGCTATTTTATACAAAAAAGACGATTCGTCACAGATTATTCAGGATGACAAATTGAAGAAACTTGATGGTGAAGTTATAAAGTTAATCAGTAAGTTAATGTCTAAAGTCAAAACTTTTTCAGAAGCTAGAGAGATTGTAAAAGACCGGTTAATAAGAAATAGGCTTTTAAGAAATACTCCTGAAGTATACTGGGCACTTGAGTTTGATAAAAATGCTGTTGATAATGCTGTTTATAGAGAAATAGAAGAAGTAAGTACAATAAAGTTATTACTCATGTCTGATGGCTTCTATTCAATTTATGATACATTTAATCTTATCAGATATAATGACTTGGTAACGGTTGCTGAAGGTAAGGGATTAGAATATCTGTATAAAATTCTTAGAGACGAAGAAAATTTAGATTCTCAATGCGTTATATATCCAAGGCTAAAGAAGAGTGATGATGCTTCGGCAGTATTTTTAGCTGCAAGCGATGATTAAATAATTAATGCGACAGAAAAGGCAAGTAAAGAAAGGAAATAGATATAGCATAAAAAAACTTGATATTTCTTTCATTCTTTACATGTTTATATTACCACAAAATGGCTTAAAAATCAAGTCTTGTAATAGACATATGTCATGGGTATCCTATAGATTAGGGGTGATATACATGGACAAGAAAATTGATATGACTGTTGTGAATATGCAAAAGTTACAGACAGCTGAAGAGCTTCGTGAGTGCAATGAACTGACAGTAAAATTTGGCATATATCTTACTGAGGAGCAGATACAAAGCCTTGTAGAAAAGCGGTTTCAGGCCCTAAAAGATACTGGCCGCATTGAGTTTGGGAAGGGCATTTTGAAGGTGCTTATTACAGAATTCTGTGATTCTCCATATATAACACAGGATACTTACGAGGACACCATACTGGAGCTTCAGGATTCTTTTTACTACTTTAAGAACGAATCCAATGACCGGATATCGGATGAAGAATTAATTAGTTTTATGAAACATCACTTCGATGGAGTATGTCAAGGGTCATTGGAATACTTAAGCGACATGACACTTGAAGAACTATGCCGCAATACGCGATATGGCTGTGAGACTGATGATACCGATAGATATGGTAAGCCTTTTTAGGGGGTTAATATGAATACAAATAGCGGAGAATATTTATCGCTCATATCGAAGCGAGGCCTGCAAGATGGAATATTGTCAGAAGAAGAACTGACCGACATCCAAGGCAGGCTTTGGGCTCTGCTTGGAAAAAGAACCGAGCGCTTTACTATGGGGGATAGCAGTTCTGTGCCGATAGAAACCGCACAGGAATTGCTGAAATCAATCTGTTTTTCCATTGACATGCACCTCAAATCAAGCAGTGACAGCATATCGCTCCTAAAGAACGTGGATATGGAGTTATTATTAAAATCGGGGTGGGCAGAAATTGAAACAGCCATTGCAACTGGAAAAGAGCTTCTGAAAAAAGCTAAGACAAATGCCCCTCCGATTGAGAATATTTCTTTGGATGATACCCTCAAAGGAATAAGTAGTTTTTTTAGGAAATATGACTATAGATTCCTAGCCCATGAGATACCTTGTAATATCGATTACCAATTGTGCCATGCTGTACCGGAGGATTTACAGGGGATTGAGTACATCAATGAGTATTTGAGCCGGCTTGTCATTGAAAATGAGCTTTGCAGACGGTTTGATACTGGAAGAATTAAAATGTTGCTAAAAAGCTATTGTCCTGAGTACAAAGAGCTTCTTATAAATATATACGAACCGGTTGTCACAAATGCTGTTGGACTTGCGCTGCTGAACGGTGACATTGCTTCGCTTGACATCACGGCATCATATAGAAACCAGCTGCTGAGTCTGTTCAGAGCATGGTCGAAGAAAGAAGCGGTTGAAGCACTCTGCAAGGCATCTGAAAAACTCCTTGACTCCTTAGAAATAACGGATGATGCTGAAAAAGACTACCTGAAATTAGCAGTAGTAAACTTGTATCCAAGAATCGAGACAATCCTGCCGACAAATAAACTGGACGGCATATTTTTGTCTCTTTATCAATCAGAACTAATTGAGGCTTCAGACGCCCAGTTTATTGACAATGATATGATGGATGACGAAGAACTACGAGTGCTTATCGAGGAAATCAGCAGCTGCCGTTACTTATCCGATAAAGTTGCAATATTCAAACAGCAAGTGCACAGCCTTCGCGACTGTATTGAGGTTTTAGATAACTGCTTCTGGGACGAAGATTGCATTGAACTATACGATGCCCTTGATAGTACAATGCTTAAAGTACTTCTTAGTTTTATATATCAAAAGCAGAATGAATCACCGGATTGGCGTTCCAAAACAGGCTGGGAACAGCAGTTAATTAAATATGTTTCTAAATAATCAAATCTTTTTATGCCAATTGCACGCTGAATGGTTTAAAGCGTGACTGAGCGAACAGCATGAATGTAGTGCCACTTTGTCTCTTCATTTTATAAAGGCAATTTAATAATTACTTACATGCAAAAAAACGAAAGCCCTTGAAATCAAGGGTTTTGCATTATAATACAATTGAATGATTACTTGGTGGAGGCAAGCAGAGTTGAACTGCTGTCCGAAAACGTATCCACAAGAACTTCAGTTAAAGAATAGTGATACACTTTGAGGCGTATTTATGCCAGGAATGAGTTTAATTAAGTTCTCATCTATATTATTGGACAATTGATATACTCAGTTTCTTTCTCTAAGATTCCAGCGATTAAGGTTCTTAGTATAGTTTTTTTATTGTCATCAGTATTGTTTTTGTATAAGTTTTATAATTTTTTTAGCTGATGACCATATCCTGTAGAAATATCTGAAACCATAAACCACTCGCTTCTTTATTCTGAGCTGTTAATCTGGAGCACGCAAAAAACCTCTCTTGACTACTGCAGTCTTTCGAACCAAATTGATCAAGGTACTTTCTCTAGGTAAGATTTAAGTATCCATCCTTATCAAGTACTATATTATAATTTAGGTTTAGATAACTATCAGGGGTTAAATATTTTTCATCAGCCAATGTAGAGAAGAATGGCCTATACCGAATAATTCCATTGCAACGTACAAGCTTGTTTTCAAGAAGTCTTAATATCTCCAGATTCTTATTTATATCATCTATTTCATTATCGTCAAGTGGTATAAAAGAATCTGTTAGATGACATTGGTCGAGTAAGCTAGGTGCATCACTGCACCTAGCTTCTCACAGAACCGGACGTGCCCTATTATTGACTTTTTCACACAGTCTGCCGTCCCGCGCGCCACGAAGTGCGAAGATTGAAGTACTAAATTTCAGACCGGAGTTAATTTGCCATCGTGGCTCAATAATTCCTGGAATTGACGTCCTGCCAATCCTTGAACATTTAGAGGGGGAAACTTAGTGGACAGTAACAAAACGGAATTGCAGCCCGACATAACTAACAAAGAAGTATTTGAAAGAGAATTGGCTCTATGCAGAACGCTATACAGGGAAAACGATGGTAAGTGTGGCTGGGGCAAATGTGCAGACTGCGGTGTTATTCCGCTCCTGTTTAGATTACATAAGGGACAACTGCTGGAGGATCCTGACGAGATAATGAGCATAAAAAAGAGCATTTTAAAATAGTATCTGAAAGGGTAGAGGTAAAACTATAAAGTTCATAATAGATTTTTAAAACAGTAAAAGGACTGCTATGTGCAGTCCTTTTACTGAACCATCTTAGTTGATTAAGTCTCTATAGAGTATTAAATGTTACAAATAAAACTAAAATTGTTAAAAATGTTTACAATAATCAAGATATTCAATATAATAGAACTCGTAAGAAAATATGACATTTTTGTTGAAAGTTAAACAATAAAGTTAGAGAACTTTAGGCAAACACTACTAATATTCGTATTTTATAGTAAAATATGTCTTAATACTGTTCCGCTATATAACAACCATTCGTTGAATCAGAAGGCAAATGATATTAGATAGAATCATTGACATATTAAAGAATTAAGGGGGGCATATGAAAGATTTAAATAGTTTAGTACCAGTTGTAGAAATCCAAGAAGATAAATGTGTCAACTGCCAGAAATGTATTTCAGTATGTCCTGTTAAGTATTGTAATGATGGATCAGGAGAGGTAATAAAAATAAACCATAATATGTGTATTGGTTGTGGAGCTTGTGTGTTAGCTTGTGAAGAAGCTGGACATAATGCACGTAAACGTCTGGATGACTTGCAACAATTTGTATTAGACTTAAAGAATAATGATGAAATTATTGCAATTATTGCACCGGGAGCAGCCGTAAGCTTTCCTAATAAACTGCCTAAAATGATTAGTGCGTTAAGAAAGATGGGGGTACGCGCAGTTTTTGATGTAAGTCTTGGTGCGGAGATTACAACCTATGAATATCTAAAAGCGTACAAAAATAATGCTAGACTTCCTATTATAGCTCAGCCATGTCCTGCTGTAGTAACTTTTATTGAAACATATATGCCGGAGTTAATACCTCATTTGGCACCAACAAATTCTCCTGCTATGGATACAGCAATTTGGGTTCATTCTATTCCTAAGCATAAAAATAGAAAGATAGCTTTCATAGGACCATGTCTTGCAAAAAGAAGAGAGTTCAGAGATAATAATACAAATAATCATATTACTTACAATGTTACTTTCTATTCACTTGAAAAGTATTTTAAGAAAAATGGCATAAATATAGACATTTTACCAGATCAAAACTTTGATGGTATAGAAGCTGAAAGAGCAGTTGTTTATAGTAAGCCTGGAGGATTAACAGAAACACTAAAAAGGTTTAATCCGGACATCAGACCGTCAGATATAACACGTGTTGAAGGAGTTGACATTGTTTTCAAGGAGTACCTAAAGGATTTAGCTAAAGATATTAACAATGGAAAAAGAGGAGTACTTGTAGATATATTAAGCTGCCCCCATGGCTGTAACAAAGGTGCCGCATCTACTTGTAATCAATCCCAATACATGATTGAATGCTTGATGGAAGAAAGAAAAAATAAACAAATGATGGTGCATAAGTCTAATAACAAAGGTAATCCTAAAGAAATTAAAAAATTATATAAAATGTTAGATAAATCGAATATTGATTTTTCTAGGATATACAGCAATAAAAGTAGTCTTAATACGATTAAGGAACCAAACGATAATCAACTGCAAGATGTGTTTAAATCAATGAAAAAATTTACTAAAGAAGAACAGAATAGAAATTGTCAAAGCTGCGGTTACGGTGAGTGCCGCAAAATGGCAATAGCAATTTTTAATGGTCTCAATAGCCCGAGAAACTGTCATAATTTCTTGATATCGGAAGTTGAAGCAAGTAAGAAAGAAATTGCAACTCAGAACGAGCAGGTTGCTATGACCCTTAAGGAATTAGAGGAGAACCATTATACACTAACTAAAAGTCATGAAAAGAACATAAGTATTAGTGAATCAATAGAAGATAGTATGAGAGAGTTAGGTAGTGCAAATACTAATTTAACCGAGGGACTTATAAATGCAGCAGAAAGAATAAATCATTTGACTTCAAAGATTCTAAACTTAAGAAAATTAATTACTAATATATACGATAATTCAAAACAATCTCAGAATATTATTGGAGAAATAAGACAAATTGCAAGCCAAACTAACCTACTAGCGTTAAATGCTGCAATAGAAGCAGCGCAAGCTGGAGAGGCAGGAAAAGGGTTTGCAGTAGTGGCTGAAGAAGTCCGCAAATTAGCAGAACAATCAGAAGATGGAACTGCTAAAATAAAAAACTTTTTAATCGAAATAGGAAAAGAAGTTGAAGCAGTTAACAAGGAGACTGAGAGCGTAAGCTTAATGACAGAAGAAATTAACGAGATTATTTCACATACATCAACCGAAAACGAAGAAATATCAGCAATAGTTTCTGATAAAGTTAGCAAGATGATAGAAGAGGCTAGAACTCTTAAAAATGACTTATAGCTAGAGACGTAAGTAAATTAAAATATATTCCTAAAATACAAAGCCCTTATAACTATAGATTCAGGGCTTTGTATTTTACAATTGGTGGAGGCGAGGGGAATCGAACCCCTGTCCGAAAACGTATTCACAAGAGCTTCTCCGGGTGCAGTCAGTGAACTAACATTCCCTCCATGGTACTCCCACTGACAGGATTACCATTTCAGTAGCTTCACAAGTCCGGCCAGGTTAGAAGCATCGCCTGGTTCGGTTCTCCGCTAGTCGTCGCCCAATCCCGGGCCGCGGAACTCCCGGGGTGGACGTCAGCTGCGATTAAGCAGCTAAAGCTAATTCGCTTTTATCAGCGTTTAAATTTAGTTTCCCGTTTTTTAAGGTGGCCAACGAGAATCCACCACCCGCTGCTCAAGCTTCAACATTCCCGTCGAAACCAATACGCCCCCATGTTTAGCTGCTGGCTATTGGCCTTTAGCTTTTGGCAGTTCAGAGTTTAGAGCTTTCCTTCAGTCTTACCTCAATTTCCCTCTTTGCATCCCTGGCTGCGATGTCATCCCGCTTATCGTAGAGCTTCTTACCCTTTGCCAGGCCAAGTTCAACTTTTACCCACTTGCCGCTGATATACACCGACAACGGCACCAGCGTGTAACCCTTCTGACTCATCAGACCAAAAAGGCGGTTAATTTCCTGCCTGTTCAACAGAAGCTTTCTGTCCCTCTCAGGGTCAACGTTAAATATATTGCCCTTCTCATAAGGACTTATATGCATGCCGGAAAGAATGACCTCTCCATTCTTAATGTATGCATAACTGTCCTTGAGGTTGACCTTTCCCATGCGGACCGATTTGACTTCGGTTCCGGAGAGGGATATGCCGGCCTCAAAGGTCTGCTCAATGAAGTAATCATGCCGTGCCTTTTTATTTGTTGCAATAGGTTTATTCGTGTTCTTAGCCATAATACCAGCCTCTGCTCAAAGGTGAAAAACCCACCTTTTCAGGCGGGTACTAATCATTTTACTATATATTTTACCTGACGTCAATGTTACGAAAAGGATGAATTGACTTCTTAAAGAAGAGAAAACCCTGATGGTCTTAATTATCTACAAAGCGACCATGATTTGGGACAGCAATTTCGTTAAAATCATGTGACAGCAAATCCAGATGCTGGGTTAGTTCATCATTTCTCATAGGTAATCCATGGCTTGGTATAGCTAATCGGGGTTTCAATTCTCTTAAGTTCTCAACAGATTTTTTTGCTGCAGCCCAGTCTGTAGATAGATACGCAGGAGGGCCCTTTATCTGTTCGTACTGGGTTACTACGGAAGAAAATGATTCCTGTTTTGTTGTTGTAAAGGCATCTCCCACAATAAGTGTTCTATCACTTTCCCGGAAGAATGAGACGTGACCTTGTGTATGACCAGGTGTATGAATCCATTTCCATCCCGGTATACCTGGTACATGCCCATCTGATGGAAGAGCAGCAGCATGGTGCCCAAGGTCTATACTCTTGTTTGGAAAAGAAGGTGACATTTTGGCAACCAGGCCTTCGTCGACAGTTGGGTCTCCTTCCGGATAGTCTTTTTTGCCTGTAATATAAGGCAGCTCTAACTCGTGCGTATAAACGGGAACATTCCAATGCTGAACCATTTTTTTTACCGAGCCAACATGGTCGAAATGTCCATGAGTTAAAATAACTGCATTCGGACGAGTCCCTTCTCCAAAGCGTTCATTAACCGACTTAATTATATAGTCATAGGAATTCTCCAGACCAGTGTCTACAAGAACCCATTGCTCAGCTTTGCCGACAATACAGGCATTTACTATTGTAAACTGCATTAGTAGTATATCCGGTGTTATTTCCTGGGATTTTGATGTTAATTTAGATAAACCCTTTAGTAAATCGTTTATCATATTGTGCCTCCAAATAATTGCTAAAGTTATCTTCTCCAGTAGTCGTATAATTATTCGGTGCTTAGTGACAAGGGGATGTATGGATAAATTTATTACATTCTTCTTCACCTAAGAACATGAGATGTTGTCAGAATTATGCATACATGATAAAATATAAATATTAGGGTTTTCTAATTTATATATTTTTTGGCGAAATGTAACTACGTTTTGCAGAATTTTGGGTGAATTCACCTAAAAAATAAAAATGGGTACAATTGTACCTCAGAAAGGAGAGAAAAAAATGAATTTATTTTCTGTTGCAGCGAGGTCTTGGGGATTGGAAAGGATACTGCTTTTCGTAATTATTATTGCTGTACTTTCAATTTTTGGATATGCAGTATTTAATACTCTTACCAACTGCTTCGCAACCGTTACCAATGCTTTATAGGCGCAACTGCGCCTATTATTTTTGGCTTCTCGTTTCTATATATTTAATTAAGGATCAGGGTATTTAGAATTCCCAAAGCTCCAAAAAGAATTAGAGCAAGTGAAATAAGGATTATACTAATGCGCATAAATAGACTCCTGATTTTTTTAAGTTCGACTGTAAATAGTATTAAAAAGTTCCCTTAATATACATAAAAAATAAAAAAGATTTGCTAGAAGGCAGGAAGAAAGATGTAACTAATCTCTTAAAAGAACTGATTCAGTGCCGAAGATCCGGTCGACAGTTTTCATGCTTTCCGGAAAGCCTACTGCAACAAGCTTGTCCCCACTAAGGATTTCAGTATTACCATCAGGCAGAACTTCTTGATTTCCTCTGACAATCAGAAAAATCCTGCATCCGTCAGGAAAATTGATGTCTCTTAGTTTCTTGTTAAAAAGCTCCGAATTAACAGGAATGATTTCTTTTATTTGAACACGGTCAAGTATGGAGCTGTCAGCGGATTCTTCAGGCTTCCCAGGATAGAGCTTATCAAAGATAGGAGGGAATATAAGACATGAAAGAATAATTGTAAGAATTAAAGAAGAATATAATGAATTGCTGATAAAACCAGTATGTAGAGCTAGTTGTGCTCCTACAATCATCAGGCTGAGCTGACTGGAAAGAAGGACACCGGCGGCCAGACCCTTCCTGAAACCATATACTGCAGTCAGGAACAGAGATGGGACGAGCTTAGTAATCAAAATAATCAATAATAGAAGGGGTATGGCCAGCAAAGAACCGGGTGATTGAATTATTGAAGAAATATTCAAGTTAACTCCTACCATAATGAAAAAAATCGGAATAAGGAATCCATACCCAATAACATCAAGCTTTGATTTAAGTTCTTCTTTTGTTCGGTCAGCAAGCAGCGAAAAGACTATACCTGCCAGGAATGAACCCAGAATAATTTCTGTTCCGACCTTGTCTGACAAAGTTACAAGAACAAGTATCAAGGCGAAAGCTGCTCGTACTCTTATATGAAGAGAGGTTAATGTTGGAGTAGAAAAATTGAACCTTTTTGTAACAGAGGTTGGTAAGTCTGTAAATGAGGAAAAAGGCCAGAAAAACAGTAATAAACAGGAAGCTCTTGTAGCTGAGACCGGTACTTGATATTGAAACTGAGACCGTAAGAAAGAGAAGACACACAAATTCACTGATGATTGTAAATATCAACAGGGTTTGTCCATATACGGTGTTCATGATTTTCTTTTCCCTTAATACAGGGATAACAATTCCAGGGGCAGCAGCTGCAATAATCCATATCATGACGAATGAATTATTAACAAGCCCCTGGCTATGCAGGACCTGTGCGCCGAAATAAGATACTACAAGTGAAATGCCAAACAGACCGGCACCAAGGAATAGAGGATTCATTATCCTGTTTTTCTGGCTTGGCTGTTTAATCATTCCTGCGTCGATTTCCAATCCGCTCAGGAACATAAGGTAAGCCAAACCAAATGTAGACAGAAATTGAATCCATATGTCATCACCAATCAGATTGAGAAAGCTTTTACCTATAATTATACCGAGTATAATCTCAGCAACTACTACAGGTATTTTAAAGCCTTTTATGGAATTAACCAGTATTGGCGTTAGAAATGCAAGAACTGAGAGTATCAGCAGAGAATCATAACTGATAATTTTGGGTTCCATTTGTACACTCCGATTCTTTAGCAGTATACAGGTCCGAATTCAAGCTTTAAAATCTATAATAATTTTAATTGTTGAGTTAGTAAATTGCAATGTTTAAGTTCAAAAGTAAGACTGTAGATTTTATTTACATTGAAACCATAAAATACTTCTTATAATTTAAGTAAATCAACAGAAAATATATCTGGAAAGAAAACAAATAACATTTTGGAGGTGAACACAGATGCCTAACAATAATGAATATGTATCCAAGAACGCAAAAGGAGCTATGAACAGACTTAAATTTGAAGTTGCTTCACAGGTTGGTGTTAACCTGAAGGAAGGTTACAATGGAGACCTGCCGGCTAATCAGGCTGGAAAGATTGGCGGCGGTATGGTAAGAAAGATGATACTGGATGCACAGAACATGATGAACAGATAAATTTTCTTAAAAACAAAAGAGTAGCGAGAAAGAAGCGTTCACTTAGGGATTGAAGAAAAAAACTAAAGTGAACAGCTTCAAGCGGGGCAAAAAAGACCAGTCATGTTCAAGCGTAATTGCTTGTAGTGACTGGTCTCTTTTTTATACAATTATTTGCGTATAGCTCCAACAATTGAACTTGTATTCCACTTAACAATTTCATCAGCTGCATTTTTAACAACTTGTGAAGTTCGTTCAGAGCCCCAAGGCTCAATTGCAATAATCCGTTTTGGAGTATAAAAACCATTTTTCGCAAGGTCTATTTCTATATTAATCCACTTACTATATGTAGAATAGACACCAGCAAGAATTAAAACACAACTGGCAGGAGCCATTTGAGCTTTAATGGCTTCTTTTAGCTGCCACTGTGTCGGGGCATTGTGTATAGGGTCATCTTTAGGCACAGAATAATTTCTATACGAGAAATAGCTAGCGTTATCTAATAGATCAACCAATCTGTCATATGCATCCGAATAAGTCCATGAATGGCTTATAAATAAATTATACATTTTATTAACCTCCTTAGTATAAAAATTTTTTTACATGTATTTTCGTAATACTACTGCACAACTATTGTTCATGTATGTATTCATTTAAAAATACAAATTGCCACTTGCCAAAATATGCATATTATGTAGAGGATAATAAAAAGCCATGGAAGAATTCGTTCCAGATGTGTAAATCGCCTATACTTTTTATTATCTCCAAGCAATGACCATTCATAGGCATATGGAGATATGGGCAACTTTTTTTCGATTTCATTTATTATTTGATATTTAACACTATTAAGTTTCTTATAGCTTATTATCGAATTTAACCACAGTATACTTACAATTGCTCCGACTATAGATAGAAGTATGCTTTTATAATCAAACGTAAATGAAATCAACGCAATAATAGCAGCATTGACTGTGATGTATACATTGTTAGTACTGATTCGTCGCTCACTATTACTATTGGCCATTTCAACACAGGTTTTCCATTGTTCAAGTAAATGTTCTTTATATTGTTCTCCATATTCTTCACTTTTCAAGTTTTCTATTTCCACTGTCTTCCCTCCCCCTAAAAATTAGCATAGCAACTATAATGCTAATTATAATTAATGATCGTAATGCAATTTTCTACACCAACCCTAAATACTTCTCAAAGAATAACATTAGTTTTTCGATAATTCCTTGTTTTTTCGCGGCTCTGCCTCCGCCAAAGCGAGATACAGGTGGCATGATTTTATCAATGGCTGTACCGGTTGTTTTAAGTATCCCATCTCGGAAAGCATTGTCGATGAATCGGCGGGTTTCTTCAGGCTTTAACTTTTCTTCTTCTATAATTGCTGAAATATCCGCTTCCTTACGCTCATGGAGGAATTTACGCCAATCTTCATCTACTTTGGTCGATACATTGACTTGCTCAATAAAACGCTCGATAAGTTCTTTCTTACTTCGAAGTTCAATACTCGAATTGATAGCCTTATCAATGGTCGTAAGAATGGTTTTATCCTTGCAGTTGGATTGTTGATATTTGGCTACAAGCATAAGGATGTAGTCAATATTTACCTCTATCTGTTTGACCAGTTCAATCTCGAAAACTATGTCATCATTGATAGTTTCTTTGTCACCATCAGCACCTTTTCTATATTCCTGATACAGGTCAATATAAATGCTCTGATAGTCCTGAAAATCCCTTTCAGATAAAATCTCATTTCCTTCAAAGTCATCGAAAGAAGTAAGAATATTTCTGAGCCTGAGTATTGCTCCATATAACCTGATAAAGTCTTTTTCCGCTTCTTCTCCGAGAATAGGTTGTCCAAGGGGATACTGTGTTGTAAGAGTTGTAATCAATTCAGCATAGCCCGGCTTATACTCACCTTTGTCATCATAGCCGTTATAGTATTCTTCGTATGTTTTTAGCAGTACAATACCGCCAGCATCCTTATTGCCGAATAGTGCAATAGCTTTATCTGTTTCTTCTTTCAAATCTCTAAAGCAAACGATATTACCATAGGTCTTAACGCTGTTTAAGATGCGGTTAGTTCTTGAAAAAGCCTGAATCAGTCCATGCTGTCTCAGGTTTTTGTCTACCCATAGCGTATTCAGGGTTGTTGCATCAAAGCCTGTCAGGAACATATTGACAACAATCAATATATCAATCTCCCGATTCTTTACACGAAGAGAGAGGTCTTTATAGTAATTCTGGAACTTGTCAGAGGAAGTATCGTAATTTGTGTTAAATGTCCCATTGTAATCCCGGATAGCCGCCTCAAGAAAATCCCTGGAGCTCTGGTCAAGGTTTTCCATATTAAAGTCCTCTTCAGGCAGCAGTCCATCTGGCTCCTCCTCATTTGCACTAAAACTGAAAATAGTTGCGATGGTAAGGTTACGGTTCTTTTCCGCTATCTGCTTCTTAAACTCATTATAGTATCGGATTGCCATTGGGATGGATGCAGCAGCAAATATGGAGTTGAAACCAGCAACTCGCCTTGTTTCACGTTTTTCTATCATTTTCTTAGGGTTTCGTTTATCTGCTTCTTCCCATTTCGCAGAGAATGTATAATAACTATTACGCTTTGTCTTCTGGTCGAAATGTTCAAGAACATAAGAAACAATTTCACTAATTCGCTGTGGATCTGCTAAGGCTTTTTCCCGGTCTATGCTATAGACTTTTTTATCATTAATGTAATCAGGCATCTTAATGGTATTGATAAAATCTATTCTAAAAGGTAGAACATTTCCATCATTGATAGCATCCACAATGGTATAAGTATGCAGCTTTTCTCCAAAAGCCTGCTCGGTTGTACGGAGCAGCGGGTTGCCGCCTGAACTAGCGTTTGCAGCAAAAATCGGTGTTCCCGTAAAACCGAAGATATGATAATTCTTAAAACTCTTAGTAATGGCCCGGTGCATTTCGCCAAACTGGGAACGATGGCACTCATCAAAAATTAGTACCACGTGTTTCTTATAAATATCATGCTGTTTGTTTTTACGGATAAATATATCCAACTTTTGAATCGTGGTTACAATGATTTTGTATTCATGAGGATTTCCTTTTTCGTCCCTGTCTTCCAATTGCCTTTGAAGAACCCTTGTCGACGTATTTCCATTAGCCGCACCTTTTTCAAAACGATCATATTCCTTCATGGTCTGGTAATCTAGATCTTTACGGTCAACAACGAACAATACTTTGTCTATGTAAGGCAAGGCAGAAGCTAATTGTGCTGTCTTAAAACTGGTCAAAGTCTTACCAGAGCCTGTTGTATGCCAGATATATCCTCCAGCAGCGGTTGTACCCATCTTCTTATAGTTGGTTGATACTACAATGCGTGATAAAATACGTTCCGCAGCAGCGATTTGATAAGGACGCATTACAAGGAGTAACTCCTCGGATGTATAAACACAGTACTTTGTTAGTATATTTAAGAGGGTATGCTTGGCGAAAAATGTCTTAGTAAAGTCCACAAGATCAGGAATGACCTTGTTATTTGCATCTGCCCAAAAACTAGTGAACTCAAAGCTGTTACTTGTTTTTTTACTTCTTCGACGCTCACTGCTGTTTTGTTCCTTGATATGAGCGTTTCTTGTGGTGTTGCTATAATACTTTGTATGAGTACCATTGGAGATTACAAATATCTGCACATACTCAAATAAACCAGAAGCCGCCCAAAAACTGTCACGCTGGTATCTTTTTATCTGGTTGAAGGCTTCACGGATAGCAACACCACGACGCTTTAACTCTACATGAACTAGTGGAAGTCCATTTACAAGGATTGTTACATCATATCGAGTTTCATGCTTGCCGCCTGCTTCTTCGTACTGGTTAATAACCTGTAGGCGGTTGTTATGGATATTCCTCTTATCTAAGAGGTAGATATTCTTTGTTGTTCCATCTTCACGTTTTAGAATCTGGATATGGTCATCCTGAATTTTTCTGGTCTTTTCAACAATTCCCTCGTTGGTATTTGCAATGCACTCTGTGAAAAACTTCTCCCATTCACTATCTGTAAAGGTGAAGTCATTAAGCAGTTCAAGTTGCTTTCGGAGATTTTCTATTAATGCAGCTTCATTGTGCACTTCAATATATTCATATCCTTGGGAAGTCAGTTGCTTAATAAACTCCCGCTCAAGTTCTGCCTCGCTCTGATACTTATCAGGACGGACACTATATTCAGTTGCGTATTCGGCAACAACTGTTGCTTCGTCAGTACTTGCAACAATGTTGTATATACTCATGATGTCACCTCCTTGAAAGATAAAAGTTTATCTCTGTAATATTCATATTGCTTTTGACGAGCTTCGATTTCAGCAGGCAGACCAGTGGTTAGGTCATTACAGAGAGCGTCAAAGCGGTCAAGGATAGCAACGATGCGTTTTTGTTCCTTTAATGGAATTATTGGAATGTTTACACTAAGTATCTCGTTTTTCTTTAAATTCGTTTGATCAACTCCATTGTCATATTTCAATAATTGTCTGTTACGGTTCAGAAAATAGTATAAAAATTTAGTGTCTATAATATTTTTGTTTTTAACTCTCAAGGCTCCGATTCGTTGGTTCAAAGTATACCTATTGTTCTCATCAACTAGAAAGCATTTCGCTAGCGCTTTCCCATTAGGCAAATCACTCATTACTATCAATATATCTTCAATGTAAAGTGGACTAATTTGTTGATTTGTAAATTTAACAACTTGCCCGTTTGTTGAAATGAATTTTGAATTAACAACAATAAATTTCCCGTCTTCAGCAATAGCCTTCTCGTGGCCTTTTCCGTTTCTAAAATCAGCAATTTCACCTAACTTCATCCATTTCGTCTCAGGTTTATCTTCCATCGTTAATAACAAATCCCTATAATACTCATACTGCTTTCTTCTTGCTGTAAGCTCTGCTGTAAGCTCTGCTGTAAGCTCTGCTGTAAGCTCGGTGAAATTGTCCAGAATACGGACAATTTCCTGCTGCACAGGTAGAGGGGGAACGGGGATAACAAATTCTTCTGTAACCCGAAGAGAAATCTGCGGCAATGAACCCATACCTGACGCAGCTTTTCTAAAATATGAAAGGTTGCTTTTAAGTACATAATATAAATATTTCACAGCTACTTCATTATCGGCTGTATACGCCCACATTTCATTCTTAAATGTAAATGGCTTATCATAATAAACAGCATCGATTACACCTCTGGATTGTACCAACACTGCTGGAACTCTTGTAATATTTGCGTTTGGAATATCTTTTTCCATTGCGTTAATTACAGTTTTTCCACCTGCAAAGATTCTGATTTCACCATTGGGATTATCAATTTCTTTCATTTTTCCTGCAGTAATAGGGGTACCCTTGAGTCTTTTATAGACTTGTTTTATTTTTTTATATTTCACCCCTTCCGGGCAAAGTTCAGTAATTAACTCATCCAATTTACTCATTTGCCCACCTCAATTTCTGCAATAATCTTATCTATTTCTTCCCTCAAAACCTGCTCTCTCGCCACAATCTTTTCTATCTCAGCATTGAGGGCAACAATATCAATCTTTTCTCTCGTATCCTCTTGTTCCACATATGTTGAAACAGACAGGATATAGTCCTCTTCAGCTATTTCACTGTTTGGAACAAGCCTAGCAAAATGCTCAATATCCTTTCTTTCTTTGAATGCATTAAGAATGGTCTCAATATTTTCTTGTGTCAGCTTGTTGTTATTCGTAACTTTGACAAATTCCTTTGATGCATCGATAAATAAGGTGCTATTTTCTGATTTAGACTTCTTCAGCACCATAATGCAGGTAGCAATGCTGGTACCATAGAACAAGTTATCTGGTAACTGAATGATACAGTCGATATAGTTATTGTCAATTAGGTATTGTCTGATTTTCTTTTCAGCGCCTCCGCGGTACATTACACCGGGGAAACAAACGATAGCCGCTGTTCCGTTTGTTGCAAGCCATGAGAGACTATGCATAATAAAAGCAAGGTCTGCCTTGGATTTAGGAGCCAATACTCCCGCTGGAGAAAAGCGAGGGTCATTAATCAAAATAGGATCATTGTCGCCCTTCCATTTAATAGAGTAAGGTGGATTTGATACAATGGCTTCAAAAGGCTCATCATCCCAATGTTGCGGATCTGTTAGTGTGTCGCCAAGGGCAATATCAAATTTGTCATAATCAATATCGTGCAGGAACATATTAATTCTGCACAGGTTGTAGGTTGTAATGTTGATTTCTTGACCGAAGAAACCTTGACGTACATTTTCTTTTCCTAAGATTTTTGCAAACTTTAGCAGTAGAGAGCCAGAACCGCAAGCGGGGTCATATACCTTGTTGACTTCAGTTTTTCCTACTAATGTTAAGTGGGTAAGGAGTTCAGAAACCTCCTGCGGCGTATAGTATTCACCACCACTTTTTCCTGCATTGGATGCATACATACCCATTAAAAATTCATAAGCATCACCGAATGCATCTATGGTATTGTCTTTGTAATCTCCCAGCTTCATTTCTCCAACAGAATTCATTAGCTTAACCAGCTTTTCATTACGCTTTACTACAGTGTTACCTAGCTTATTGCTGTTAACATCAATATCGTCAAACAAGCCTTTGAAATTGTCTTCACTCTCTGTTCCTTGGGCAGATGCTTCTATATTACTGAAAATCTGCTCTAGTGTTTCATTTAAGTTTTCATCGTCCTTAGCACGAGTTCGGACATTTTCAAAAAGCTCGCTGGGTAAAATAAAGAAGCCTTTTGTCTTAACTAAATCCTCTCGTGCCTGTTCTGCTTCTTCGTCGGATAGCTTGGCATAATCAAATTCCGTATTGCCAGCTTCCCATTCTCCGGCGTTAATATAGGCAGTAATATTTTCAGATATGTAGCGGTAAAA
>JAWLCD010000011.1:0-66632 GCA_041687355.1 Clostridia bacterium | reverse complement strand
AAAAAACTAATCCACAGCGTCTGTGATAATTATACAAAATCTTAAGAAAGGAAAATGTATAATGTGAAATTCATTATACAAGGAAATAAAATGGAGAAAGTTCTGAAGGTAGAAAAAAATAAACCGAAAGTATTAAAGATTCTATTGTACATCTTCCTTGGGCTTGTAGTTTTTGTGGTCATAGCTGCAGCTGGCTTTCCATTATATTCTAATCACCTGGCAGGAAAAGAGTATCCACAGAAGATTGATATGGTTCAGGCCTCGCAGCCTAGCGGCCAGAAAATGTTAATTGTCTATCAGCCATCTTCAAACTCAGGTTTTTCTGAAGAAGTTGCCCACAAAATTGCAGAGGGTGCGTCGGAGCAGGGAATTGACGTTACTCTGATGAGGCCTACTGCAGACCCTTCAATCGATGCAGCCAGCTTCGATATTATGGTTTTCGGCACACCATGGTACCTGCAGCCATCGAAAAAACTGCTTGAGTTTATGGGAACCCTTCAGAACCCATCAGAAAAGAAAATCGGCCTTTTCATTACAGCTGGAGGACAAAATGAACCTTCAATGTTTGAACCTCTGGAAAAAGCGCTGGGTATAGAAAGTGCTTCCAACAAACATGTATTTGGATATAAGGACTATACTGCTGATAAAGCCATAGAATTCGGTAGACAGATTGGAGAAAAATGAGTAAAGTATATAGGACATACTTTACAGTACCGAATATTATTACGTTGACAAGGGTATTACTTATACCTCTTTTTGTATTCTTCATATATGAAGGACTGACTGCGGAGTTTCCTTATGTTTATTTTGCCGTTAATACTGCATTATTTGTATTCATCCTTATTAGGATATCAGACATCCTGGACGGCTGGATTGCCCGGCTTACAAATAAAACTTCAGTATTTGGAAGCTACCTGGATGTCTGGAGCGACTTTTTGTTTGTTTTCTGCTCCTACCTTGCACTAAATTTGATGGGTATTATTCCTGTCTGGCTCACTATGCTGGCATCGTATAAATTTTTTGAGTTCCTTATTTCCTCGGAAATTGTTAAAAGGTGCTTGTCTGGACATAAGCTAAAAGATAATACAGTTCTTCATTATGATATCCCCGGAAGGATTGCCAGCTCACTGTTTTACTCCCTTCCGTGTGTAATATTGACCTGCAAGCTGCTTTGTATTGATTTGAATTCTTTATATACACTCTACCTGGGCATACTCGTATTTACAACGGCTTCCTCAATACTAAAATTCTACAGTGTCAGAAAAGCATTACTCCGGCACAGAACTATTTCTGATGTGCCTTTTGTATAATAATTGATTTAAAGGTTGGTGATTATCAGTGGCTAATCCACGTACTGCAGCACTTTTGGTATTGAAACTTGTACCGGTTATTGCAGGATTGATTATTGCCCGCACAGGCTTCACGGCGTCACAGCCTTTGCTTATGGTTGCCGGTCTGTTTTTAAGCGGTGTGTGCCTTATATTATTTATAAGAAAATTCAAGCTTAAGATGGCAGCACTGCTTACAACATTTGCACTTGTCCCGCTTGTAGCTGTCGCCTGGTCATTAGTCCATCAATTCGACGTTGAAAACCTCAATTCTATTACGCATACATTGGAATTGGCTTCACAGAAACACGCCCACGAAATAAATGAATGGATAGAGGAAAGACAGGAAGACCTCAAACTGATAGGCAGTTTGAATGAATTGAAAGAAAATCCCTTTACATCCCGGGATTCATCTGTCAGAGAACAGAACATCAGCAGTCTAATTGAGAATATAAAAGAATCATCACAGGCTTATAAGGAAATCTCAATCCAGGATTCATCAGGGAATATACTCATTTCTACTGATAAAACTGCTGAAGGCACGGTAACTGAAGTAAAGCACGGTATCTATGATGCAGGTCTTGAGACCGGTGAACCGTCAATTGTTATTTCCATACCTGTTACTAACCAGAATTGGTCATTCATTATATCTTCAAAGCTTGACCTTTCAAGTATTTTCTCAAGTATAAGCTCTTTAAAACTTTCAGACAGGGTTCCAAACAATACTGTGAACACTTATGTTGTGAACAGTAACGGTTTTTTTCTTGCGTGGTCTGAAGACAAGCTTCAATCTTCCGGTATAGGTGTCAGTATTGAATCCTACCTTTCACAGATAAATAACCGTGACTTGTTCTATAAGAATTTTACCGGCAGCAGAGCCATAGGAGCGTATTCTGCTGTAGATAAAACAGGCTGGTATGTAATAACCGAGCAGGATTATAGTGAGTTGATATCAGTAATCCATGAGAGGTCTTTCATGAATCCCTTTGTTGTTCTATTAACAACGTTTGTTGTAGTAATCGTTTTTACCCTTCTGTTTTCATTCGGGCTTACAAAGCCAATCACTCTCTTGGAAAAGCTGATGCTGAAGGGATCTGAAGGTGACCTCTCGGTTTTATTCAAAAAAAGTAGATTTAATATAATTAAAATTGCTGAAATAGACAGAATGGCTAATGCTTTTAACAGCTTGGTAAATAAAATCCGTACGCTCAACCAATCCCTCGAAGCACGGATACAACAACAAACCCTTGCAGCTGAGGAGCTTAAAGATGCAAATGAAAAGCTGTATACTCAGCAGGACGAAATGTCAGTACTGAACAATAACCTTTCACAGTCGAACCGGAAGCTTGAGCAGGCATTTAATGAAATGAAAGCAACTCAGTCCCACTTGGTGGAGCATGAGAACAGGATTATTGATAATATAAAACACATCAGTGAGCTGTCAAGTGGAATACTTGGGAATATGCAAGTTTCATCTGAATTTCTGCACAAGGGGGACCAATCTATTAATCTTACTACTAAACAAATGGAAAATATTTCGTCAAAAATGAAGACCCTTCAGACATTTACCAATGAACTGAATCACCAATCAAAAAACATAGATGCAGTAAATGAAACTATAAGCTATATTGCAAATCAAACCCAGCTGCTGGCATTAAATGCAACAATTGAATCGGCAAAAGCAGGTTCATCCGGACAAGGTTTTGCAGTTATTGCTTCAGAAATAAGCAAGCTTTCTGTACAGTCAAGCAGTGCCTCCAAGCAGATATCTGACCTGATTAAGCAGGTAATTTCGAATATAGAAGCGGTGGTTAAGGAAATGGAGGAAGGAATTGTTGAAGTAAATAAAGGAATGGACCTTACCATAGTCTCCAAAGGTTCATTTGATAATATTTCTCAATCCATACTCAGCATTAATTCCAGTATTGAGGAAATAGCTTCAGCCGCTAGTGATATATCTCGGTACTCCCATGAGTTCGCAGCTTACCTCGGCAGCATAAATAAAAAACTGGATATTGAAATTTCTGACTCCAGTAGTAATTTATTATAATATACGCATCTTATCAATTATATGTACTACTAAGCTAATGAAGAATCCAACTGTAAACAGGTAATGGAATAATCCCCAATACCTGCTTATCAATTCTTTTTCATCGATATACTTCCATAAGAAACCTGACAATGCGGTCAGGAATAATAAGAAAGCCGATATGTAACCCGGTGTCAGCATTATCTTATCAAGCTTATCCACTATGTGCAGTAATGCAAACACAAATGACAGACTTCCTGCAGCACAATGCAGCCTGGAAGTCCATGGACTGTTGGCCAGTTTCTGTTGTTCCCGACTGCCGGCAAGTCTATCAATTAATCTTATTGTAGGATAAAGCACTATACTCTTCAGATAAAATAGGAATGATAGTACTCCAAAAACTATTAATAAACCCTGCATATCTCCAGCTCACTCCATCAATCCGTTCACATTTTACTGCTGCAAGGGCAGCTCAATAGTAAACTCAGTCCCAAGGCCTTCCTGGCTTTCCACCAGGATATTCCCCTTATGGTTTTCAATAATATTGTACACTATTGACAATCCAAGTCCAGTTCCCACCCCTACTCCTTTGGTTGTAAATCCAGGGTCAAATATCCTGTCAATATGCTCCTTCTTGATACCTACACCATTATCCTTGATTTTTATATATATCTTCTTGTCCTCATGGTAGGTTTTTATGTGTATTGTACCTTCGGTCTGTATTGACTCTATAGCATTTATAAGTAAATTCATAAAAACCTGGTTAAGCTGCTCGGCATAACAATTCACTCTGGGCAAATCGCCATACCCTTTTATTATCTTAATCTTGTCCTTGATTCTATGATTGAGCAGTATAATGGTATTGTCAATACCTTCATGCAGGTCAGCCTGCTTGTACTCCGCTTCATCCAGCCTTGCAAAACTCTTCAGGCTGCGTACTATTTTTATTATCCTGTCACACGCCAGAGTATTCATATTGTTTAGAGTCTTGAGGTCCTGAGTAATCTTGTTTATTTCATCATCATTACCCGCTTTTGACTCCAGTTTCCTGATTATTGACTCATAATTTCCAATATTACTGTTGATAGCACCAAGCGGACTGTTTATTTCATGGGCCACTCCGGCCACAAGCATGCCAAGTGAAGCCATTTTTTCATTCTGAATAAGCTTGGTCTGTGTTTTCTGCAAGTCATTGTATGCTGCTTTCAGGTCGTCATTGGTCTTTGAAAGAGCTTCATTAAGGTAGGTAAGCTCTTCCTGCTGAGCATTTAATTCCTCATTTGATTCTTTAAGCTGCGCTGCCATTCGGGTCTTCTCCTCTACCTTTGATTCCAATGACTCTTTGAGTTCACCGAGTGTGATAATCATTTTTTTGAAAGCCTTCATGGTATCATCAGCTTCCCTATACTCGAACATATTACGCCTTTTCTCTTCGTGATGCACTTCAAGCTTCCCTGATGCTCCCTCAATTGCCATGTCCCTTATCTTAAGGATAGGACCGGTAATCCCCTTGGAAAAAACAGGAGCAAAAATCAGAACAGCAGCAAAGTTTACAATCATTATTATAAATACGTCCATCAGGTTCTTATCTACATTATAGATTATTTCCCTGAAAGACTGCTCACTGATTACATACCATCCTGTTTTATTAACTTTGCTGTAGGCTCCTACGGTTTTTAAGCCCTTATCATTATAATAATACAAGTCCATATTTCCAATTTGCTGCAGATATTTAGAAAAGTTTTTATGTATCTTGGACTTAAGCGGTTGGATGTTTTCTTTATCGCTTGTAATAGTATAATATCCATTTTCATCTACTAGAGATATCTTAAGCGTGTCTTCAGGCCTGTCAGTTCCTGTTACTGGATTAATTACATCTTCCAGTCCAAGCAAATTACACTTTATTCCTGCAATATGCTCAGCCCCTGCAAATTCAATAGTCTTAAAGACAGTAATTACAGGCTGTCTTGAATCCAGAAATACCTCTGAAACAATGAGCTCTCGACTCAGGTTTGAGTTTTGTACAAGCATTGAATAATCTCCGGGTTCAGCAGTATTATCGGAAGACAATACTGCTTGTCCATTCATATCCATAATAAAAACATCTCTATAAATTGGGGATGATTTTGTAAACTTATCAAGAAGTTCACCGGTTTTTCTAATGTATAATTGGTTATCCTGAATGCCTGACTCCGAAGACATTCCGTAATTTAATGTCTTAATATTTTCTTCAAGGAAAAGAAGGTCGTTGTCCCTTTGATTCAACCACTCGTCGATGTAAGTAGCCTTGGTAAATGCAAGTGATTCCAATCTATATATCGAATTATCAATAATCTGAAAATGGAAGTGGTGAACAAGGGGCCACAGCAGTGCAACTGCCGGAACATAAGTAAATGTAAGCAAAATGGCTATCAGTTTCAGGTTGAACCTTTTAAATGCGTCAATTAACACCAGGCCAATAAACAGAAGGCCTATTACCATTAGAATAGGCATACTCCTGTAAAACCCTATTATACATATGATGGTACTAA
This sequence comes from Clostridia bacterium, assembly GCA_041687355.1. GTDB lineage: Bacteria > Bacillota > Clostridia > Acetivibrionales > UBA4821 > JAWLCD01. Next base: position 60,744 of record JAWLCD010000011.1, on the reverse strand, counting down.
GGGTTAAAATGACCAGACTTATAATAACTCTGAACACTATAGTGTGTCTGAATTGGGGGACCTTTGATACCTCCTGCCCACGATTTGGAATTGGCATTGGTTCTGTTACCCCCTGGATTATTATTTATTTATCCGATGACTACCGCCGCTAAGACTCTCCCCTTCTTCAAGTGGGAGCATCAAAGATGGACACTATCGCTAAGATTTCTTTGAAATCAAGCGACTAGTAGTCTAAGCGGCGCTACGTCCCTGGATAACGGATTCTAACATTCAGATGGAGAATAAAACTCCTCCTGAATCCAAGAATCCTGTTTATAAATATATTACCATTAATAGGCAGTTAGTCAATAATAATGAAAGCATCAATAAATTGGCTCTCCCTGGCTTTGGGTATACTCTTTAAAAGCATTCATAAATTTCATGGTAATCTCCCCGGCCATGCCTGAGCCAATTACCCTGCCATCTACTTCGGTAACTCCGATAACTTCTGCAGCAGTACCAGTAAAGAAACATTCATCAGCATTATAAACATTGTATAAGGTAAACTCTTTTTCCTCCACCTTATATCCCAGCTTACCGGCAAGCTCAATGACAACTGCTCTGGTTATTCCGTCAAGGGCTCCCACATAAGGTGGAGGGGTAATCAGGACTCCATCCTTAACCAGGAAGATATTGTCCCCTGTACACTCACATACCACTCCTGCAGTATTCAGCATAATGGCTTCGGGAACTCCCGCCCTGTCAGCCTCAATTTTAGCAAGGATATTGTTCAGGTAGTTCAGTGATTTTATCTGAGGGTCAAGTGCTGACGGATTATTTCTTCTTGTTGAAGCTGTAATAACCTTCATCCCTTCTGAATACATTTCTTCCGGGTAAAGGACTATGGAATCGGCAATAATAACCACGCTGGGCCTGGGACATTTGGTCGGGCTCAGTCCGAGATCTCCCATGCCTCTGGAAACCACCAGTCTGATATACCCATCCCTTATTTCATTCTTCCTGCATATATCAAGCAGTGCCTCAGTCATCTCGGTCTTATTGAGCGGGATACTCAGTCCAATAGTTTTAGCACCCATATAAAGCCTGTCAATATGTTCCTTACACTTGAAAATACGTCCGTTGTATGCTCTTATTCCTTCAAAAACCCCATCACCATAGAGGAACCCATGGTCAAAAACCGAAACCTTTGCCTCAGACTTCGGATAATATTGTCCATCAATGTAAATTAATCTTTCACCCATACCAACACCCTCTCAATTTTTCTATATTTTACTATCGAACTGCATAAAAAGTCCAGAGTAATTAAAATATGCATACCGCATTTGCAACTGCATATTCTTTGCAGTGGGAGAGGCTTATATTTAAAGACTTGATTCCAAGAACCTGGGCTGTAGCTTCAGCCTGCCCATAAAGCTTGATTGATGGCTTTCCGTTAGGATCTTTTATAACTTCAATGTCGGTCCACCAGATTCCATTTGTAAAACCAAGTCCCAGAGCTTTTGCAACAGCTTCCTTGGCAGCAAACCTTGCAGCATAGTGCTGGTACTTTGCCGCTGCCCTCTGCTCGCAGTAATCAATTTCATCCCGTGTAAAAACCTTGCCCAGAAATCTTTCCCTGTTACCCTCAACTGCTTTCCTAACCCGTTTTATCTCAATTATATCAACACCACAGGTTAATTCCAAAACCGCTTCAACTCCTCTTTATTGTAGGTCATTCAGCTTTTTCGCATTTAATAAATCTAAACCGTCATGAATAATTCTATGTGAAATAAAAGGTATTTTCAACTTTTTTATTTCTACACCTCCTCTACGTCTGCAGCATATGAATAGAGGTCAATATTTTGGATAACTTATAATACATGCTGTATTTCAGCAGTAAGACTTAAAAATAATAATTGTTCTGGAGGTAATATTATGAAAGCCGTTGAGTTCAACCTGCCAGGCATGAACTGTGAATCCTGTGCAGAAAAAATTGAAAACCGCGTTAAAAATGCAGGTGCCAGCGACATAGAATTTGATTTTAAAACCCGTAACGTAAAAATCACGTTTGATGATGAAAAAACCGATGGCGATACCATAAAAAAAGTGATAAGGACAGCCGGATATGAAGTAGTATGAAAGCTTTCACCCCCTTTTAGAATATTATCTTGGACCAGCTTGCTTTTAGCTGGTATTTTTCTATAAAGTTAACAGTTAATACTTCCGATCTTAACCATTAAAGGACTTTCTGAATTAATGTCGAAGTAAATAGAAAAACAAAAGTATTTAACAAGGGGGAGAAACTTCCATGCTAAGACCTACTGCATCAACCATCAAGGGTAAACTAATCTTGATTTTATGCCTTTTTGTGATTGAACTAATCATGATAGTATCCCTAGTCTGGTTTGGTGAAAAGATTATCTTAGGAACATCAACATTGATGAAGGCTGAGTCAACCTTCAATGAATTTGAGAGTATGTGTGATATCTATTATAAGAGTTATGTCTCCTCCGAGGATGTGGAAGATTTTAAACGGTTCAACGAGTGCATTGATTCACTGACTATTTTAGGAACTCTATTTGAGAAGTTCTCCAATAAGTCCTACAGCAGCCTCGAAAGTCTGGTTGATTTAAACCTGAGTAAATTTGGCTTCAACATTGATGATGCCAGAAATGTACAGTTTACCATAGATTTCTTTAAACTGGCAAAAGGAGACTCTGTCAAAGCTCTCGCTGACCATTCTAAGGTTGCATTGGACCGCAATCTTAAAAAGGCAGAGCTCTTCGAAAAACTTGTTGCGTTTGAAAAAAACAACGTAGATTCCGAGCTATCTGAAGAAATTGATAAGGAAATAAGCATACTGATTAATGCTTCACATGATGTAGATAATGAATTTGCAGCAAACGCCAAGGGAATGGAAAAGCAAATTACACACATAGTAATTCTTGCGGTAATCACAGCAACCATAATACTGTCAATCCTTAACCTGATTGCAGCTCTGTATATAGGCAATTCAATTACTCACCCTATTCCTGACCTTGTAAATGTATCAAGTGGTGTAGCGACAGGAGATTTGAGCAGGACCATAAATATACGTCAGAAAACTGCTAGTGATATAAGAAAACTAATTGACAGCATGAATCATATAATTGTTAGCCTGAGGGACATTATAAAAGGAATAGCCACTTCATCTCACAAGGTATCTTCGTTCTCACAGATTCTGTCTGCCAGTGCCCAGCAAGTTAATGTATCATCCCAGGAAATAGCATCATCCATACAGGAAGTCTCTTCAGGTGCTGCATCCCAGACAGAACGTATTGATGAAACTTCTAAATTGATAGAACAGGTTGCTGCTCTGGCCAACCAGGTATATTTGAATGCCCAATCTGCTGTGAATGCATCCAACCAGGCTATAGACCGCTCCCAGGTAGGTGCTGCTGCTGCCGTAGCAGCGGTTGAGAAGATGAACAATATAACCAGCACTATCACCGACACGACCGAGGTAATACGTGCACTGGGTAAGAAATCACAGCATGTTGGAGATATTATTTCCACCATTACAACCATCGCAGACCAGACCAATCTTCTCGCTTTGAATGCTGCGATTGAGGCAGCAAGGGCAGGGGAATCGGGAAAAGGGTTTGCCATAGTAGCTGAAGAAGTTCGTAAGCTGGCAGAAGAAAGTACCAGGGCTGCAAAAGAAATCGAAGTGCTTATCAGGGGAATTCAGGACGAGACTATACGTTCGGTCAAATCTATCGAAGTTGGCTCCAAAGAAGTTTTGGAAGGTAAGGAAATCATAAATAACCTGTATAGGACCTTTGAAGATATTAATTCTGCTATCAAAGAAACTTCTCAAACTACAACCCAGATTTCACAGTCGGCACAGACCCAGCTGTCACACGCTGAGCAGGTAGTTAACGCAGTACAAAATGTTGCTGCAATTTCTCAGCAGTCTTCCGCATCCATACAGGAAATATCAGCTGGAACAGAGGAACAAACCGCATCCATACAGGAAATGTCTGCAACTGCCCAGGAACTTGCTTTCCTGGCATCCGAGCTGACTGAATTGGTCAAGAAATTTAAGGTTGAATAAAAAAAGGACTCCTGTCTACCTGAGGCAGGAGTCCTTGCGTCAATCGGCTTTCCATCTGAGTATCGGTTTTCGGGCTGCCTGTACCTCGTCTAATCTTCTTACAGGAGTAATATGGGGCGCTTCTCTAAGTAGTTGATCACTCTCAACTGCTTCTTTTGCTATCCCCTTCATAATTTCAACAAACCTATCCAGGGTTTCCTTGCTCTCAGTTTCAGTAGGTTCAATCATCAGTGCATCCTTTACAATCAGAGGAAAATAAACTGTTGGAGGGTGAATTCCCCAATCCAGCAGCCTTTTTGCAACATCCATGGTTGTTATACCATCTTTTTTATCCTTCAGTCCTGAAAGCACAAATTCATGCTTACAGTTTCTGTTATACGGAAGGTTATATTTATCCTCCAGCTTTCTCATAATATAGTTGGCATTAAGCACTGCCGTCTCGCTTGCCTTCTTTAGTCCCTCGGCTCCCATTGCAAGTATATAGGCATATGCTTTAAGGATTACCTGAAAGTTCCCGTAGAACATCTTTACCTTCCCAATGGATTGAGGCCTGTCATAGTCGAAGAAATATCTGCTGTTTCTTTTTTCAATAAGCGGAACCGGCAAAAAGGGTTCCAGCTTTTTCTTCACGCCTACAGGACCACTTCCGGGGCCCCCTCCCCCATGAGGGGTTGAGAATGTCTTATGAAGATTAAGATGAACTATATCAAACCCCATATCTCCAGGTCTAGATATACCCATTACAGCGTTAAGATTTGCCCCGTCATAGTAAAGAAGGCCTCCGGCATCATGAACTATTCTACATATCTCAATAATATTTTCATCAAACAGCCCCAGGGTATTTGGATTGGTAAGCATAAGCCCAGCCGTATCCTGGCCTGCAATTTCCTTGAGGTGCTGCAAATCTATACCTCCCCGGGAATCTGATCTGACCTCTATCACCTTATATCCCAGCATGGAAGCCGTTGCAGGATTTGTACCGTGAGCAGAATCAGGTATGATTATTTTATCTCTCTTATAATCCCCTCTAGACTCATGGTACGCTTTGATTATCATTGCGCCGGTTAATTCTCCATGTGCTCCAGCAGCAGGCTGGAGAGACATCCTATCCATACCGGTTATCTCAACCAGAAACTTGTCCATGTTGTATAATACTTCCAGGCTTCCCTGTGATAACTCTTCCGGGCTGCATGGATGTAGTCCGGTAAAGCCGTCGAGCTGGGCAATATCCTCATTGATTTTGGGGTTGTATTTCATTGTACATGAACCGAGTGGATAAAAACCCGTATCCACTCCATGGTTCTTTCTTGACAGAGCGGTAAAATGCCTGACTACATCAGTTTCACTCACCTCAGGTAGAAGCGGCTCTTCCCGGCGCATATATTCATCAGGTATCCTCAGAGCTTGTTCAGGAACATCGCTGCCAGGTAGTACAACTCCTTGTTTTCCCTCTCTGCTTCTATCAAATATCAATTCAATTCTCTCCATACGGATAACCTCACCTCCCTCTCCGGCCAAGTATGTTTACCAGATTATCTATATCCTTCTTTGATATTATCTCGGTTACGCAAAAAAGCATATGGTTCTTCAGTTCAGGATAGTCATTCTCCAACTCATATCCTCCAATAATGTTTTGCTCCATCAGCTTTAAGTTTATGTCTCCAGCTTTTGAACTCGATTTCACCACAAACTCTCTGAAGAAAGGACTACCAAAAGCAAGACTGTATTTACTTATGCCGGCAATCACTTGCGCGGCATAGTAGGATTTTTGCATACAGAGCTCTGCAACCTTTTTCAGTCCTTTGCTACCCATAATGCTTAGATACACAGCAGCGGTAAGGGCATTAAGTGCCTGATTGGTGCAGATATTTGACGATGCTTTTTCACGCCTGATATGCTGCTCTCTTGCCTGAAGAGTCAGCACAAAACCTCTGTTTGCGTGCCTGTCCACAGTCTCTCCCACAATTCTGCCCGGGAGTCTCCTCATATGCTTTTCTCTTACAGCCATGAATCCTAGGTATGGCCCTCCGAAGTTCAGAGGGTTTCCTAAAGGTTGTCCATCCCCGACTGCAATATCTGCCCCCAGTTCGGCTGGAGATTCAAGCATTCCAAGTGATATTGGATCTGCATGCATAACGGCAGCCGCACCAGACGCGTGGACAGACTCAAAGAGCTCCCGGCATGGTTCGATGCATCCGAAGAAATTTGGACTCTGAACTACCACTGCTGCCGTTTCGGAATCGAGTTTTGATTTAAGGTCATTTATGTCAGTTAACCCTTGGGAATAGGCCGCTTCAACAACTTCAATGCCCGAAGCCTTACAATAAGTACTTATGACCCTTCTAACATCAGGGCTTACCGATAAAGGAAGAAGAACCTTGCTGCGACCGGTTATGTCAGCAGCCATAAAAACTGCCTCAGCTGCAGCAGTCGCTCCGTCATATACCGAGGCATTCGATACATCCATGCCCGTTAGCTCGCATATCATGGTCTGATATTCAAATATGGCCTGCAAAATACCCTGGCTTACTTCGGGCTGGTAGGGAGTATATGCCGTATAGAATTCCGACCTTGACACAATATGCCCAATTATTGAGGGTATATAATGCCGGTATGCGCCTGCACCCCTGAAACACAGATAGTCTGACCCGTTCTTCATGCTTAACTCCCTGAAATAGTTTCTTAACTCCATCTCGGGCTTTCTATCCGGGAGCTCAAGCTTTCTACCCAGTCTTATAACTTCAGGAATATCCTCAAATAATTCCTCTATGGACCCGGCTCCTATTGAAGCCAGCATTTCCTCTCTATCCACTTCAGTAATAGGAATATAAGGGTGCATGTCAGCCTCCTTTTATTCTTCGATTTAGTCTATCTATTTACTGAGATTCATTCTTTACCGTTTCTTCATACTGCTCCGGAGTAAGGAGCTTATCAACCTCACCCGGGTCAGTAACTTCAATTACTGCCATCCAGTTTTCATACGGAGCTTGATTTATTTTTTCAGGATAATCAATCAGCGCCCGGTTTACCTCACCAACCGTTCCACTGAGTGGGCAGTATACATCCGACACCGCTTTTACTGATTCAACCACCCCAAGTGAATCCCCGGCTTTTAGAATCATGCCTTCCTCAGGCAGCTCCACAAAGACAATATCACCTAAAGAATGCTGTGCAAAATCGGTTATGCCTATATATGCCTTGCTGCCTTCTATCCTTACCCATTCATGCTTCTGTGTATACCTCAGTTCTGCTGGAATGTTCATAACACTTTCCCCTCCCATATCTATTTCAGGTTTTGACACTCCTCCTGTAAAACGGGGTATCAACTACCTTTGCTTCTAGCTTTCTGCCTCGTATGTCCACCTCAACCACTTGTCCAATTTCGGAGCTGTTTATATCAATTATGGCCAGTGCAAGATTCTTCTGAAGTGCAGGACAGTATGAACCTGTTGTTACAAATCCCACTGGACTCCCTTTATGGAATACACCATATTCGGTTCTCGGTATTCCCCTATCCATCATTTCAAGACCGGCCAACCTCCGCTTCAAACCTTCCTCGGCCTGCTTTTTTAGAGCAGCCCTTCCAATAAAATCTCTTTTGTCCATTTTCACAAAACGCCCAAGCCCCGCTTCCAGCGGCGTAATATCTTCAGACAGCTCGTGCCCGTAAAGAGGCAGGCATGCTTCAAACCTCAAGGTATCTCTTGCACCCAATCCAGCAGGTCTTAGATTATACTCTTCTCCGGCGTCCATCAGCAAATTCCACAAATCAGATGCCTCATCCTGGGAACAGTATATTTCAAAACCGTCTTCACCGGTATAGCCTGTCCTGGAAAGGATACACCTATGCCTACCAATATGAACATCACGCTGGAAGGAATAGTACTTCATACCGGCTATCTTATCCGAAATAAGCTTTTGTATAACCCCCTCTGCAAATGGTCCCTGTACAGCCAGCTGTGCAGTTGTTCCGGACACATCTTCAACTTCCACGTCTCCGTATGCATAAGACTTTATCCAGCTAAGGTCTTTTCCAATATTCGAGGCATTAACCACCAGTAGGAATTCTTCAATACCAAGCCTGTATACCAGAATATCATCTACCACACCCCCATTGGGGTTGCAAATATGAGAGTATCTGATAATTCCATTCTCCAGCGAAGAAATTTCATTTGCCAGGAGATAATCAAGAAGTCTCACTGCCCCTTTCCCCGTTACTACTATTTCCCCCATGTGGGAAACATCAAATAGCCCTGCTCCGGTCCTAACCATCAGATGTTCTTCAATAATACCCGAGAACTGAACCGGCAGGGCCCACCCTGCAAAATCTATTATTCTAGCTCCCTGCATCTTATGCAGTTCATACAAAGGTGTTTTCAGCAGGTTGTCCATATTATTTCCCTCCAGTATAAATCGGAAAGTTAGCCATAGAACCACAGTAGTCTTGTTTACTCACAAATCTCCGGAGCAATGTTCTCTTTAAACTTCTTAATATACTCTTTATAAAACTCCTTCTCCGATACAGCATCTGAAAGCTTATTGTAGAACCCTGTCTCCGGACGGGTTCTCCTGCTGTTATAATACCTGTTCGCAATTCTCCAGAATCTCTGGGGATACTCCATCAAGGCTGCAATAATCCTTAATTCATCCTTGCTCAGTTTATTGACTGTATCATACCAGTTAACAACATTCATTGCAACATCAACATTCCAGTTACATTCACTCATGATTTTTCTTAAGAAACTAACAAGATCATACACCCTTATCTCAAAACAGCAGTAATCAAAATTATGTATATGGAGGTTCCCCTCTCTGTCAAATATCAGATTATGATATGAATAATCCCTATGGCATATTCCCCTGTCCTTTTCAGCAATCTCAACAAGTCTACTGTAAGAAGGCGAATTTATAATTCTTAGTGAACTCAGGCTTCTCTCGATAAAGAAGTCAACGTTATTCATGTAGAGATAGTCAAATCTGTTTTTTCCCTTCTTTGCAATTTTCTTTAATTTAAGCAGTTCATCACTCCGTTTTTTTAATACTGCCGGAAGTTTTCCGAGCTCATTCCTTACCTTTACCCGATCCGACGGTGTATATCCGGTTGAACAGCTGTGAAACCTCGCCAAGGTTTCCACTGCACACCTTATGTGTGTCATGTTGTCAAAATCGCACTCCTTACCGTTTATGCAATCATTCATTACATATATATCATTATTTAACGCTGCATAGGGGCATCCCCCACAAGCTCGATGAAAGCGGTCTACAAAGCGGAATCCTCTGCTGACCAGATGCTCCTTGACCTCGTGTACAAACATTAGTCGTTCAATACCATAGTTAACTTTTCTGATAATCTTTACTCCATCTATGGTTTCTATTCTCGCCATATCCTTGACTAAATATAATCTTCCTGTTATTCCAAACTGCTCTGCTGCCTGCTGTGCTTCAGAAATATTCATATATATCCCCCCGTACAAATATTGTATGCTGGGTATTATCCGCATATGAAAGCGGTAATAAGTCTGGACTGACATGGTTGCCAGTCCAGACTTATTACCGCTTTAAAGAATACTTTACACTTCTTCTACCGGCAGGTTTGCAGCAGGTAGGTATCCTTATACATATTCTTTAAAATATCAAAAGCACTTTGTGCAGTTTCTTCGTCCTCAAACAGCCCGAATACTGACGGTCCGCTTCCTGACATCAGACTTCCTGCAGCACCCTTTTCATTAAGGACGGTTTTTATTTCCCCTATATCCGTGAATTCTTCGGCAGTTACCTGCTCCAATGCATTAAAGAGACTTGACCCAACCTCTCTGATATCATGTCTTTGAACTGCATCTTGAAGCCTGATAATATTTTTACTGTATGTACAATTGCTGTTTCCGTACTTTGAGAAAACATATGCAGTGGACACACTGAAATCCGGCTTCACCAATACAACAGGCACTTGCAGGAAGGACTCCAGCGGTGTCAGAATCTCTCCTATTCCCTCAGAAGTATATGTACCTCCCATTATACAAAAAGGCACATCAGCTCCGATTTCTTTACCCATCTGTGCAAGAGTCCGGACGTCCAGTTCAAGGTCAAAAAGCCTGTTTATACCTTTCATAACTGCTGCTGCATCGGCACTTCCTCCTGCAAGCCCGGCGGCAGCAGGGATTCTTTTTTTAATTGTGATTCTGATTCCCTCTGTCAGTCTGAAATGGTCAAACATCAATCTCGCTGCCTTAAACGCTATATTCCCTTCTCCGTCCGGAACCCCTGGGCACTGGCATGTTACCTCAATACCGGCACCGGTTCTGAATAAGTGTACAGTGTCATACAGGCTTACGGTCTGCATAACCATCTTTAGATCATGATATCCGTCAGACCTTTTCCTCAGCACATCTAGAAAAAGGTTTATTTTGGCTGGAGCCTCTATGCTAATTGACTTCGACTTCATACTCCCCTCCATTTCTTAAATGAGACAGGGGACGGTTCTCTGACTCATTTCGTGAGTCAGAGAACCGTCCCCTGTCTCACTGTCTCCTAGATATCTTCAGGTAAAATATCATTCCTTAACAGGTCATTATAGTCCTCTCTTTTAACAATTACCCTTGACCTTCCCTCCCTGACCAATATTGCGGCCGGTCTGGGTATCCTGTTGTAATTGCTGGACATGGAATAATTATATGCCCCGGTTACCAGAACTGCAAGATAGTCTCCGGCATTCACCGGCGGCATATCCACATCCCTGGCAATTATATCACCTGATTCACAGCACTTACCCGCAATAGTTACCTTCTCAACCCTTGGATCAAGAGTCCTGTTTGCAATTACAGCTTCATATTCGGCCTGATAGAGAGCGTACCTGGGGTTATCGGTCATTCCGCCGTCAACCGAAATATACTTACGTATACCGGGAATATCCTTTATGGTACCAACCGTATAGAGTGTTATTCCTGCCGGTGCGGTAACAGCCCTCCCGGGTTCTATTATCAGCTTCGGTATTTTAAGGTTTTTCTCCTTCGCAGTGGATTTAACAACTGAGGCAATAGCTTCAATATGCCTACCGAATTCAAGAGGCTTGTCACCGGATACATATTTTATACCAAAACCACCACCAAGATTGAGTTCATCTATGCTGAGTCCCAGTTTGTCCCTTATGTCCGAAATGAAACCCATCATTACCTTTGCTGCTTCCTCAAACGGCTCAATTTCAAATATCTGTGACCCAATATGGCAGTGCAGCCCCACTATATTTATATTCGTCAGTGTGCAGGCTTTCTGCACTACATCAAAAGCCTCTCCGTTTTCAAGAGCAAATCCAAACTTGGAATCAATCTGTCCGGTTTTGATAAACTCGTGGGTATGTGCATCGATACCCGGCTTTACCCTGAACAATATATCTGCAGTCTTGTTCTTTGAGGCAGCAATCCTATCCAGGATATCCAGCTCTTCAAAGCTGTCTACCACTATTCTTCCGACTGTATAATCCAGTGCCATTTTAAGCTCGTCAAGGGTTTTATTGTTCCCGTGGAAATATATTTTGTCAGAGGGAAATCCCGCCTTAATTGCAGTGTATAGTTCTCCTCCCGACACTACGTCAAGACCCATTCCTTCCTGCTCGGCAATTCTGCAAAGTGCTAGTGAACAGAAAGCCTTTGAGGCGTATAGAACAAGACCTCTGCCGTCATAATACTTGTCAATGGCAGTATTAAATTCCCGGCAGGTTTTTCGGATAAGTTCTTCATCCAAAATATATAAAGGGGTTTGATATTCCTTGGCCAGTTCCACACAATCACAGCCTCCTATCGTAAGGTGCCCCTTATCATTCACGCTTAATGCTTCTGAAATAAACACTTATCTACTCCCCCCGGATTGTTTTCTCAGATTTTAACATGGGTCCGGTCTTAGTGTCAAATTAATGGGGGCTGGTTCCGGGACTCGCTTTGAAATGAGTCCTGGAATCATCCCCCCATTGCAAATGCTTGTTAATTTACTCTATTCTTCCCTTTTAATCTTGGGGCCTTCAGGGGTATCTTCAACAACTATACCCATAGATTTCAGCCTATCCCTGAGCTGGTCCGCCGTCTTCCAGTCCTTATTGGCTCGTGCCTGCTGACGCTGTTCAACCAGCTGCATAATCTCCGGCCCGAATTCCTCTTCTTTCTTCTCAGTTACCTTATCTAGTCTCAGTCCCAGGACTCTGTCAAAGTCATACAGCAAATCCCGGAACTGCATTGATTTTCTAGGGTCTTTGACTATCTTCCAAACCACAACCATGGCGCGCGGGATATTCAGGTCATCATTTACGGCTTCCAAAAACTCCTCCTTCAGCAGGTCAATTTCTTCTTGCCCTATTTCACTCTCGCCTTTAGAGTGTGCCAGAACACCTTCTCTGAGTTTTTCCAGGGAAGCCTGTGCACTCTTTAATCCATCCCAGGTAAAATTCAGCTTACTCCTGTAATGGGCATTATAGCAGAAAAATCTATAGGCCATAGGCTCAAAGCCCTTTTCTTTTAGGTCTCTTATGGTATAGGTATTCCCCAGGCTTTTGGACATCTTTCCACCATCCACAAGCAGGAACTCACCGTGAACCCAGAAATTTACCGGCTGTGCACCCAGCAGTCCACACGACTGTGCAATCTCATTCTCATGATGGATAGGAATATGGTCAACCCCACCGGTGTGTATATCAAACCTGTATCCCAGATACTTCTTTCCCATTGCTGAGCACTCGATGTGCCAGCCCGGATATCCAGGCCCCCATGGACTATCCCACTGCATTATATGTTCTTTTGTGGCTTTTTTCCAAAGGGCAAAATCTGCAGGATGCCTTTTCTCATCATTTACCTCAACCCTTGCACCTGCCATCTGCTCTTCCAGCGATATCCCCGAAAGTTTTCCATATTCTTTGAACTTTGAAACATCATAGTATATGCCGTCTCCTATCTCATAACCGTACCCTTTCTCAACAAGGCCCTGAACAAACTCCAGCATCTCGTCTATGTGTTCGGTAGCCTTGCATATGACCTCCGGCTTTTCAATATTCAGCTGTTCAACATCTTCAAAGAATGCTTCTGTAAAGTATTCTGCTATCTCCCACGGACTTTTTTTCTGCTCTCTGGCAGATTTGACCATTTTGTCCTCGCCCTCATCGGCATCTGACAGTAGGTGTCCTACATCAGTGATGTTCATAACGTGTTTTACCTTGTAGCCATTATACTTAAGCACTCTCCGCAGAATATCCATAAATACATAGGTGCGAAGGTTGCCTATGTGCGCATACATGTAGACAGTAGGACCGCAGGAATACATCCTCACCATGTTGTTTTCAATAGGTTCAAATTGGTCCTTACCCTTAGTAAGGGTATTAAAAAGTTTCATTTTGCTTGCACCCCTTATAATTTTGAAATTCTCTCAACAACCTCAACCAATTCCTTATGGTCAAAAGGCTTGATAACATATTCACATACTCCCTTGGTCTTAACCTCGTCAATCATCTTTCTGCTGCTTACGGTTGAGACCACAATAATCCTGGAATCGGAACTGGACTTATGTATCTCTTCAATTATCTCGTTGCCGTTTACTGTTGGGAGAATAATATCAAGAATTATTATATCCGGTTTTAATTTTCCTGCGAGGCTTAACGCCTGAGGTCCGTCTGCTACTTCGATAATCCTTGAGAACCCCTGCAGGGATAGAAGCTTTTTTATGATTATTCTTGTAAAATGACTATCCTCCACAATCATGACAGTCTGGTTCTTCGGTACACCACTGGTATTCCGGTTTACTTTCTCAATTGTATCCCCTATAAGCTTCTCACTGAGCTCATAGTAATTACTAATAATATATTCCACATCTTTTCTGGCCGCTTCATCCTTCTCACTCAAGCTTATACCTATTTCATAATAGTCTTCTATTTTCATCTGCCTTACAACTTGCCCTCTTAGAGAAAAAGTATTCTGGCTACTTGTTAATACCTCTACTATTATACTGCTTCCAATATCAAAGCTCCTTTTTGCTAATAGTCCCAGGCCGCTGGTACTCAGGTTGTTAACAATGCAATAGTATGTAAGCTCATCACTTTCTTTCAGCCTGACCCCAGCCCCCAGACGCACATCCAACCTTCGGTTCTTACGTTTATTATTGAAGTTACTCACATTATGAATTCTGATGAACATTGAAGGAATCTCATTTATGGTAACCTGTTCAATTTGGCCTTCCATCAGATATTCCACTCCATCATAATGATACTTGCATCTGATAAGGTCACCTGCCATTACAGCCATGCTGTAATAAACAGGAGCAAGGTTTATCTGTATTATATTGCTGTTATGAGAGATTATTACACTGTCTTCCCATCCATTTATTCCAATCTGGGTTCTGAGCAGACCCCCGTCCTGGATTATTCTGTCCAGAATATTTATATTCATTATTTCTTCTCCCTTCGGGATATTTACCTCTATAAATATATTCTATACTATATCCCTGATTTATCCAACATTTATTGCTTTCCGATGTATCCCGATGGGTAACTAGATAGTTCATTCTTAACTTTATTCCTGCTGCAGGCTCTTACCACCGTCATTTGATATTAAACTGCAGATTCAATTATTCCTCCTCCAACCACAATATCACCGGTGTAAAACACAACAGACTGGCCTGGAGTCACAGCCCTCTGCTTCTCTTCGAATGTTACTTTCATTTTTCTTCCCTCTATCAGTTCAATGAACGCCTCTGCCTCACTTGCTGCATACCTTATCTTTGCAGTCACCTTCAATTTGTCCTCAAGGCTTTCTACTGCAATCAGATTGATGTCCTTCGCAATCAGGCCCAAGGAGTAAACCTTTTCAGGCTCCCCAACAACTACCTCATTTCTCTGTGGATTAACCGCAACCACATATGCGGGTTTACCAAGTGCAAGTCCCAGTCCTTTTCTCTGTCCTATGGTATAGTAAACAATACCCCTGTGCTTTCCAAGTACATTGCCGTCTGTATCTACAATATCTCCAGATTTAACCTTGCCCGGGCATCTGTTTTCTACATAGCTTCCGTAGTCATCATCAATAAAACATATATCCTGACTATCAGGTTTATCCGCAACGCGCAAACCAAGCTTTGCTGCTATGCTCCTTATTCTTTCCTTATCTGTGTATTGCCCTATTGGGAACAGAGTATGCTCCAACTGGTACTGAGTCATGTTATAGAGTGCATAAGTCTGGTCTTTTGCAGTCGATAAAGACTTCTTAAGAAGCCATCTTTTCCTCACCGGGTCATATTCAATCCTGGCATAATGTCCGGTTGAAATATAGTCAATCCCCATTGTTCTGGCCTTGTTAAGAAGCAGGTCAAACTTAATATGCCTATTGCACGCAATACAGGGGTTTGGGGTATATCCTTTGCTGTATTGGTCAATAAAATAATCAATAACTTTGGCTCTGAATTCTTCTGAAAAGTTAAGTACATAGTGGGGTATACCCAGTATTTCTGCTACCCTTCTTGCATCCTCAACTGCTTCAAGTGAACAGCAGCCATTTTCACTTATACTTAGTTCTTCGTCCTGCCGCAGTTTCATAGTAATCCCTATAACCTCATAACCCTGCTCAACCAAAAGAGCGGCGGCCACTGAACTATCCACGCCCCCGCTCATTGCAACTAACACAGACTTCTTCATCACTCATCTTCAATCCCCTCATGACACTTTTCACAACAGCCTTTACACTGCATGGTCAGCTCGCTTCTCCTCCCTATCTTTACCAGGTAATCATCAACAGCAGCCTTTATTGCTTCCTCAGCAAGATTCGAGCAGTGCATCTTCACCGGAGGCAGTCCGTCAAGTGCCTCTGCAACTGCCTTGTTGCTAAGTTTCAAAGCTTCTTCTATGGTTTTACCTTTAACCAGTTCTGTAGCCATACTACTTGTTGCTACAGCCGCACCGCATCCAAATGTCTTGAATTTGGCATCTACAATGACGTCATTCTCAATTTTGAGATACATCTTCATTATATCTCCACACTTGGCATTGCCAACCTCACCAATACCATCGGCATCTTCAATTTCCCCGACATTCCTGGGGTTCATAAAATGATCCATAACCTTTTCACTATACATTGCTATCCCCTCTTTTCTTTTTCATACAGCGGCGACATCTCCCTGAGCCGCTCGACAATTGGCGGAAGAACATCAAGTACATACCTTATATCTTCCTCAGTATTATCCTCGCCTACGGTCATCCTCAGAGAGCCGTGCGCTACTTCATGACTCAAACCTACAGCGAGAAGAACATGTGACGGGTCAAGAGAACCTGAAGAGCATGCCGAACCACTTGATGCCGCTATACCCTTCATATCCAGCATGAGCAGAAGAGATTCACCTTCAACAAATTCAAAAGATATATTAACATTACCAGGAAGCCTCTTTTCAGGGTCACCATTGAGTCTTACAAAAGGAATTCTTTCTTTTATACCATTTATAATCATATCCCTGAGGTGTCTAATCCTGCTATTATAATCATCTAAATTCTCAACCGCCAGTTGTATGGCTTTTCCCAAACCAACAATGCCAGCTATATTCTCGGTTCCTGCTCTCCTGCCTCTTTCCTGTCCACCACCTTGTATAAAGGAAGCCAGCTTTACGTTTTTTCGTACATACAATGCCCCCATCCCTTTGGGTCCATAAAACTTATGTGCGGAAAGAGAGAGCATGTCTATATTCAACTCATCAACATCTATTGGTATGTTGCCTACAGCCTGGACAGCATCAGTGTGAAAGTATATTCCTTTCTCCCTTGCAATCTTTCCTATCTCTTTTATGGGCTGTATGGTTCCAATCTCGTTGTTCGCAAACATGACTGAAATAACTGTGGTTGTTGGTTTAATAGCCTCCCTGAGCTGTTCAGGGGATACCAGACCGTTTGAGTCAACCGGAAGGTAAGTAACCTCAAACCCATCATCTTCAAGGTATCTACAAGTATTAAGTACTGCATGATGCTCAATTGAAGAAGTAATTATGTGATTACCCCTGGCTCTGTTTGCATAGGCAACACCTTTTATAGCCCAGTTATCCGATTCACTGCCTCCGGAAGTAAAGAATATCTCCTTTGACTGTGCACCAATGGCACTAGCTACACGTTCCCTTGCTTCGTCGATTGCTTTCCTGCTTTCCCTGCCTATGGAATACACTGAAGACGGATTGCCGTACTTATCGCTGAAGTAAGGCAGCATTGCCTCAAGAACTTCGCTTTTTACAGGTGTTGTGGCTGCATGATCCAAGTAGATTCTAGTCTCCATAGTTCTCTCCCTAAATGATATAGTTATTAAAATTCGGTCTTACAAATCCTGATGCCTTATATATTGGTAGTACACCTTTTCGCACTGTATTCTATGCTTATATCAAACTAACATTTGACAATTATTTTGTCAATATAGCCTGGAGTTTATTCTGGTTATTTGATTTGTGCAGAGGGGGAAACTCCTTGAGCGGAGCGAATGGTCGCGTCCCTCGTATTCAAAGAGGCACGTTTCTTGAGCCCAGCGAATGACGCGTCCCCCTACCTTATTTTAAAATCATACATACCGAACGCCTTATAATGTCTTCCGGTATTTCCTTACACTGTATTACGCTTCCGATTCTTTCGGGCAGGATAAAGTTCAACTTACCACCGGAAATTTTCTTGTCAAGGCTCATCTGATTTATCACATTATCAACTTCAAGATTCTTATAGTTTACCGGCAGGCCAAATTTTGACAACAGCCTTGTAATCCTATCTGCGTCCTGCCCGCTGATTACTCCCATTTCTCTTGAAACATTACAGGCAGCAGCCATCCCAAGTGAGACACACTCACCGTGAAGAAGCGAAAACCCAAGCACACTTTCAATTGCATGGCCTACGGTATGCCCGAGGTTAAGGACTGCTCTCAACTGGTTCTCCCTCTCGTCCTGTTCGATAATCCTGGACTTGATTGAGCAGTTTGTCTTTATCACATGTTGAAGTATTTCCTCTTTCTGTGAAAGAAAGCCTTCATAGTTTTCTTCAAGGTATCCAAATAAATTCTCATCCCCTATAATTCCATGTTTCACTACCTCTGCAAGGCCGGATACAAATTCCCTTTTTGGAAGAGTTCTCAGGGTATTTACATTTATATATACAGCTTTGGGCTGATAGAACGCCCCAACAAGGTTCTTGGCTCCTTCAAAATCGACTCCAACCTTTCCTCCCACACTGCTGTCACACTGTGCAAGAAGCGAGGTAGGAATCTGCACAAAATCAATTCCCCGGAGGTATGTCGCAGCAGCAAAACCTGCCACATCACCTACAACTCCTCCTCCAAGTGCAACCAAAACATCGCACCTTTCAAGCCTGATATCCTTGCAGACCCTGTATATGCTTTTCACCGTGTCAAGATTCTTACTCTCTTCACCTGCAGGAAAAGCATTAGCAAACACCTTTAATCCGGCCTCTTCGAGCTGTTCCATGCATGACCGGGTATAAAACTGGCTAACATTTGAATCTGATATAATTAGGGCCTTTAAAGATTTATAAGGCTTAAAAATCTTATTCAGATTATCAAAGGAGGAGGAGATATAAATTACATAACTCCTCTCTCCCAGGTTTACAGTTAACTCCTGCAGTTGGCTCACCTCCGGCGCTGAAATCATAATCCTGTTACCACACTGCTGCATCTTTCACACAAGGTTGGATGTTTTTGATTCTTGCCCACAGCTTCGCTGAATATCCAACACCGTTCACACTTTTCTCCACCTGCATTCTCCACAAATATATCAATACCTGTTGCTTCACCCTTGACAATTCTTGTTGAAGGCGGGCAGTGAACCTCATGGACCCTAACATCCGAGACAATAAAGACAGTTGCAAGCTGGTCTTCAAGCCCGGAAAGAAACTTATAATAGTCTTCATCAGCATACAGTGTAACCGCAGCATTCAGCGAGTGTCCTATTATTTTCTCAGCCCTTGCCGTCTCAAGAGCTTTTGAGACATCATCCCTTACTGCCAGCAGCTTATCCCACTTCTTTTCAAGTTCTGCGTCAAGGTATCTTTCATTTACAGCCGGCCACGGATTAAGTTGAACACTTTCCCTGTCATGGCTGGAGCTGTGAGACATATACTCCCATATTTCCTCAGTGGTAAATGCAAGTACAGGTGCCAGCATCTTTACCAGAACATCCAGAACATCATACATTGCAGTCTGAGCAGCTCTCCTGGCCTGAGAGTTTGCAGACGATGTATACAATCTGTCTTTAATCACATCCAGGTAGAAATTACTCATGTCTACTACACAGAAGTTGTGTATGGAATGATATACAAAATGATAGTCGTGCGTTCTATAAGCTTCAGTCACACGTTTTATCAGCTTTGTAAGCTTCATTAACGCCCATCTGTCCAACTCCTCAAGCTTCTCGTAGGACACCCTATCATTGTCCGGATTAAAATCATATATATTTCCTAATATAAATCTGCATGTATTCCTGATTTTTCTATAAACCTCGGTCAGCTGCTTGAGAATATCCTTGGATATCCTTACATCATTCCTGTAGTCTGCAGAAACAACCCAGAGCCTCAATATATCAGCACCATACTCCTTGATTACCTCTATAGGGTCCACTCCATTGCCAAGTGATTTGGACATCTTTTTCCCTTCTCCGTCAACCGTAAAACCGTGTGTCAATACAGTCCTGTACGGCGCTTTCCCTCTGGCTGCCACCGACGTCAGGAGCGAGGACTGAAACCATCCCCTATGCTGGTCACTTCCCTCCAGGTACATATCAGCAGGCCAACTCAGGTCACCCCTATTCTCCAGTACCCCAGCATGACTCGAGCCTGAATCAAACCATACATCCATGGTATCAGTTTCTTTCCGGAATTTTCTTCCTCCGCATTCACAAGTTACTTCCTTTGGGACAATGTCGGAAGCATCCATTTCAAACCAGGCATTTGACCCCTTCTCTCTGAACAGCTGTTTAACAGCGCTGATTGTCTGGTCATTTATCAACTCCTTGCCACAGGACTCGCAGTAGAAGATGGGTATGGGTACTCCCCACTTTCTTTGACGCGATATACACCAATCTCCCCTGTCTCTTACCATATTAGTAATTCTCTCTTCTCCCCAGGCTGGAATCCATTCAACATCTTTTATTGCTTCAAGTGCCTGTTTCCTGAAACCGTCAATGGATGCGAACCACTGCTCTGTTGCCCTGAAAAGAACAGGGTTCTTGCACCTCCAACAGTGAGGGTACTGATGTATTATTTCAACTTCGGCAAGCAGATGTCCTGTTGATTTAAGTTCTTCGATTATGGCTTTGTTGGACTTTGCATAGAACAGCCCGCTGAATTTACCAGCCAGTTCATTTAAGTGTCCTTTATTATCCACCGGTACAATTACCGGAAGATTATATTTCCTGCAAACCTCGAAGTCTTCCTCACCATGTCCGGGAGCGGTATGAACACAACCGGTTCCGGCTTCAAGGGTAACATGCTCACCAAGTATCACTACTGATTCCCTCTCAAGGAATGGATGCCAGCATCTCATTCCCTCCAGTTCGCTTCCCTTATACCTTGCAACAACATTATAGCTGTCTATACCAGCTGACGTCATTACGTCCTCAACAAGCTTATCAGCCAGTACATATGCCTCTTTACCAGCCTTCACAAGAGCATAATCAAAATCAGCATTCAGACAAATTGCAAGGTTTCCGGGAAGAGTCCATGTTGTAGTAGTCCATATTACAAAGGATATTTTGCTATCTCCGGCCACATTTCCGAAAACCTTCTTATCATCAATAAGGTCGAATTTAACATATATTGATTTTGACCTGTCTTCGGCATATTCAATCTCAGCTTCGGCCAGAGCAGTTTCACAGTCTGCACACCAGTATACAGGCTTGAGGCCCTTATATATATATCCCTTTTGGGCCATCTCGCCAAATACCTCTACCTGTGTTGCTTCAAACTCAGGCGCAAGGGTAAGATAAGGATTATACCAGTCACCTCTGACCCCCAGTCTCTTGAACTGTTCCCTTTGTCTATCTACATAGCCAAGTGCAAATTCCCTGCATGCATTTCTGAATTCAACCGGATCAACTTCGTGTCTGTTGATACCGAGTTTCTTTATGGCCTGCTGTTCGATTGGCAGTCCATGTGTATCCCAACCGGGTACATATGGAGAATAATAACCGTCCATAGATTTAAATTTGACTACTATATCCTTTAGCACCTTGTTTAGAGCATGCCCTATATGAATATCGCCATTGGCATAAGGGGGACCGTCATGAAGAATATAGGACTGCTTCCCCTTGTTCATCTCCAACGACTTCTTGTAAATGTCTTTTTCATCCCACATTTTAAGATACTCAGGTTCCCTTTCGGGAAGATTAGCCCTCATGGGAAAATCAGTATGTGGAAGATTCAGTGTTTTACTATAGTCCATTCCTATCATCTCTCCTCTTTATATAATAATAAAGACCCTACGTCATAACAGGGACGTAGAGCCAGGCTCTCGTGGTACCACCCACATTAGTGAAGGAAAAAACATATGTCCTTCCACTCTCTCATTTGACCTTAACGCAGTCAGCGGCCGTTTCTACTCGTTAAACCTTTCGTAAGGCACTCGGGGGTGATTTTCTATTGACAGCCTCCGCCGGATTTCACCTTGCCCGGCTCTCTTCAGGCAGGCATACTCAATATACTCTTCCCCGTCAACGTTTTAACCATATTATGATTGAACTGATTATACTTTAAAAATATTAAACAGTCAATATTTGTATGGCTGTAACTTTAACTCGTAAATGATTATATTTCTGGGTTCGGCTCTTAGAAACCTTCTCCAATACCCCTGTCAACCAGCTTTCCATCCTGCACCCCTACTCCGAACGATCTGCCTTCAATCATTTTATAGAATTCCTCAATACGATTGATATCCTTTATCGGTTCAGGTCTGTAATTCCTGATCATACAGGGAATGATACTCGAGGATTCTATTCCCTCATCTCCGAAGTTTACGGTTAGTATGAGAGTATCGTTCTCCAGGTTTGTAAATACAAAATTGCCCAGGCTGTATGCAATGAGTCCATGGTTATAGAATTCAAAGCCTTGGAGTACATGAGGATGAGTTCCGACTACCACGTCCGCCCCGCTGTCAATCAACTGCCTGGCCAGCCTCCTTTGGTAGGATCCTGGTAACGTCTCTCTTTCAGTTCCCCAGTGAAGATAAACTACAATGTGGTCAGACTGCTGCCTCACATAATCTATTCCTTCTACAAGCTTCCGGGGGTCATACACTCCTGCTACCCCGGGTGAATTCTCCCCGGCGTGCCAGCTTACATCCGGCACCACCCGGCTGGCTGCAAAAACAGCAATCTTCTTGTCTCCCTTTTCTAGTATAACCGGACTGAATGCTTCTGCACGATTTCTTCCTCCTCCTACGTAGTGAAGATTACTGGAGCTTATGTTATTCAGTGTCTGGTCAAAGACCTCAGAACCAAAATCTAACACATGGTTATTGGCTATACTTAATACATCTATACCTGACCATTTGACTCCCTCAAGAACCATCGGGTCTGCCCTAAAGGTGTATTCCTTGTCAGGCTGGGGAATTCCACCCATTCCCACTGCGCTCTCAAGATTGCCTACTGTAAAATCGCTAGAACTCAAAAGCGGTTTCACTTTTTCAAAGGGATGATTGGCACCGAACCGGTTTACTCCACTCTGAACATGGGAAGCGAGAAGTATGTCTCCTACAAAGCTCATACTAATACCTTGTGCTTCCATCGGCTGTTCAGTATCATCCTCCGGTTTGTCTGGGCTCTGGGGGTTTGTTGTTATTAATACAGCAAGTAATGCTAACGCCAATAGCCCCACTAATAATTTTAATCCTATCTTCATTCTTCTACACCCTGAAGTTGGTTTATTCTCTCTAGTTCAATATATTATTACTCATACTTCGATAAGTAAATACTATAGTTTGAGTTGACTAGTAGTTTGTAGTATTACAGTGAAAATAAATTAACCGCTCATAAGGGCTGCAAAATCTAAGATAAACTAGATGCTTGTTAATTCATTTCCCCTGTAACAGAAGGTGAAGTTACTGGATTCTATACCTGCGAATTAGGCATATATACAAAAAAATATGGCACAGCCATATAGTTGACTGCGCCGTAAAAATATTCTACCACTTTAATAATCTCTTCAGCACCGCTGCTCCAACGCCTACTTCCTGGTACTTGTTATAGACACCAATCCCGGTTACCATGATAGGACCTAGAGCGACCAAAAGTCCAAGTATCAAGGCAAAAATGGTGAATTGTATTTCCATCCCGTAGAGCATAGGCACTGGCCAAACACTAAATGCACTCTGAAATTGATTCAGAAGCACCTGCGCACCTAGGAATCCTGCACCAAACCGAAGTAACGCGCAGATTCCTACATGCTTCATGCTGTCTTGAGTAAACTGGTCAATCATCTTTTTTTCACTATTAAAATCAGCAATTTTCATTTCAAACGGCTTTTCATTTACAGTTACTTTCATATTACTTTCTCCTCCCGTCTTAATTATCAAGATTAGGCTTCTTATGAAAACACTCATTAAAACCTGCCGAAAAAATTATTTTCCCAGGCACACACCTCCATTATTTACACATATAGGTAATCCAATATATTTTATCATATTTGTCGGATATGTAAACCTCTTTAATTGATTTAATTTTCTGTGACGTTTGCTTCTTCAGAAAATATAATGAAATTAAGACTAAATATATGCTTATAACCAGAATAAGGAGTTTTTCGAGTAATAACTTCATATTTAATGTTTTTTCAACATATCCGGAATATTGACAAGCAGATTACTGAGTACTAGAATAAAAATGTAATCATTTTGAAATATACCTGTAGTGTTATATGAAACAGTAAATTAAACAGAATTATGCTTTCAGGCTAGAGAGCATAATTTGTTGTGTCTATATAGCCTAGTCCCTATTAAGGGTACGGGGGAACCATATTGGGGTGAATCCGTTTGATACGGTAGGGTATGTACCGCCTTTCCCGAACCCGTCAGCTAACTCCGGAGGCTACGAAAACAGGAGGTAAGAATGTTTACTTTTAGAAAAGGTATTCTAAGCTTTGTTACAGTTCTTGTAATTGTCTTCGTCCTATCTGTCAATGTATTAGAAGTATCTGCAAATTATACAGGGTATATCAAGGGAACAAATGTAAATGTCAGGTCAAAACCTACAACTTCCTCAGATGTACTGGGTTCAATTTCAAATAAAAAGGTTAGTATCCTGCGGAATTCAGGAGACTGGTATAATATAAGTTCCGGAGACGTTAAAGGATGGGTGAGGTTTGATTATGTAACAGATATCAAACAGCTGCCCCAGTCAGAAAATTCCTCAGATGATAGTTCCAAATCAACAATTGTCAAGACACAGGACGCTGTAATAAAAGGAACTAATGTCAATATAAGGACCAAGCCTACGCTTACATCTCAGATACTTACCAGTGTATCCGATAAGCAGGTAAAGGTAGTCAGTTCTTCAGGAGACTGGTATAGAGTGTCCTTTGACAAGACCATAGGTTGGGTAAAAAATGATTTTGTTTCATTATCAACTCCTGCACTTTCAAGCCGGACCCTGTCGGCATCCAGTACTGAGAAAACAGCTGAAAATTCTTCATCAAAGAAACCCGGAAAAATTGATGGTACAGACGTAAATATAAGGTCAAAACCTACAACTAGTGCTGCAATCGTTTCCACTCTCTCCAATAAGGATGTCGATATTGTCGGACAGTCGGGTGAGTGGTATAAAATATCTTCTGGTAAAATTACCGGCTGGGTTTACGGCAGCTTTGTCAAGGTTGCATCCAATTCTGCTTCAGCTGTGAAATCAGCTTCCAGTGAAAATACTACCTCAGAAAAGATACCTGCCAAAATTGACGGTACGGATGTGAATATACGGTCTAAGCCTACAACCAATGCCAATATTATTACCAGTCTTACAAACAAGGATGTACATATTCTTGGACAGTCGGGGAAGTGGTATAAAATATCCTCAGGCGGAACTACCGGCTGGGTTTACGGCAGTTATGTCAATGTCTCTTCAACATACGCCGGAAAAATACCCAGCATTAATAGTGAGGCATCCAGTGCTGCTGCCACGGCCGTCACTCTGAGAAACAGAATGGTTCTATACTCCCGAAATTTTCTAGGAGTTCGATACAGGTATGGCGGAAGTTCTCCAAGTGGATTTGACTGCTCAGGGTTTACCAGTTACGTCTTTAAGAAGTTCGGTATTAACCTGGAGAGAGTGTCAACCGCTCAGGCCAAGCAAGGAAAATATGTTCCGAAGGCCAAGCTTCAGCCAGGTGACCTGGTATGTTTTGATACCAATGGAGGCAAGACTAAGAAGGTTAATCACGTAGGAATTTACATAGGAAACGGTAAATTTATTCATGCATCATCATCCAGTAATGGAAGGGTAGTAAAAATAAGTTCCTTAAGTGAGGGATTCTATAATAACGCATATGTTACAGGAAGAACCTTTGTTAAGTAAATAATTATATTTGAATACTAGAGATAGAGATATCGGGATTCTGATGTCTCTATTTTTTATTAAGTGAGGAAATATGAAGAAAAGACCCCTTATCGCTTTAACATGCATATATTCTCTTGGAATAATGTATGGACAGTTTTTCAGCTGGGTATCTATCAGTATTCTAATGCTGCTTGTTCCAGTCTGCTTTGTACTTTTTGCCCTGAAAAGACAAAACCTCTATCTTCTATCTGCCCTGGCAATTGTCGTATTCTCCTTTGGGGCTGTCTATTCATATTACAAGTCAGCCCTGCCATCAACCCGTTTTGAACCCTTTTCAAATCAGAGGGTCTATTTTGAGGCCAGAGTTGTATCTCCGCCGGATGTCAGGGAAAATAAGACCAGTTACGTGGTTGATGTAAAAAGGATTTCTAACAATAAAAAGGCTGTGAATATAAATTCCAGAGCACTTTTATCAGTGTATGGTCCTGAGCACTCGAAAAAATTATACAGGTATGGTGATATTATAAAGGGAGCGGGAAAGAGCATGATGCCTTCCCGGGCCAGGAATGCCGGTGCATTTGACTACAGGCGCTTCCTGTCTTCCCAGAATATTTATTCGTCAATAATAACCTTTCCCTCGGACATTATGAGCCCGGGTCAGGGAGATATAAATCCTCTTATCAGGTTCAGCCTGTATCTTCGAGACAGAATCATAAGTATGGTTGACTTATCCCTCCCCGCTGAACATGCAGGACTGCTCAAGGGTTTGGTTATCGGAGAGCGAAGCGGCTTGTCCGAAGAGGTCAAACAAAACTTTAACGACAGCGGGCTGACTCATATACTCTGTGTATCAGGTGCAAACGTGGCTTACATAGCTGGAGCCTGTATATTCCTGCTGGGAATATTACGAGTAGGCCAACCGCTCTCAAATCTTATTACTATGGCAGTTCTTGTTTTATTTGTACTTATAACCGGTTCGTCCCCCCCTGTTGTCCGGGCTGGAATAATGGGTATGATGCTCCTGTCAGCAGGAATATTCCAGCGAAAGAGTGATGCACTTAACAGCATATCAGCTGCATGTCTGGCTATTCTCTTATTCAACCCTCTTTGCATTTACGATATCGGATTTCAGCTATCTTTCGCCGGAACAACCGGTATAGTACTCTTTTATAAAAGGCTGGCTAATTTCTTCAGCTTTCTGCCTCGTGTTATTAATGATGTTATGTCGGTATCTTTGGCGGCACAGCTTACGGTCAACCCTATAGTTGCTCTCTACTTCAACAAGATTTCGCTGATTGCTATCATCTCAAATATTGTAGTAGTTCCTGTTACCGGAATTGTAACCATAATCGGTTTTGTTATGAGCATTGCCGGACAGGTATCAATTTTCATTTCACAGCTGCTGGGAGGGTTGAATTACTTTTTCCTATCATTCATGCTCTGGGTATCTGAAGTATCTTCAAGCCTTCCCTTTGCCTCTATTCAGGTTATCACTCCCAGCCTATTGTTTATTCTGTTTTATTATACTGTACTCTATGCACTGCTGAAATACATCCCTTTCAAAAAACCGGGGCCTCATTTTCCTAAAATATCATACATAGCTGCGGCTGCAGCAGTAATATTCCTGTTGATTTCTTACTCCCTGCCCCGCCCGCTTGAAATTACATTTTTAGATATAGGCCAGGGTGATTGTACAATAATAAAGACCCCTTCAGGTAAGACCTGCCTCATTGACGGAGGAGGTACATATCCAGGAAGCATGGGTAATTTTGACCCTGGCAGCACTATCATTCCCTTTCTTCTAGATAATGGATCATCCTCGGTTGACCTTGCTATGCTTTCCCACCCCCATGGTGACCACATACAGGGGCTAATCAGTGTAGTTAAAACCCTCAGGGTTAAACAGCTTGTCATGGGCCCACAGTTTCAGCCAAATGCAGACCTTGATAGCCTTATAAAACTGTGCAGCCAAAGGAAAACCAAAATATATATTGTATCGAAAGGAGACCGTTTAAGCATTGATGGCACTGAATTCCAAGTGCTTCACCCTGGAGATGAAAATCTATTTGGCAGAGACTCAATTCTCAATAATAACTCAACTGTTATAAGGTTGGTATACAGGAATACAAGTATCCTTTTTACCGGAGATATTGAGACTAACGCCGAGAGACATATCCTGGGTTCAATATCCCATCTGGACTCGGATATACTTAAGGTTGCCCATCATGGTTCCAAGAACTCTACATCCCTAGACTTTCTGAAAGCCATCTCTCCATCTGTATGCATAGTAAGTACAGGAAAGAATAATTTTGGGCATCCATCTCCCGAGACAATCAACCGAATAGAATTATCCGGTTCCCGTTTATATAGGACCGACCTTGATGGAGGCATTAATATTAAGGTATATAAGAACAGATTCAAGGTTATACCGGCAATTAGCAGATAGCAGGCGTTCCCGATTAATTACGAACCATATGTATAAGTGGCCCATTTGAGGGAAAAAATACAGCCAAATAACTTTTTTCAGGGAATGGGATGGTTATATGATTCGGAGGCACCCTCCTCACAAGATGTTGAGTCTTCTCATTATACTACTTGCAATGGTGGTTTACTTCTCTCTTGATCTATACTGGAGGGAAAACCAATCTAAATCTGACTCCGGCACACCCCAAACCAAGAACGTAACAGACTCACGTTCTCAGACTGGGCCGGATACGGACAATGCTCCTGAACCTCAGTCAGACACCAAGGTGGAAGGTGGAAGAGCTGAAGATAAAATAATAGGTCCTGATGCTGTAATAATTACAGAAAAAAGATATACCGTATGCGGACATGTAATTAAAAAACATACATCAGTACCTGAAGACATGGTTAACCTGACAGAATATCAACTGCAGAAGGCATACAAAGACTGGACATTAAAGGAATTTTCTCCCAATCAGGTTGTAATTTATCAGGAAGTCCATTCCAAGTGTCCTGACCACTTCGTTCTGATAGACAAGGACGGCTTGGTAGCAATCTACTATCAGACCCCTGTAGACGGTGTCTCATTGAAGGAAGTTACTCCAATATCGGTAAAAAGTCTGCGCTCCCAAGACCGTAACAGACTCAAATCAGGAATTAAAGTAGAATCTAAAAAGGAATTGGCACAGGTACTTGAAGACCTTGGGAGCTGAGCGATTTTGCTTGAACAATGTTCCTATACCCCGACTCTATACTTGCCTTCCTTACCTAGTTCATATATGATTCTTCCCATTTTCCTTTATCATTCTGGACAAAAGACCTGATTAAATAATCTGAACCGTTGGTAAGCCTGGTAAAAATCAATTTATAAATCCTTCCGCTTTTTGATTGACCAAGCAATTCAATAATACTGCCTTCCTGTTTTATGTTAAATATGCTGCTTATCTGGTAGCTTACCTCGGCCACAGTTTGCGCATCGGGGTATTTCCCATGATAGGCTTTGCATAAAAAATCTTCACCTCTTACACCAATTTGTCTGATTTTCCATCCTTTTTCTCCCTCATTTTGTAATATAAGTTCACCAGTGTAATAACCAAACAGGGTTAGATTTCTGTTCTGTGATTTTTCTATGGATTCAAATTCCACAAAGAATCTCTGATAGGACTTCCCACTTACTATGGCTTGATTCATTTCATGAAGCTTAAGTAGGTTCATATGTCCAATACCTCTAAATGAGTCTAGAAACTTCTGAAAAGACATTGTTTTCTTCATTTCCTGAGAAAGCATTTCATAAGCAATAGGGTATGGTTCCTGCGCCCATCCTGTTGCTCCGCACCCTGAGCAGCATCCTTCCATGTTTTCGGCCTTTGATAATATGCTGAAGTATGCTTCAATCAAATCACGGGGATTATTAAAGGTCTTGGGCAGGCCTGTACCTCCTGATTTAAAATCAAACCTGGGGGCAATTATTGGCTGATTTGACGGCCTTAATATCTTTGCTAAATCACTCGTGTTTGCTGATGAGGCTTGTGTATTGTTATCACCTATCTGATGATCAATACTATGCCCTGTAGTTTCTCCACCCATCAGGTATTCCCTTGAAGACATCCCCCGCGCGCTGGCGAAAACTATTAGCATAAGAACCGTCACAAGAATCACGGTAGGATAGAAGAAATGGTCCATTATGCTGTACTTCTTAGATATCATGTCCAACACCTCCTGATATAATGTATTCATCAGGGGCGCAAAACAGGATAACTTTTTTAGAAAAAACTCTTGCTTTTAAAATTCATGGGATGACTATCTTGCCGGATCAAGGTCATATAAGTTCTTTTCCAAACAGAGCTCTGCCCTTTCCTTTGTCTTCTGGTCTGATTTTAATGCATCATCAAGGAATTCAGGGTGCTCCAGCAAAAATTTTCTCATGGTTTCCTTTGGGTTATCAATATAATCCATTATCATTGCAAATTGCCCTTCATTTATTAGGTTCATCTTCAAGGCTTCTTCGAACAGATACTTATCTACCTCTATCATCGAAAATGCTTTAATACGGTTAGCGAGGAGCATTTCCCCCCCACCTTGCTTTCTGTCAACCACAACTACACTCCACTTGATTTCTCCCCCTCTGTTGTGAACCGCAGGAATCCACGCCCTCTCATAGCTTGAGCCTTCGGTTATCAGGTCTGCAATATGGAGTACTCTCTTGCCTTCAATTTCCCGCCCACTCATTATACGAGTCAGTTCACCCTGTGACATGACTGCAGCCAGGTCCTTGTAAATGGTTATATGGGGTTTTCCAAGTTTCTCTGCAACTATCAATGAGAAGAACCAGTCACGCCTCTCTCCACCCGAAATCAAATCAATTTCGTCAACACTAATGTTTTCCTTTACAAAGCCGGTCATATAATCAATCAGTTCTCTGTATACTTCATTCTCAGCATAGTTCTTCCTGAGCATGCTGGCAATTGTCAGAGGACATGCAAGCCTGTTACTCTTCTCCTTATCAATAACATCAAGAAGTTCACCTGCTTTAGCCTGCCCCCCATACAGAAATTCTGTATTTATGTAATAAGGTCCAATTGTACCGGATGTATACCAGAACGGCTTGTCCTCAGGACATACTCTCAAAGCATTTGTCTCAAAAAGCCATGAAACAAGCTTTTTCTTCACTGTATTCATGTAAAATACCTCCCTATATTTCTATTCACAATTATTTTTTGACGCCTAGGCTTCCTACATGCAATTTTAACATTAACAAATTATGTTGTGCAATACGCAGTAAAAAGTATATAGAAAAACAAACTGGCACATTTTTTGCAAATTAACTATAGTTGACAAAACTATAATTAATATTTATGATTTATTTACGGTTCCCGTACTTATGATTAACCATAATCTATATTTAAAATTGAAGATATATAGAGTACACTAACAGCAGAAGGAATGGAAGGAATAAAATGGATCCGATATTATTTATTTTAGCTATTTCAGTTCTTGGTCCGGTTATTGGTTCACTAATTGGGATTGTAAAAAGGCCCTCTGAAAACTTTATTTTCATTATGCTTTCTTTTGCAGCAGGAGTTATGCTGGCCATATCTTTTCTGGAACTGATTCCTGAGAGTATTAAGCTCTCTTCAACCCTGATATGCATAGCAGGAATATTCTTAGGCGCACTTGCCATGCACCTTGTTGACAAATTTATTCCACATATACATCCTGAATTAGGTTCCGAGAACCCAGGCTGTGAACTGAAGAAAACTTCTCTATACCTTATCCTGGGTATTTTTCTGCACAATCTCCCTGAAGGTATGGCTATAGCAATCGGTTCAGTTTCAGACATAAAGGTAAGTCTTGCCATTGCTCTGGCAATAGCAATACACAACATCCCCGAAGGAATCTGTACTTCAGCACCATACTATTACTGCTCAAAAAAGAGGCTGAAGTCGTTTATTATTTCTTCCTCCACTGCTATTCCCATCCTAGTTGGATTTTTTGTTGCATATTTTCTGTATCAGAATATTCCTACCCAGGTAGTTGGTCTGATTATCGGAGCTACCGCAGGTCTGATGATTTATATATGTACCGATGAGCTTATACCATCCTCAAGCTTTAAACTGACAAGCCACAGCAGTATTTTTTCTTTCCTTGCCGGAGTAATGCTGGTCGTACTCCTTGGAGAAATATAGCAGCCATATTAGATTTCTCCGCAAACTTATCCGCTATTCAATTCATTTCCTCTGTACCTAGAAGCTCCATTAAGTTGTAGACTCGGGCTTTGGCTGGGTTCAAGTCCCAGCCGTATGCCCGGGCTACCCGATGGCATCAGGATTTCTCCGCAAACTTAATCGCTGCACAAGTCAAATTATTGATTTGAATAATTACACTTCCAATGGAAACTCTAATAAGAGAGAATTCCTGGAGGAAAATATGAAAGCACTTACTTATGAAGGTATTAAGAAGGTAAAAATGAATAACGTTGATGACCCTGAAATAAAAGAACCCGATGATATTATTGTGAAAGTAACTTCAACTGCAATATGCGGCTCTGATCTGCATCTGATACATGGGATGGTGCCAAATATGCCAAAGGGTTTTATCCTCGGGCATGAGACTATGGGCATTGTAGAGGAAGCCGGGCCGGATGTAACAAAGTTAAAGAAGGGCGACAGGGTGATAGTCCCCTTCCCTATATCATGCGGGCACTGCTGGTACTGCAGCCATGAACTCTGGTCTCAATGCGATAACTCAAATGCCAATGGGGAAGTAGGTGCAATTTTCGGCTACAGCAAGACCTACGGAGGTTACGACGGAGGTCAGGCTGAATACTTGAGGGTACCTTACGCCAATGTTGGTCCTACTGTTGTGCCTGATGACCTTACTGATGAACAAGTCCTGTTTCTCACTGATATTCTTCCAACCTCTTACTGGGGTGTTGAGAACGCAGGTGTAAAAGACGGCGATACGGTTGTAGTTCTTGGATGCGGCCCTGTAGGCCTGCTTGCTCAGAAATGGGCTGCGTTTAAGGGTGCGGATAGAATAATTGCTGTTGACTATATTGACTACCGACTGGAACACGCCAGAAAGCACAACAATGTTGAAGTAATAAATTTTGAGCATCATGATAATGCAGGTGAACATATAAAAGAAATAACTCACGGGGGTGCCGATGCAGTCATCGACTGCGTAGGTATGGATGGAAAAATGAATCTTGTGGAAATAATTGAATCCGCCCTGAAAATACAGGGAGGTACCAAGTCGGCTATCGATATAGCTACTCAGGCAGTAAGAAAGGGAGGAACAGTGTCACTTGTAGGAGTATATGGGGCTAGATACAATATGTTTCCCCTTGGTGACTTTTTTGCAAGAAATATAACCCTGAAGATGGGACAGTGTCCTGCCCACTCTTATGTAGAACCAATTCTGAATCTTATTAGCGAAAACAAGTTCGATGCAACCGATATAATAACTCATGTTCTGCCTCTCAAAGAAGGAGACTATGGGTATGAAGTCTTTGATGAAAAGAAGGATAACTGCATTAAGGTAATCTTGAAACCATAACAGTAGTTATTCAGCAGATGAATCTGCTGAACTAGGTTTCTGTGAACGGTTCGTATTCCTTAAGAAGTTGATGATAACTGTCTTCAAAATCTGAGTTCATGTCATAGTATTCTATGCGCTGGGCCATTTTCTCAAGAATATCCAGTGAATTGGAACCTATAGCACTAACTAGTCCGCCTAAATCATCAGATATCATCTTAATCGACTGCTCATAGCGTTCCCTGAATTTCTTTTCAAAACTACTGTTTACATTTTTAAATGATACCTTATCTATATCAAATGGAGCCTTGGATCTGCCCTTATCTTTCTCCATGATTTTTCATCTCCCGGCCTTATTTCTCTGCTTAAGCACTTATAAGTTCACAGGTATTATTATTGCCGCAATCACACCAATATTATTCAAGCCTCTAGGAGAGTCTTAGCGGCGGTATTCATCGGATAAACAGGATTCTTGGATTCAGGTGGAGTTTCTTTCTCCATCTGAATCTTAGAAGCCGTTATCCAGGGACGTAGCGCCGCCTTAGGCTACTAGTCGCTTGATTTCAAAGAAATCTTAGCGATAGTGTCCATCTTTAATGCTCCCACTTGAACAAGAGGGGAGTCTTAGCGGCGGTATTCATCGGATAAAAAATCAGGCATACTGCCTGATTTAAAAGTAAATCTCATAATAATCTTAACTTATATCTCTACATAACTTTAAGCCACTGAATAGGTTCTGCGACTTCGGTTGTGCCCGTAAAAGTAACCAGAACATTCTCCCCTGAAGCTATCCGTCCTTCTTCAAATGCCTTCAGGGCTCCCATTAAGCTAAGTATTCCTGCTTTCTCTGTAATCACACCATGTCCTTCCATATTCCTCTTCTTAAGCCTGAAACCACAGCTTATCAATACCCCAAGCGCCGCACTCTCCCATCTTGAATATTCCTTGGAGTCAATTGCGTAGAAGGCTCCTCCTTTAGGCTTTACAACATTCTTGTAAAGGTAACGGTATCCCTCATCAGGTCGGGTGCAGTAAAGTGTAGGCTCTAGAACCTCTTGAGGATGCAAATTTACATCCTCACCGGTCAGATAACTGCGCCCATTTATCCAGGCATTATGCATAGGGCATATTCCCGACTGCTGAACCCCGATGAAGCCTGGAATTATCTCAGGCTGGATTACCCCATCCTCAACAAGCGAATAGAGCTTTTTATAAAACCCCACCGGTCCATGCCCTCCTGACACGGCCTGAGTGGCCCAGTCAAAAACAATATTGTTTTTCAGCATGTATTCCAGGACGAGAAAAGACCTGCAGGCGTTCGCTTCGACCTGGTGCCCCAGGGATGGAACTAGCAGCAGCCCATGCTCGTGTGCAAAAGTCTCTGCAGTACTGCGGACTCCCCACTCAGGCTTATCAACTATCCACAAGGTTTGCTTTTTACGGTCCAATACTGAATAATCAAACTTATAAGAAGACAGCCTTGGAATAAATATGTCAAGCTTGATGTCTTTATCCCGGCAGTACCTTGCCATTGCGACGGCTGTATTGCCTGACGAGCACACCGCCAGCCTCTGCACTCCCTGTTGTATACTCCTTGCGACAGCCATACATGCAACCGTAGACTTGAAATTCCCGTCTGCCATCAGGGACGCCATATCAAGAATAAACAGGTTTACACCATTGACATCGACGGGTCCGATAATCCTACCCCCCTCCCGAAGTGACACATCCTGCAGAATCTGAAAGTCAATATCCGGAACAAAGGACTTGTGATACCTCAAAATGATGCTGTCCTCTGCACTGATACGAGGATAAACAAATTTCTTGTTCACCTCATACGCATTGATTAAAGTTCCTTGATCCCTTTGCGGTTTTGTGCAGACACTTGATGTAATCATTTTTCCCCCTCCTTCAACACTTTTTTAACCTGCAGACATCCGCTTCTTTTTTATCCGGTGGCCACCCCCTGACACACTCTGGTTTCAAGAATAATACATCCAGATTTACAGATTCCGAAGCTGCGCTGATGTAATAGCGAACATACAGAAAAACCATGCTGTTATTCAAATGACGGCGTGGATATGGCTTCTTTCTGCATGAAAAAGACCTGAACTTTTGATATGTACCACTTTCGGCAGCTTACTGGAATCAGTAAATCCTATTTCCCTATACACCATTCCTTTCCTTTTAACCTGTTTTTTATCTCCTGTTCATATGTGGCATTGAATTAAAACCACACTACATGCCATAGAAAAATCTTTCTGACAGCGGTTTTACCTGTACCTAGTCAAACCCCAGGTAATAAAATGTGTTTACTTAATTATGCTAGCATATTATGCTGGTTAACTTAAATATGGAACCGGTAATGGTTGAAGTGCCGCAAGTACATAATTAGGAATGAACGATAAAGAAACAGGACCCTCTGCTTCACCAAATAAAAAAGAGGTCTTTGCATGCAAAGACCTCTTTTTTATTTGGTAATCCCTATGGTTACTATTTATGGTCGGGATGACAGGATTTGAACCTGCGACCTCAGCGTCCCGAACGCCGCGCTCTACCAAGCTGAGCCACATCCCGAGCAATGCTTATTTATTATAATACTTCTGCTTGATTTTTTCAAGGTTACTTTTGACTTGGTTAGTAAATCAAAATCCTTGTTAGTGGTCAATCTCTATGCATCCAAAAGTAATTACCTTGTATATGAAATTGACTTTCGGATTCTGAGATAATTAAGGCAATACATAATGAACGCAAATATAGCGGCAGAAACTGCAACCAGCATTAGAAACCTACCATAGGCCGGTATTAATATCGAAAGAGTTATTGCAGCATAAAAAATTACGGTTGATACCTTACCGTACCAATTGGCCTTAACTACAACTCCCTTTCTGAAGAGCACTGCGCTTCCTATGCATATTAATATCTCCTTGGCAGCTACAATTACTATAATTGGATAAATATTAGGCACCAGGTTCTGAACAGCTATCATAACAAGAGCAGTAAGCAATACAAGCTTATCTGCAAGTGGGTCAAGTATCTGCCCCAGCTTTGTAATCATCTTATATTTTCTTGCTATGTAACCGTCTACAGCATCGGTAAACCCGGCAAACAGGAAGACCACCAGGGCAATAGTATATTGCCTGTCCAGCATAAGCACAACAAACAAAGGAATAAGAAAGAATCTTGCAATAGTAATGAAATTAGGAATACTCAATCGGTCCACCACCAGAGTCTTATTTAAAGGCAAAACCTCGTAATAATCATTTTTCCTTTTATCAAATTAATATATACATCTTTACGTGAAACATTATAACATATCAATGGTGTATTGAGTAGTTTATTGCCACAAACCTTTTTCTGACCTTTAGCATTTGACGCATAAGCTGTTTGTAGTATAGTATAATATAGTCGTAAGCTCTATTGAATTGAGTATCAAGCTGGCTGAGGAGTTGATTACTTGAATAATTTTCTACGAAGAATAAAAAATGAAGTTCTGGCCTTTGACGGTTCCAAGGGCACAATGCTTCAGAATATGGGTATGACCGGTGGAGAGTGCCCTGAACTTTGGAATATTGAGCATCCTGACAGGGTAAGGGAGTTATACTTATCATATGTAGAAGCAGGTGCACATGTAATACAAACTAATACTTTCGGAGCTAATAGAGCTGTTCTGGAAAAATTCGGCCTCCAGGATAAAGTTCACGAAATAAACTCAGCTTCTGTTAAACTTGCCAAAGAGGCAGCAGGAGACATTGCTTTCGTTGCCGCCTCAATTGGACCCACAGGAAAGCTGTTGGAACCTTCAGGAGAACTTTCTTTTGAGGAGGCGTATGAAATCTTCACGGAACAGGTTGTATCAGTTACGGAAGCTGGTGCCGACATAATTAACTTTGAAACAATGACCGACCTATATGAGATGAAGGCCGGGCTCCTTGCTGCCCGTGAAAACTCCCCTCTTCCAATAATTGCATCCATGAGTTTTGAAGAAAACGGCCGTACACTTATGGGAAATAGTCCCGCAGTCTGTGCGCTGGTGTGTCAATCTCTGGGCGCTGATCTTATAGGCTCAAATTGTTCTACCGGTCCTGAGGGCTTGCTCGAAATAACTAAACAGATGTATGGGTTTACTAATCTACACCTAAGTGTAAAAGCAAATGCAGGTATGCCCCAATGCTCAGGTGACAAGGTAATCTATGATGAAACACCCGAAAAATTCAAAAATACTGTAAAAGACTTTGTACAATATGGAACCAGATTGATTGGAGGGTGCTGCGGTACAACCCCTGAATTTATTGCTGCTATACGCGGTGAATTGGATAAACTTGGTGTACCGCCATCTAATGAGCAGCCCAGACCCAGTCTCGGAACATTTATATGCTCAGCCACAAAACACACTAACTCTGAAGACATAAACAGAGAAAAAATTTACCACCTTCTTAGTGAATTCGATGAGGCAGAAATTGAAGGCCTGAATGAAACCGGTCTTGATACTGTAACTGAAAAGTTGATGAGCTTGAGGTCTCTTGACTACCAGGTTATCTGTATTAGCCTAGATATCCTGAGCAAATCTGAGATGGTTAACAATTTTATAAAGACAGTTCAATCTTACTCCAGACTGCCTTTAATCTTTCATACCTCCTCTCATGTACTGCTTGAGTCAGCCTTGAGAGTATATAATGGTAAGGCGGGTGTAGTAATCGGCGGAATGGATGACTCTGCATTTGATTTGATTATCTCAGCCAAGAAGTATGGAAGTACAATAGTTGATAGTTCAATGGCTCTCTGATTCCAGGAGACAGGTAAATACAACTTATAATGCATGCCCTATCTTGCTGTTTCAGGATTGATAGAGGTTTTTTCTTACTTACTGCATATTTCCCCCTTGGGTCACAAATAATAGATTAAACTCAATCTATATATGTCAGCGGGATGAATAAATCATGGACATACCTTCAAAGAATAAACACTCTCAGGCTTATTCAACGTTTATCAGGGTTAGGGAACTTCGAGAAATTGAAATGGTTGAACAGGAGCTTGTCAACTCTACAGCAAGCCTTAGCGGGCAAGTAGAAGAAATATGTACGCATATTATTAACTCAGGCGGTAAACGCATTCGGCCTCTATTGGTTCTGTATTCAGGAATGTGCTTTGGACCGTTATCCCATCTGCTGGTAAAAACCGCTGCGGCTGCTGAGCTAATACATCTTGCATCGCTTGTCCATGATGATATTATCGATAATTCCGCTTTAAGACACAGCAGTACAACACTTAATTATACATATGGTAACCATATATCAGTCCTTGCAGGTGATTATCTGTTTGCTAAAGCATTTGAAATACTCTGCAGCAATCGTCTTCACAGAGAGATGAAATTTTTGGTTCACGCTATTGAAAATATGTGTGAAGGTGAGATTCTTCAGAATCTGGATATAAAAGAACCTTCTTATGATTTGCAGGATTACATGAAACGGATAGAGAAAAAAACTGCCAGGCTAATCTCCGCATGCTGCAAAGCCGGGGCTTCAATATCAGACGCCGGTGATACCTATACGGATATTATGGAACTGTACGGGCTAAAACTAGGCTATGCATTCCAAATAATAGATGATATCCTTGATTTAAGAGGAACACCCGAGAAATTGGGGAAACCAGTGTTCAGCGACCTTATGCAGG
Source organism: Clostridia bacterium (assembly GCA_041687355.1). Taxonomy (GTDB): domain Bacteria; phylum Bacillota; class Clostridia; order Acetivibrionales; family UBA4821; genus JAWLCD01. The sequence goes on along the minus strand of JAWLCD010000011.1, from coordinate 21,971 downwards.
GAAATATTACACTCCCGATTCTTATACTACTTGAAACAGACAACAGATTTCTGCCTCATATAAATGGCCTGAAGGATAATTCACTTCCGACTGAAAAGCTGCAGTCCATCATAGTAACCGGTTTGCATGAAACCGGAGCCTTGGACAAGGCTTATACTATAGCCCAGCAATACTGCCAGGAAGCTAAAGCCTACCTTCAAGGCATACCAGAAAGTCATTATCGCCAGTTCTTATCTTCACTTCCCGATTTGGTTATTGCACGATGCGGATAGCATATTGTTAAATAAAACCTTTGCTTCTTAATCTTCTACATATTCTCCACAAGGTATACGCTGTGCCTCCGCCCTTGTTTACCAGTCTCCTCCCAATAGCCCCCTGGCTTCCCAGTTCAATCTTTGGGTCAGAGAGGTACAGTGCTAAGAGGCCCTGCACTACCACTCTGTGGAAATAATTATTTGGTAGTTTCCCAGCCCTATCTATGGATTTTTCTATGAAGAGTTTTAACCTATCCTCAGCCTCAGACATATCCGAATAGAAAGATACAAAATTTAAATCCCCCCATTCCCTATCCTCTTTGAGATCGATAAAATAATCAAGCAGAATATGCAGTCCGCAAATCCACGGAAAATAAGCTTCAAAAGCAGCGTCTATATCCTTATCAAGCCGACTTGAACTGCTTGACAGAGCAAACATCATAAATATTGCGAGAGTTGAACCAGAGGCTGCAGCAAATTCCCAGCTTGTAATATCTCTATATTCTTTAAGGTTTGGGAGGGTCCAGCTGATTACTTTATGTTCTCTGATATTCGGGGAGAGATGCTTGTATATCTGAAGCTCGGAATATAGCTCTCCCAACTTCATTATTCGTTCCCGGACATTCCTGTATAAAGGCAATTCATTAACACACTCTCTGCATGTACCAACAAGTTTGGATAGGTATCCTCCGTCATCTCGAAAGGGATAGTATAGATAATAGTCAGATAATGCTCCTTCAGGCTCAAGTGCCTCAATAAATGCAAGGTGTAGCTGTCTGAAAGCTCTTTCCTCCTGAAAGCCACACCTATCACAAAGGTTATCAAGGTAGTCGCTGATGGTTTGCAGTGCAACAATCAGTTCAATCATCCTGTCAGTATTGCAGCCCGGATACAGAGAAAAAATACTTCCTCCCTGGCAGTGAAACTTCTTCAGCCTTATGCTTGCCATTGCCTGGTAGGCCAGCTCATCAGAACCAAAACAGCGGATTTCTCTTACCCACCTGGCAAGTTCCATATCAACCTTTGGAAACACCCTGGATAAAAATCTATAAATTAGACTTATACGGTTTTCCAATCCTATACCTTTCATAATCAATGCTTATTTTCAGCCTTTCCCTTGTTACTGTATACACATAATGTTTTATCGGCCTTTCTATGTTAAATATTCCCTAAGGCAGGAAGATTGATTCGTTGGTTAATTCATTTCCCTATATTCAAGGAGAAGCTCCTTTAGCGAAGCAGTAGATGTGCTTAATCCGGGATATGCTGCAACACAAAAAGCCATGTATTATATACACAGCTTTTCATCGATTTTTCTATATAACTTATTCAAATCCTAATCTCAACCAACCATTTACTGTACAGGTAATTCCAGTTCCTGCCCTTCCAACACCATACTCGACTTAAGCATATTGATTTCTTTTATCTTATACATGTAATTTCTTATATCCTCCCTATCAGATTTATATCTTGCAGCTATATCCCATAAACTTTCCCCTGCTGACACAACAACCCATTTGGTACGTTGGTAATCAGAACTATAGAGCCACTTACTTTGAAGAAGTAAAACCGTTATAAAGAATATAACAAAGCAAAATAATTTTAATCTTGTTGGGTCTTTAATCTTAATTCTCTTTGAAACCATATTAACTCCCTCCATTAGAACAACTGTTCGCATTTTTATTATATACGAACACGTGTTCTATGTCAATATATTCTAATAAAAATTCCTTTGTTTTCATAAAGTGGTGGTATTTCACTAGATTTATCGTATTTTTTGACAAGAATCTTTATATTTTTGTTCTTTCATTTACAATACAATTTATTAACAAACTTGTTACAAATAATCTAAAGCATTCTAGAGTAACTTTTCAGAACCTTACTTTTCACACCTCTCTTGATAAGAATATCCAAAACGTGACAGAGAACCGTCCCCTGTCACGTTCAAATGCTCTGAAATAAGCAAAAAAAAGAAGCTGTTTCCAGCTTCCCTCTACAGTCTATAACACCTTAAACTTTTTCCCCACCTTGTAGGTATTCAATATCTCACACGCAATTGACTGGTAGTCCAGACCGTAAAGCCTGTGAATCTGATCTGTGTTTCCATGTCTTACAAATTCATCGGGATATCCGAACATCTTGGTCTTTACTCCCTCAATACCACCCTGAGCTATAGCCTGGAGGACTGCACTTCCAAAACCACCGCTTATAGCATTATCCTCCATGGTTACAACCTTCTTGGTCTTTTCAGCCGATGCTAGTATCATTTTTGTGTCCAGGGGCTTGATAAATCTTACATTGATTACATCAGCACTCATGCCAAACTTCATTATCTCCCTTGCCACCTTAAGAGCAACACGAACCATCTTGCCACAGGCGGCAATGGTTATATCTTCCCCTTGCTGAAGCAGTTCGGCTCTGCCATACTCAATAGGTTGTATTCTCTCAACAGGTATATCTTTGGCTGACCCTCTCGGGTATCGTATTGCAATGGGTCCCTTGAATTCAGTGCAAAATCTAAGCATATGGCGGAACTCATCGAAGTCCTTCGGAGCCATTACCGACATATTAGGTATATGAGAAAGATAGGACAAGTCAAACAACCCCTGATGTGTTTCCCCGTCATTTCCTACTATTCCCGCTCTGTCAATTGCAAAAACTACAGGCAGGTTCTGCGTGCAGACATCGTGAACTATTTGGTCATAAGCTCTCTGCAGAAATGAAGAATATATGGCAACTACAGGCTTAAAACCTTCTGATGCGAGACCGGCTGCAATTGTGACCGCATGCTGTTCAGCTATACCTACGTCAAAAAATCTCTCCGGAAACTCCAAAGCAAAGTTCTGAAGACCAGTTCCATGAGGCATGGCGGCTGTTATTGCAACCACACTTTCATCACGCCTTGCAATATCGGTTAGCTCTTCTCCAAAGACAGTCGAGTAATCCTTTACGCTAACGCTCTTTTTTATTTCCCCGGTTTCAATATCAAAGGGCGATATCCCGTGAAATATGTGAGGATTTTTCTCAGCATATGAGTAACCCTTCCCCTTCTGGGTCAGAATATGAATCAGCACGGGCCCTCCAAGTGCTTTAGCCTTTGTAAGTACTTTCCGGAGTTCACCTACATCATGCCCGTCAACAGGACCTATATATTTAAAACCCAGTTCTTCAAAAAACATTCCCGGCAGCATCATGTATTTGATGGTTCCCTTTGCCTTATCTATGGTCTTTGTAACCTTGGGTCCGATTGCAGGTATCTTCTTTAGAAGGAGATCAAGGTCCCTCTTGACTTTGAAATATATTGGCTGGGTTCGTATCCTGTTCAGACAGCTGGACAGGCCGCCAACATTTTTATCAATAGACATCTCATTATCATTGAGTACCACAATCAGATTGTTCGGAGACCGCCCTGCATCATTTAAAGCTTCAAAGGCCATACCTCCGGTTAGTGCTCCGTCCCCGATAATAGCTACTACCGAGTTTTTTTCGTTTCTAAGATCTCTTGCCCTTGCCATTCCAAGTGCAGCTGAAACAGAAGTGCTGCTGTGTCCTGTATCAAAACAGTCATGAGCACTTTCATTAACTTTTGGAAACCCGCTGATACCATTCAGTTGTCTTAAGGTATCAAAGCTATCCTTTCTTCCGGTAAGAATTTTATGTACGTACGACTGGTGGCCAACATCCCATACAACCTTGTCATAAGGTGTATTAAATACGAGGTGTAGGGCAATAGTCAATTCAACAACACCAAGATTTGATGCCAGGTGTCCGCCGGTTTTTGATACCGACGAAATCAGAAACTCCCTCAGCTCTCTCCCAAGCTGGTCGAGTTGCTCATCAGTAAGTCCCTTGATATCAGATGGATTATTAACTAATGGAAGAATTTTACTCATGTCTATCCTCTTTCCCTTCCGAATCCTTTTTAAATAAATCTTTTATATTAAACCTGTTAAAGGCAATATATTGCATAAGCGCTACACTGTATACTATCTGATTGCTCTTTGATATCGCAACAGTTTTACCCAGACCTTTCCCCAAAACGGTAAGGGCTGCAACCAATGCACTTATAGCTATACCTAGAACTGAAATATCGATTCCTTTTAAAATCTGCGCAAGCCTAAGAACAATGAATGCACTGGTAGAACCGCTTATTACACTGCAAACATCACCAACGACGTCATTACAGAACGTTGTAACCTTACTTGCATTCCTTACTAGTTTAATAGCGTTTTTCGAGCCTTTTACCTTACTTGAAGCCATGGCATGAAATGGAGTTTCATCCGCAGCAGCCACAGCTATTCCTACAATGTCAAAAAGTATTCCTATAAGAATTATAACCAGTAATACGCATATTGCAACAAACAGGTTAATCTTTTGGATTATTATAGATGAAGCACTGCTGATAGACACAGAGAGAAAAATAGTGGTAATAACCAGGATAATAATCCATCTCCGGCTTTTATTCTTGTGTGGGTTACCTCTTGCCTTTTTCTTTACATCACCGTTACTATGGTTTTCACTCAAAAACTTTTCACCAGTCCCCTGTTTATCTGTTTTAAACCAGATTTACTTCTATATGTACTGCTGCTGTACTCAGCCAGCTGCTGCAATTTATTAATTAAATGGTGGTAGCACTTCGAGTAAATTTTGCGGCTTAGGTCCAGTAGGCTTTCCCCATCAGGTACTCAAACGTCGCCGTTTCAGCGGTTTCCCATTAAACCTGAAACCTTCCCGTCGCCGGAGAAGGGACTGGATTACCACTTAGTCCACACTGTAATCCCCGAAATGCTTCTTTACGAGCAGTCTAGGAGATTTCCTCAACAGCCCTGGCCAACCCCTAGCCTCTTTTGCAAAAGAGGTTTCAAGCAGCAATTAGCAGATAATTATCGGCCAATAAACATCTGCCAGACCCGCTATCCACCAATTTCACTCAAGGCAGGCTACACTGTACACAGCACAAATAGTACCGCATAACAGGTTTAATCCTGCAGCGTAGTTTAATAAATCCTGTGGCGGAAGCTTCACAGCCTGACCCCAGGTTTACAAACCACACAAGCAGGTCTCCACGGAAAAGGGGTCAACGCCCGCATGCCATTGCAGATCGCCCCTAATCCTTAACTCCCAGCACCAACCCACGACTGGGCGTCGCAAGCTGGCACAAGGAACTTCATCGATGTGCCCTTAGCGGATTTTTAGGCCCGCCTTCAGAATCGGCAGTTCTGACTAGAATACTGTACCACCATTAATTATTAATATTTAATTATACAATAAGATATAAAATATATACAAATATCATATCAGGTTCATATTAAGCCGTTTTGAGCGGTGTTCTATATATATGCCGGTTAAGCTTGAATATACGTCAAGTTGATTTTATTTGCATTCTTATTCTTATGAAAACAGAATACCAAAAAGTATTCCTATCATCCCACCAACAATTACTTCAACCGGTGTATGGCCTATAAGTTCTTTGAGCTTAACGTCAAGGTTGGTAAGCTTTCCACTGGTTTGGGACTCCTCAATCAACCTGTTCAGAACCTGTGCCTGCTTGCCCGCTGCCCTTCTGACACCCGTAGCATCATACATCACTACCATTGCAAGAGCAAAGGCAACACCAAATTCCGGTGAGCCCCAGCCCGCCTTCAACCCCACAACTGTAGCCAGCGATGTCACAAACGCTGCATGCGAACTTGGCATACCGCCTGAACCTACGAACCTTCTTATATCAATCTTCTTATACTTCTCCAGATCATAAATAACCTTTGTAACCTGGGTAACCAGCCATGCAAATGCAGGAACCAGAATTACCTGGTTACTAAAAATATCCAAAACCGGATTCACCTTATTCCCCCTAGTATTCTCTCTTTAGCAGATACTCTGCCAAACCGATAAGAAAATCTGCTTTCTCTCCGTAACTGCTCAATGATTCTACAGCATCTCTGGTAGTAAGGTTAAGTAGTCTGTAAGCTTCATCCAGGCCAAGTATAGTCACATAGGTTGACTTACGGTTCTTCCTATCGTTACCCACACTCTTACCCATCCTGGCTTCATTGCCTACTTCAGACAAAATATCATCCTTAATCTGAAAAGCCAGCCCTAGATTCTGGGCATAATTGTCTATCCGATTTATGTCCTGCTCTCCCATACCGGCTATTATCGCCCCCACTTTAGCCGATGCCTTAATAAGGCAGCCGGTCTTTTTCAAATGCATATATTTAAGAATGTCCCCGACAACCTCACAGCCTTCACTTTCAATATCCACCACCTGGCCGCCAATCATACCGTTAGCACCGCTGGCAGAAGCTACTTCCCGCATAGCTTTTATTTTGTCAGCCAATTTCACATCAGGCTTGAGTGAATCAATCATTATTTCAAAAGCCTTGTTAAGCAGTGCATCACCGGCTAGTATGGCCATACTTTCGCCAAATACCTTATGGTTTGTCTTTCTGCCTCTTCTGTAATCATCGTTGTCTAATGCAGGAAGGTCATCATGTATCAATGAATATGTATGTATTAATTCTACTGCACATGCAAAGGGTAGGGCAGCTTCAATATCACCGCCAAACATGTCGTTTACAGACAGGGTAAGTACCGGTCTTATCCTCTTTCCTCCTGCCAGCAGGCTATATCGCATGGCCTGATAAATCTTCTTCTCCGGCACATCCAACTCCCCAACACAGCTGCTCAGTCTGGCATCAATAAGCTTCACGTAGTCTTCAATCTGAGAAATTATGTTATTCAAGCCCTTCCTCCCCGTGTAAATCAAATGGCTTCTCACTAATCTTTCCATCACTGCCTTCTACAAGAACAGATATCTTTTTCTCTGCCTCATCCAGCTTCTTATTACATAATGATGTAAGTTCTATGCCTTCCTTGAACTTCTTCAGAGACTCATCCAGAGTCAGTTCTCCAGTTTCAAGCTCTTGAACTATCTTCTCCAGTTTCTTTACAGCTTCCTCAAAATTCATGTTGTCCTCCCTTTATATCTACAACCTTGCATTCAGCCCTGCCGTCAGCAAATTTAATGTTTACCTGTCCATCCCTGCATACCTGTTTTACGGATTTTATTACTTTTCCTGAACTGTAATCGGATGCAATGCAATAACCTCTTGCTAGAACTGCCAGCGGGCTAAGTGAATTCAAATGTACTATAAGACTTCTAAGCCTATCCCGACTCTCTCTTATCCTTAGAGCAATATTCCTCTGAATAAGCTTGTGATTTAAATCCAGTATCATTCTCAATTGATAGACTTTTTCATACGGCTGTCTTAAGGGCATTGAGTTCTCTATCTTCTGGAGCCGTGACCTGCAGTCCGACACTCTGGACTGGACTGCAAGAACCATTTCTTTTCTTAACGAATCAACTTTCCACTTTAGCTCCTTTGCGTCAGGAACTACCAGTTCTGCCGCTGCAGATGGTGTCGGAGCTCTTAAATCCGCTGCCATATCTGAAATTGTATAATCGGTCTCATGCCCCACTGCAGATACCACTGGAATCTGGGACTTGTATATAGCCCTTGCCACCAGCTCCTCATTAAAAGCCCATAGTTCCTCCAGTGAGCCTCCGCCCCTTGCAAGTATGATTACATCAACAGATCTGTTCTTATTGAGAACATCGAGTGCATGAGCAATCTCCCGGGCCGACGAGCTTCCCTGGACCGATACCGGAAATAAAACTATACTGGCATTTGGAAATCTTCGTAGTGATACGTTCATTATATCTTTGATTACTGCACCAGTGCATGAAGTAACAACCCCAATTCTTTCGGGGAAAGCTGGCAGCTTCTTCTTAATACCTGGGTCAAACAGGCCTTCGTCTTTAAGCTTCAATTTAAGCTGTTCAAATGCCGCATAGAGAGCTCCCAGACCATCAGGCTGCATTTCGTGACAGTAAAGCTGATACTGCCCATCCCTCTCAAAAACGCTTACTCCACCACGTATTATCACTTTCATTCCATTTGCAGGGATAAACCGCAGGTTTGAACAGTATGCCCGAAACATTACGCATCTTAAAATACTTGATTCATCTTTGACTGTAAAGTACATATGGCCTGATGAATGGTTTTTAAAATTGGATATTTCCCCCCTAACCCAAAAATCATTCAGGAGGAAATCCCTGGATATGAGGTCCTTAATGTATTTGTTTACCTGAGATACCTGCAAAGCATTCATTCCATATACCCTCTAAACCAATCATTCAAAACTCCGGACAAACCTCTAAACTTTATCCGGAAATTCAATGTCAGCTTTATTACTCGGTCTCATTTGCTTTATCAGACACTAACCTTGCTTTTACAAATCTTCCAAGTACACCGTTTACAAATGCACCGGATTCTTCGCCGCTGTATTTCTTCGCTATTTCTATCGCTTCATTTATTGAGACATTCTCAGGTATATCATTTCTCTCCATAATTTCATACATAGCCAGTCTCAGTACTGATAAATCCACTTTTGAAATTCTTTTTATTTTCCAGCCCTTAAGGTATTTGCTAATATCTTTGTCAATCTCATCAATACGTTTAGCTGTACCTTCAACTATATCAAGTATATAACCCCTGTCTTTTTCAGCTATATCGTTATCTTCCAGAAAACTTTGAATTTGTACTTCTCGGTCTTCCTTCTGAATTTCCAATTGAAATAACAGTTTAAACGCCAGTTCTCTTGCTGTCCTCCGGCTCATTATCTTTCCTCCCAGACATTCTGTTAAATAGGAACCGGGTACGGAATTTTCAAACTCCCACTTCTCTAACTTATCTGTGCACCTGGATTCCGCTAACATTAGATGTTAAAAAATCTCAAAACCCTATCCATCGTATTCCTAAGATAGTCTCTATCTTTATAAATTCTTTTTCCTACATAATAGCCTAAAAATGTACAGGCAGCTATAAACAGTATTTTTATTATACCCAGAAACAGGATACATAAAGCAATGATTAGGCCAGCCCCTGCTCCTATGACTTCTCCCTTGTATTTGTTATAAAATTCAAGTATTTTCTCCTTGTTCAACCAATTCACCTCCAGGGAGCTATTCCAGTTTATTCTTGAAACCGGCAGCAATATTATCTATCTTCACACGTACATTCAGAACTTTTACTCCTGTCATTTTTTCAGTAGCTTCAATAGTTTTTACCTGAATATCTTCGGCCAGCTCAGGTATATTTACATCCTGAATGACAGACAGGCTTATAGATACTATCACTCCGTCATTCGTTCTCCTTACCTTTGCCGAGTAATCCTTTGCCTCAGGTATCTTCCTAAGGGCAGACAGCGCAATGCTCTCAAATGTTTCCAACGAAATTGCAATTTCTCCACCCGCAGCATCTCTTGTAACCGGGCTCCTTTCCTGCCTGTTCCCTGCTCCCATGAGCATAAATCTAAGGCTAATAACGAATAGCAGCAAAGCAGTTACCAAAACTGTTGGAAGCGTCCACTGGTATGATACGAGCAGCCCTGCCATTTCGGCGGCAGTGTAGTAAGGTATGGTGCCCGCCCAAACCAGGAATGATAAAACAAGAGCAGTTATTGATAATAGAGCAATCAGAAATGCATAAAACGACAACATCAACCTTCCAAATAAATTCACACCGTTTCCCCCGTTTCTCAAATATATTTCATTTAAGTATCCTGCATACAATCTGTCTTTCAAAAAACATTATATTTTATTTTTCTAAAAAAATAAACCCTTTTAAAAAAGGGTATAAAACAAGATGCTTTTCTAAACATGATAAAGGTTAGTGCACTTCTACCTAACATAATGAGTCACTATGAAGGCTTATTTAACCCTGTGAGCTTCCTCTTCTTTTTCCTTATGTTCTTTCTTGGTTTCCCTTTCAATATTCACTGCCTGAACATTGATATTTACTTCAACAACATTAAGCCCTGTCATGGTCTCGACAGCCTTCTTGACCTTGTTCTGAATCTCCCATGCGATATCAGGAATTCTAACTCCATACTCTACTATGATAAACAAATCTATGGCAGTTTCCTTTTCTCCTACTTCAACTTTAACTCCCTTGGAAAGGTTCTTGCCCCGAAGAATCTCAACTATATCGCCTGCAATACCACCGCTCATGCCTGCAACTCCGGCAACCTCAGTTGCAGCCAGACCGGCAATTATTGCAACCACCTCATTAGCTATCCTGATGCTGCCCACGTTACCATCCTTGGCCTTGGTTTGTTCAGCCATACTCAACCTCTCCTTCCTGTAATGAATTGCTCAAATTAATTATAGCACAAAAAAATACTTTTTTCTACTGTAAGTATACATCTTATTCCGATACTACCTTATTCTTATATAACATATGTATATCAAATATGAGTTATTGTGTCAAACCTCTTCCACTTGTATACATCTTTCTAAAACAACCAATAATTCATAGCATTATTCATTAGGTTGCTCTCATTTCGTAAAACACTAAATATCTGTCTCCTGTAGGCCTATTATTGATATCTGATTTAAACGCATAACTCCACTCCAGCATCAGCGACTTCCCTTCAGTTAGAATATTCCTGTACCTACCTCTTAGTATATTCGAATAACCCAGAATTTCATTCATCTCATCTTCTGACAAAAAATCCTTTTCCCCTCTAAAATAATGATTTGTGTCTTCAATAATCACCGTAACATCTTTTACACCATGTGAGACCAGGTTCCACAAATCGCCTTTTACCCCTTCAACAACCGTTCTCCCACTGCTTATATCAATAACCCCGCTTTTTTCAGCTATGAAATAAGGGTAGTAGATTACCAAGCCTGTATCACCAAACTTGCGCAGGAACTCCATACCCTTCATATATGCTTCCTCAGCCATCACTCCTACAGCTCTAGGAAGTCCAAGGTCATTTCCATTTTCGACAGCTGCCCTTATTGTCCATAGATAGCGCCGGTCCAGTATGGTGTTAACCTGAAACCTTTCCCAGGGAACTGTCGGTATGTTTAAAGACTTAAGTTCATAGAAACCGGCATACTTGTTCATATTGATACACCTTTATAGACTTTAGAATGTGGATTGAACAGTCTGTCGTATTCCTCAATTGCATACCTGTCAGTCATTGAAGCAATATAATCGCATATTACCCTCAGCGGTGTAGTTAGGTATCCATTCCCGAGTTTCTCCGGCTTTTCCACAGTTTTTATATATAAGTCATAGACCGGGTAGGGCAGCTGCTCAGGATTTCTTTTATAGGTATGAAATATTTTTCTGATAACCCTCACAGCTTTTACATCCATGACTGATACAACCGGACTGCTGTATATGTATTTGTATACAAACCCTTTTAATTCCTTGAACCTGGATTCAAAAGGCCCGAAAGTAACAATCCTGTTTAAGTTTTCCCCATTGTCGCAAAACTTTCTTACCTTCTCAGTGCTGTCTATATTGTACCTGCTAATTACCTTTATGGTTTCCTCTGTAAGTACCCTTGTAAGAACTCCGATAAGCGGACTTACACCTTTATCTATGTGACACTTCTCCACTCCGAAATCATACCAGAACTTTTCAGGATATTCCTGGCCTATGATACAGCTTTTCTTGAGTTCATCAATTATGCCTGCACTCATGGCGTCTTCAAGGTCGTGGCAAATATATGCTATCTTATCCGCATAATAGACAACCTGGGATTCCAACGAACCCGGCTTATCCGGACAAAGGTCTGCATATATTCCGCTTGAATCACCGGTATGCTTTAGTATCCCCTCCCTTACTTCCCATGTAAGGTTCAGCCCGAAATCCCCCTGGGGATAGCCAGGCTTGTTTTCCAGAATATCAACCACTCTTACACCATGCTGGTTGTGAAGAAAGCCACCTTCTTCCTTAAGATATCTGTCAAGCAGTCCTTCCACAGCATGTCCAAAAGGTGTATGTCCAAGGTCGTGCCCGAGCGAAATAGCTTCTGTCAAATCTTCATTCAGCCCGAGACATCTTGATATGCTCCTTGCTATCTGGGCTGCCTCCATACTGTGCGTCAGCCTTGTACGATAATGGTCTCCTTCATGGTTTACAAATACCTGAGTCTTGTATAATAGTCTCCTGAATGCCTTGGAGTGAATTATCCTGTCCCTGTCATGCTGGAACTCGGAACGGGTCTCCAGCTTGTAACTCTCCTCTTTGTACCTTCTTCCGGCAGTCGTGACAGCAGCATACGGCGCAAGAAACTCAGATTGAATATTCTCAATCTCATCCTTATATCTTGGCCTGCAGTAATCCTTCCAGAACGGCATTGTTTTTTTCTGCATACTATTTCTCCTGAATCCTGTTATGATCCTGAATTCATTATAACAAACCGGCACACATGAAAAAAGATATTGTTCTGCAAAAAGTTAATAATATGCTTTTTTCTCTTGAACTTGCTTTAAAATAATAGTAAAATTAAACATTATCTACTCAAAAATTCTATATGTCTTAACCTGTTCGGAATAATTTCGACCAAGGAGTTGTATATCAAATCAGCGGCTTTATGTCAGCCGTTAAGGAGGAAATCTGATGGGTTACAAAAAGTCAGGTTACAGATCTGCATTCCTTTCGTCACAAGGCGCTTCCCTGTCTCTTGAGAAGACAAGGTGCAAACAGATTCTGGAACATATCCGCAAGCTTGAAAGATCAGGCCGATCGCTGCAAAGATTGAGGCTCCATTTGGGAAACCACCTCAGCAACCTGTTCTCAACCCAGATACCTGAGTACAGACAGCGGATAATAGTGAGTGAGAGCAGGCAGCAGCTTGTTAAAAGCCTTGCGCCATTTGTTCATAAACGTGATTGCGAAACAGAACTCATGGAATTCTACCACTACATTAAGGACGTCAAGTAACGGCTTCAAAGGAGGTGCTTGGGAATGAGAGAAAGACTTAAAACGAAAGTACGTATAGGAGAGCCATCTGCACATACACGCCTGGCACGACGTTCAGTACCAATCCACGAAGATGATATAAAATATACGTTTAAGCATGTTCCAGGTACGGACCCAGGAAAGGTTGTAAACAGATTGGCTAACTGCGGTGGTATCCGTAATACCTCAAGCGGTATGCCCTATGCAGACCCAGACAAGCTCTTGGCTGTTGCAGAAGAGGTTCTGCGGTATGCACATCCAGACCAGCAGCCATATATTTACAAGATTCAGATGTGTGCCCGAGCCTTAAAGAAAGAAAAGAGTTATTACTACAGGGATATACTTATGAATGACATTACCTTGTCATTGGCCGGGCTAAAGGACCATCTGTGTTTAATGGCTGTCCGTAGAAGCAGGGTCAGGATGGTTTATGCCAGAGTATTCTTGCTTATTAATAAGCTTAACTTCCTCACTTTACCTATAAGGAGACTGACAATTTAAAATACAGAAAGGACCGGAATATTCCGGTCCTTTCTGTATTTTATCAATTCAATCAATTATTCTTAAGGCTCTCCAGCCTCTCAACAACTTTTTCCATCATTTCGGTATAACGGACTTTCTTTTCTTTCTCCTCGTCCACAACCTTTTTAGGCGCCTTTTGCATGAATTTTTCATTACTTAACAGTCCGTTTACCCTATGCAGTTCCTTTTCGAGGTCGGCCTTCTCCCTTCCCAGCCTTTCAATTTCCTTACTCACATCAACCAGTTCCTCAAAAGGAATAAATATCTCAACTCCGGGTATTACTGCCGAAACTACATTCTTTGAAATCCCATGCCTATTCTGTCTTATTTCAATTTCAGACCAGGCCAGTCTTTCAAAATAAGTCTTCTCTCTGTCAAGGAGTTCCCTTATTCCGGTATCCCCGGTTACTAAGAACACCTTGGATTTCCTGCTGGCAGGAACGTTCATCTCGGCTCTAATGTTCCTTATTGATTTTATGGTTTCCATAATTAGAGCCATATCTTCCTGGTCGGCTTCATATCTAAGACTGCGGTCAAACCCTGGCCATTCGGAAACCATAATACTTGTGTCTTCATCAACCAGGTTCCTGTATATCTCTTCTGTAATAAACGGCATGTATGGATGCAGAAGCTTTAATGCCGTACTCAGCACTTTAGTCAGAACATACTGCGCTTCGGGTCTTGAGGGATTATTTATATCATACAGTCTTGGTTTTACCATTTCAATATACCAATCGCAGAATTCATCCCAGAAGAACTCATACAATTTCTGAGCGGCAATACCAAATTCAAATTTCTCCATATTATCTGTTACTTCCTGTACCAGCTGGTTTACCCTACTGAGAATCCATTTATCCGCAAGCGTAAACCTTAAGGGGGCATGGCTGGCGTCATCCCTACCCTGCTCCAGATTCATTAAAACAAACCTTGAAGCATTCCATATCTTGTTGGCAAAGTTCCTCACCGATTCTATCTTTTCGGTTGAAAACCTTATGTCATTACCGGGTGTATTGCCTATAGTGAGTGAAAACCTTAACGCATCTGTACCGTACTTGTCTATTACCTCAATAGGGTCAATTCCGTTCCCTAAGGATTTGGACATCTTTCTTCCCTGGGCATCCCTGACAATGCCATGGATAAATACATACTTGAACGGCTCCTCAGCCATATGCTCCATCCCGGAGAATATCATTCTTGCAACCCAGAAGAAGATGATGTCATAAGCTGTAACAAGTACACTGGTCGGATAGAAGTACTCAAGGTCCTGGGTCTTCTCCGGCCACCCCAGGGTGGAGAAGGGCCAGAGTGCCGAGCTGAACCACGTATCCAGCGTATCTTCATCCTGCTTTATATTTTTACTTCCGCACTTTTCACAGCTTGAAGGCGGCTCCTTTTCAACCATTATATACCCGCAGTCCAAACAATAATAGGCTGGAATCCTGTGCCCCCACCATAACTGCCTCGAAATACACCAATCCTGGATATTCTCCATCCAATTGAAGTAAATCTTTGAGAATCTGTCTGGGACAAATTTAATCTTCCCTTCCTTTACAACCCGGATTGCAGGCTCAGCCAGGGGCTTCATTTTAACAAACCACTGTTCTGAGAGTGAAGGTTCTATTACAGTATTACAGCGGTAACACCCTCCGACATTATGCTTATGCTCTTCGGTTTTCTCAAGCAGTCCCAGCTTTGTCAAATCTTCGACTATAGCCTTCCTTGCCTGGTATCTTTCCATACCTTCATATCTACCCGCATTTTTACTCATGATTCCAGCATCATCAATTACCTTAATCTGTTCAAGGTTATGCCTGAGACCAACTTCAAAATCATTAGGATCATGGGCAGGGGTAATCTTAACAGCCCCTGTACCGAATTCCTTATCCACATATTGGTCTGCAATCACCGGTATTTCCCTGTTCATAAGCGGAAGGACAACTGTTCTGCCTATAAGTTGCTTATATCTTTCATCCTCGGGATGAACTGCTACAGCCGTATCACCCAGCATTGTCTCCGGTCTTGTGGTGGCAACAACTATACCGTCAGTTCCATCAGGTGTCGGGTATTTTATATACCACAGGCTGCCGCTTTTCTCTTCATATTCAACCTCTGCATCCGAAATGGAAGTTCTGCACTTGGGACACCAGTTTATTATCCTCTCGCCCTTATAAATCAAGCCCTTTTTATAGAGCTTGACAAAAACCTCGGTGACCGCTGACGAAAGCCCTTCATCCAGTGTAAACCTTTCACGCGACCAATCACAGGAACAGCCCAGCTTCTTAAGCTGTTCAACTATCCTGCCGCCATACTGTTTCTTCCACTCCCATGCTCTTTCAAGGTATTTCTCCCTACCAAGGGCCTCTTTGGTTAACCCTTCCTGTCTCAGTTTCTCAACAACCTTAGCTTCGGTAGAAATACCTGCATGGTCGGTTCCCGGAAGCCACAAGGCAGAGTATCCCTGCATCCTTCTCCACCTGATTAGAATATCCTGCAGGGTATTGTCAAGCGCATGACCCATATGCAGCTGACCGGTTACGTTAGGAGGTGGCATCACGATGGTATAAGGTTCCTTGTCTTTGTCTATCTCAGCCCTGAAATATCCTTTTCCCATCCATTCTCTATAGGTTTTTTCTTCAACTTTATCAGGTTCATAGGTCTTTGAAATCAATCTTTGTTCAGACATATTCCATTCCTCCTTTAAATTCTATTCCCGATTTTTTCAATATCTGTATCATGGACTTCTGAACTCTGAGACCCCGCTGAAAAATATTATAAACGCTCCCAGGACCACCAGTGTGAGTCCAATCAGCTTTGCAGTCAATATACCTTTTTCATTCATAAAGCCGGGCAGAAAGCTCTTCAGCAAGAATCTTGCGAAATACACAACTATGGCTCCAACCCCCATAAACGAAATACCTGTAATAAAGTAAAAACTCATTTTGCTTCACCTCCCGAATAAAAAAACCTCCGTTTCCTAAGGACGAAGGTTCCGTGGTACCACCTTAATTTATATTCCGATGTGGAATATACACTCAAAGTGTATAACGGCACTACCCGCTGCAGTCTACTGATATTTAACTGCAGAACTCCAGAGCGACCTTCAGCAGTTTTACCTGATGCACCTTTCAGCCTGTGGGTGCTTCTCTCTTGGAGGCTGTGCTGCTTACTCCTCTCCATCTTTGTTTTTGGCTTATTCCCTATGTTTTGTTAATATATAATATAACAACCCGGAAGTCTTATGTCAACATTTGTATCTTTGAAATTAATTCATTTTCCCTAGACCCATACATTTCTTTTACTTTCACAATGTAAGCCTTATTTTCCAGCTATAAGGAAATTAATTATTGACTACCTAGCAAGACTATTATAATATGTAAATATAGAATAATTTCCCAAACCAATATAATTATAGAAATACTAGAATTTATAATCCAAAATAAGATATATATCTATTAAATATGTAAAATTGCAGGTGGTTAAAATGACAAAAAGGCAGTATCTGGTACTATCAGAAAAGCTAAAAGTAATTGCACATCTAAATAGGTTATGCATTGTAAAGAAGCTTATGGAATCTCCAAGCAATGTATCAAATATACAGGATTGTCTGGGAATCTCGCAGTCCAGCGTTTCACAGCATCTTTCCAAGCTTAGAGCTGCAGGAATTGTCGAAGGTAATAGAACTGGTTCTGAAGTATGTTATAAAGTGGTTGATAGGGATATTATTAATGTAATTAACTGCCTTTTTGAATAAAAAATCTACCGAATAAAAAACTGCTATCTCCGCAACCTAATTTATGAACTCAAAAAAGGAGGTAGTTGTTTATGAAAAGAAGAAAATGGCGTGAGGGTACTGTTCCTGCAGTAGTCGGCACCGCTGTTACAGCTACCGGATTGGCATTGCTGCCGGTTACTCCTCTGATTGCTTCCGGCGTAGCTGGTTTCGGTCTTGCCCATGTTGTCTTGGGTGGAATAGACCTGTTTCAGCATAGGAAAAGGAGATAAGAGTTCAACAGGTAAGGATTAATCCTTACCTGTTTTGTTATAATCTAGGAAAGTCCACTGCAAAGCGTTGCTATGACTAGATTTCAACAAAAGCTACATCTAAGAAGTTGTGAGCGCAGCGAACTTAAACGGGAAATTCAATAAAATTAAACACCAAATTTTATTGAATTTCCCGTTTGTTATTTTATTCCGATATCTTTTCTATAATGAGCACCCTTGAAACGTATTCTGGCCACACCTTCATAAGCTTTTTCTATTGAACTTTCAAGGCTGCTGCCTAATGCCGAAACTCCAAGTACCCTGCCCCCCGAGGTTACCAGCTTCCCATTATGAACTTTTGTTCCAGCATGAAACACCATACACCCAAGTTCTTCAGCCTCTTCGATTCCCGAAATCTCATAACCTTTCTCATACTTGCCCGGATAGCCCTCTGACGCCATAACCACACACGCTGCGCCACCGGGATGCCACTCTATATTTACCTGCCCAAGTCTTTCATCAATTACAGCATCAAATACATCTATTATATCGGTTTTGAGCCTCGGAATAACGACCTGGGTTTCAGGGTCACCGAATCTGGCATTATATTCAAGAACCTTTGGGCCTTCTCGGGTAATTATGAGTCCGAAATACAGTACACCCTTGAACCTTCTGCCTTCACTTTCCATAGCCCTTATTGTGGGTATGTATATCCTTTCCATACACTCTTCAGCCAGCTCTTTGGAATATATCCTGCTCGGAGAAAAGGTTCCCATACCTCCGGTATTTGGACCACAATCATTGTCATAGACCCTTTTATGGTCCTGTGAACTCACCATAGGTACTACCGTTTTTCCGTCTGTAAACGTAAGTATGGACACTTCCTGACCTTCAAGGAATTCTTCAATCACTATCCGTCTTCCAGCCTCACCGAATACCCTTTTTAACATCATTTCTTCAACTGCATTTTTAGCGTGTTCAAATTCCTCGGCTATAACAACGCCCTTGCCCAGGGCTAAACCTTCAGCCTTTACGACAACTGGGAATGTGCAGTTTCTTAAATACCTAACAGCTTGGTCAGAATCTTCAAATACTTCGTAATGTGCTGTAGGGATATTGTATTTTTTCATCAGGTCCTTTGAAAAAACCTTACTTGCTTCTATCTCAGCCGCCCGGGCACAAGGCCCGAACGTCCTTATTCCTGCCTCCTCCAGCTTATCCACCAATCCCATTGCAAGCGGGTCATCAGGCCCCACAACAGCAAGGTCTATTTCCTTTTCTTTTGCGAATTTAACAACTGCAGTTAAATCTCCAGCCTCAATATCAACACACTCGGCCAGCCTGCTTATTCCTCCATTTCCTGGAGTGCAATACACTTTCTTCACCCTTGGGCTTTGAACTATCTTCCATACAAGTGTGTGCTCCCGACCTCCTCCTCCAATAACCAGAACCTTCATTAGCTATCTCCCCCCTTTTTCTTGGCCTTCTGTCCAAGTCTTAGCAGCATTTTAATGTTTAAAATGTCTTATCCCCGTAAATACCATAGCAATTCCGTGCTTGTTGCATGCATCTATAGAGTCCTGATCCTTCAGTGAGCCACCAGGCTGGATAATTGCTGAAACTCCAGCTTTTGCAGCAGCTTCAATATTATCGGCAAATGGAAAGAATGCATCTGAAGCAAGCACTGCTCCTCTAGCACTCTCACCACCTCTCTCAACTGCACTTTGAGTAGCCCATACACGGTTTACCTGTCCAGGTCCGATTCCGATGGTTTGCTTATTCCTTGCAATGACTATTGCATTGGATTTTACATGTTTAACTGTCTTCCAGGCAAATATTAAATCGTCCATTTGCTTCTGGTCAGGCTGGGCTTTTGTTACTACCCTGATTTCTGCAGGGTCAAGCAACGCATTATTTACTTCCTGGACCAAAAGGCCTCCCCCTACCTTCTTATAGTCGAGCATTCCCTGGGTATACTTGATTTGTATATCCTTAAGCTCCAGAACCCTCACATTCTTTTTGGATTTAAGCACTTCGAGAGCTCCCGCAGTATACGCCGGGGCAATAATTATCTCAACAAATATCTTGTTAATCTCCTTGGCCGTTCTCTCGTCAATTTCCCTGTTGGCAGCAATTATTCCACCGAATATGGATACAGGGTCGCATTCATAGGCCTTCATATAGGCTTCATATATTGTTGATGCACTTCCAACACCACAGGGGTTGGTATGCTTCACAGCTACAACAGTTGGGTCATCGAATTCCTTCAAGAGTTCAAGTGCACCATTGGCATCATTTATATTGTTAAAAGAAAGTTCTTTGCCATGAAGCTGCTTTGCATCAGGCAGCATCCCCTTCTTAGAACCAACCTCGTTGTAAAATGCAGCCTTCTGGTGAGGATTTTCTCCATACCGCATTTCCTGAGCCTTTTCGAATGTAACAGAAAATGTTGGGGGAAATTGCTCTCCACCTACCTTCTCACTTAAGTAACCCGCTATTAAAGTATCATAATGGCTTGTATGCTCAAATACCTTCCATGCAAGCCTGAATTTGGTTTCCTCCGACACCTCTCCAGTAGATTGGATTTCATCAAGAACTGCTCCATAATCTGCAGGTTCAACAACCACCACAACATCCTGGTAGTTTTTTGCCGCAGCTCTCAACATTGTTGGACCACCTATATCAATATTTTCTATGGCCTCCTCCAGGCTCACTCCCTCTTTGAGGACTGTCTGCTTAAATGGGTAGAGGTTGATTATAACCATATCTATAGGTTCAATGCCTAGCTCCTTCAGACGAGTCATATGCTCAGTCTTACTCCTGACAGCCAGTATACCGGCATGGATGTTTGGATGGAGCGTCTTTACCCTTCCGTCAAGGCATTCTGGAAATCCGGTTACATTTGATATGTTTGTAACCCCAACACCAGCCTCGCTGATTGTCTTGTATGTACCTCCGGTAGATATGATTTCAATACCCAGTTTCTCCAGTGCTTTTGCAAACTCTACTATACCGGTTTTATCTGACACGCTGATTAATGCTCTCCTTATCATGTTTTCCTCCTCCATCTAACCAAACTTATTTCTTCCCGAACAGTCTGCTCCAGATTGATTTCTTTTCACCCTGTTCATTATCTGGAAAGTGTTCAGGCCTGAATTCAAATAAATTGAAAAGATAGCTGTCCAGTCTTCCCTCTGTATCCAGCTCCTTTATCCTTTGCATTATTTCATCAAGTTCATCCTTCCTTCCCAAGCGTTTAAGACACATACCAAGGTTGTAGTAATCGGTTGCATTGGCCTGGTTCATGCTGATAATTCTTCGATACATACCCTCGGCTTCTGCAAGACTGCCCGAAGCAACCAGTTCTTCTGCAAGCTCTCTGAGTGTTGCAACATGATTCGTGTCCTGTTCTAGAGCTCTCCTGAATGCCTCAACAGCCTTTTCTCTGAGCCCGTTTCTTTTATACGCCATACCAAGCAGGAAGTGAAGATGGATGTAGTCTGGAGTAATCTGTATAAGGCTTTCAATTAGGGGAATGGCCTTGGACGGGTCTCCCTCATAGACTTCCTTCCTTGCATTATCAAGGTCTTTCATATTCTTCTTGGCCTTAACCTCAAGCACTACCTTATAGCAGTTCTGTACCATATCTGAATTGGTTGAGTTGGTGATAACATAATCCAGATTCTCCAGGGCTTTCTCCTCGTTTCCTGCTTTAGCAAAGAATAACCCGGTCATAAAATGCTTCTCTAGAGATTTATCCTCTTGTTCGTTCTCCAATAGTTTAATTGCATCGCTGTGATATTTGCTTGCATCAAATGTCAGCTTTTCAACTGATTCCTTCCCACATCTCAGCAAAACAAAGTTTCTGACCTGCAGCAGAATCTCAGGCATACTTTCAATGACATCATCAACCTGACTGGAATAGCTATTGGAAAACTTGATGGAATCTCCCTTGCTGATGTAAACATGGATTGATACTCTTCCATCCTTTTGATACCTTATTGTTCCTGATAATTTGTAGTTGTTTTCTTCCAGAGCTTCTTCCCAGTTGACATACTCTCCAGAGTTATCGGTATTATCTTCAACGGTTTGGTTTTTCTCCTGATTTTCATTGTTCGAGTCATGCTGGGTCAGTTCAAGCATATTATCCCTTATCATTGTGTTGATTAAGCGGCCGAAGCTCTCCTGAAACCATTGAGGTATGATTCCGGATTTGTCAATTTCCACCGGAAATTCTTTTAATTCAACTCTGCATGCCGCAGCATTATCCTGTGTTGGCTCCATATATTTACCTTGTATAATGAATTTCACATTATACATTTTCCTTTCTTAAGATTTTGTATAATTATCACAGACGCTGTGGATTAGTTTTTTTTCCTATCGCTTCGAC
>JAWLCD010000010.1:0-67119 GCA_041687355.1 Clostridia bacterium | reverse complement strand
AGGTGTAAGTGTGGAAACATATTTAGCTGACCGGTACTAATAGGCCGAGGGCTTGACCTAAATAAACCTTTCTTGGTTGTCCGGCTTTGAAGGTGTAATAACCTTAGTTCTTGGCTGTTAGCTATTAGCTGTTGGCTTAAACCTGAAAATCCTTTTGTTTTTACCAATAGCCAAATGCCAATAGCCAGAAGCAAAAATGAATAACTTTTCCGGTGGCAATGACAGGGAGGATACACCCGTTCCCATACCGAACACGGAAGTTAAGCTCCCTCGTGCCGAAAATACTTGGCGGGAGACCGCCCGGGAAAATAGGTAGTCGCCGGATTTATATATTCCTCGATAGCTCAGTGGTGGAGCATCCGGCTGTTAACCGGAGGGTCGTAGGTTCGAATCCTACTCGAGGAGCCAATAGAAAAGAATCCGCATTTATGCAGGATTCTTTTTTACGTGTTACTAGTGAGGCAAAAGTGGGACGGTTCTGACGTCCCACTTATTTTCTGTTGCGTATAAAGGGAAAATATATAATAATAAAGAGAAGCTAGCAGGGTATGGCTGGAGGTGAAGTATGGAGGAACGGATACCTTCTTATGTTAGAATGGTCATGTCAAAACTACTTGAGCACGGGTTTGAGGCTCATGTGGTTGGTGGGGCTGTCAGGGACATGTTAATTCAAAAATCCCCGGAAGACTGGGATATTGCAACTAATGCAAAGCCTGACACAGTAAAGCAGATTTTTAAGAATACAGTGGATACAGGGCTAAAACATGGTACAGTATCTGTGGTACAGGACGGTGAAATGGTAGAGGTGACTACATACAGAAGGGAAAGCTCTTATTCGGACAGCAGGAGGCCTGATTCGGTCGAGTTTGTTTCATCCCTTCAGGAAGACCTAGCAAGAAGGGACTTTACCATCAATGCAATTGCTTTTAGCCCTGCCGAGGGATTGATTGATTACAGTCAAGGTACTGAAGACATTAAGTCCGGGATAATTAGGTGTGTGGGCAGCTCTTCCGAACGTTTCAGGGAAGATGCGTTGAGGATGATACGAGCGGTTAGGTTTGCAGTTCAGCTGGATTTTGAACTTGACTCTGATGTTATTAAGGCAATACAGGCTAATGCAGAGCTGATTAATAGAATTGCGGTTGAAAGGATACGTGAGGAATTCAATAAAATATTGGTTGCTGAAAAAGTGGAGAAAGGTCTGCGTCTCTTACACCTGACAGGCCTTCTTGGGGAAGTCCTGCCTGAAATTGAACAAAGCGTTGATTTCTCCCAGAATAACCCTCACCATGAATTCAGTTTATTTGAACATACCATCAAGTCAGTTGGAAATATCAACCCTCAACTACAGTTAAGGCTTGCAATGCTTTTTCATGATGTAGGGAAGATATATACTAAAACTGTGGACAAAAATGGTGTGGGGCACTTCTACAATCATGAAATAATGAGTGTCAAGATAGCCGATACAATTATGAAGAGGATGAAGTACGATAATCGCACCAGGGAGAAAGTTATCAGGCTTGTAAGGTGGCACGATTATAGAATAAAGCCTTGTGAGGTGTCAGTTCGTAAGGCAGTATACAGAATAGGCAAGGAAGATTTCGAAGACTACCTGTTAATCAGGAATGCCGATATCAGAGCTCAGGGAAGCAGATACCTTGATGAAAAGCTTGAGCAACAAAGGATGATTGAAGGTATATACAGGAAAGTGCTGAATTCCGGAGACCCACTGAGTTTAAAGGAGTTGGTGGTTAATGGGAATGACTTACTAAATGCAGGGGTCAGAGAGGGACAGGATATAAAAGCTGCATTGAATTATCTTATAAAAAAAGTTCTGGAAGACCCAAGCCTGAATCAGAAGCATGTGCTGCTGGGACTTGTGAAGAAAAAGAATAGTCTGTAATAATATATCAACTCTCATTATAATATGTTTATTAATTCAGAAAATTAATGTATAATTATTATACATTAACCGACTACTCAATGAATGTATCCGCAGTAGTCATCGGGTAAACAGGAGCTGTTTTCATGAAGAATATCGAGCCACGGAAGTTTTTTATAATTGTCATGTCTACTGTTATTTCATTTTGCATCATTCTGGCCATAATTCTGGTATTTTTGTTAAATAATCAGGGGGAAAAGCTTCAGAATTATAATGCTAGTCCTACAGCCAACCAGCTGCCTGATGGACAAGCTGGCAGTGCTAAGGATAGTGATGACAGTGGCGGCCTGTCAGTCAGCGGTCCCTCAAACCAAACTGAAGTTCCTACCTTATCCAATATAGTTGGTGAAGTAGATGTGAGGAGTATCAATGCAGTGCTAAGCGCGCAGAAGTATACTCTGATAAATGATGGCGTACTGAATTGGGAGAAAGTAGCCGGGTTTATTGATAACAATATTAACCTGTTTGTTCCAGGCAGTTGTACTATAGTCTCCTACTGCATGGACGACCTGAATAATGATGGAACAAGAGAGTTGGGTATAATGTATGAAAAGCCGGAGGGAGACCAAAAGTATTTAATGTTTTCTGCAATAAGATACGAAAACGGTAAATTTATAAAGGATATAGATTCTGTGCTTAAACAGGATGGTTACAGCGTTCAGTTAAGCGAAGTGGTTTCAGGAGATATAATTACAGGAGGGAACAAAGAGTTCTCCTTCCTGCAAAAAGATCCAGAAGGAACCGGAACCAGCATGATAAAAGTTCTGGTTATGGTAGGGAGAAGCTTTTCCGAATTTTATACTCGTGATTCAGGTCCTGAACTGGAAGTAAAGGATTTTGACCACGATGGTAGAATGGAACTTTATACCTCCAGCATATCTGAAGATATTATCCATAGGTCATGGTACAAGTGGAACGGTAAACAGTTTGTAGAATATCATAGTGAGCAGAGTTCCCAGCAAGAGTAAAACCCGTAAATTGCAGTGCTATGTGAAGAGTGTGGGGTCGAGACGGAATGAAAGATGGAACAGTCTTAATAAGTACAGCAGGCAGGATGCTGGACAGATACAAGGTGATTTTCAAGCCTTTAATGGTGATAATACTGTGTGCTGCATTAATTGATGCAGCTAATATCCTGCTGAGCTATTATAAGTTGGAATTTATCTGGCATACTCTTTTTGACTCCATGAGTGTGATGTTCTCAATAGTAATATTCCTTTCTACTTACCATGCTTTTACCCATACCAAAAGAGTAAGGACAATTACTCTTTGTTTAATCTTTTTAGTTGTGGCAATTCTTGATACTGTGCATATGCTTGCATATCTTGAGGTTGAGAAATTAAACCAGCCGGATTATTTTTTTGCCCAGACTGCATACTTTGCTGGAAGGTTGATAAAATCAGCAGGGCTTATAGTTTTTGCCCTGATAGGAGTTGACGCAGTCACCACAATCAGGAGAAATTCCATTGTAATTCCTACGATACTGGCTGCAGTCATCGGAATATTAGGGATATATTTTCTAATAGCCAATAATATAGGAAGTATTTGTACCATACTTGAATCATTCTACAGCAGCCCACCAGGCAATCCGGTTATAAACTATTTCGGCTTAAGATGGCTTATAATAATCTGTTACTTTCTGGCAGCCGTATTATTAGCCAGAGAATACCTCAAGCAGCACGAAAAGCATATCGGTTTCATAGTTCTTTCGATAGTATGCAGCATATCGAGCCATTTTCTTTATGAACTTTCCCCTGAAGTAGGACATTCCTTTAATTATGCGGCTCTACTGCTCAGGGTAGGAGCTGGATATCTTCTGTTCAGAGCAATTTTTTTCTGCTATGTTCAAAAGCCATACAGTGAGCTAGACCTTGCAAGGGAGAAGCTTGAAGAGCATACCGAAAACCTTGAAGCACTCATAACTGAAAAAACATTTGAAATAGGCAGGGTAAATGAAAAACTTTTAAGTGATATTGAAATAGCAAAGAACATACAGATGAAAATGATTCCGGCCAGCCACTTCTGCCTGAAAGGTATGGAATTCTATGTGGAGTACAGGCCATGCCAGGCTCTGGGCGGTGACTTTTGCAGAGTTATCAGGGTGGATGAAGAAAATATAGGCATATACATTGGAGATGTATCCGGGCATGGTGTCCGGGCTGCTATGCTGACAATGTTTGTGAATCAGACCATAGCATCAGCGGTTCAGAAGGATAATTTAACAGGCAGGTATGATTTGTCTGCTCCCGCTCAGGTTCAGAGAATGGTGTACGACGCCTTTAACTACAGCAGTTTTGATGAAGATATGTATATAGGCTTATTTTATGCAGTTTATAACCTTCGAACAAAAGATTTCAGGTTCTGTTCTGCAGGGATGAATACTATCCCTATAGTATTCAATTC
This sequence comes from Clostridia bacterium, assembly GCA_041687355.1. Classification (GTDB taxonomy): domain Bacteria; phylum Bacillota; class Clostridia; order Acetivibrionales; family UBA4821; genus JAWLCD01. Next base: position 62,774 of record JAWLCD010000010.1, on the reverse strand, counting down.
TGGGGGAACTGCTAAGTACCTTAAGACCGGGGGTTTTCCCATATGTAAACTGCCGGGACTGGTTCCTGGAGATTTTGAAGACAAGCTTTTAAAACTTAACACTGGGGACAGGATACTGTTGTATACCGATGGCTTGGTAGATTCTGAGGATTTACTGGGCAGCAGGTACGGCAGGGATAAGCTCGAAAAACTAATTGCGGAAAATTCCGGAAATAGTTTGGACAGAATAGTTGAGTCCATTGTGTGTGACCTGAAACAATTTACCTGCCAGGACAGATTCAATGATGATGTCTCATTTATTCTGCTGGAAGCAAAATAATTTTATCCGATGACTACCGCCGCTAAGACTCCCCTCTTCTTCAAGTGAGGGAGAAGCGGCGCTACGTCCCTGGATAACGGCTTCTAAGATTCAGTCGGAGCACACAAGGTGGACAATGATTTCTAAGTTATCAAAGATAACAAGAAATTATTAGCCTAAAACTCCACCTGAACCTAAGAATCCTGTTTATCAGAGGAGAAGAGTATGCCTGAAGTTAAAAGAAATAATGTGTTAAACACTGCAGTTGAATACAGAGGACTTGTTTTTTTGGCTGCTTTGGTATTAGCAGTGATTATACCTGCTGTTTTTCTCTTTGAGAAGTTTAAGTCAGAAGCCGGTTATTTGGCAGGACATAGTATACTGGAAGGTATATGCATATTCATATATATTATGACTTTCCTGGTTACCTTCTACTCTTACAGCTGGTCAAAGAACTTAAGAACCGTAGTAATAGGAGTAGTCCTGGTAAATGTAGCACTTATAGATGTATTTCATAACCTTACCTATGAGGGAACAGTATATAGCCACTTAGCCGCTTCAGATTATACTGCCTTTAAATTATATGCGGCTGCAAGACTGCTGTTTGGTATTGGAATTCTGGCTGCAGCATTCATCACTATGGATAGCAAACGGTATTATTCAAGGACCATGATTCTGACACTTGTTACATTTATTAATATTCTATTTATAACCCAAACCATAAGGGAAGGTGCCTTAAACTTCCCAAGTGAATCCATGGGGATTTACCTTGAAGTGTGCCAATATATAGTTATTGGATTTCTGATAATTGCTCTTATCAAGTATATAATGGAGTTTTTCAGAAGAAGGGAACCAGGGATGCAGATGCTGGCAGCGGCTGTTTTTATTCAGGTGGTAGTTGAGGCGCTATTCACAGGGCACTACACAGTCACAGACAGCTATGAAGTAATAGGTCATCTGCTGCGGATTACAGCTGGGTTTCTGTTGTTTCAGTCTATGTTTACGTTCAGTGTTAGAAAGCCCTATGCCCAGCTTGCGGATGCACGGGCCGATTTGGGTAGATATACCAATGACCTTAAGTTACTGGTTGAGGAGGGGACGGCAAAAATCAGGGAGGTTAATGAGAAACTACTGATAGACCTGGGATATGCCAGGGATATAAAAAAAATGATACTTCCCGCGAAGCACATAGACTGTGCAGCAGCAGAGATGTATTCAAGGTATGCTGCAGGTAATGAAATCACTGGGCAATTCTACGACTTGATACACCTGGATAACAATAGCATAGGGATTCTAACCGGAAACATATCCAGCCGTGGTATTCCTTCAACAATGCTTTCGATTTTTCTTGACCAAACAATAAGGACTGTAATATCAAATCATGAACTCAACGGGCTGTCCCTTAAGCGGGTGCTGGAAAAAGTACTAAAGCACTACGATGAACTGAAGGTTGAGAATGATATTTCCCTCATGCTGGCTTCATATAACCCTGACCTGAATTCTTTAGTATACGCATATACAGGTACACGGAACAGCATTATGGTATTTGATCCTCAAACAGGTTTCAGGCTAATTGAACTTAAAGGCAGTGAACAGCGAAATGCTGGGGAAGACCAGTCCCAAAGGATTACCGAAGGAAAACTGACGCTTAAAGGAAAGCAGTTGGTTGTCTTTTTTCCTGGGTGCAGCCCGGATACGCCTTCAGATATTGAGCAAAGTATTTTAAGGGTTGTGGAAGAGACCCTGAAAGCAAGACATGATAAGCCTCTGGTTGAAGTTGAAGAAAACATAACACATAATATGACAAGGGCACTGTCCGGTAGTTATATAGATTCTGATATCGCCTTTGTTGTTATGAGAATAAAAGATTGATTTGTAAACATATTGACTTAGCAGGCAGACATTAGTAACCATGCACAAAAAACAGACGGGTGTTTGTCTGTTTTTTTGTATATTGACAGGAATATAAAGCCATAATATAATAGCTTGCAAATGAGAATCATTTGCAATAAGGAGAGTGTCATAGCTATTGAATATAAAAGGAAACTTTGCAGACAAGGGATATAAGATAACAAAACAGCGCTCGGATATAATTAAGGTCCTGGCAGTCAGTAAACATTGTATGACTGCTGAGGAAATCTTCTTTGAAGTTAAGAAGCTGAATCCCTCAACCAATCTCAGTACAATATACAGGACAGTTGATTTGCTTTGCAAAAAAGGATTGTTAAACAAGCTCAATTTTGGCGACAATAAATACAGGTACCAGGCCGTCTCGGATAGACACAGCCACCATGCAATATGCTTGAACTGCAAGAGAACCATGGAGCTTAAGGAATGCCCGGTGCAAGAGCTCGAAAGGAAGGTATGCCGGGACGGAAGCTTCAAGGTAACAGGCCACAAGCTTGAAGTATATGGCTACTGTTCCCAGTGTCAGACGTCGTAGAATATGTGAGGAGTTGAATAGTATTGAATCATATTCATTTGCCGGATGGAGTAATATCACCTGTACTCTGGGTGCCAAGCTTTATAGCTGTGTTTGTAATGCTGGGTTTCTGTGTTAAGAATCTTAAATATGGGAATATTGCGAAAAAGGTTCCCATGATTGGTGTTATAAGTGCTCTAATGCTGGTTGTAATGTCCTTCCCCTTGCATGCAAACCTTGCAGTTCTGGCAGGAATTCTGACCGGACCATGGGTAGTCTTTACAGCTGTATTTATAGTTAATTTGATACTTGCCATGCTGGGCCATGGAGGTATAACTGTTGTTGGGCTAAACACCCTTATCGTAGGTTCGCAAGCATTGATAGGATGGTTCTTATTTATAGTGCTTAAAGAAAGAATTAAACCCGCTGCATCAGCTGCTGCTGCAACAGTGACTGCATTACTGATTTCAACCTCACTCATGGTTGGTATTGTAGGCGTAACCAACGCAGGTTGGGAAAGTACGCTGATGCATAACCATGCCCCGGACGAACATCACCACAGTGAGGACCAGGGAAACAACGAGCACCATATTACGGCCGGAGAAATTCACGACCATGGTAATGGGCATAATGTAAGCCCTTCTGAAACGAGGTTTCTGTTTCAAAGCGGCTGGATGGCACTGGGGTTCATGTGGGGACTGGGTATTGTCATTGAGACCCTTGTGACAGTGCTGATTGTAAGGTATTTTCTGAAGGTGAGGCCGGAGATGCTGAAAGGACACAGCTAACAGATTGACTCATTTAATCAAAGGGGGAAGTTCCTTGAGTGAAGTGAATGGTGTGACCATGGTAATCAAGGAGGACGTTTCTTGGGCGAAGCGAATGACGCGTCCCTCTACCTTAAATATCCAAGCTTAGGAGGTTGTTTCTGTGGATTTAGCCTATATAGATTATATTTCAAATAATGAGAATACATGGCTTAATAAATCTTCGGTCTTGTCCAAGGTCATAATGGCTGTACTGATAACGGTGACCATGATAATGATTGGAGACTGGGTCAAGGCTGCTGCAATACTAGCTGTCGTTTTGATTCTTACTAGGTTTACCGGAATTAGTTTCAAAAGGGTACTCTATTTCCTTTTGTATCCCTTTCTTTTCAGTCTGCCCTTCGCAGTCATTAAATCATCCTACAGCATAACCGGTGGACTGCTTATTACTTTAAAGTCGATGGGGATAGCTGCAGGCTTACTGGTAGTTATAGCATCAACGCCTTATACGCATCTGTTTTCCATAATGCGGTTATTTTTACCGGACATTATTGTAGACGCAATGTTCTTCACATATAGAATAATCTTTATTTTGACAGACAAAATTCAAAGCACGCTGTCCATGCTTAGACTCAGAGGTGGGCTAAGGCCTGCGAACCTGTTTTTTTATCTGAAAAGCACTGCGGGTACATTGGGAATGCTGATAATCAATACTTTCGACATGTCAGAACGTATGTATAATATCTATACCCTGAGAGGATATGAAGGAAAACTGCAAACCGGAGCGGTGTGGAATGTTCCGAAAACTGTGGATGTTCTACCAATATTTTTCGGACTGTCTGTACTGCTGATAGGAGTGATACCATGGACGAGCTGGTAAAGGTAAGGTGCATAAGGCATGTTTACCCGGATAAAACAGAGGTTGGAATATGCGGACTTGATTTTATTGTAAACAAAGGGGAGAGGGTTGCTGTTCTTGGACCTAACGGTGCAGGCAAGACCACTCTGCTGTCTCATATTCTGGGACTTCTTGAACCCGTTGAGGGGGAAATTACGGTTGCCGGCATGAACCCCAAAAAAGACTTCAGGAAGCTGAGAAAAGAAATGGGCGTAGTCTTTCAGAATGTTGATGAGCAGATAATAGGTCCGACCGTTTTTGATGATATTGCTTTTTCACTAAGGAATGAAGGCCGGAAGAAAGAAGAAATTGATGAGTGTGTTAAAAATGTCTGCATGGAGTTGGGTATATGTGAGCTTCTAAATAAGGTTCCTCATTACCTCAGCGGAGGGCAGAAAAAAAAGGTGGCTCTGGCAGGGGCAATGGTTACCAATCCACAGCTGCTGGTTCTGGACGAACCCTTTGATGGGCTTGATCCGGGAGCCAAGAGGGAGATAATGAACCTACTTAACAGGCTTAACCGCAGTTTTGGTACAACTATTTTAGTTACCACACATGATATTAATGTTGTGCCGGAGATAGCAGATGTCATATATGTATTGAACCGTGGACATATTGCTGCCAGGGGAACACCGGCTGAAATATTTTCAATGGCTGAAACAATCAGGGAGGCTAATCTTGAGCCTCCGGTTATAGTAGAATTATTCAGAAGACTGAATAAACGGGGAATTCTTCTGCCTGTACCCTCCGGGATTGAGGAGGCAGAAGAGCTGCTGCTTGAGGCAATAAGCTTCCAGGAGGAGAAGAATACAGGTACAATGTAGGGTCTTAAAAAGACTCTTTTTTTTTCACTGTTTTTTAAATATAATTAATCCCGTATTGAAGGTAAATAGGTGGGGGTGTATATATGCAGGAAGCTGTAAGAAGGATAGAAGAACTTCGTGAAATTATCAATTACCATAACCATAAATACTATGTAGAGGACAGTCCTGATATTTCAGATTTTGAGTATGATAGGCTTTTAAGGGAACTTGAAAACTTGGAGAATCAATATCCGGAATTGATTACCCCGGATTCTCCGACACAAAGGGTGGGAGGCAAACCGCTGGAAGGTTTTGAAACCGTAATACATAGAGTTCCCATGCAGAGCCTTGCAGATGCATTCAGCGAGGAGGAACTCTACGATTTCAATCGAAGAGTCAGGAATACTGTTGGAGATGGTTTTGAGTACATAGTTGAGGCTAAGGTGGATGGTCTGTCTGTTTCCCTTGAGTATGAAAACGGTATATTTGTCAGGGGTTCGACAAGAGGGGATGGTATAAAAGGCGAAGATGTGACACTTAATCTGAGAACCATAAAATCCATACCCCTGTCAATCAAGGATAAGAATATTAGTATGGAAGTAAGGGGAGAGGTCTATCTCCCTAAAGATGCATTTTCAAGATTGAATGAAGAGCGGGAAGTGCAGGGAGAGCAACTGTTTGCCAACCCCAGGAATGCAGCTGCCGGTTCACTGAGGCAGCTTGACCCGAGTATTGCTGCTTCACGGAAGCTGGATATTATTATATTCAATATTCAACACATTGAAGGAATGAAGTTTGAAACTCATGAGGAAACTCTGAGCTTTCTAAGAGAACAAGGGTTTAAGGTTATACCGATATCAGTGTTATGTAAGGATATAGACTGTGCAGTTAAAGAGATTGGTAGAATCGGACAGCTACGGGGAGAACTTCCGTATGAAATTGACGGGGCGGTAATAAAGGTTAATTCCCTGGTTCAGCGGGAACTGATGGGCAGTACCTCCAAGACTCCAAGGTGGGCAATTGCATACAAGTATCCGGCTGAGCGGCAGCAGACAGTTATCAGGGATATAATTGTGCAGGTTGGAAGAACAGGGGCTCTTACCCCGACAGCCATACTTGAGCCTGTCAGGCTTGCTGGTTCTGTGGTAGGCAGAGCTACGTTACACAATATTGATTACATCAGGGAAAAGGATGTCAGAATAGGTGATACGGTAACGGTTCAGAAGGCCGGAGATATTATTCCTGAAGTGGTTGAGGTGCTCAAGGATAAGAGAACCGGAGAGGAAAAGGAGTTTCAGATGCCGGAGATGTGCCCTGTTTGCGGCGCTTCTGCAGAAAGGGTTGAAGGTGAGGCTGCGGTACGGTGTACAGGTATAGAGTGCCCTGCGCGCCTGTTCAGGAGCATAGTGCACTTTGCCTCCCGCGATGCCATGAATATTGAAGGACTTGGGCCTGCAATAGTCGACCAGCTTCTTGAAAATGGGCTTGTGAAGAATATTGCCGACCTTTACTACCTGAAGCTTGAAGACCTTGTGAACCTCGAGAGAATGGGGAAAAAGTCATCAGAGAATCTTCTGAATTCAATCCGGAAGTCCAGGTCAAATGGGTTGGACAGGCTGATTTACGGCTTTGGGATAAGGTACATCGGACTCAGGTCTGCACAGATACTGGCTGAGAGCTTCAACAATCTGGACGAGCTCATGGAAGCCACTCTTGACAGGCTTTTACAGATACATGAAATAGGGAGCAAAACGGCAGAGAGCATAGTGGACTTCTTTGGTATGGAGCAGACAAGGCATACTGTTGATAGACTCAAAGAGGCCGGAGTTAATATCCGGGGAAGAAAGAGGCAGCTTGAGGACGGCAGGTTTGAAGGGCTAACCTTTGTTCTCACCGGAGCCCTACCGGGTTATACCAGACAGCAGGCAGCCGAGGTAATAGAGGGCTTTGGAGGCAGAGTGGCGGGAAGTGTATCGAAGAAGACCGATTATGTATTGGCCGGAGAGGAAGCGGGGAGCAAGCTGGAAAAGGCAAGGACGCTGGGAGTTAGGATTATTGATGAGGAAGAGTTCAGGGAGATGATAAAAAAATAAGGGCGATTTTCGCCCCTGAGTATTGTCGCAATTTTTTCATGATGATTTGTCCATTTTATCTTTGTTGATTATACTTCTGAGCCTCTCCAGTTCCTCTTTACAGGCTTGATTATGTTTTTTAAACTCGTCGTTAAGTTTTCCTGGTTCAATATGGTGGATAACTGAATACTTTATGTCCCAGAAATCGCCGCAGTTTAAATGTTCCTCGGTTCCAATCCATTGGCCGAATACGTATTCAATATACCTACATAAATAAACATAGGATGCGTATTCGGTTTCGAATTGCACAGCCTGCTTGTCTACCTGTTCGGTCAAATCTTTTAGAGTTGTTATAGTGTCAGTTGAATGTGACACGGCCAAATGGCGCCAGAAAACCTTCGTACTCTCAATCAACAGCTTAAGTGTATGTCTTTTTTTATCTGCTGCCTTCAGAGGGTGTTTAAGATAGAACCATATGCTGCTGGTAGTTCCCAGACCGGGTATCTCAGGTTCACAGCGCATGGATTGCTGCAGTTCATTAGAGTACAATTTAAACATCCTCCCTTCAAACAAAAATTGTTATTTGGTTTCACTAACGTCCTGACATAGAATCCTACATCAACAATAAATCCAATTTATGTTATATTCTATTCTATCATAATTTTCTGAAGAACGTAACAACTTGATGAGATATTTAAAAAAAGATAAGGCAGAAGAGCCTTATCAATCTGAATTTATATAATAGATTTTCTTCCTTCCATCCTCTTAATTCTTTTTCTACTCCACCTGAGCATTCGCCTCATGTTACGCTTGAGGCAGATAATATTTCCCCTATAATAATTCAGCAGTTCTTCAATCTGAACGGAATTTGCAGTTCGTAAAGCTAGGCCTGAATCAACAGCATTATTATAGTTATCGATAAGCATTTGTGTGTATTTTCTGAAGTCACGGTAGTTTCTGAGAATGTTTTGGCGCACTGTCCTATAATGACTCCAGTTATCGGACGAAGCTTCATATACAGCTGAATCCGGACAGCTTATTTTAGTATAAAAATCATACAGTCTCTCCATTGAGGAGAGAAAGTTATGCCTTTCATGAGCTGCACGTCTTGTTAAGAACCTGATAAGATTTTCTTCCTTACTTGAAACATTGAGTCTTTTCTCCAGTTTCTCAAAGTGGGAGCTGCATTGGCTGATTACGTCTATTAGAACCTGATTGGTTTCTAGAAAACCTGCGTGTGGGGCGGCACGGAACGTAATCTCAGATATGACCGGATGATTCCATTTCTGCTGAGGAGTTGCCCACTCGTAAACACGCAAGTGCAATTGCTCGACCGCTTCATAGTATGCTCCCCAATCATCCTCCACAGCAAAACAAATTTCATCGAATAAATCCATCAAGCTGGTGAAAGCGTTGAAGTCATTAACCGAATGTATATTGAGCAGCAGGTCGCGGAAAAAATACAGCTTATCAATAGATACATCTGCTTTTTCCTGTCTGGTATTTGCCGATTCTAATAGAGGGTTTATTTCAGACCGAAGTTCATCAGCAGTCACCGTATGAGGTGGTAAATTTTTAAGCGCAGTAACATCATCACTTGCACCAACATATCCATTGATAGATTTAAGAAGCTGCCGGGAGTCAATTACTATTGATTCCAGTGAGGGTTCAAAAATGTCTATGTGGTCATTCAACTTAAGTGAAGGCGATATACTGCTTTGCATGGAGGCCCATTCCTTGTATTCGGGGCGCAGAGAGTTTAAGGCTTCCCGCCACTCATTAAGCTTCTCTACTGAGCGTGAATACAGCCGGTTCAACTCATTTTCAAAATTGAAATTCTCCGGTAGGTATTGGTCGTCAAGGGCATTCAGGGATTCTTCCTCCAAGAAGGAAAGTTCCATGAATAAATCCTCCAGTTCATAATACACCTTGAGAAAATCCTGACCTTTCTGATTCACATCCTTAACCATTAGTGCCATCTTCAGTGGTAAGACGCGCGGAGCCTTCTTCGACAACATTTAATAACCCCCTTCCCAAAGTAATTGGTATAAGGCATCTCGTTACATAGTCGATGAGATTAAGATATTAAAAGAATTATTTATAGAATCCTATCATATTTCCAAAAAAAAATGAAGTGTCAATATCTTTGAATTTTATGATAGAATAGTAGCGCAAACTGAGCAAGGAGGTAAAGCATATGTCGGGACATTCGAAGTGGGCCAATATCAAACGCAGGAAAGAATCAACCGATGCCCAGAGAGGCAAGGTATTTACCAAACTGGGTAGAGAAATTGCAGTAGCTGTAAAGGAAGGCGGGCCTGACCCAAATGCCAATACAAGGCTCAGGGATGTAATAGCTAAGGCAAAGGCTTCAAATATGCCTAATGATACCATAACGAGGAGCATCAAGAAGGCTTCGGGTGAAGCAGATGGTGCCGGTTATGAGGAAATTGTGTATGAAGGCTATGGACCCAGCGGTGTGGCGGTAATTGTTGAAGCCATGACCGATAACAGGAACAGGACGGCCGGAGAGATGAGGCATCTCTTTGATAAGTACGGGGGTAACCTTGGAACAACCGGTTCTGTTGCCTGGATGTTTGACAAGAAAGGGTTAATCCTTGTTGATAAAAATGAAGGTGTCGAGGAGGACTCCCTTATGATGCTTGCTCTCGAAGCCGGGGCAGAGGACTTTAATGCTGAGGACGAGTATTTTGAGATAATTACTGTGCCTGAGGATTTTTCAAAGGTGCGTGAGGAGCTTGAGGGTAAGGGCATAGTTTTTTCGACAGCTGAAATCCAGATGCTCCCGCAAAACTATGTGAAGCTTGATGAGGAAGCGGCAAAGAAGATGGAGATTCTTATTGAGAAGCTTGAGGACAATGATGATGTGCAGAGCGTGTATCACAACTGGGAGCAGGAGTAGGGGTAAGCATACATTTTAGCCTTTTATGTCAGGGGGACAGGAACAGTATCACAATATTGTGCTACTGTTCCTGTCCTTTTGCAGTTTATCCGATGACTACCGCCGCTAAGACTCCCCTCGGGAGCATCAAAGATGGACACTATCGCTAAGATTTCTTTGAAAACAAGCGACTAGTAGTCTAAGCGGCGCTACGTCCCTGGATAACGGCTTCTAAGATTCAGATGGAGCCAAAAACTCCACCTGAATCCAAGAATCCTGTTTATGAACCCTCCCGATACGCAGGTCATATAATGTGATTAAGGGGTAATTCATTAGTTAGGGAAAATGAATTAGCAACTCATAAGGACTGCGAAATCAAGATAAACTAGATGCTTGTTATACTAAATTTCAGACCGGAATTAATTCGCCATCGTGGCTCAATAATTCCTAGAATTGACGTCCTGTCAATTCTTCCTGAAATTTGAGCATAACTTCGCATAATTTATCCGATGACTACCGCCGCTAAGACTCCAGCTTTAATATTATAGAAAAGCGGCGCTACGTCCCTGGATAACGGCTTCTAAGATTCAGTTGGAGCCAAAACTCCACCTGAACCCAAGAATCCTGTTTATCTAAGATTTCTCCGCAAACTTATTCGCCAGTTAAATTCATCTTCCCTATAATCAGAAGGGGACGTTCCTTGAGCGAAGCGAATGGTCGCGTCCCCCTACCTTAAAATCGGGAGGTATTTATTTTGGCTGTAATACTTGTATATAATCCTCAGACAAATGCGATAGAAAGATATGAAAGAGAAGAATTTGAACCCATGCCGTATAATATCGGAGGGACACTCACTGTAAATGAATTTAGAGGCAGCTCGAGGGCTAATGTGCTCTGGACCGACCGGAGGGTAATGGATGCATGGAATGTCTTCAGGAGATTATGGGGAAGAAGTATATATGTAGGCTTTGCTTTTAAGAGAATCTGGGAAGGGGGACATGGCTTCCAGTCCCAGCATTATGCAGGAACAGCCCTTGATATGGGGCAGGTTCTGGACCCTGCAACCAGGAACCAGCTCCGGCAGACCGCAATAAACTCCGGGGTATGGTCATACGTAGAACCGGCTTACTTAACTCCTACCTGGGTTCACGTCGACAGGAGAATCGGTCCTCCTGCCTGTCCTGGCGGAGGTTATCCTCAGCAGTCACTTGGAAGCAGGGGCGTATATGTTCTTGTTCTCCAGGATGCGCTGAATGCAGTAGGGTTTACGGGCTCAGGTCTTGATGGCGTATTTGGTCCCGGGACTCAGCAGGCTGTAATCAATTTTCAGGCCTCACAGGGGCTTACCGCAGACGGCATCGTTGGATGCGCTACATGGCAGAGGCTTACAAGGCTGGCCAGGGGTATCGGTCAGACCGGTACTGTAGTCAGTCCCTGATACCCTTGTCCGATGTAATGCAAAGTGATATACTGACAGGGTCTGGATGTAGCAAATGGAATGAGAAAAAATCAACCAGGCATAGGAGTCAGGTGTAAGATATATGAGCAATGCCTGTCGTATATGGGAGATTGATTTTGCCAGAGGAATAGCCATTATACTGATGGTCTTGTTTCATGCAGTTGTGGACCTGACTGACTTTTATTCGGCAGGTATTGATTACCTTGAAGGATTTTGGTACTTTGAGGGAAAGGTATCTGCCATATTATTCATTCTAGCTGCCGGCATCAGCAGTACCTTAAGCAGGAATAATCTTAAGAGGGGTTTGTTGGTATTTACCTGGGGAATGCTGCTAACCCTTGTTACGTACGTATACAACCCACAGAAATTTATTGTTTTCGGCATACTGCATTTCATGGGATTCAGCATGGTAATATATCATTTCGCGAAGAATATCGGGAGGAAAACAGCTCTGCTGCTGTCAGTGGTAATTATCATTAGCGGTATATTTTTAGCGGACATCAGTGTGGAAACATCCTATTTGTTTGCAGCAGGGCTAACGTCACATAGTTTCTGTTCTCTTGACTATTATCCTGTTCTGCCATGGTTTGGAGTCTTTTTGATGGGAGCCCTGGCCGGCAAAACCCTGTATGCTAATAAAAAGAGTCTTTTATCATCAAATCTGAAACCAAATTTAATAAATTTTCTTGGCAGGCATTCACTGATTATTTACCTGATTCACCAGCCAATCATTCTAACAGGGTTGCATTTAATGGGAATTTTTATATAATAATACTTGTAAACCAAGCTAATAAAACCATAACATCCAGATGAGGAGGTAGAAACAGAATGAATTGTCCGGTATGCAATGTAGAGCTCCATATGACAGAGCGTCAGAATGTTGAGATTGACTACTGCCCCAAGTGCAGAGGAGTCTGGCTTGACCGCGGAGAGCTTGACAAGATAATCGAGCAGTCAAGGGGTGGGACTCACGACAGCCATCATGTAAATCCATATCAGGATACACACAAGGATTTGCGCCATAGTGAGTATGACAATCGTAAATACCATCAACATAAGAAACACAAGAAAGAGTCATTCCTGGAAAGAATGTTTGACTTTGATTAAAGAGAGTAGATGCCGGCAGAACCGCACATAAGTACTGACCTGCCGGCATGTTTTTCTTATTATGAGAGAGTATATCAGCCTGGGAATTCTTTTTTATAAGCATCCAGGCAGTCTTCTATGATTTTTACTGCAGTATCCCTTCCCAGAACTTCTTTTACGCTTGTAACCTTATGTTCAAGATGTTTGTAGACTTCAAAGAAGTGTGATATTTCATTGAATATATGGGACGGAAGCTCGCTTATATCTTTATAATCAGTCAGTGATGGGTCTTTGAAAGGGACAGCAATAATTTTTTCGTCAATCTCGTCATCATCGACCATCTTGATTGCTCCGATTGGATAGCATCGCACAAGTGTCAGCGGGTCCAGTTCTTCCTGGCACAGGACAAGAGCATCAAGAGGGTCGCCGTCTTCGGAATATGTCCTGGGAAGAAAGCCGTAGTTAGCCGGGTAATGTGTAGAGGTGTAAAGTATCCTGTCCAGGACAATCATACCTGTTTCCTTGTCCATCTCATACTTTTTCTTGCTGCCCTTGGAAATTTCAATAACGGTATAGAAGTCATCGGGCTTCATTCTGGTAATATTAAAATCATGCCAAACGTTCATGTAAAAATCTCCTTATCTATTTCTATTCTAATTATAAGGTAAACTTTTTAAAATGTCACTTTTGTTTTGTTCGACAGTAATTGATTTATATTGACTTGAAGTGGTATACTATCTCATGGAAGTCATTTCCGTTTAATCAATATAATCTTGGGAGGACAGGAATGGGAAACGGTGTTGGAAGGATACTCAGAATACTGGCAAATATAGTTCTTTTGGTAATAATGTTTGTTGTAATGTATAAAATTTCATTTAGCAATCTTTTAGATATTCGAACCTATGTCGAGCAGGAGCAGAGCGTGTTTACACTAAACGGGCTGATTCATTTTAAGTCAATGATAATTGCTGCAGTATCTGTGTTGTTTGCTCTCGCAGTATTGTTTTTGCCTACTGCATTAAATCTGCTTATTCCGAAAAAAATAATACCTGATAAAAACCCAACATGAATCTATTGCACAACTCAAATTCAAGAATATAATAGCATTAAAAGAGTTATCAGAAAGGGGTACGTATAGTGCGTATAGTAGGCTTGAACGGAAGTCCCAATAGAGAAGGAAACACAGCGTTTCTTATCAATAATATTCTCGAGAAGGCCGAGGCTTTGGGGTGTAGTACGGAAATTATTCATGCCGGAGAAGCTGTACTGTCCTGCAAAAAGCCTTTCTGTACAGCATGCAGTAATCCATGCAGCGGCATATGCTTTAAAGGAAGTGAGCTTGAAAAGGCCTTTGAGTTGATTTCTAAGGCTAACGGAATACTGATTGGTAGTCCTGTATATTTCGGTACCGTTTCAGCCCAGTTGAAGGCATTTTTTGACAAGTCCAGGAGTATGAGAAGCGGGAAGACGTGGATAAATAAAGTTGCGGCTGGTGTTACTGTTGGAGCCTCAAAGTACGGTGGTCAGGAAACAACCATGAAAGCGCTTCACGATATTATGCTGGTTCACGGGATGACAATTGTTGGAGACGGGCAGACAGAATATGATGCAGGACACCATGGAGTTTGTGCTCAGCGGCCGTCAAGGGATGACCAGTTTGCACTTACAAGGGCCGGAATACTCGCAGAAAGAATGGTAGAGGCCTGCAAGGCTGCCGGAGCACGGAAGTAGTTATGTAAATAACTGTTGATAATGGAATGGTTCAAATGTAAAATAGCATAGGATAAATATTCTGGGTGGGAATATGGATTTACGGAGAAATACAGAACAAATTGAAGAGCAGATTCTTTCGCCTTATGCAGCCTTTAGCAGCAGGTCCCGAGGCAGGATGGCGGAAGAGGATAAGTGTGAAATAAGGACCGAGTTTCAGAGGGACAGGGACAGGATTATTCACTCCAAGTCTTTCAGGAGGCTCAAGCATAAAACACAGGTTTTTATATCACCCGAAGGGGACCATTACAGGACAAGGTTAACCCATACGCTTGAAGTTTCACAGATAGCTCGTACGGTAGCCAGAGCTCTGAGACTCAATGAAGATTTGACTGAGGCAATAGCTCTAGGGCATGACCTTGGCCATACTCCTTTTGGACATTCTGGAGAAGCGGTATTAAATAAAATATGCCCGCATGGATTCAAACACAATGAACAAAGCCTCAGGGTAGTAGACCTGATAGAGAGAAAAGGCGGGTTAAATCTAACATTCGAAGTGCGTGATGGAATACTTAACCATACAGGTGAAAACCTGCCGTTTACCTTGGAAGGACAGATTGTAAGGTATGCCGACAGGATAGCATACATCAATCATGATATAGATGATGCCATAAGGGCTGGAATCCTGAATTCTGAAGACCTTCCGAGGTCCTGCATAGAGGTTCTTGGAGATACAAGCAGTGACCGTATTAATACAATGATTATGAATCTCATACGCTCAAGCGAGGGGAAGGAAAAGATTGTTATGAACGGGGAAGCCGGAGATGCGACCCTCAAGCTACGCAAATTCATGTATGAGAATGTATATGTAGGTTCAGCCGCAAAAGTTGAAGAAAGAAAAACACAGAATATAATAAGCCAATTGTACAGCCATATAAAAAATAACCCTGAGCTGCTGCCTGAAGACATCAAAGATTTGTTGGGAGAGTACGACCTCGATAGGATAGTCTGTGATTATATTGCCGGGATGACCGATACCTATGCGGTCAGAAGGTTTTCAGATTTCTTCATCCCGGCTTCATGGAGAATATAAATTTGCCTGAGAAGGAGAATAGTAATGATTTTATCGGACAAGACAATTAAAAAACTCATTGAAGCAAAGGATCTGATTGTTGAACCTCTCACTGAGGAACAAATTCAACCCGCATCGATTGACATGCGTTTGGGCAGGCACTTTCTGAAGGTGGAGGAAAACCAGGTAGAGTGTATGACACTGAGTACACCAATTAAGTATTCTGAATTTGAGGCGGATGAAGTAATTATACCCCCGCATTCCTTCCTGCTTGCTACAACCATGGAGTACATAAAGCTCCCAAATAATCTAACTGCATTTGTTGAAGGCAGAAGCTCAATAGGCAGAATGGGGCTGTTTATCCAGAATGCAGGATGGGTAGACCCTGGCTTTGAAGGCGAGATTACCCTGGAACTTTATAATGCAAACAGACTTCCAATCAAGCTGACGGCTGGAAGAAGGCTTTGCCAGCTGGTTATCGCAGAAATGGATGTTGAAGCAGAGAATCCGTACGACGGCAAGTATCAGGGACAGAGAAATGCAATCGGCAGCAAGGTATATAACGACTGCGAAGCTGATAAGAAGAACTAAGATGGAATCAGATCTATTGCTGAATGAATTGGCGAACGGTTAGTTTTTTATTGTGAACGACATAATCAATGTTGTTTACGACGAAAAACGAGGGACTGCGACAGGGGACGGTTCTCAATCTGTCGCAGTCATGGCCGCAGTAAACTTTAATCTACTGTGATAACGACAAAATACCAACTCCAATTATACTTAATAAAACCCCAATCACTTTATCCATAGCTAGAATCTCTCTTTTATTAACCAATCCCACAATATATATCAAGCCTAATGCAAAAACAGTAATCCCTCTAAATATACTTGGAATGCATATTGTATGTCCTAACGACTGAAGAAGCATAGCAGCAAAGAATATTCCACCCAGTGCACCAATATACTTTATATCTGTTCTCTCAATTTTGACTTTTCTAACACCAATTCTTAAAATAAAGTAAATAATCAAAGCAATTAAATATACTAAAACGTAAGCTTCCGTATTGTATAAACTCTTCTCGTACCCATACCTGACAATATATGGCTGAAGGCCAAACATAAAAAAAGCTATGAAGGGATAAATCAATGTCTTTCTTTCAATATACTTCCCTTTAATATCGACTAATAATATCAATGCAAAAAACAATGTTATTCCGCCAACTATTATGTAAATGTTGTACTTTAAGTATCCTATTAACAAATCAATAATAATATTAAGTATGAAAGATATCTTGATTACCATTTCCGATATGACCACATTACATCTTGTCATTCCTAACAGTGAAATATGAGAACAAAGCACTCCATAAAAAGCTGCTGCAACTAAAATTAAGAACCCCGTTATTGATAAAATTTTTGCTAGAGGAAGTAAAATAAACGCAGAAAAGAGTATTGACCCTATTCCCCGGAACAGCATTGATTTATCTTCACCCAGCTTTTCTGCAAATATTCTTATTGACCATACATCCAAGGTGTTGATAATAACAAAGATGAACCCAAGTATTAACGTGATACCCATGTATTTTATTATAAGCTGTTATTGATATACTTTCAATAATTTAAAAAGTATTTGGGCAAGCCAGGAATCCGATATTCTACAGGTGAAAGAATTAAAGTACTATAGTTAAAGGAGCCTGTAATAGAGCTTTTCCAATTTTTTGTGCCAAATTATAACTGAAAAGCTGCATAAAAAAATTACAAAAATTTACCGTATACTTGCTTTACTGGTTTTTCACGCATCATTTCCTAGTTTAATTATTATTTTTAATGAGCATATTAATATTGAAACCAAGACTGGGAGGTGAATCTCAATGGCAAATAATAAAACACTCGTTCCGGAATCAAGGTCAGCGCTTGATAGGTTCAAGTATGAAGTTGCGAGTGAAGTAGGGGTAACTCTCAACCAGGGCTATAATGGAGATATTAAGGCTAGAGATGCCGGTAAGGTAGGCGGAAACATGGTTAGAAAGATGATACAGTTTGCAGAGCAGTCAATGTCGGGAAGATAACTCGTTGAAATATCTTTTAAGGGAAGAAGCAAAACTTCTTCCCTTTTCTGAACATAAAAAGGTCGTTCAATTTAATTTTCAGGTGTGCTATAATAAGACCATGAGGTGATTACATGAGAAAATTCTTAATGATTCCTGTTTTCTTAATTCTTTTTGTTCTTGCTTTTCAGACCAATGCTCAGGATCCCAAATACATACTACAAAATCCAAAGACTTATACCCTTATAAAAACCTATGTTGTTAAAAACACTGGGACCAGCAATGCAACCGATGTCAGTGCAGAGATTCTGGTGGGCAGGAAGAACATTTTTGATTATCAGTATGATTCAAGTATCGAATACCAGCCCGAGCCCAAGCAGATTATTACCGACAAGTATGGTAATGATATTGCGAAGTTTGAATTCAGCAATCTACCGGCTGCAGAAAGTATAGAAATTAAAGTAATACGAATAGCTACAAGTTCTGATATAGAATACGAAATCGATACCATGCATCTGTCTCAGAATAAGGCTGATGCAAGCCAGTACATATTATACTTGAGACATGTGGACAAGATTGAAACCAGTGCTCCGGTTATTGTCTCGAAGGCGCAGCAGCTGACGGAAGGGCTGGAGGATGATTATTACAAGGCAAAGGCAATTTTTGAATTTGTGAATACATATATGACATATGATGAGTCCGACCGTTACAGGAATAAAGGGGCAGTATCTGCGCTGACAACAGGAAGAGGAGTATGCGAAGATTATGCAACTCTATTTACTGCTCTTTGCAGATCAGTAGGTATACCTTCAAGAGTGGTGGAAGGATATAGGTTTGACAGAAGCCCAAATGCACTTCTAAACCACCAGTGGGTTAATGCTGATTTAAACGGCCATGCCTGGGCTGAATTTTATCTCAAGGACTACGGTTGGATTCCGGTAGAAGTGACCCAAATATATACGGTTAACGGAGAAAAACAGGTCTACTGGGAAGGGTTCTCAGCACTCAAGGGCAGTCAATATATAGCAACCGGACTTCATAATCCATTAAAGCATGATATTGATATGACGTGCTATGTGGATCAGGGACATGAAAACGATGTTATTCTTGAACCGGTCAAGCATAAGGTCAGACTTGAAGAAGTTACTATAGCAAAGCCTAAAAATCCATCTGAAATAGAAAAAACTCAGGAAATAGTGTTCCAGGATGTGAAACAAAACAACTGGGCATACAAGTATGTAAACAGTGTATATGGAAAAGGTATAATTAAAGGATATTCAGACAGTACATTCAGACCAGATAAGCCAATTACCAGAATAGAGTTTATGGTTATGTTTTCCAGAATGTTGAATTTCCTGGGATACCAGGCCGGTACTAATAATGCTTTTACATTTTCGGACTATCCGGACAGCCATTGGTCCAGAGAAGAATATGTGTATCTTGCAAATTGTCTTGAGAAGGTTGAACCCTCGTACAGCGGGCCGGCCGGCCGGGCTGCACTGACCAGGATATTTGATAGCAGTCTTGATATCAATAAACCTATAACCCGTGAAGAAGCAGTTGCTCTATTTGATAGATTTCTTGTAGAATACAACCTCTATGAAACCGTGTTTTCGGATATAGAGGATTCGAGATTTAAGTCCAGCATACTGAAGGCATACAGGAATGAACTTGTGAATGGTTATGCTGATGGAAGCTTCAAGCCAGAAGATAATATTACCAGGAGCGAGGCGGCAAAGCTTTTTGATACTTACCTCAACATGCAATTGGGAAATGCGAGCTGAAATTGCTGAGCAATTAACGGTGGTGTCAAGGGGACGGGGTTGTTAACAACTTTAGAAAGTTGTCAACAACCCCGTCCCCTTGACAGTCTTCCCTTGATACTTGGAGTTTTTGTTTGATACTAATCCTATTTTCTGTATAATAGCTATATAATAATTATAAATTTACAAACAGGAGTGATAAAAATGAAAGAGATTCTTGAAATACTTGAAAAGGACAGCAGAACCAGCCCGGAGCAGATAGCGGCTATGACCGGAAGGGATGTTGAGGAAGTAAAGCAGATGATAAAAAAGCTGGAAGAGGATAATGTAATTGCAGGTTATACAACGGTAGTCAACTGGGAAAAAACCGATGCAGAGCTTGTTACTGCCCTTATTGAAGTAAAGGTAACTCCCAGTAGAGGTCAGGGGTTTGAGAAGGTAGCGAGTCGTATCTACAATTTCCCAGAGGTCAAAGCACTTTACTTGATGTCCGGAAGCTTCGATTTTGCTGTTATTATAGAGGGAAAGACCATGAAAGAAGTAGCGCTTTTTGTTGCCGAAAAGCTTGCTCCCATTGATTCGGTTATGAGCACTGCAACCCATTTTGTACTGAAAAAATACAAGAATGATGGAGTTATACTGCATGATAAATTAACCGATAACCGGGAGGTAATTACTTTATGAGCCTTATTGACAAAATCAACCCTGTTGTCAGAAATATACCTCCATCCGGTATAAGAAAATTTTTCGATATTGTTACTGAGATGAAGGATGCCATTTCGCTAGGGGTAGGCGAACCGGATTTTGTCACGCCGTGGAGGATTAGAGAGTACGGAATATATTCCCTGGAAAAAGGGCATACCTATTATACGTCCAATTGGGGATTGGCTGAGTTGAGAGAAGAAATATCAAGATACCTTAATCGGAAGTATAACCTGTCCTACGACCCAAAGGATGAAGTTATAGTTACGGTGGGTGGAAGTGAAGGGATTGATATTGCGCTGCGTGCACTTGCGGGGCCGGGGGATGAGGTACTGATACAGCAGCCGTGCTTTGTCTCATATAAACCTTGTGTAGAGTTTACAGGTGCCACGCCTGTTGTTATTCAGACCAGAGAAGAGAATAGTTTTAAGCTTACACCTGAGCAGCTTGAAGAAAACATAACGCCAAAGACCAAAATTTTAATGATATCCTACCCGAACAATCCAACAGGCGCAATTATGACAGGTGAGGAGCTGCAAGGTATTGCCGAAGTTGTAAAAAAGCATGACCTTATTGTTATTTCAGATGAAATATACAGTGAATTAACCTATGGTACAAAGCATATTTCCATTGCCAGCCTGCCCCAGATGAGGGACAGAACTATAGTAATCAACGGGTTTTCCAAGGCGTTTGCCATGACCGGCTGGAGACTTGGATATACAGTTGGGCACAGGGATATAATCGGAGCCATGTTCAAGGTCCACCAGTATGCAGTCATGTGTTCTCCTACAACAGCTCAGTATGCTGCAATTGAGGCATTGAAAAACTGTGATGAAGATGTGGATATGATGGCACGGGAGTATAACAGGAGAAGAAGGGTTGTTGTTCAGGGGCTGAGAAAGGCAGGACTGAAGTGTTTCGAGCCTATGGGAGCTTTTTATGCATTCCCGTCGGTTAAGGAGACCGGACTTACCTCAACCGAATTCTGTGAAAAACTGCTTCTGGATGAAAAGGTTGCACTGGTGCCGGGAAATGCTTTCGGTGAATCGGGAGAAGGCTTTGTCAGGTTCTCGTATGCCTACTCTATTGAAACTATTAATGAGGCGTTGGAAAGAATAACGAGGTTTGTAAAAAAGCTCGGAAACGGCTCCGGGAACTAAATTGTCAGTATACAGGAGAAGGTTCGATTGCAGATGAATATGGAGAGTTCAGGAGAAAACAGGTATAGAATGCTGGTTCTTGACCTTGATGGAACTGTCCTGAATGATAAGAAAAGGATACCCGAGCAGAATAAAATGGCAATTAGAGACGTAATCCGGAAAGGGATAAAGGTTGTAGTATGCTCGGGCAGGATATTCAAGGGGGCAAGACTATATGCCGGGGAACTGGAGGTCAATGCCCCCGTTATTGCTTGCAATGGAGCGGTCATAAAGACCATGCCGGACAACAGGCTAATATATTTTGACCCACTTCAAGGTCAGGCTTGTAAGGATGTTATAGATATCTGCAGGGGGAGCGGTGTTTATATCCATGCTTACGCTGGGGAAGTGCTTGTAACTGAGCAGCTGAAATATTCATCTTTGATATACTCTGAGAGAAATCAGGAACTGGCAGAAGAAGACAGGATTGATATTAAGGTTGTTGAGGACCTGGGACGGTACATTGAGCTGAGCAGAGAGCCGGTTTCCAAGCTGGTAATCATCGCCGAGCACTCATCCTTGCTTAAAGATGTCAGGGATAAGGTTTCGGCTTTAAAAACCATAGAGATTTCAAGTTCGAGTTTTGACAATATTGAGGTAACTAATAAGGGAGTAAGCAAGGGTAAAGCACTTGAATTTTTGTGTGGTTACCTGGGCATTTCGCCTTCACAGACGGTCGCCATCGGGGATAATGAGAATGACATTGGCTTGCTTAGGAAAGCCGGCCTGGGCATAGCTATGGGTAATGCCATACCTGAACTCAAACGGATTGCAAACAGTATTACAGATTCAAATCAGGATAACGGGGTTGCTAAGGCTGTTCAGATGCTGTTTTCATAGACTGGCCGCCGCGTACGCAAGTCCTTGTTGGTATATGCGTTTGTCTTCATGCATACACTTTATGGAATAAGTATCTTGAGAGGTGTAATGTATGAGGATATATATATTAAATGCAAGGAAAATTCTAATATACCTGTCCATTCTTCTGGCAGTAGTTTTGATAGTTTCATGCGCCGGTGTCGTAACGCCTAAAATGGTTGAGGTCTTCTCAAGCAATTCAAAACAACTTCCCATATATAGTGTAGATGTTGCTGAGAAAAAGGTGGCTCTTACATTTGACTGTGCATGGGGAGCGCAGGATATCGGAGAGATTCTTGAAACGCTGAAAAAGGAAAACATAAAGGCAACCTTCTTTATCGTTGGGCAGTGGATGCAGAAATACCCAGAGCAGGTTAAAGCGATTGCAGCTGCCGGTCATGATATTGCCAATCATTCTGATACCCACCCCCACATGACACCTATGTCTGCAGATAATATCAGAGAGGAGATAAGAAATGCGAATGCAAGAATTGAGCAGTTGACAGGGAAAAAATGCAATCTGTTCAGGGCACCCTATGGAGATTACAATGAAAAGGTGGTAAGGGCGGCTTCTGAAGAGGGACAGTATGTGATTCAGTGGGATGTGGATTCACTTGACTGGAAGGACCTGCCGGTAGAGAATATTTGCGACAGGGTGTTGGGAAAGGTGAAAAACGGCTCTATTATATTGATGCATAATGATACAAAATACACTGCCAAAGCCCTTCCCGAACTTATTAAGAGGCTTAAGGAAAAGGAATACAGCATTGTACCTGTTTCTGAGCTGATTTATAAGGATAGTTACTATATAGATTTTGAAGGAAGGCAGCATCAGAGAAAAACTGATTAATTTATTTGCATAATATTGTAAAAAGAAGTATACTGAAAGAAACTTTGTAGTTATATTTTTCATCCAGATTGTACTCGGATGGGTCGTGTGTTCGTTTTTCTGCATTTTTGCAGTGGATGCTGTTAATGGTCTTAAGACGTAGGATTAAAAGAGGATTATAACGCCCTTAACGGGTAAAAATGAAGGAGGAATAGAAAATGACGAATGAAAAATTTAACGAGGAGAAGGAAAGAATCGGAGTAAACAGTTCAGTGATGAGTGCGTATATCCTACAGCAGATGAAACAGCAGGAAAAGGAAAAAGAAGGCGGATCAGGCAGGCATAAAGAGACTGAAGAGACACATGGCTAATATTTCTGTAGTGAGTCAGGGAACTTCCCTGGCTTACTTTTTTTATATTAAAAACAGAACATGTTTTGGCTTAAGAAAGTTCTAGCACGACCCTCTTTGTGTTATAATAAGGTGGTAAAAAATATTTAAGCGAGGAACAAAAAGGTTATGGCATTCAAATCAGGATTTGCTGCAATAATAGGACGGCCCAATGTCGGAAAGTCGACACTGGTTAATAAGCTGGTCGGAGAGAAGATTGTAATAGCGTCCGACAGGCCTCAGACCACCAGGAATGTGATAAGATGCATTGTTAATGGAAATGATTATCAGATAATTTTTATTGATACTCCCGGGATACACAAACCCAGGCACAGGTTGGACCAGTACATGGTTAAGTCTGCAGCAGGTACCATTGGAGAGGTTGACGCCGTTTTGTTTGTGGTTGAAGCCGGAGAAAACCATATAGGGCCGGGTGACCAGTATATCCTCGAACAGTTAAAGAACTCCAAAGTTCCGGTAATATTGCTTATAAATAAAATTGATACTGTAAAGAAGGAAGACATACTGCCATTAATAGAGAAGTACAAGGGGAGTTTCAGCTATCATTCAGTTATACCCATATCTGCACTGCAGGGCGACGGTATGGATATAATTATTGACGAATTAAAAAAAATTATCCCTGAAGGACCCAAGCTATTTCCTGACGATATGATTACCGACCAGCCAGAGAGGGTGATAGCGGCAGAAATTATAAGGGAAAAAGCGCTGCATCTGCTTCAGGATGAGGTTCCTCACGGAATTGCAGTCGAGGTGACCTCAATGAAGGAACGTGAGGGCAGGGATATTGCTGAAATACAGGCTACAATATATTGTGAAAAAGAATCCCATAAACCAATAGTTATAGGGAGTAAGGGAGCAATGCTCAAGGAGATTGGGAGACGAGCGAGACTTGATATTGAAGCTTTTCTTGCCAGCAAGGTATTTCTGGAGTTATGGGTTAAGGTCAGAAAGAATTGGAAGGATAATGATTTAATACTAAAATCTTTGTATAGTGATTATAAAAAGTAATATATACAGAGATTTACATTGAAAAAATGTGGATTTAGTTTATATAGAATCCTTGCAGTTTCTAGGCTATTGGTATTAACTATAGAAGAGAACCACCAACTACCAGCAGGTAACAATGCATACAAATAATTTTTTGAGGAAGTCTAATTATATAATTCTGAAAGAAATTCGAAGTATGCTATTCCATATTTACCATCTGCAAGGGGGACCAGCCATGAATAAGGAGTTTATCTGGAATACATTTGAAAAAACTGGAGACCTTAATACCTATTTACTGTTTAAAGAGTTTGATAACCCTACAAGTCAGATATTACTAGATGAAGAGAAAGATAAGGAAATGGCTGAAGCCAAATCATAGCACTTTATAAGTTTCTTACAATAAACCGGATCGGAATATTTGCTGAAGAACCTTTGGGATTAAGTAAATAAAGCAGCCGGTCCGGTTTTTCTGAGGTTTGATATGAGTCTGATTAGAACACAGGGGATCGTAATTGGAGAAGTAAATACGGGAGAGGCTGACAAGATTCTTACAGTCTTTACTAAAAAGTATGGCAAAATTCAGGCATCTGTAAAAGAAGCCAGAAAACCGCGCAGTAATCTGATTGCCTGTTCACAGTTTCTTGTTTTTAGTGACTTTATCTTTTTTAAGGGCAAAAGTGAAATTTATAAGGTAAACAGCTGTGATATAATCGAACCTTTTTATAATATCAGAAACAGCATATCAAAACTGACCTACGCTTCGTATGCAGCAGAGGTAATACGAGAGGTTATTCACGAGAATATGCAGAGTTACAGGGTGCTGCAGCTCTTTCTCAATACACTGTTTGCTCTCTCCGAAACCGATAAATCGCCTGAATTAATCTGCAGGGCTTTTGAATTCAGACTTATGGCAATGATAGGGTATAAACCTCAGGTTGACAGCTGTGCTTCCTGCGCTGGTGACGGTCAATGCTGTTTTTTCAGTTTTGAGAAAAATGGATTGGTATGCAGTGAATGTGGAGCTGAAAGATTGTCCTCTATTGCAGTTACAGCAGGTACCGTCAGGGCATTGAAATACATAATCAGTTCAGATTTTAGAAAGCTCTTCTCATTTTCAGTTCCTGAGCAAGTGCTCAAAGAGCTAAGGTTTATCAGTGAAATTTACCTGAAAGATAAGCTTGAGAAGGAGTTCCGGACTCTAAAGTTTCTGGAGAAAATTTAGTGAAAGCCATAAACTTATTCACTAGTTAATTCATTTCCCCTAAACCCGAAGAGGAAACTCCTTTAATTTTTTGATTGAAATCTTTGACTCACTTGTACTATAATCTTTCAGAAGGGGGTTGGTATATTGAATAGAATTTTAACCAAAAGAGTACTTGCTCCAGCCATAAAACTTATTGAAGTGCAAAACCGTATAATGGCTGAGAAGGCAAAGCCCGGCCAGTTTGTCATGGTTCGAGTCAGTAAAGAGGGAGAAAGAATACCCCTTACCATATCTAATTACAACTTTGAAAAAGGGACAATCACCATAATATTTCAGGAAGTGGGAAAAACAACAGAGCTGTTAGGCCAGCTCGAAGAGGGTGACACCATTCTGGATTTGGTTGGCCCATTGGGCAAGCCTACAGAACTGGACAGTCTTGAGAGGGTGGCAGTAATAGGTGGGGGTCTTGGGACAGCCTTAATATTCTCACAGGTAAAAGAAATGCATAGAAACGGAACAAGGGTTGACGTCATTATTGGTGCCAGGAATGCGGAACTGATAATACTTGAGGAAGAAATAAGGCCTTACTGTGAAAATGTTTATATAGCTACAGATGATGGCTCAAAAGGGCAAAAGGGCTTTGTAACCGATGTACTTAGAAAACTTATTGAAGACGGAAACAAGTATGATCGTGTGGTTGCGGTTGGTCCACTAATTATGATGAAAGTTGTAAGCAATCTGACTAAGGAATACGGTATACCGACCGTTGTAAGCATGAATCCTATTATGATAGACGGAACTGGAATGTGCGGCGGCTGTAGGCTGACGGTTGGAGGAGAGACCAGGTTCGCATGTGTTGACGGTCCCGAATTTGACGGACACCTTGTGGATTTCGACGAGGCAATGAGAAGACAGAATATGTACAAAAATGAAGAAAAGCATTCACTTGAGGAACACAGGTGCAGGATAAGGGGTGACGAAAATGCCTAATATGTCGGAGAAAAAGGTTCCTATCCCTGAACAGGAGCCTGAGGTTAGAAATAAGAATTTTGAAGAGGTCGCACTAGGGTACACTCAGGAGCAGGCTGTCGAGGAAGCTATGCGCTGTCTGCAGTGTAAAAACTCACCGTGTGTGCAAGGTTGTCCAGTAAATGTTCAAATACCCGAGTTCATAAAACTAATACAGAAAAAGGAGTTTGACAAAGCGTACAGAAAGATTATAGAAACCAACAGCTTACCGGCTGTTTGCGGCAGGGTATGCCCACAGGAGAGTCAGTGTGAGAAGTACTGTCTTAGAGGCAAGAAGGGTGAACCGGTTGGCATCGGAAGGCTTGAGCGTTTTGCTGCCGACTACTGCGGTGGCAGTACACAGGGAGTAGAAGAGGAAGCCTGTAGTCTGGAACGAGATGAGAATAAGGGAAAAGTAGCGGTAGTAGGTTCCGGTCCAGCAGGAATTACATGCGCCGGAGACCTTGCAAAGTCAGGTTACAAGGTTACAGTTTTTGAAGCTTTTCATGTACCCGGAGGGGTGCTGATGTATGGAATCCCTGAATTTAGGCTTCCAAAGGATATTGTTCAGAAAGATATTGAGAGTGTTAAAAAACTGGGAGTTGAAATAAAAACCAACATGGTTGTTGGAAAAATAGTGAGTATTGATGAACTATTCACCCAGGGGTATGATGCAGTCTTTATTGGCTCGGGAGCAGGCCTTCCGGCATTCATGAATATACCGGGTGAAAGTCTTAACGGTGTGATGTCTGCAAACGAGTTTCTAACCAGAATAAATTTAATGAAAGCTTACAGGTTCCCTGAATGCGATACACCAGTCAGGGTGGGTAGAAGGGTTGCAGTGGTTGGAGGCGGAAATGTTGCAATGGATGCCGCCCGCTGTGCTGTCAGGATGGGGGCTGATAAGGTCTATATAGTATACAGGCGGTCTGAGGATGAGATGCCTGCCAGACGGGAAGAGGTGCATCATGCAAAGGAAGAAGGTATTGAGTTCAGACTGCTCACCAACCCGGTCAGAATACTGGGGACTGATGATGGATGGGTGAAAGGTCTGGAGTGCATTGAAATGGAGCTCGGAGAACCGGATGCATCCGGAAGAAGAAGGCCTGTGGAAAAGCAGGGCTCTGAGCACGTAATCGAAGTAGAAACGGTTATAATGTCCATAGGGACAACCCCTAATCCTTTGATAGCTGGTACTACCGTTGGGTTAGAGCTTACCAGGCATGGAGGCATTGTGGCTGACGAGTCTACAGGCCGTACAAGCAGGGAAGGTGTGTTTGCCGGAGGAGATATTGTAACCGGTGCAGCTACTGTTATCCAGGCCATGGGAGCCGGGAAAAAGGCAGCAAAGTCTATTGATGAGTACATCAGGACAAAGAAAGTGTGACAGGGGACGGTTCCTTGTCACTGTTTGATTAATTCAGTACAAGGAAATAAATTGTGATTCAATTGATAGTATAAGTAGCCATTTAATATTCAAAAAGCACTCAATATTGAGTGCTTTTTGATATAGATGTGCTATTTAATTTGTTACTTGTTTGCAGGGCAGCTGTCACAGGAAATTCCGAGTTCTTTGCATTTTTGTTTGATTTCCATGAGTTGACGGAACTCAGGTCTCCTGATAAGGGAGCCTACTTGGCTTCCTTCAACAAACTTGGGCATCCGCGATTTTAGTTCTGCACACCTTTGAGTCATTAAAACAACACTCCTTTTTTTTTATTTATAACAAAAACACCAGGATATCCCTGTATATTTCAGATTCAACATCTGCTGCAGGAAGTAACCTGGCGCTCGTTACCGATATTTATTTTAACAATATATTTTAATTATACAAAATTTCCGACAATTAGTAAACAAGGATTATTGGAATACAATGTTAAATTAATGTAAAAAACCTGTACAGCTGTTGTACAGGTTTTACTATGTTAATCACTTTAATAATTCTTGGATATGTGGTCAATTATTAGGCTTCCTATAATGATTTCAGCCAGGATAGTAGTGCTGGTTTTCATCATTGCAATACAGTTATGCATAAGCTCAAAACTGTTTATATAGTAGTTATTATAGGCATAAACTGCCGCTGCTCCAACAAACAGCAGTACGGACACAACTGAACCGTACTTGATTATTGCTCTGGGTATCTTACCTATATTTTCAATTTCCCTGACTATTTTATCTCTGAGTTCGTGCTTCATAGAGACCCCTTCTAAGCGATGACTATATACTAATATGTTAACATAAAACCGTACTCTAATCAAATGATAGATTATGGAATTCATGCCCATCTTCTGATGGCTGTCCTGCGCTCCCATGGGCCAAAACGGTAGTAGAGGAAGCTGGCGACAGCGGAGAATATAAACCCGGCAGAAATTCCGAGCCATATACCGGTACTGCCAAGCGGAGTAAATTGTGATAATACCCAGGCTAAGGGTATACGAATCAACCAGAAAGAGAGAATAGAAAAGATTAAGGGTGGAATAGTATCACCGGCTCCAGTGAGAACACCATTGGTAACGAAAACCAGAGATAAACCCAGGTACCCAAAGGGAACAATTCTCAGGTACTGAATCCCCTGGTTCATTATCTCTATGGACGGGTCACTCAGGAAGAAACAGATAATCTGACGGGGAAAGATAAGGCATACAAGCAGTATAAGTATTCCAACAGATAGAGACAGGAGAGCTGCTATTCTGACAGTTTCGCCAACCCTTTCCTTTTTGTCAGCACCCAGGTTCTGACCTGTGAGCGCCGAAACAGATATTCCTAGTGCCATTGCAGGCATAAATGCAAAACTGTCTATCCTTGTGCCTACCCCGAACGCAGCAACTGTATCAATTCCAAAACGGGACACCAGTGCTGTTATAAAAAAGATTCCGGTCGAAACTATGGCCTGCTGACCTGCAGTAGGCAGACCGATTTTAAGGATTTTCGGTATAATACCGGCATCGAATTTGAAATGTTTTAGATTTAAGCGCGTGAGATATCCTTTAGACTGTAGAAACCTTACCCCGAATATGAAGGCCAGCAGCTGTGAGATTAGGGTAGCCAGTGCAGAACCGTTGACTCCCAGACCCGGAATTATTCCACCAAAACCCAGAATCAGGAGTGGGTCCAGTAAGGCGTTCAGAATAGTTGCATATACAAGAAACCAAAGAGGCGTCCATGAGTCTCCCAATCCCCGTAGAATAGCACTTATAAGGTTAAATCCAAAAATGAATATCAGTCCGGAGAAGGTAATGGCAAGATACCCTGAAGCCATTTCGAATACCTCGGGTGCACTATGGGGGTTTACAAGGATACCAAGTATGTTCCTGTTAAAAATAATTCCGAGGATTGAAGCGGCCAGCCCGAGAAGCATGATAAATATGAACGAATTTTTTATTATCTTGTCTACCATTTCATTGCTGCCTGCACCTTTGTATTGTGCAACAAGGGTTATTACTGCCATGGTGAGACCTATTGCAACCGAAATGATTACGAAAATCGCAGGGAAACTCACTGTAACAGCGCTAAAAGCATCCTTACCCAGGAATCTTCCTATCCAGAACGCATTTATAGTCTGCTGCAAAACCTGAAGTGCGTTGCCGATAAGAAGTGGAAGGGCAAAGGTTACCAGAAGCTTTAGAATATTACCCTCAGTCAGGTTTCTACCTATACGCATATTATTCATATTTTCCATCCTCTCGGATAAAATTATGTGGGGAAAGGTCAGAATGGATAAAAAACATCAATCAAAACAAAAAACGTACTGGTGTACGTTTTAAGCATTTGCGGCATTTGCCTGGTTGAGCTTTTTCGAAATCAAGGATTTTTTTCTTGCCGCGGTATTCTTATGAATTACTCCCTTAGCTGCAGCCTTGTCAATCTGTTTTGTAGCTTGAATAAATTGTTCCTTGATTTCTGCTTCATCACCAGCTTTAAGCGATTCATCCAGCTTCCTTATGCAGGTTTTTAACATCGACTTCACGATAGAGTTCCTAAGTGTTTGCGCCTTGGCAATCTTAACCCTCTTTATGGCTGACTTTATATTTGCCAAACTGTTCACCTCCCTAGATTAGTATTACATATGTCAATGATTTATAGTCATATTAGCAGTCAGCTTTTTTAATGACAAAGGATATTTTACCATGAGCGAGAATTTAATGCAAGATTAATTATTACTAATAGAAGAATTCATTAAAAGAGTAGTTGCATTAAATCAAAATATATAATATACTAACTTTGGCGCACTTAGTACCAGGTAATAAGAGGTGTTGTTATGTCTAGGGCCTCAATAAGTAAGAAGGAAAGACAGAAAAAGTTAATGGAGAAGGTTAAGGATGACCCGTTTATGAAGGATGAGGAGCTTTCTGAGCACTTTGACGTAAGCATACAAACAATCAGGCTCGACAGAATGGAACTGGGGATTCCGGAGTTAAGAGAGAGAATTAAGGGGGTTGCCTCCAGAAACTATCAAAAGGTCAAGTCATTGGAAAGCAGGGAGATAGTTGGGGAACTTGTGGACCTGACTTTGGGACTGAAAGGTATTTCGATACTTGAAACCAGTCAGGAGATGGCTTTTGAGAGAAATAAGATAGTACGGGGGCATTTTATATATTCCCTTGCCGAGACTTTGGCTATTTCGGTAATCGATGCCAAGGTGGCGTTAATTGGAGTTGCAAATATTAAGTATAAAAGTCCGGTGATTGCCGGAGCAAGGCTGGTTGCCAAGGCAGAGGTAAAGAAAGCCAGGGCCAACAGCTTTATTGTATGGGTTAGTATTAAAGAAAAACAGACAGAGGTCTTCAGAGGAAAGTTTATCTTGGTATCACTAGACTAGTAAACACATTAGAGAGGTGCATCAATGAAGATTATTGTAGACGCAATGGGAGGAGACAAAGCTCCCAAGGAAGTAGTTAAAGGGTGTATCCAGGCAGCTGGGAAGGTAGACGCAGAGATTGTGCTGTGCGGTATAGAAAAGATAATTAAGAAAGAGCTTAGAAGATTATCATATACTGGCTCAAATATTATAGTACATAATACGACTGAAGTAGTTACAAATGAAGACAGTCCAACCAGAGCAATCAAGTCTAAGAAAGACTCTTCAATGGTAGTTGGCCTGAACCTATTAAAGGAAGGAAAGGGTGACATCTTCCTGTCAGCCGGGAATACTGGTGCGCTAATGGCCGGTGCTTTTTTACAGTTGGATCGGATAAAGGGCGTTGACAGGCCGGCACTTGCCCCTGTACTTCCCTCGTATAGTGGTCCGGTACTGCTTGTGGATGCAGGTTCAAATACCAGCTGCAAGCCAGAAAATCTTCTTCAGTTTGCCGTCATGGGGTCTATTTATGTAAAAAGTATCATAGGAATTGAAAATCCGAGGGTTGGGCTTGTCAACGTTGGTGTTGAAGCCGTAAAGGGGAATGACCTTACTAAGCAGGCATTTGCTCTTCTTCAGGAATCAGGCCTGAATTTTATTGGAAATATTGAAGGCAGGGATATTCCTTTGGGTAATGTTGATGTGGCAGTGTGTGACGGGTTCACAGGCAACGTAATCCTGAAGGTCATGGAGGGCATGGGAAAGACGGTATCAAAGCTGTTCAGAGATGAGATAAAGAAAAACATGCTGACCAAATTGGGAGCTTTACTCATGAAGCCTGCTTTTGACAGATTCAAAAAGAAACTCGACTATACTGAGTACGGTGGTGCACTTTACCTGGGTATTGAGAAACCGGTAATTAAGTGCCACGGCAGTTCGAATGCAAAGGCGATAGCCAAAACAATAGAGCAGGCAGAGGCATTTGTAAAGAATCAAACGGTTGAGAAGATTAGAGGGGAATTACTCAAGGTGGAGGGAGAAATCAATGATTCAGGCCAGTAGAAACGTTGGAATTACAGGGGTTGGAAGCTGGGTACCAGACAAGGTGTTAACCAACCTCGACCTGGAAAAAATGGTCGAAACTTCAGATGAGTGGATAAAGACCAGAACAGGTATTGAGCAAAGAAGAATAGCAGGAGACAGTATTGCGACATCGGATATGGCCTATGAAGCTGCGCGCAAGGCAATAGCAGATGCAGGTATTAAGCCTGAGGATATTGACCTGATAATTACTGCTACAATAACTTCAGATATGTATACTCCGTCGACTGCCTGTAAAGTTCAGGAAAAGCTCGGGGCTGTGAAGGCAGCTGCTTTTGATATAAATGCAGCATGTACCGGATTCATATACGGATTAACGGTGGCGAGCCAGTTTATTCTGACCGGCTACTATAGGAATGCACTGGTAATCGGGGCAGATAAGCTGAGTTCTTTAGTGGATTGGACCGACAGGAATACATGTGTGCTATTCGGTGATGGAGCCGGCGCTGTAGTTCTCGAGGACGTTGGAAATGGTCACGGAATTCTATCGACAAATATTGGGGCTGATGGTACTGTGGGTAAGTATCTGACTGCACCATCATGTTATATTGCCCCTGAAGAAATTGAGAAAAGAAAATCAGATAATTACAGGTCAATCTGGATGGATGGAAGTGAAGTGTTCAAATTCGCCGTCAGGGTTATGGCTTCGGCCACAAATAAAGCACTTAAGGATTTGAACCTGGACATTAGTGATGTTGACTTGATAATACCTCACCAGGCTAATATCAGAATACTGGAAGGTGCTGCAAAGAGATTGGGAGTAAGCCATGAAAAGATATTCAGCAATATACATAAGTATGGGAACATGTCTGCAGCCTCAATACCTGTGGCATTAGATGAAGCGACAAAGGAAGGCAGAGTGAAAAGTGGGGCACTGATAGTGCTTGTAGGCTTTGGTGGCGGACTAACATGGGGTTCAGCAGTAGTCAGATGGAAGAAAGAGAAAGGAATGATTTGATTGGGTAAAACAGCATTTATATTTTCCGGACAGGGAGCACAGTACATAGGGATGGGGAAGGAAATCGCAGAAGCGTACCATTCCGCAGGCAGAATATTTGATGAAGCTTCTGAGGCTCTTGGATTCAATATAAGAGATATGGTGTTTAATGGTGAAGAAGAAACACTGAAAATCACTGAAAATACTCAGCCGGCTATCTTAACCACGAGTATAGCATGTCTTAAGCCTCTGGTTGATAAAGGCATAAAGCCTTATGTTACTGCCGGACTGAGTCTGGGAGAGTACTCGGCCCATGTGGCATCAGGAACATTTACTTTTGAGGATGCTGTCAGACTGGTCAGAAAAAGAGGCAAGTTTA
This sequence comes from Clostridia bacterium, assembly GCA_041687355.1. GTDB lineage: Bacteria > Bacillota > Clostridia > Acetivibrionales > UBA4821 > JAWLCD01. The sequence goes on along the minus strand of JAWLCD010000010.1, from coordinate 29,062 downwards.
TGCAGGAGGCTGTACCTGTGGGAGTTGGAACAATGGCGGCTGTTCTGGGCCTTGAAAAAGGAGATGTAATTGAATGCTGCAGGCAGACGTCAGACATAGGAATTGTAGAGCCTGCGAACTTCAACTGTCCTGGTCAGATTGTAATTGCCGGACATATTGAAGCGGTTGAGAAGGCTTTGGAGCTTGCAAAGGAAAAGGGCGCAAAGCGTGCGGTCATCTTACCTGTTAGTGCACCATTTCACTGCAGTTTGTTGAAGCCGGCAGGTGAAAATCTTGCGCTGGCACTTGCAGATATTCAGTTGAATGCAATGGATATTCCGGTAATCTCAAATGTAACCGGAGAATATATAGAGTCAGAGGAAGATGTAAGAAGCCTTCTTATTAAACAGGTCAGCAGTCCGGTTTTATGGGAGGATTCAGTTAACCGCATGATAGACCAGGGGGTGGACACATTTGTTGAGATAGGCCCAGGTAAGGTGCTAAGCGGTTTTGTGAAAAAAATAAATAAAGAAGTTACTATCCTAAATGTTGAAGATATTGAATCGCTTAATAAGACATTGGAACACCTGGAGGCGAACAGTTAGCAAGCTCAAAGAAGAAAGTTGTAGAAAGGGGGGAATAAAAATGGAATTGAAGGGAAAGACTGCTGTAGTTACTGGAAGCAGTAGAGGAATAGGAAGGGCAGCAGCTTTTGCACTGGCTGAAATGGGAGCAAACATTGTGCTGAATTCTACCCAGGCTTCGGATGCTGTTGATGAGGTTGAAAAAGAATTAAAAGCAAAAGGAGTAAAGGTTCTGACCGTAAAATGCAATGTTGGCAGTCTGGTTGAAGCACAAAAAATGTTTGATACTATTCAGAAAAATTTTGATTCTATCGATATACTTGTGAATAATGCAGGAATAACGAGGGATAATTTGGTTGTAAGGATGAGTGAAGAAGAATGGAATGAAGTGCTTGATACCAACCTGAAAAGTGTCTTTAACTGCACTAAGGCAGCAGCAAAGATAATGATGAAGCAGAGGTCAGGAAAGATAATTAACATTGCTTCTGTTTCGGGAGTTGTAGGAGCTGCCGGACAGGCAAATTACTCCTCATCCAAAGCAGGCATGATAGGTTTTACCAAGGCAGTGGCAAAGGAACTTGCATCAAGGGGTATTACTGTAAATGCTGTTGCACCAGGTTTAATTGAGTCGAGAATGACAGCAAAATTATCCGATGCTGTAAAGGAAGAATACATGAGGAATATTCCACTCAAGAGGTTCGGGACGCCTGAAGATGTGGCAAACCTCGTTGCTTTTCTGGCATCAGATAAGTCAAACTATATTACTGGACAGGTAATAAATGTTGACGGTGGGATGGTTATGTAATATTATCTTTTTAGATTGACGATATGGAGGTTATATAATATTATCAATATAGCACTTGGCCGTGGAAGGGGGGTGAACAAATGATTTTCGAAAAAGTAAGGGAAATTGTAGTTGACCAGCTTGGTGTAGAAGAAGAGGATGTAACAATGGAATCTTCCTTCATTGATGATTTAGGTGCAGATTCACTGGACATAGTTGAGCTGATAATGGCTCTGGAAGAGGAATTCGATTTAGAGATACCGGATGAGGAGGCCGAGAAAATTTCGACAGTCGCGGATGTAGTGGAGTACATCAAAAATAACTCATAAAAAAGTCCCCGACGGGACTTTTTTAAATATTACGGCTTTTTATTTTAAAGTCCTTTCGAAGGAGGGGGTATCATGAAAAAAAGAGTGGTTATCACTGGAACAGGTGTTATAACACCTGTTGGGATTGGAACACAGAAGTTCTGGAATGCCATTAAAGAAGGCAAGTCCGGAATTGACCAGGTATCAAGGATAGACTATACAAAATACACTACACAGGTTGCCGGCGAAATCAGAGACTTTGAACCGGAGCAGTATATAGATAAAAAAGAAGCCAAGAGAATGGACAGATATACCCAGTTTGCAGTTGCTGCGGCCAGAATGGCAGTTGAAGATTCAGGTATTGACCTTGAAGCAGTTGATAAAAACAGGATGGGTGTAATATTGGGGTCAGGAATCGGAGGAATTGAGACACTTGAGGACCAGCATGAAGTTCTATTGAATAAGGGTCCGGAGAGGATAAGTCCGTTCTTTATACCGATGATGATTGCAAACATGGCAGCAGGTCAGATAGCAATCGCCCTTGGAGCAAAGGGAGTAAATGAAACGGTGGTAACCGCCTGTGCATCTGGGACAAATGCTGTTGGGGATGCTTTCAAGTGTATTCAGAGAGGCGATGCAGATATTGTTGTTACAGGTGGAACAGAAGCACCTATAACACCCATTGCGTTTGCCGGATTCTGTTCTATGAAAGCCATGTCCAGAAGAAACGATGATCCGAAGACTGCAAGCAGGCCGTTTGACGCTGAGAGAGACGGATTTGTAATGAGTGAGGGAGCTGGTATTCTAATAGTTGAGGAATATGAGCATGCTGTCAAAAGGGGTGCCAATATACTGGCAGAGATAGTTGGCTACGGTTCAACATGCGATGCCTACCACATAACTGCACCAGCCCCTGAGGGAGAGGGCGGAGCAAGGGCTATGGCTATGGCTGTCAAGGATGCAGGTATATCTCCTGAGGAAGTGGGCTATATAAATGCGCACGGAACATCTACACCGTTAAATGACAAGCTCGAAACAGAGGCAATAAAAACAGTGTTTGGTGAACACGCATATAAGCTGGCAGTTAGCTCAACAAAATCCATGACCGGACACCTGCTGGGTGCCGCAGGAGCCATAGAGGCCATTATTTCGGCATATGCTCTTAAGGACGGATTCCTTCCACCAACAATAAACTATACAAATCCTGACCCTGAATGCGACCTTGATTATGTGCCTAATAAGGGAAGGAATGCAGACATTGGCTATGCTTTATCCAATTCACTTGGATTTGGCGGGCACAATGCTACAATTGTTCTTAAGAAGTATTAAAGATAGAGTTTTTAGAATTGGTGATGAAAATGGGATGCCTCAACTGCAGGTGTCCCATTTCTACTTAAGGTGGTAGAATAATAATAGATTTATGAAATACTATAATAGGGTACAACAAATCCATGGAGGAAATAAATGAACGCTGAGATTATTGCTGTTGGAACTGAACTTTTGATAGGCCAGATTGCCAATACCAATGCACAGTACATATCACAGAGGCTTGCAGAAGCAGGAATAAACGTATATTACCACAGCGTTGTAGGGGATAACAGGCTTAGACTTGCCCAAACGCTGAAACTGGCTCTGGAAAGATCGGATTTGATAATAGTTACCGGAGGGCTGGGGCCAACAAAGGATGATATAACCAAGGAGACTGTTTCTGAGGTTTGTGGTTTAAGCTTACAGATACATAAGGAGAGCGAAGAAAGAATCCGTAAATTCTTTAAGAATAAAAACCGGGACATGGCTGAGGGTAACCTCAAGCAAGCAATGTTTCCCAAGGGGGCCACTGTACTGATAAATAAAAATGGAACTGCACCAGGGTGCGTAGTTAAGTCCAACGACAGGACAATTGTCCTCCTGCCCGGTCCACCATCTGAAATGAGTCCTATGTTTGATAGGTTTATCAATGATAATTTAAGTAAATATCAGGAAACGATACTTTCAAAATATATAAAGATTTTCGGTATAGGTGAATCTACAGTTGAAGAGAAGATAATAGACCTGATTCAAGAGCAGACAAATCCGACAATTGCGCCTTATGTCAGTGAAGGTGAAGTTATTCTCAGGATAACGGCAAAAGCCAGGAACAAGGGAACAGCTGAAAGGAAACTGGTACCAGTTATTAAAAAGATTCAGGGCAGACTTGGGGATTATATATACAGCACCGAAGGCAGAACCCTTCAAGAAGAAGTGGTAAACATTCTTAGAAAGAAAAGAAAAACTATTTCGCTTGCAGAGTCATGCACAGGAGGACTTATAGCTTCCAAACTAACCGATGTTCCAGGTTCATCCGAGGTATTCGAACGCTCGGTGGTTAGTTACTCCAATTGTTCCAAGATTGATTTGCTTGGAGTAAGAGAGACCACCCTGAAGGAATTCGGGGCGGTCAGTCATGAAACTGCCTTGCAGATGGCAATCGGAATCAGGGATAGGGCAGGGACAGACCTTGGGCTCAGCGTTACAGGTATAGCCGGGCCGGGAGGAGGAACCGAAAGTAAACCGGTTGGACTTGTATATATAGGTTTGGCTGATAGTAAAGGTGCTGAAAGCTTTGAACTCAGAATTTCCGGAGATAGGGACAGAGTCAGAATGATAACAACCATGCATACTCTGGACATTATCCGGAGAAGGCTGGTAGGCTAATTATGTAAAACATTTTTTGTTTGTAAAAAAACTAAAAATATTTTGTTGTTTTTTTAAAATTCAACAGAAATTATGAAGGAATTTACAGAGAATTGTAGAATTAATAATTTAGCTGAGTCGTTGAGTAAACACTCCATTCACTTTATGAATAGCACAATTAGACCAATCTTCTACACTGCACCCAACATTTAACTGCCGTTATAACTAGTTTTTTTGCGCTGCTTCATTGTATTCCCATAATAAAACTAAACCAAACAGAAAAAAGGAGGAAGAACATGAGCAAGTTACTAAAGCTGTCAAGTCTTATGTTGGTAGTTGCACTAGCAGTATTTCTTTTTACCGCGTGCGGAGGCAAGACACCTGCTGCAGGGCCGGAGGGACAGGCTGGCGGTGAGCAGATACAGAATTCTGACCAATCCGACCAGACTGGAAGTAAGGAAATATTTACAATCAGTGCAATTGGTTTGGAAGACCCTGAAATTATGGTTAAAAACTTTAAGCCACTTTGTGACTATCTGAGTGAAAAGATTAATATGGAAGTCAGGTTTAAGCCGGCTCCTACATACGAAAACGCTGTTCAGTGGCTGAGAGACGGTACCATTGATATGGCAAGCCTTGGCCCGGTTACATATGTACAAGCCCATGATGGTTTCGGTGGTGAAGCAATTGTAAAGGCGCTTGAAGGCGGCGAAGCCTTCTATGAGTCAGTTATTTTCGTAAGAAAGGATAGCCTAATAAGCAAGCTAGAGGATATGAAGGGTAAGAAGATGGCTTTTGGAGACAAGGACTCCTGTTCTTCAAACCTGTCGCCCAAATACCTCTACAGTAAAGTTGGAATATTCGAAAAGGATTTTGCAGAGGCAAAAAACATTACAAGCCAGAATGATGTTATCCAGGCTGTAATAAGCGGCGAATTTCATGCAGGTGCTGTTAAGGCGCATGTCTTTGATAAACACAAAAATGAAGGTGTTGGCTTGAAGGAGATAGCAAGGAAGACAGAGATTCCTACATTCCCATATACTATAAGGCCAGGGATGGATGCCCAGGTAAAGGAAAAATTAAAGAATGCTTTGCTTGAAGTGGATGAGGAACTGGCAAAAACAATTGAACCCAAATATACAGGATTCACAGATGTAAGTGATGAAGATTACCAGTGGATTCGTGAAGCTATGCAGATGCTGGGAATAAAGTAAGAAGGTTAGTGATGGTTTATTCTGGACGGGGTGGCAAGCCACCCCGCAGAAGTTAAGGGGAATACAATGGAGAGCAGGCCTATATTTCAGGGAGGGGAAAAATGTGTCTAATAAGATAAAGAAACAGAAGAAAGAAGTATCACTATCCTTTTCACTTAAACTGGCAATATTTTTTTCAGTTGTAATGGGTCTGATTATATCTGCTGCTGGAGCCGTGGTTTATTTCCATGAGAAAAACCTCTTATGGAATGATCTGGAGAAGCAGAGTACCAGATTAACCCAGACTGCTGCTGAGATAAGCAGTGATGCCGTCTTAACCATGAATTTTAAAACGCTCAGGTATATTATGAAAGGAATAACAGGAGTAGATAGTTCTGCACAAACAGAACAAGCATCTGTACAAAATGATATTGCGTATGCATATATTACTGATGACACGGGTAAAGCTCTTGTGCATTCCGATAAGGCCAAGGAAGGATTAAAGGTAAATGTAAATAATCAACCCCTGAACCCTGACAATATAACAAAAGTTTCAAAAAATGTATTAGCATACAAAGATGGCAGCGAAGTATATGAAGTTATGGTACCTATAAGAATTGAAGGTTTGAATTATAATCTGGGGGTAGTAGCTGTAGGGTATACTTTGGAGCATGTTAATGGTGAGCTAAGCACCCTGTTCTTTTCAATTCTTATAGTTACAATGTTAGTAATCGTCCTATGTATTATTATATGTATAGCAGTTGCCGGAATCTTTACAAAACCTATAAACAGACTGGTTAATGCAAACAACCTTCTGGCGTCAGGAGACCTCACCCAGACGGTTAAAATAAGTTCAAGAGACGAGATTGGAAGCCTTGGATTAGCTTTTAATACTGCAACAGCAAAGCTGAGTGAACTCATACGGTCGGTTTCCGCTGCAACTGAAGAAGTTAACGAGTTCGGACGGAAGGTATCAGAGGGCACTGCAGAAACATCCGAAATATCAAAGCAGGTTGCCCATACTGCGGATGAACTTGCAAGAGGATTTCAGGATCAAGCCGATACCATTAACTCAATAATGTCGACAACTGTTGAGTTGGATAAGCTTATTCAGGAAATCGCAAACAAAGCAGGACGCGTAAAGGAAGCTTCGGATAATACATTCTCTTCCGCGCAGGATGGCGGCAAGTCGGTAGGTTTTACAATCGAGAAGATGAATGAGATTAATGATACAGTGAACCGATTGTCACATATAATAAAAGATTTGGGAAGCAAGTCTACGCAAATAGGGGAGATAGTTCACTTGATTTCTGAGATTGCGGACCAGACCAACCTGCTTGCCTTGAATGCAGCAATTGAGGCTGCAAGGGCTGGTGAACAGGGGAGAGGCTTTGCAGTTGTAGCGGATGAGATTCGAAAACTGGCTGAGCAAAGCGCGAATGCTTCTAAAGAGATTGCAAGACTTATTCAGGAAATTCAGCAGTCTTCAGCCAAAGCAGTAGAATCCATGGAACTGAACTCAGCCAAGGTTGCAGAAGGAACACAATCAATCCATGACACCGAAGAATCATTTAAGAGAATAATCGAAGCTGCTCAACATGCTGCTGCGATGGTTGACGAGATATCACAGGCAACACAGAATCAGGCCCAAAACAGTAAGGAGGTTGTTACTGCAATGAGTTCGCTGGTTACTGCTGCAGAGCAATCTGCTTCAAGTACTCAGGAGGTCTCGGCGTCCATAGAGGAGCAGGCTGCAAAACTGTCTCAGATTGAACAGATGGCTGTTAAGCTTGATGTGACCTCAGATAGTTTAAGGGAGAAAGTAGCCCAATTTAAAGTAAATATCTAGCCGATAGAGTTATAATCAAGACTTCAAAAGGATTGACAAATCTATACTATTGAATTAAAATATGCTACTGTAAAGCAATTTTACTTTACAGTAGCATATTTTATAGCCATAAACAGGTGGTATAAGTGGAGAAAAAAATAGAGGCAGGTCTCATGCTTGACTTTTACGGACAGCTGCTGACAGTGAGACAGGAAGAAATACTGCACATGTATTATGACCATGATTTAAGTCTTGGAGAAATTGCAGAGAATCTTAGTATTACCAGGCAAGGTGTGTATGATAATATTAAACGGGCTGAAAAGGTCTTGTACAATATGGAAAGTAAGCTGGGGCTGGTCAAAAGATTTCTGGAGCAGAGGTATAAGCTGGAACAGGCACTGAATATAGTAAATGAAGTAGAAGATGAACTGAAGAGCAGGAATATGAAAGAGACTTTTTTGAAGATTAACTCTGTAAAAAATATGCTTGAAAGTATAACAGAACACTAGACTGAGGGTGATGATTTTGGTATTTGAAGGATTGGCTTCAAAACTGCAGAATATAGTGCAAAAGTTTAAAGGGAAGGCAAGAGTAACCGAATCAGACATAAAAGAAGTTATGAGAGAAGTGAAGCTGGCTCTTCTGGAGGCTGACGTAAACTTTAAAGTAGTGAAGGACTTTATTGGTATAGTATCTCAGAAGGCAGTTGGCCAGGATGTACTTGAGAGCCTGACTCCAGGTCAGCAGGTTATAAAGATTATTCATGATGAACTTGTTGCACTGCTTGGAGGAACTGAAAGCCGGATATCTTTCTCCCCAAGGCCGCCGACGGTTGTAATGATGGTTGGCCTTCAGGGTTCAGGTAAGACCACAACAAGTGGAAAACTGTCCGGGCTTCTGAGGAAACAGGGAAAAAATCCGTTGATGGCAGCCTGTGACGTATACAGGCCGGCCGCCATTAAACAGCTTGAGGTTATAGGTAAACAGCTAGATATTCCCGTATATGCAGATCATGATAGTAAAAAGCCGGTTGAAATTGCACGTAAGGCGCTTGGTCATGCAGAGAGCAAAGGATACGACCTTGTTATTATCGATACGGCGGGAAGACTGCATATAGACCAGGAACTCATGAACGAATTGGTTGATATCAGGTCAGCGGTGAGACCGCATGAAATACTGCTTGTGGTCGATTCGATGACCGGTCAGGATGCTGTTAACGTTGCTCAATCATTCAATGATAAACTGGGGGTTGATGGAATTGTTCTAACCAAGCTTGATGGTGATACTCGCGGCGGTGCAGCACTTTCTGTAAAGACAGTTACAGGGAAGCCCATAAAATTTGCCGGTATGGGTGAAAAACTTAATGAGCTTGAACCCTTCTACCCTGAAAGAATGGCATCACGAATTCTGGGTATGGGAGATGTAATGAGCTTAATAGAGAAAGCTCAGGAAGTATTTGATGAAAAGAAAGCTCTGGAGATGGAGAAGAGGCTGCGCTCCCAGCAGTTTACACTGGAAGACTTTCTGGAACAGATGCAGCAGATGAAGAATATCGGTCCTCTGGACCAGATTCTTGGCATGATGCCCGGACTCTCCCCTAAACAGCTCAAGGGTATAGATATAGACGAAAAGAAGCTGGTGCATTTTGAGGCTATTATCCAGTCAATGACAAAGAAAGAAAGGGTTGACCCTTCAATAATCAACGCCAGCAGGAAAAGAAGGATAGCTTCAGGAAGCGGCACCAACATACAGGATATCAACAGTTTGCTAAAACGATTTGAGGAACTAAGAAAGATGATGAAGCAGATGACCTCAATGACGAAATCCAAGAAAGGAATGTTCAACATGCCTTTCTTTAGATAAACAGGATTCTTGGATTCAGGAGGAGTTTTGGCTAATAATTTCTTGTTATCTTTGATAACTTAGAAATCATTGTCCACCTTGTGTGCTTTATCTGAATCTTAGAAGCCGTTATCCAGGGACGTAGCGCCGCTTGTCTCCCAGATGAAGAAGAGTGGAGTCTTAGCGGCGGTAATCATCGGATAAGTTATACGAAGCTTATAACCATTTTTGCGCATCGAAAGGAGGTGAATATAACATGGCAGTAAAAATCAGACTAAAAAGAATGGGAGCCAAGAAGGCACCGTACTACAGGCTGGTGGTTGCAGATTCCAGAAGCCCGAGAGACGGAAGGTTTATTGAAGAAATCGGAACATACAATCCTTTGGTTAGTCCAGCAGAGATAAATATTGACAAGGAAAAAGCCAGCAAGTGGATTAAGAACGGAGCTCAGCCGACGGACACAGTGAAATCCCTATTCAAGAAGGTTGGAATTGAGTCTTAATCCAGCTGAAAGAAAAAGGTGGGTGTTAAATTTGAAGGACATGCTTGAAGTTATAGCAAAAGCACTTGTGGATAACCCTGAGCAGGTCAAGATATCAGAGTTTGAAAGCGAAGACAGCTTGAGATTGGAACTGAGAGTTGCACCTGAAGATATAGGCAAGGTGATTGGCAGGCAGGGAAGGATTGCAAGAGCTGTGAGAACCTTAGTAAAAGCCAATGCTGTAAGGGCCGGGAAGAAAGTATTTATAGATATAGTTGATTAATACCGGCAGTTTGAAAAATATATCAGGGGTACAGGATGATTGAGTATCTGGATATAGGAAAAGTGGTAAATACTCATGGGGTCAAAGGAGAGTTGAAGGTAATGCCTCTAACCGACGACCCCTTGAGGTATAGCCTTCTTAAGTATGTTCTGATTGATAAAGACGGTAAGCTTGAGGAATACAAGATTGATTCAGTAAGATTTCACAAGAATTTTGTACTGCTGAAGCTTTCCGGTTTAGAAACTCTTGAGGAGGCTGAAAAATTAAAAAGCAGGGTCCTGAAGATTCATAGGAAGGATGCAGTAAAGCTGCCTGAAGGGAGTTATTTTATTTGCGACCTTATCGGCATTAAGGTTCTTAATATGAATGGGTCAAAACTGGGAACTTTAAAAGATGTCATTAAGACGGGCGGCAACGACGTATATGTAGTGCAACATGAAGAGAAGGAACTGCTTATACCGGCACTGAAGTCTGTAGTGAAGAATATTGACCTTAACAAGAGAGAAATGCTGGTAGATTTGCCTGAGGGGTTATTATAAAATGAGATTTGATATACTTACACTGTTTCCGGAGATGTTTGAAGCTGTTCTGAGTGAAAGTATAGTCGGCAGGGCTAGAAATGCCGGCCTTATTACTGTTAACCCGGTTAACATAAGGGATTTTACAAACAACAAGCACAACCGGGTGGATGATTATCCTTATGGGGGCGGACCGGGGATGGTTATGCAGCCTCAGCCCATTTACGATGCATACAGGTCAATTGTGGAAGGACTCGATTACAGGCCTCAGGTTGTATATCTTTCACCCCAGGGTGAAAAATTCAACCAGAAGACTGCAGAAGAGTTATCAGGGGATAAACATTTGGTTTTGCTGTGCGGTCATTATGAAGGAATAGATGAAAGGATTATCGAAGAGATTGTAACCCGTGAAATATCAATAGGTGACTATGTACTGACAGGTGGAGAATTACCTGCAATGGTGGTTATAGATGCAGTAAGCAGACTGATTCCTGGTGTGCTGGCTGAAGATTCTTGCAGCCAGGAGTCTTTTAGTTCAGGGCTGCTTGAGTATCCCCAATATACCCGGCCCCAGGTTTTCCTTGACAGGGAGGTGCCGGAGGTTCTGATTTCGGGCCATCATGCCAATATTGGAAAGTGGAGAAGAGAACAAGCCCTAATCAGGACTTACAGGAAGAGGCCGGACCTGCTCGAAGGAGCAGAATTAACTCCGGAAGATGAGTTAATAATAAGGGCTGAAGCGGGAAAATGAAAATGAATAAGAAAAATAACTATTGAAACAGTTATATATTTATGCTAAAATAACTAGGTGTTTATTACGGGTGGTCCGCTGTTTATACAAGAACACCTTCGGAGGGAGGAGGTCCTGATATGGACATAATCAAAACTATTGAAAGTGAATACTTAAAGAATGAGGTACCGAAGTTTAATATCGGTGACACAGTAAAAGTGTCAGTTAAGGTTAAGGAAGGCAACAGGGAAAGGATTCAGCAATTCGAGGGTACAGTGATTCAAAAAAGAGGCGGGGGAGTAAACCAGACATTCACTGTAAGGAGATTATCTTACGGAGTTGGTGTTGAAAGAACATTCCTGATTCATTCGCCTAAAATTGAAGGGGTTCAGGTAGCTAGACGAGGCCGTGTGAGAAGAGCAAGATTGTACTATCTGCGTGACAGAATTGGAAAAGCTGCAAAGGTTAAAGAAGTATTATATTAGCATAAAAGTGAGTCAGGGGACGGTTCCTTGACTCACTTTTCTTTTCTTAAAACGTGACAGGGGACGGTTCTCTGTCACGTTCGTTAAAGAAATGTGACAGAGAACCGTCCCCTGTCACGGAAGAATTAGGGGTATAAATGAATGAATATTAACTGGTTTCCCGGCCATATGGTTAAGGCCAAAAAAGAGATAAAGGAAAATCTTAAACTGGTAGATGTTGTGGTTGAGCTTCTTGATGCCCGTATTCCTAACAGCAGTCAGAATCCGGATATGGATGAAATTGCAGGGGACAAGCCAAGGATTATAGCACTCAACAAGTCAGACTTGGCAGAAGAGCCAGTAACCCGAAAGTGGATACAATACTTTAACGGCAAGGGGTATCCTGCTGTTGCAGTTGATTCGGTCTCCGGAAAGGGCTTGAAAGAGCTCGAACGCTCAGTAAGGGAAATAATGAAGGATAAATTAGATTTGAGCGCCAGTAAAGGCCGGATAGGAAGGCCAATAAGAATAGCGGTTCTGGGCATACCCAATGTTGGAAAGTCTTCTTACATAAATAAGGTGGCTAACAGAGCTGCGGCAGCGACCGCAAATAAGCCGGGCGTTACAAGGAAGAAACAGTGGGTAAAGGCAGGACAGGGAATAGAGATTATGGATACTCCTGGCGTCCTATGGCCTAAATTTGATAGTCCGGAAGTAGGAGTCAATCTGGCAGGGACAGGGGCTATAAGGTCGGAGATTATTGACACCGCTGAACTTGCAGTTAAGCTGGCCGAAAACCTTAGAGAACGGTATGAGAAGAACCTTATCCAAAGGTATAAGCTTGATAGCCTTGAAGGTCTATGTGGATATGATATAGTAAAACTTATCGGGAAGAAAAGAGGCTGTCTAGTTTCAGGTGGGGAAGTTGACTTTGAAAGGGCAGCATTAATACTTCTTGACGAGTTCAGGAACGGCAAACTAGGCAGAATTTCTCTTGAAGAGCCTGAAGTATTGGGGGATAAAAGTGGAGTATAAGCTAATAAAGACTACTACAAGGTCAAAAGAGGGCAGCAAGTATCTACAGAAAGAGCTGGACAGGCTGCATAAACTGATGCAGTATGAGGATGAAGAATACCTCAATGGAATAACATATATCGCCGGAATTGACGAGGCAGGTAGAGGGCCACTTGCTGGCCCAGTTGTTGCTTCTGCCGTCATACTTCCAAAGGGTTTATTGATAGAAGGGGTCAATGACTCGAAGAAATTAAGTGAAAAGAAAAGGGAAGAATTGTTTGATGTTATTGTAAGGGAAGCAGTGGCCTGGGGAGTTGGAATTGTCGATAATAATATTATAGATGAAATAAACATATTAAACGCAACCAGGCTTGCAATGAGGAAGGCTGTGGAGCAGCTTGAGGTTAAGCCCGAAGTGCTGTTTATTGATGCTGAAAGTCTTGAAGATATAGAAGTACCGCAGAAACCAATGGTAAGAGGCGACTCATTGAGTCAGTCCATTGCTGCTGCATCCATAATTGCAAAGGTTACAAGAGACAGAATGATTATAGAAATTGATAAAATACATGAAGGCTACGGATTTGCCAGGCACAAGGGATATGGTACGGCAGAGCATATTGAAGCAATAAGACGAAAGGGCTTATGTCCATTACATAGAAGGAGCTTCACCAGAAGATTTGTCCGATGACTACCGCCGCTAAGACTCCCTTCGGGAGCATCAAAGATGGACACTATCGCTAAGATTTCTTTGAAATCAAGCGACTAGTAATCTAAGCGGCGATAAGTTCCTGGATAACGGCTTCTAAGATTCAGTTGGAGAAACTTCACCTGAATCCAAGAATCCTGTTTATATAGGTAAGCTAAATGCTTTAACTGACTGTGGGGTGCTGGTATGAAGGTTAATGGTTTGAGACCCATTGCACATATACTTGAACTCGAGGCCGGTAAATTACTGGCAAAGGCCAAGGTTGGAGATGTTATCCGTGCTCAGGTTGTTAGCAAATCAGGAAGTGAGGTTATTCTCTCTATAGGTGAAGGAAAACCGGTAACTGCCAATATGCTGATTCCATTGGAACTCACGGAAGGAAAGGTAGTCGACTTTATCATAAATGAAAAAAGGGACGGAAAAATCTTTATCGAAACACTGAAGAGTAATCCTGGCAATTCATTAAGTGCTCTGAGCAGGGAGCAGTTAAATAGCCTTCTAGCGTCTCTGAATCTATCCAATAATCCGAGAAATGTTGAAATAATTAACGAACTGACAGCCCGCGAACTGCCTGTAACCAGGGAAAGAGTCCAAGCAGTTCTTAACCATATTTCAAAGAACCCTGGACTCGATGTTCAGAAAGCTGTATTCCTGACTTGCAGGGGAATTGAGCCTAATGAGAAGAGTATAGGCATGCTTGCCCAATATACAGAAGGTAAGGCAGTACTGGGAAATCAGCTAAGGGCAATAACTAATCTGATTGACAATTTAAGCGAAACTGAAATAGTGATGCTGTACGAAAAACTTTCAGCTCTTCCAAAGAAAAACTCAGCAGTTGGACATACGGCTGCTGCTTTGCATAAAGAAGTACAGGGGCTGCAGACCAGTGGACAATCGCAGGGTTCAGAGGCCTTGACGCAAATCGGTAAAGACATCCTGCCGGCAATCAAGCAGGCTTTACTTGATAGTATTGACCAGCAAATTAAAAATGGTTTGCCTGAAATACGAAGCGAGATTAATAATCTCAATACCCACCAGCTCAAACAACAGATTAACAACATTGAGCCAAATGGTGTCCAGAATTTTCTGGGCAAACTGCCTGAAGCTCTAAAAAATCTGTTCCAGCAAATATTGAAAATTAAGACTGAAGAAATATATAAAACTGACTTAAAACAACCTGAAGTCAGGGCCAGTACCGAACATGTCAGGGAAGAGATTAAGGCGGTATTTGAAAAGCACTTTGTAAGCAATAAATCTGAAACCCTGGCAAAAGACCTCCAGGTCAGTGCTTCGTATAAGGAAATACTTGTTAAACTGGATATCCTTAAGGGAGTGTTATCTACAGGGGAAGGCAGGAACGAAATGCTTGCGCTTACCGGGCAGGCCGAGGAGAATATAAGGTTCATGAACAGCATGAGCCAGTACAATACTTTCATACAAATACCACTTAACATTTGGGGGCAGCATACCAACGGCGAGCTGTATATTCTCAAAAAATCCCGAAAAAAAATTGACCCATCCAATGCAAGTATTCTAATGTCACTTCAGATGCCCAACATAGGCCTGACTGAGGTGCTTGTGAATCTCACAGGCAGAGCTGTAGGATTTACTTTCAGGGTGCAGGATGAAGAGATTGCTTCGCTCATCAGGGAGAATACAACAAGTTTGGTAGAGGCCTTGAACCAGAAGGGATACAGTATAGTTAATATTGACTGTGGGATTATTCAGAAAAAGACTGGCCTGCCGGAGATGGATAAGGTTCTGGTTCTGAGTGGCAGGACTAAAAGACTTTCGTTTGATATGAGGGTGTAAACATGGAGCAGAAAAAGAAGATTAAAGAGGCGGCAGTTCTAAAGTATAATACGGATGAATCAGCACCGAAAGTCGTAGCTCTGGGGAAGGGTGAAATTGCCGAGAAGATTCTTGAAACTGCACAGAACAATAATGTACCTGTATACGAGAATCCAGAGCTTGCACATATTTTGAACACACTTTCAATCGGAGACGAAATCCCGGAGGAACTGTACGAGATTGTTGCAGAGATTCTGGTATTTGTGAGCGATATTGATAAGCTTAAGGGAGAAGGAAAATATGGCTTACAGGACTGAACTGGGAAAGGCCGGAGAAAAAGCAGCTGCTGAATACTTAAAGACCAGGGGATACAGGATTCTACAAACCAACTTCAGATGCAGGCTTGGTGAGATTGATATTATCGGCATGGATGGACAGTATATTGTGTTTATTGAGGTTAAGACCCGAAGTAACTCTCACTATGGTTTTCCGGCTGAATCAGTAAACCTGAAAAAACAGAAAACGCTGATAAAGGTTGCACAGACTTATCTGGCACTAAAGAAACTGGTCAACACCAATTTTAGGTTTGACGTTGTTGAAGTAATGATGGATAATAGTAAGGAAGGCAGGAAATGTATGGATATAAACCTGCTCAAAAACGCCTTCTAGGGGGTAATGTTATGAGAATGTACGATATTCTTGAAAAGAAAAGGGATGGCAAGGAATTAACTCCTGATGAAATTAAATTTTTTATCTCCGGCTTCAGCAGCGGCAAAATTCCTGATTACCAGGCCTCTGCTCTTATGATGGCCATATACCTGAATGGCATGGATCAGGGTGAGACTGCTGAACTTACAATACAGATGGCACAATCGGGAGACATGGTTGATTTATCAGAAATAAAGGGAATAAAGGTAGACAAGCACAGTACGGGGGGAGTAGGTGACAAAACTACACTGATTGTTGCTCCACTTGTAGCTGCGGCAGGCATACCTGTGGCTAAAATGTCGGGAAGGAGCCTTGGCCATACCGGCGGGACAATAGACAAGCTTGAATCCATACCCGGGTTCAGGACGGATATTCCCATGCATAAGCTGATTGATGGAGTCAATCGTATAAAGATTGCACTGGCCGGTCAGACCGGAAACCTGGTACCTGCCGACAAGAAGCTCTATGCACTGAGGGATGTAACTGCGACTGTAGGCAGTATTCCCTTGATAGCCAGTAGTATAATGAGCAAAAAGATTGCCGGTGGAGCCGATGCCATAGTGCTGGATGTGAAAACCGGCAGTGGTGCTTTTATGAGAGTACTGAGCCATGCAAAGGAACTGGCGAAAGTTATGGTGAGTATAGGAAAAAACCTGAAGAGGAATACAGTAGCAGTGGTGTCAAACATGGACCAGCCCCTGGGATATGCAGTAGGCAATACGCTTGAAGTGAAGGAAGCTATCCAAACTCTTAAAGGGAAAGGACCCAAAGACCTGGAAGAGCTCTGTCTGGTCCTTGGAGCATACATGCTCAAACTCTCAGGCAGGACACAGGATATAGATGCGATTAAAGAGGAGTTGAAAGGTCTGCTGGATAACGGTAAGGCATTTGAGAAATTCAGGGAAATGGTAATTAATCAGGAAGGTGACGTGAAGGTGGTTGATGACCCTTCATTGTTCCCCGAAGCAAGGCTTAAACTTCCTGTAAAGGCTCCCAGAGACGGCTATATAACCAAAATGAAGACCGACTCTATAGGGGTTGCCTCCATGCTGCTTGGAGCTGGAAGGGAAACCAAGGATTCTGAGATTGAACTCAATGTTGGGATAGTACTTGAGAAGAAAATCGGAGATGAGGTTAAGGCGGGAGATACGTTGGCCTGGATGTATTCCAATCATGAACACAGGGTGCAGCCGGCCCAGGAACTGATTGTGGGAGCGTATACAATAGATGAAAGAAAGCCTGAACCGATGCCGCTGATTGTTGATGTTATATCTTGAAATTAATGCTGAAGGAGTTAAGGATTGCACCCTTAGCTCCTTTTTCTTATCAGTCAGGGAAAGTAAATTAACCGCTCATAAGGACTGCGAAATCAAGGTAAACTTATTCGCCGGTTAATTCATTTCCTCTCAAATCACAAGGGGGAATCTCCATAATCAAGCTAAGGTTTAACTAAAAACAATTGACATTTCCCAGATGTATTATAAAATAATCAGTAGGATTTTTATCCGATGACTACCACCGCTAAGACTCCCCTCTCATTCAAGTGGGAGCATCAAAGATGGACACTATCGCTAAGATTTCTTCGAAATCAAGCGACTAGTAGTCTACGGCGGTGCTACGTTCCTGGATAACGGATTCTAAGATTCAGTTGGAGCACACAAGGTGGACAATGATTTCTAAGTTATCAAAGATAACAAGAAATTATTAGCCAAAACTCCACCTGAATCTTAGAATCCTGTTTATAGAATGGCTATTGGTGGTGTTTCTTGAGAGTAATTTCGGGAAAGGCCGGAGGGCTCAGGCTTGAATCGGTAAAAGGACAAGCTGTGAGACCAACGGCTGACAGGATTAAAGAGTCACTGTTCAACATAATAAGGCCGATTGTATGCGATGCTCATGTTCTTGACCTGTTTGCAGGTACGGGCGCACTGGGAATAGAAGCTTTAAGCAGAGGCGCACAATTTGTGACATTTATAGACAGGAACAGGGAATGCGTTTCGGTTGTTAAATCCAATCTTCAGCATACAGGGTTTGCTGAACAGGCAGAGGTATACCTGAGCAATTTTGAAGATGGATTGAGAAGAATTGCAGGGATGAAAAGAAAATACGACCTGGTATTTCTTGACCCACCATATGGCAAGGGTTTTGAGTATAAGGCCGTTGAATTACTGATATACTTTAACCTAATAAGAACTGATGGTATAATTGTGATTGAAAATGAACAGAAGGATATTCTGCCCGAGACATTGAACTGCTTGAAAAGGGTGGACGAAAGGGGCTATGGTAGGACAGCTCTGAACTTCTATAGGAAGATTAAGGAGTAATCGATTTGAAGGTATGTGTATATCCAGGAAGTTTTGACCCCATAACAAAAGGTCATATGGACATCATTGAAAGGGCATCAAAGATTTTTGACAGACTCATTATAGCTGTTTTGGTTAATTCCAATAAGCAGGCTGCCTTCTCACTTGATGAAAGAGTGGATTTGATTAAGGCCTGCATATCAGGAAATCCAAATATAGAGGTTGACAGTTTTAAAGGGCTTCTGATAGACTATATGAATCAGAAGAAGGCAAATGTGATAGTAAAGGGACTAAGGGTTGTCACAGATTTTGAATATGAGTTTCAGATGGCTCTACTGAATAAGAATCTGGACGCTGATATTGAAACCATATTTATGATGACCAACAGTAAATACTCTTATCTTAGTTCAAGCATAGTCAGGGAACTGGCAAGTCTTGGCGCGAACATCGACGAATTTGTACCTGAAATCATTAAGAATAGAGTACTTGATAAATTTCGTGTAGGAAAGGGGTAAAGCCATGGACATTATGGCATTGTTGGAAACAATTGAGGATATTCTCGAAAGGAGTTTTACCGTACCGATATGGGGCAAGACCGTGGTGGAGAAGGATGATGTACTTGATATTATTAAGGAAATAAGATTAAAGCTGCCGGACGAGATAAAACAAGCTAAGTGGGTAAAGGAAGAACGACACAGGATACTGCATGAAGCTCAGAAAGAAGCAGACAATGTCATAAAGGATACGGAAAGCAGAATCATGTCCATGGTTGACGAGCATGAGATTACCAAGATGGCTATGGAGAAGGCTGAGGAGATTGTGGAAAATGCTCACAACACAGCAAGGGAGTACCACCAGGGCGCCAAGGAATATGCCGATGAAGTTCTCGCAAAGCTTGAGGATATACTAAGAGATACTATAGATACAATACGCATCAACAGAGAAGAATTGAGATAAATTTTGGTTTGTATAGAAGGAAACCTATAGCAGGCATAACTGCTAAAGGTTTTTTTATTTGCTTATTTGACTTGTGGAGAGTGGGGAAGCTCCTTGAGCGGAGCGAGTAGCCGTGCCCCTTTATCTTATATACAGGGAAATAAATTAACAGCTCATAAGGATTACGAAATCAGATTTCTCCATAAACTTATTCTCCAGTTAATTCATTTCCCTTAACCAAAGGGGGAAGTTCCTTGAACGAAGTGAATGGCCACGTCACGATACGTATAGGTTCAATACTCTAAATATTTAGCTAACCACTGATTCTACAATGGTTAGTCTTCCATTGACAGCGTTAAGTTCAGCAAGTGCACCGATAGGAAGGGTAATATTGTATAAACCATGGCCGGCGTTGACACCTGATATTGCCGGCCTTCCAAGCTGGAGCAGGTTCTGCCTCAATGTCTCTTCAACTGAGATGCCATCTGAGTCTTCACAGTCAGAAAATTCGCCAAGGACTATTCCGAGGCAGCGGTCAAACTTCCTGGCATTCTTCAGGTGTGTAAGCATCCTGTCTACAACATAGGCAGGCTCGTTTACATCTTCAAGGAAAAGTATTTTTCCATCGGTATCAATTTCAAAGTCGGTTCCGAGCGAACTTATTATTGTTGAAAGGTTACCGCCTGTCAGCTTGCCGCAGCATATTCCAGGTACCAGGGTTCTGTATTTTCCGCATGCAATCGGAAGAACTTCATGAAAATCCGTAGGGCAAGAAACTGTTTTCATTAGGGTCCCAAGATTACGGCCACGGTCGCTTGAACAGAATTCCTTGACCATAGGGCCGTGAAAGGTAATCATATTTGTTTTCCGGCTAAGAAGATTGAGAAGAATGGTTATGTTACTGTAGCCTACAAATATTTTAGGATTATTAATAATAACTTCAAGGTCAATATAGTCAATTATTCTCTCTGCGCCGTATCCACCGCGCGAACAGAAAATGGCATCAATTTTCTTATCGCTGAACATTCTCATAAGGTCATAAGCCCTTTGCCTATCGGTTCCGGAAAGGTAGCCATTCCTTGAGTAGACATAGTGACCGGGAACTACTTCATAGCCTAATTTCTTAAGCCAGTATAACCCCTTCTCAAGTGAGTGCAGACTCTCCACATTAATAGGACCGGCAGGGGAAATAACTCCTATCGTACCTCCGGGCTGCAAAGCTTTTGGTTTGACAACCGACATATTCTTGTGCCCTTAAATTGGTTTGTTTTATCCGATGACTACCGCCGCTAAGACTCCCTCTTCTTCAAGCGGGAGCTAAGCGGCGCTACGCCCCTGGATAACGGCTTCTAAGATTCAGATGGAGAAAAAAACTCCACCTGAATCCAAGAATCCTGTTTATATTTATGCCTGACATACTGAATTATTTCCCATAAATTCCCTTGATGTGCAAACCGGGTGTAATAAATGCCCACTTGAGCGAGTAAAATATCTTAGAAAATAATGTCGGGAATGACTTGATATTATGAATAGCAAGAAGTATCTTGAAGGGACGTTTATTCAACCGGAGTATATTGTAGACTGGGATAAGGAACAGTTTGATCAGCACTTTAAGCGGTACAAAAAAATACTGTTCGACCATGTAATTCTACAGTGGATTGAGACCAGGAAGGGTAGTGATGACAAGGCTACAGCCTACTACCAGAGCAGTCTGCCGGGAAGAGTGGTGAGGAAGGACTTACTTACCAATATGCTTACCTATGGCAGGAAACACGGTATAAAGATATATATTGGCCTCAACACCAATGACCAGTGGTGGAAGATCATTTCAAAAACGCCGCGGGAATTTAATCAATGGATGGATGTTGAAACAGAGATATCCAGGGAAATTATTGATGATATCTGGAACAGGTATGGGGCGCTTCAGAAAGAAAGCGAGTTTCAGCTGCTTGCAGGCTGGTACTGTTCATTTGAAGTCGATAACTTGAATTTTAACTCCTCCGAAAAGCAGAATATTCTTGCCAGACATTATAATTTGTTAATAAACCATGTCAGGCGTGTATCAGGCCTGCCTCTGATGATTTCACCGTTCTTTAACAGGGCGCTAGATGTAGTATATGGACCTAACAAATGGAAAGATATGTGGTCCAATATACTTTCACAGACCGATATAGATATTATCGCCCTTCAGGATGGAATAGGTTGCAGAAGGGAGATTGTTTGTGAAGATAAAGATAGAACCAAGGCCATAAAGAATGTTGGAAAATGGTTCAAGGCAACTCGGGATGCTGTAGAATATTCGGGTAGAAATACCAAGCTGTGGTCAGACCTTGAAACCTTTGTTGAAGAAATTGAAAACGGGAAGAGTAAATTCAACGCTGCCCCAGTAGAGAGAATTATTAAGCAGATTAATGCAGAAAGGCAATATGTAGAAAAATTTACTTCATTCAGTTTTCAGGCATATCAGGACTATGACAGGAATAGAAAGCTTTTTGATGAGTACAGCAAGTACGTTGAAAGTATTTCAGAGGCATCGATAAGCGAAGATTAGTAACGGTATGTGGAAAAAAGCTGAATAACAAACAATGCAGCATACAAATAATATATAAAAAGAGATAGGAGAGATACGCCGTGAAAGCAGACAAGTTTATTATCAATAATATGAAAGATGCAGATACAATGAACGGGATAAAACACACCTTGACCAAGCAGGAAGGAATTATTGCAGTCAGAGTGGATATGCAAGCCGATACCATAACTGTAGATTATGACGAAGACGATTATGACAGCGAGAGGATAAAATTACTTATCAATCGGGAGGGATTGGATGTAAAGGGCATAAAGTAAATTTCTTCACCATATTAAGCTGGTTATAGAAAATAGAAGTGAGCATGAGACAATAAATTCAATTAGATTTTTAAAGAATTTCTTTATGGAATAGGAAGACTTCTTCCTATTTTTTGTTGGAAGTCGGGGAACTGAAGGGATTGGTATAAAAATGTAAAATTAAGTTAAAAATAAGCTTGAAAATATTTGAATAAAAAGAAGGAAAACAAATTTAACTTGTCGAATATAAAATAGGTTTTGTACATAAAATTTTACTGTAAATTAATTAATACTTATAATTTTTATGTCAAGGAGGAAATATTTTAATTTTGTCGAAGTGTACTAATAGAAAAAGAAGCCAAGTATTATGAATTCCGGGCAGAAGCTGTTGATGCCCGTTATTCAGCGATAAGGATTTTGGGTGTCTTTAATGTCAGGTTATTTTTCAGATGAGCTCCTGGAAGAGGTAAAAAGCTCCAACGATATAGTTGATGTTATATCCGAATATGTAAGGTTAAAGCGAAGCGGGAGAAATTATTTCGGTCTGTGTCCTTTCCATACAGAGAAAACTCCTTCATTCTCTGTATCTCCTGAGAAGCAGATATATTATTGTTTCGGATGTGGTACAGGGGGCAACGTATTCCACTTTATCAGCAGAATAGAAAACCTTGAATTTGTGGAATCGGTAAGACACCTTGCTGAAAGGGTTGGAATGCATTTGCCTGAAGAAGGAGATATGGCCGCCCAACCTGAAAAGGTCAGACTGAAACAGCGTATTCTGGAAATGAACCTTGAAGCTGCCAGGTATTTTCACCAGAACCTGAATGATTCAAAAGCTGCAGATGCATTAAGGTACCTGAAAGACAGGGGTATTTCTACAGATATAATTAAGAGATTCGGACTTGGCTTTGCTTTTGGAATAAATAATGACCTTGCCAGCCTGCTGAAATTAAAAGGATTTGGTGAAGAAGAAATAGTTGAGGCTGGACTGGCATATAAAAGTAAAAGGAATATTTTAAATGATAAATTCAGAGCAAGAATTATTTTTCCTATCCTTGATGTCAGGGACAGGGTTATAGGGTTTGGTGGAAGAGTACTGGACAATTCCATGCCTAAATATTTGAACTCACCTGAAACCTTGGTGTTCAACAAAAGAAAAAACCTTTACGGCCTCAATCTGGCCAAGAAGTCGAATGAGAAAAAAGTAATTGTAGTGGAAGGATATATGGATGTAATATCTCTGTACCAGCATGGGATTGAAAATGCAGCTGCATCTCTTGGGACATCTTTTACACAGGAGCAGGGTAGGCTGCTCAGGAAGTATTTTGATGAAATAATAATATCCTTTGATGCCGATACGGCAGGCCAGAATGCTGCAGTGAGAGGATTGGACCTCCTGAATGATATGGGAATACCGGTCAGGGTTATAAAGCTCCTTGATGCTAAAGACCCTGATGAATTAGTAAGGAAAAAAGGGGTTAAGCTGTTCAGGGATTTGGTTAAATCAGCAAAATCCCTGGCTGAGTTTAAGATTGACATTCTCAAGGAACAACATGATTTAAACGATGTAAGAGGAAAGATTGGATTTTTAAACAAAATGGCAGCAGTGCTGGCCAAAGTACAGAACAATATTGAAAGAGATGCTTATGTAAGGAAAATATCCGAGGAAACCGGAATAGCTGTTGAACCGATATATGCAGAGATAAGCAAACAGGTACATGGCAGGAACAAGGTGCGGTTCAGGGTTCCCGAGAATGCCAGGATAGAAAGACCAAGAACTGCCAAAACAGAAAATAGGTTGGACCGTAGAATCATACAGACCGAGAAAATGCTGATTGCTTTAATGAGCCTCGGAGACAAGGAACTCTTCGGATACATCAGTAAGAAGATTAAACCTGATGATTTCAGATGGGAACCCGGGAAATGTATTGTTGAGAAGATAGTTAAGGCTTATGACCAACTGGGTGAAGTCACTCATTCAGAAATACTGAACAGGCTTGAAGAACAGGAAGAAATAAATTTGTTTTCAGAAATAATGCAGGGTGAGAACAATTTTGAAGATAATTACAAGGTTGCCGATGAACTCCTGGGAACAGTTGAAAGAGGCAAGATTGAGGCCAGAATACATGAACTGCATGTTCAGATGAAAGAAAAAAATATTAATGCTGAGGAATTGAGAAAATTGGATGAAGAATTAAAAACACTAACATTTGCACTTGGAGCTATGAAAAAACCAATGCAGAAAGGAGGCGTGAACAGTGAGTGGTAATGAAGGCAAAAAGGCTATAATAAAAGAGCTGATTGAGAGAGGCAAAGCAAAGGGAATGCTTACCTATAAAGAAATTATGGATGCTCTTGAAGAAATAGACCTTGACCCCGATCAGATTGAAAAAATATATGATACCCTGGAGAATGTAG
This sequence comes from Clostridia bacterium, assembly GCA_041687355.1. Taxonomy (GTDB): domain Bacteria; phylum Bacillota; class Clostridia; order Acetivibrionales; family UBA4821; genus JAWLCD01. The sequence goes on along the minus strand of JAWLCD010000010.1, from coordinate 4,693 downwards.
GTATTGATATAATTGGAGACATCGAAGCCGAACTGGAGGATTTACAGCTCACCGAAGAGGAACTTGAAGATATGTCTGTTCCTGAAGGGGTTAGCATTGATGACCCAGTCAGGATGTATCTCAAGGAAATAGGCAAAGTACCGCTTCTTTCTGCTGAAGAGGAGATTGACCTCGCAAGGAAAATGGAGATGGGTGATACCGAGGCCAAAAGGAGACTTGCTGAAGCCAACCTCAGACTTGTTGTCAGTATTGCGAAGAGATATGTCGGTAGGGGGATGCTTTTCCTGGATTTGATTCAGGAGGGTAACCTTGGGTTAATAAAGGCAGTAGAAAAATTTGATTATACAAAAGGATATAAATTCAGTACCTATGCTACATGGTGGATAAGGCAGGCAATTACTAGAGCCATCGCTGACCAGGCAAGAACTATAAGGATTCCTGTCCACATGGTTGAAACAATAAATAAGCTTATCAGGGTTTCAAGACAGCTTCTACAGGAGCTTGGACGGGAGCCACAGCCTGAAGAAATTGCTAATGAAATGGGCCTTTCGGTCGAAAAGGTACGGGAAATCCTCAAGATAGCTCAGGAGCCCGTGTCACTTGAAACTCCTATAGGTGAAGAAGAGGACAGCCATTTGGGTGATTTTATACCTGATGATGATGCGCCTGCTCCTTCAGAGGCTGCAGCGTTTACCCTGCTTAAGGAACAATTGATTGACGTACTTGATACACTGACTCCGAGAGAGGAGAAGGTACTTAGACTCAGGTTCGGACTGGATGATGGACGTGCAAGAACCCTTGAAGAGGTTGGAAAGGAATTTAATGTAACAAGGGAAAGAATCAGACAGATTGAGGCAAAGGCACTGAGAAAGCTGAGGCATCCCAGTAGGAGCAAGAAGCTAAAGGATTACCTTGATTAAAAAAATCTCGATTGATTGAGGTCAATCGAGATTTTTAGTTTGACTTGTGCAGTATTTTGAAATATTTTAGGAATATAAATTAGCCACTCATAAGGATTACGAAATCAAGATAAACTAGATGCTTGTTATACTAAATTTCAGACCGGAATTAATTCGCCGTCCTGGCTCAATAATTCCTAGAATTGACGTCCTGTAAATTCTTCCTGAAATTTAAGCATAATTGTAGGCCCGGGCTTTGGCTGGGCACAAGTCCCAGCTGTATGCCCTGGGCTACCCGATAGCATTTGGATCTCTCCATAAACTTATTCGCCAGTTAATTCATTTTCCTTAATCAAAGGGGGAAGTTCCTTGAGCGAAGCGAATGGCCGCGTCCACCTACCTAATTCTTGTACTATTTATTGCACAAGTTAAAATTTTTAGTCTAAGTTGAAAAGGCTCAAGATATTTTACCATATCTTTATAGTTATTTAATATAGCCGTAATAATTTAGTTGCAAAATTAAAGGGTTTGAAGAGAGTTTTGCAGGAACATTTCTATAGTAGAAATCTAAGAAAACGGGAGGAATAAGATGTATAAGAGGGATGGAATGCACAAGGTAAAAAAGTGGTTTAAATGTCCTGTTAACAAGCCTGAGATTGTAGCTGACAGCATTGTACTGCTGCCAGGAAGTATTATACGTAAGGACCCGGGAGAGGAAATTTATCTTGGACCTGGCTGCACACTTCAGGAAGGAGCACTTCTTCACGCGCATGGCGGTGAATCCGGGGGGATTTATCTTGGACCGACAAACAACCTGGGACACTATGCAGTAGTTCATGGCCATGTAGTGACCGACTATGACGTTTTCTTCGGCGTGCGTTCTACGGTTCACAACATTAAAACCGGACATAGGGTGTATATAGGCCATGAGGCCAGAGTATTCAACAGTGAGATGGGTAACTTTGTTGAGATACAAGAATGTGCAAAGGTTGAAAACAGTGTTATAGGCAATAATGTAAGAATAGGGGATAACTGCGAGGTTAAGAACGCAGTAATTGAAGACAATGTTGTTATAGAGGCTGGAGCAAGAATCTATGGAAGCTGTACGGAGAAGGTTAAGGTAGGCGAGGGAAGCAAGCTGTGCAGGGCTAGTGAAGTCTATGTGAGTCTGCACCCTCATTCTCTGGTTGGAGTAAGAAAAGTGGTTGATGTGGCCGCTGAGGTTGAAGAGATAGCAAATCTGAACATCAATCCTGTTACCGATTTCGGAGAGCATGTATGGGAGCACAATATGGAACTAGCGCATATCTCGCCTGAAGTAGTGGAGAAGCTTAAGAAACAGTTCTTTGAGCACTGCGAATGCCACAAAAAATAGTAAGGGAAAAATCCTCGTAGCGTATATGAGGATTTTTTTGTTGCTCAGAATTCTGAATAATGGTAAAATATCAGTTAATGTTAGTTAAAAAAATAATATATTCAACTTCTATAAAATTTAAAAGGAGTGATGTACATGGTCAATATTTTGACCAAAAGCGGCGGGTGTATTATTTACATACCCAGAAACGTAAGACGTGCCCAGAGAAGGCAAAAGGAGTCTCAAAAAACAAATCCGAATATGCGTCTGCGCAGAGCAAAAGGAACGTGGTACATAAAGGAAGATGAACTGCCCGGTGTCTTGGATGAGTATATCAAGGCATATGCTATGAGAAAGGAACAAAAAAGGGGAAAGAATGGAGTTTCAGAACTTGTTAATAGGACAAAGAAGGGTGACAGAATAGCAAAGGAAAAATTATTTGAACACTACTTCTATCTCGTTGTAAAAAAAGCAGAAGAATATCGAATACTTGGACTCGATTTTAATGAGGCGGTTCAGGTTGGTTGTGAAGCACTTGCCGATGTATTAAATAGTAAGAATATCAATCCTCTTCAACTTAGTGCACGGGTAGAGACAAATATCACCAGATATATATTAAAAAATGAGATTGGAGCAGAACTGCTTCCAATTGAGGCTCTGGAAGGACGAGTTGAGTCAGAAGATCCGGTCTATATGCAATTAGAGCCGGCTTTTCTAAGAGAACATTATGACAGGATGTTTAATAAGGTGGCTGAAGAGCAAGTAAAAGTGATAAAAATGAGAATCTTTGAAGAAAGAACATTAGAACAAGCGGGAGAAGAACTAAAGCTCACGGGGGAAAGAGTCAGACAGCTGGAGATAAAAGCTATGAAGAGACTAAGACATCCTGCACTGAATAGAACCATAAGAAGCTTTATGTATGAAGAATTTTAATGAAACATGTGAAAGTTATCAAGGTAGAATCTACTATTTAGTAGATTTTACCTCTTTTTTATTACAGTTTAATAATATAGTAACATTTGTATTATAAAATAAAAGGTACAATTGATAAATTTATATAACGGATGCAAGGTCCATATGCGGCAGGAATTTTTCTTGTATGCAAGTCGTTGAACAGTATTTAAGTTTCCTTATGGGAGCTTAATGGATAAAATAAAAAAAAGGAGAGTGCTTTATGCCTACTAAAGCTGTACGGGACGTGTGGAGGAGACTGGAAGAAGGGAATAAAAACTATGCCCACGATTTGAATGGTGGAGCGAGTAGGTACACAAGTCCAGACACGATAGTGTTCACGTGTATGGATCCCCGCGTCTTCCCGAATAGCGTTTTTAACAGAAAACAAGGACGTCTGGTGGTGCTGAGAAACGCAGGTAACTGTGTAGACAAAGGTATTATTGCAGATATCTCGTTTGCTCTAGACCACTTCAGAGATGTTCCAATAGTCGTCGTTCTGGGACATACTGACTGCGGTGCCGTCAAGGCAGCTATCAAGGCAGTCAGAGAGGGTACAGAAGAACGGCACAGCAGTAGAGTAACAGATAGGATTGGCCCCCTTGTCAAGGAAGCAATTAGCAAGGGAGTTGCAGAAGAAGATTTGGTTGATGAGGTAACTTTTCTCAACGTGGCTGCTGGAGTAAAAGCACTGCGTGAAAGTGAAGTTGCAGAATCCGTTGTGGCAGTTATCGGGGCGATTTACAACCTGGAAACAGGAATCGTAAAATGGCTCGACTGCTAGAGTATCATAGAAGCAGGTCTTAACAAAGATCTGCTTTCTTTTTATTTTACCTGATTTAACTTAACTATAATATCTTGCTACAAAATCAATTCAAATATATAATCTAAAGGTACTTGTTACCAATTCCATTTACGGGAGAATCAATATGCAAAAAGTCACAATCTATACCGACGGGGCGTGCTCCGGCAATCCAGGCCCAGGCGGCTGGGCTGCCGTACTTATGTACATGGGGCACAGAAAGGAAATCTCCGGCGCAGACCCTGAAACCACCAATAACAGGATGGAGCTTACTGCAGTAATTAAAGCGCTTGAATGCCTGAAGCATGAGTGCGAAGTCGATCTATACAGCGACAGCGCCTATGTCATAAACGCATTCGGGAAAGGCTGGATATATGACTGGAATAAAAACGGCTGGAAGACCAAGGACAAGCAGGAGGTAAAAAACCGTGACTTGTGGGAAACATTGTATAAATACTCCCAGAAGCATAAGATAAACTGGTTTAAGGTAAAGGGACACTCGGATAATGAATACAACAACCAATGCGACAAGATGGCGAGGGATTGCATCAAGGAACTATCCAAAGACACTTCAGATTAATAAACAGGATTCTTGGATTCAGGTGGAGTTTTTTGGCTAATAATTTCTTGTTATCTTTGATAACTTAGAAATCATTGTCCACCTTGTGTGCTCCATCTGAATCTTAG
>JAWLCD010000009.1:0-71381 GCA_041687355.1 Clostridia bacterium | reverse complement strand
ATAAGAGACCTCCTTTATTTGTGGTGTTCAGCAAATTCATTATATCTAAAGGATGTGTCTCTTATCTATTTTTTTCCTACAATAACTTTACACTAAGGATGCTCACCAATACATTAAATAACTTTATACATTTTGTGAACAATTTACATAAAGGACTTTAACAGCACCTGTCAAATTAATTTAATATAAGAGTAATACAGATGAAAAAATGTGTTTATTGGATTTATTCTCAATTATATCCGGAGAGGAGTAAAGAAAGATGCCTGTTATAGTGAATATTGCCTCAGAGCAGGAAGGAACCCTAAGAAGGTTTCTTGATTCATTTTTTCAGAAGGATTCAAAGGTTGATAATGATGTGGTTGAGTGGGTGAACATATATCACAAGCCTCTTGAAGCAATTGACATTATAACGGCTGTTGTAGATAACCGTGAGAAATATGATATTCAGATTTACATAAGTATGGATGCAGGCCTGGTTGTTGAGGTAAGTCAGAAAAATGTTGATGACTTAATCAAATTTATGCTCTATAGGTTTTATAAATAATTATATTTTATATTGAATTTTAGAAAAATGAATATAATATAATTATAAATAGAGCTTTGTTTTGGGGAGGTAGTACATGAACATATTGGATAACTTAAGCAAGAAAGTTGCCGGGACTTATAAAACAGCTGCAAAGGCCTCTGGAGAACTTTTAGAGGAAACAAGACTCAGACTGGCTATAATCAGTGAGCAGAATAAAATTGATGAACTTTATGAAAAGCTTGGTGACAAGGTTTACTCAATGTACGAAGAAGGTGAATCCCTGGGTGAGAAGTTTGATGGAGACTGTGAAAAGATTCAGGAAATAAAGCAGAGAATCAGCTCAATGAAGAACCGGGTGAAGGAACTGCGTAATGTTAAAACCTGTACCAGATGCAGTACGGAAGTTAACCTGGCATACCAGTACTGCCCAAGATGCGGAGAAAAGCTGGAGATGCCGCCTCCACCTGTTGAAACCGTAGATGCCTGTCCAGAGTGTAACACTGAGGCTGCCGAACAGTTTGATTTCTGTCCTGAGTGCGGGAAGAAAAAAGAATAGGGGCTCAGGTCCCTATTCTTTTTTAGTCGACAAAAATATCTTCAATCTCATCCTTCTTATCTCTTACCATCAGTCTGGTAACTGCCTGTCTCGGGTCATCGCCTTTAAATAATACCCTGTAAGCCTGTTCTACTATAGGCATCTCCACACCATATCTTCTGGAGAGGTCCATGGCAGCTTTTGTAGTTCCTACACCTTCTACTACCATCTTTACTTCTTCCAATGCTTCCTCCAGGCACATTCCCTGACCAATGAGCATACCGGCTTTCCTGTTTCTGCTATGTAAGCTTGTACACGTTACTATTAAATCCCCCATGCCTGACAAACCTGCAAATGTGTGTGTGTCAGCTCCCAACGCCTTACCCAGTCTGGCAATCTCGGTAAGCCCTCTGGTCATTAGGGCAGCTTTGGTATTATCACCATAACCCAGACCATCTGAAATACCTGCACACAGTGCTATTACATTCTTCAGTGCTCCTCCCATTTCAACCCCAGTTAAATCAGGATTGGTATATACCCTGAAAGCAGGAGCCATAAATGCATCCTGTACCCTTTTTGCAATACTAATCTCACTGGACGCAGAAACAACTGTTGTAGGAATACCTCTGGCAACCTCTTCGGCATGGCTTGGTCCGGATAAAACAGCAACCTTTGAATCCGGGACTTCTTCGAGGATTATTTCGGACATTTTCATAAGGGTATTTTGTTCAATTCCCTTGGCTGCAGATATGATTATTTGATTACTTCCTACCAAGCGTGAAATACTCCTCATGTTTTCCCTTAGAGCCTGGGAAGGTACTGCGGCAACAATCATTTCTTTCTTGGTTACTGCCTTTTCGAGGTCACTACAGCAAACTATTCCTTCAGGTATTTTTATACCGGGCAGATACTTTGACTGTTCCCTTTGCGTATTAATCATATCGGCTTCTTCCTGAAACCGTGTCCAGAGCGTAACTTTGTGGCCAACCTTGGACAGCAGGACAGCCAGTGCTGTCCCCCAGCTTCCGGCTCCCATAATTGCAATGTTCGATTTCATAGCTTTAACCTCCAGCAAAATACATGTATTTCTCTTTATCAGTCTATCTTATTCTTTTCTCCCAGCTTCCTCTCAGTTCCCTTTACAAGCCTCTCAATATTACCTCTGTGTCTGTACACCGCCAGAAGTGCAAGTAGGGCTGCAAAGACCAGAAGACCAGTGTTATTGGGTTCCATCACCACTACTAATGCAGGGAATAATAGAGCACCGGCCAATGACCCCAACGAAACATATCTTGCCAAAGCAATAATTAGCACAGAAATAATAACTACAAAAACGCTTATGTATGGAGCTATATACACTACTACAGCCGCTGAGGTCAATATTCCTTTTCCGCCTTTAAACCCGAAAAAGACCGGCCAGTTGTGCCCCAGTACTACAGCCAACCCTCCAAGCATTTTCCCAAGCTCGGAATCGGTCAGCAATCCACCTGCAGTTACAGCCAACACTCCCTTCAGAACATCTCCTAAAACTACTATAACTGTAGGCCCAATCCCCAAACTTCGCAAGGTATTTGTTGCTCCTGCATTTCCACTTCCCAGCTCTCTGATGTCTACCTTTTTCCATAACCTTCCGACTGCAATTGAAGTATTGATACTCCCTAGAAGATATCCAAGTATAGCCACAGTTAAATAACTCAGCACCCTAGTCCTTCCCCCTCTTCTCTCTGATTTTTAGTCTTATTGGAGTCCCTTCAAAGCCGAAATTCTTCCTCAACTGGTTTTCAATATACCGCTCGTATGAAAAGTGCATTAACTCAGAGTTGTTTACAAAAAGTACAAAAACAGGAGGCTTTACTGATGCCTGGGTGGCATAATATATCTTCAGCCTTCTCCCCTTGTCCGAGGGAGGCTGAACCATGGCAATAGCCTCATTAATAACATCATTCAGCATTCCCGTTGATATTCTAAGGCTGTGTTGATTGGAAACGAAATTTACAAGCTCTAAAATCCGCTGTACCCTCTGGCCTGTCTTTGCAGATATGAAGACAACAGGAGCATATGTCATAAATGAGAGTCTCTCATAAACACTTTTTCTGTACTTCTCCAGTGTACCGGTCTCTTTCTCTGCAAGGTCCCACTTGTTCACTACTATTATTGAGGCCTTCCCCTGTTCGTGAGCGTAGCCCGCTATCTTGGTATCCTGCTCGGTAACCCCTGATACTGCATCTATCATAATCAGACACACATCAGCTCTGTCTACTGCCGTAAATGACCTTATTACGCTGTATTTTTCCACACTGTCGCTGATTCTGCTCCTTTTACGGATTCCGGCTGTATCAATAAATATATAGTCCTGTTCTCCGGTCTTAAAGTATGTATCAATTGCATCACGAGTAGTACCGGGAGTATCACTGACTATAACCCTCTCTTCTCCAAGCATCCTATTGACCAGCGAAGATTTTCCAGCATTGGGCTTTCCCACTACGGCAACCTTGATTGCATCAATATCCTCAGTCTCTTCGGATTTGGGAAAATGCCGGTAGACTTCGTCAAGAATCTCTCCTATTCCCAGACCGTGAATAGCTGATACGGGAAAAGGTTCTCCTACACCAAGATTAAAAAACTCATAAATCTGGTCCGGAGGAGCACCAACATTGTCAACCTTGTTACAGACAAGGAGAATAGGCTTCTGAGATTTTCTAAGGATGTTTGCTACATCCATATCGGATGCTACTACCCCCTCTTTGATACTCACCATAAATATAACTACATCTGCAGTCTCCAGAGCCAGTTCAGCCTGTCTTCTCATCTGAGAGAATATTTCATTCTGGTTTTCAGGCTCAATACCTCCGGTATCAATCAGCGTAAAGGTTGTTCCCCGCCACTCGCATTCTGCATATATCCTGTCACGGGTTACTCCTGGGGTATCTTCCACTATTGATATCCTCTTGCCTACAAGGTAATTAAATAATGCGGATTTGCCGACATTAGGTCTCCCTACTATAGCAACCACGGGCTTACTCAATTTCACTCCTCCTCTTAGCACAGTACTGTATTCCCTGGTTATCTATACCCAGTACGGCTTTAATAAATTCCCGGCCATTGTTCTCGACCCTCTTTACCACCGTGCCCAGTTCACTGCCCAGCTGTTCAAGCGTCACATCATCAAGGAAAATATCCCGGTCAGATTTAAGCATCACATCAGGAACCAGCAGCTCGCATCCAAGGTTTCTACCCTTTGTCTGCTCAATTATATCCCTTCCGGTTACAAGGCCGGTTACAGTAACTCCTGAGCCAAAAAAGCAGTTCTCAATCGGGTAGAGGTATACTTCGAGACCGCTAAACATACGGGTAAGACGGTCGACCATACTCTGCATATATCTGCCCGGTGCTTTCCCAGTAACCACACTTACTTCCCTTTTTCCATTCAGATTAAATTTTAACCTTTTAAGATAATTATTAAACTGATGTGTAAAAAGCGCTATCATACCCACACCGTTTTCAAGCTGGTAGAATTCTTCATAATGCTTGTATCCGGGTATATTAACACCTGCATTAATATAAAATTCGTCTGCGATATAAACCAGATTTGTACCAAGGCGCTTTTTAAGACAGCCCTGAATATGCTTAATCTGATTTATTACTTCTATGGATGACTCCCGGTCGAATCCTTCCAGGGGGTATAGCCCTTCCCTGTACTTGGTCAGGCCAACCGGAACAACCGATATACTTCTTACTGAAGGATGAAGCTGAGATAAATCATCAATTGTTTTTTCCAGTTCAGCTCCGTCGTTTATACCTTTGCAAAGAACAATCTGGCAGTTTATATCAAGCCCAGCATCATGAAGCCTTCTCAAATACCCATTTATTTTACCTGCATGAGGATTGTTGAGCATTTTTTCTCTCAGTCTGCCGTTTGTAGTATGAACCGAAATATTTACAGGACTCAGTCTGTACCGGATTATTCTCTCCAAGTCATCCTGGCCGATATTGGTAAGAGTCACGTAATTACCTTCAAGAAAGGATAACCTGTAGTCATCATCCTTAAATCTCAGAGTTTTTCTCATTCCAGATGGAAGCTGGTCCATGAAACAGAAAATGCACCTGTTCCTACATGTCTTCGGCACATCCATAAGCGGTTTATCAAACTCCAGGCCGATATCTTCATCAGCATCCTTCTGCAGTTCGATTTCCCATGCTTCACCAGACGGCTTCTCAATGACAATGCTGATTTCTTCATCACATATCAGAAACCTGTAGTCAAGTATGTCTGCAACAGGTTTTCCGTTTATAGAAATCAATACATCATGTTTTTCTATGCCGGCCTCTTCTGCGAGGCTTCCGGCAGTTATCCCTTGAATAAGAATTCTTTTCTCTTTCTGCATATTTAATACCTGAAATGTTTATTTTAGTACGGAAATTTACCGAAATAAGCTAAAAACAGCAGGCTATGCACTGCTGTTTGGGGTTAATCTACTTGCTTGTTTCTACCTTCAGGACTTCCTTCCCATCATAAAAACCGCAGTTTTTACAAACTCTATGAGGAAGCTTGGATTCGTGACACTGGGGACATGAAGCCAAGTTCGGCCCCTCAAGTTTCCACGTAGACCTTTTACTGTGAGTCCTAGCTTTGGACCATCTTCTTTTTGGTAGAGCCAAGATAAACACCTCCTTACCTGCCCATGACGCTCGACACTAAATATATAACATTACATTACTTTTTATTCTTTAATTTCTGAAGCACTTCCAGCCTTGGGTCATAATCCTCAACAGTACAGCCGCATTCCCGAACATTTCTGTCAGACCCGCAGACTTCACACAAGCCTTTGCAATCCTGTTTGCAAAGAATTTTCAAAGGCATGTTGGTAAATATATTATCCATTACCATAGGTGTCAAGTCTATCTCGTTCCCACTATAACTGTAGGAATCTCCTTCGGTATCATCATCCTTTATAAAGTGCTCATCAATATCTATTTCAACCGAATACTCGAAGCTTTTTGAACACCTGTGGCATTCCAACTCCACCTTCACAGCAAGTCGGCCCTTAAGACCCAGGATTCCATCTTCATTTACAATAACACCATTGAGACCAACCGGCTCAAGGAACCTGATATTGTCTCCATTGAAACTTGTATCCTGCAGTGTAGTTTCAACACTTATATCCCTGCTTGCCAGATTATTTTTTATAAGGCCCGCAACCGATACTTTCATTCTCTCACCTGCTTTTATTGCCTGGTCAACAGCAGTAATTATATAAGCGCAGTTAAGTTTTGTCAATATGTTTCTTTCCTTTCGAAATGCGAGGCCGAAAGGTAAAACTAAAGCGAAGTTATATGCTCCATTTCCTCTTCTGTAAGAATACTGCTTAAATCCAGTATATTAACCAGCTTATCCCGGATTTTAGCAACGTATTTGATGTACTTCTTTCCCCACTTTTTGATAAGCTCCGGGGTTGCTTCGGTATCCTCAGGAGAGAGTCTGACAATTTCAATAACGTTGTCCACTACAAAGCCTATCTGCTGGTCCTCTATGCTGGTAATTATTATCTTGGTACTCTTATCGGAATCAGGCTGGCCAAGGTGAAATCTCTTGTTCAGATTAATGATTGGAACAACATGACCTCTCAGATTAATTATTCCCTCAATAAAGTCGGGCATTTCCGGAACCTTGGTTACCTCCTGGTACTTAACAATCTCATTTACCTGGTCGGTCTCAACTCCACAAAGTTCATTAATCAAATCAAATACTACTATCTGCAAATCAGACATGAGACTACCTCCTTGAAAATTTTATCAAAGCTAATCTTTTGGATCATTATTGCTGAACTTATGACTTAGTTTAAGACTGGAAAACAATTTCTACAAATACGGGAATACAAAGAACCGTAAAAATCTATACAGATGTTGCAATTATGGACTTCCATACTTATATAATAACATATAAATATTTTTTTTCAAGAAAGTATTGACGAATTTTTTTCCGGGTGCTAACATGTTAAATTATCAGGTAATATATGCAAAAAGCTGTGAAAGGGCAAAGTAGGTACTTGTGAACCTACAGCGAGCAAGGGGCAGTGGAAGCCTTGCGGTGTAAGAAGTACTGAAGTTCTCCCTGGAGCTGCCAGCTGAACTCCATAGTAGGCTGAGCCGGCACTTCACCGTTAAGTGAAGAGTGTATCGGATTTATCCTGTACATGTAATGAGCGGATTCTATTTAAAATCAAAAAGGGTGGTACCGCGGGAGCATGGCTCTACGTCCCTGTAAGGTGGCGTAGGGTCTTTTTAGTTGTTTGACCTGAATTTTTGGAAGGAGGAGTAGGTATGATAATTGTAATGAAAAATGATGCGACAAAGGCACAGATCCAGGAAGTGGAAAATAAACTTTCCGAACTGGGTTTTAAAACACATCCTATTTATGGAGAGGTAAAAACCGTAATTGGAGCAGTAGGTGATAAAAGATTGCTCCAAACACAGTTAATCCTGAACATGCAGGGTGTTGAAGCTCTGGTACCTATAATGAAACCGTACAAACTGGTCAGTAGGGAACTGAGACAGGATAATACCATTGTAGACGTATCAGGTGTCCCTGTTGGTGGAACCGATATTATTGTGTTTGCCGGGCCATGTGCAGTTGAAGACAGAGAGCTCTTTTTTCAAACTGCAAGAAGTGTGAAAGAAGCAGGGGCCAGAATACTTCGCGGTGGAGTGTTTAAACCACGTACATCTCCATATTCTTTCCAGGGCCTGGAGAAGGATGGTCTGAAAATGCTTGCCGATGCAAGAGAAATGACTGGTCTCAGAATCATCACTGAAGTGGTTGACCCAAGGGATGTCGAACTGGTTTCAGGTTATGTGGATATTATTCAAATAGGTGCCCGCAATATGCAGAATTTTAAGCTTCTTCAGGAAGCAGGCTTAAGCGGGAAACCTGTCCTGCTCAAGAGAGGCCTCTCGGCAACCATTGAAGAATGGCTTATGGCAGCAGAATATATAATGGCCGAAGGGAATCCAAATGTCATACTGTGCGAGAGAGGTATCCGCACCTTTGAAACAGCCACCAGGAATACTCTGGATATCAGTTCTATTCCTGTAGCCAAGGAGTTCTCTCACCTACCGGTTATTGTCGACCCCAGCCACTCTTCCGGCAGCTGGAAGTATGTAAATCCATTGTCCAAAGCTGCAGTAGCGGCTGGGGCAGATGGATTGATAATAGAGGTGCATTCCGATCCGTGCAAGGCTTTGTGTGACGGACCCCAGTCACTGAATCCGGAGCACTTCCTTGAGCTTGTAAACCAACTTAAAGTAGTTGCACAAGCAGTTGGAAGAAGTTTATAATGGTTTCAGGTTATAGAATTATCCGAAGAAACACTGCGGGGGATAAATGAAAGTACTTGGATTAATTACTGAGTATAACCCGTTCCACAACGGCCATCTGCATCACCTCGAAAAATCCAGGCAAATTACCGGATGCGATACTGTTGTATGCATAATGAGCGGAAACTTTATACAAAGAGGCCTACCGGCACTTACCAGCAAATGGTCAAGAGCTGAGATGGCTCTCAATAATCAGGTTGATTTGATTATTGAGCTGCCGGTCTATTATGCCGTGTCCAGTGCAGAATTCTTTGCATATGGTGCTGTAAGACTCCTTGACTCACTGGGTTTTGTTAGCGATATATGCTTCGGAAGTGAATGTGGGAGAGTTGACCTACTAAATATTATTGCCACAATCCTTGCAGAAGAACCGGCTGCCTATAAGGAGAAACTATATCAACGCCTTGAAGAAGGGCTCTCTTTCCCTGTTGCAAGGTCACTGGCACTCCAGGATTACTTCATCCAGAATTCTCCTAACGACTTTGCACTGGTCAGGGCCTTGATAGATAAACCCAACAACATACTGGGTATAGAGTATATGAAAGCCTTGCAAAGGCTAAACAGCACAATCAAACCTTCAACCATCAAACGCTACAAGGCTGACTACAACTCCTATAAGCAGTACGGCAGTATTGCGAGTGCAACAGCCATCAGAAAGATACTGGCTTCAAATGAACTTGAGGTGGTAAAGGCCGTGGTTCCTGAATCAAGCTACAATATACTCCAAAGAGAAATTTCCGAAGGAAGAGGACCGGTCTTCTCCGATTCATTTGAATCGGCCGTCCTTTCAATGCTTAGAAAAATGTCTCCTGAAGAATTGAGAGGCTTCAGCGATGTTACCGAAGGGATTGAAAACCGGATAAGAAAGGCCGCTCTGGAAAGCGGTTCATTGAAGGAGCTCCTTGCTAAAATCAAAACTAAACGTTATACATTGACAAGACTCCAAAGAATTCTCACCTGCATACTTTTAAGCCTCTCGAGGGAAAATCTTGAGACCTTTAATTCGGCAGGAGGCCCCCAGTATATCAGGGTTCTTGGTTTTTCCGAAAAAGGGAAAGAGCTTTTAGGTAAAATAAAAGCCTCTTCCCTCCCACTGGTTACCAGCCTGCCTGTTTTTCTTAGGAGCTGTACGGCCCTCCAGAAAAAAATGCTCGAAGCTGACATACTTGCTTCGGACATCTACTGTCTCGGTTATCCTGCAGCTTCTCAAAGGCTGGGAGGGCAAGACTTCTATCAAAAGATTATTACAGTCTGAGAAGTCTATATATTATTACGGTCCTTATCCTTTCTCCACCAATCCTGTCCGGCAAATGTACTCAGATTATCATCAAGGTGACTATTGTCTCCTTCTAGCGCCACCTTAAACTGCGTACTATCAAATTCGACAACCGTTATTGATGTATTGTCATACCAACGGATTGTAACAAGATCCTCAAAAGGCTTCCCGTAGAAATAGCACATAAGTGTCCTCAATACGGTACCATGTGTAACTATACAGACATTTTCCCCTTCATGGCTTCCCACTATCTCGTGTACAGCTTCTGCCATCCTGTCAAATGCTTCTTTCATACTTTCTCCGGCAGGCATACAGTGCAAATGCGGATTTCTCTCCCACGTATCATACTCTTCAGGCCATTTCTGGGGAAGGTCGTCCCACCTTTCATTCTCCCACTCACCGCCATTTATCTCCTTTAGGCCCTCCATTATCCTTATATCATCTATTCCTTGCTCTCGGGCAATCAATACTGCAGTTTCATAAGCCCTTCTCAGGGGACTGGAATATATTGTCTTAATATCTTCATGTTTAAGCCTTTGCGCGGCTTTTTCAGCCTGCTTACATCCCTTCTCAGTCAAGCTTGAATCTGTCCAGCCGTGAAAAATTCTTTCAATATTCCCCTCTGCTTCACCGTGCCTGACGAAAATCAGCCTGGTCACCATTGTTCAGTTCCTCTCCTTCCAGATTTGGTATAACCATTATTCATCCGATGACTACCGCCGCTAAGACTCCCCTCTTCTTCAAGTGATTAGTAGTCTAAGAGCGGCGCTACGTCCCTGGATAACGGCTTCTAAGATTCAGATCGAGCACACAAGGTGGACAATGATTTCTAAATTATCAAAGATAACAAGAAATTATTAGCCTAAAACTCCACCTGAATCCAAGAATCCTGTTTATATATGTATGGTTCTACACAAAGTCAAATATATCCCTGGAATTTTTAGATTCCTCCACCACCAGACTGCTGTCCAGCTTGAGAATATGTTCAATGATTAACGGAACAATAACATTTTCTGTTGCAAAGTGCCCCGCATCTACGGCACACATTCCATAGTCTGCGATTTCACATGCATCATGATACTTCAGGTCTCCTGTTACAATCACATCTGCGCCTTTTTCCCTGGCGGCACGGGCAAAACCGCTGTATGAACCCGAAGAAACAGCAGCGCTGGTCAATACCTTTTTCCTGTCCCCTACGATTCTAATACTTCGGGCTCCCAGCAGTTTCTTTACGTTTTCAGCAAATTTGTACAAGTCTACCGGGTTTGCCAGCTTTCCGTATCTGGCAAATCCATAGGTTCTCTTTGAATTATCCAGTGTATATACATCATAGGCAGCCTCTTCGTATGGGTGGGCATCAAGCATGGCTTTAACTACTTGGTCAAGCAAACCCGCAGGCACAACAGTCTCAACCCTCAGTTCCCGAACCTTTTCCAGCCTGCCTTTTTTCCCTATGTAAGGGCTTGTTCCTTCCTGCGGCCTGAATGTGCCTGTACCTTCAGTCATGAAACAGCAGTCACTGTAGTTTCCGATATGCCCTGCGCCGGCATTTGCCATTGATTCTCTGACCTTATCAGCATGCTCACAAGGTACAAAAACAGCTATTTTTTTCAGCAGTTCGAATTCCAGAGGCTGTAAAACCTCCACATCATTCAGCTTCAGTGCCGAAACGAGTGAATCATTTACCCCGCCCTCTGCCATATCAAGATTTGTATGTGCTGCATACACAGCAATTCCGCTGCTAATCAGGTCTATTATACGTGAGCCGGAAGGCCGATCCCTTGTTATGCTTTCTAGGGGTTTAAAAATCAGAGGGTGGTGTGAGACAATCATATCGGCCTTTCGCTCAACCGCCTCTTTGACTACCTCACTGCTGACATCAAGAGCGACCAGTATTGTTTTGACCTCTCTCTCTCTATCGCCCAGCAGGAGCCCGTTGTTATCCCAACTTCTGCCGAGCCAGGGTGGCGCCAATAATTCAAGGTGCTTTACAATTTCACTGCATTTATACGGCATAAACATTCACCTTTCATATTTGATTTAATAATATTTTGAATAATTCAATCTTCTCGCTGACCTCATCAAGTCTCTTTCTTGACCTGGATGTACCCTGTCCTTCAAGCTTTCTGCGAATGGACTCAAGTTCGTTTATACTGCTGATTATATATTTTCCCAGAAGATGATGCTTCTTATCAAATAATGCTTTTCCAAAAAAAATATACTTTCTGTCAATAGGAATTGCTTCTTTATTATCACCGGAACAGGCTCTGGCTTCAAGTATGAGATATATTCTCTCTCCTTCTTCAACCAGGTCCTCATCATCAATCCTATAACCATTCTCCAGCAGCCATTTCCTTAGTTCTGCATGGTGTGTCATTGGCTGTAGTATTATCTTTCGTGCCCTGCGTGCTGTATCACTGCCCTGCATAAGAATATCCAGAATCAGAAGCCCTCCCATGCCTGAGATAATAATTGTATCGGCTTCACCGGGCTCAAGTGTAATTAATCCCGGTCCCATTCTAACTTCAATTCTGTCCTGCACGCCATAAAGCCTGATATTCCTTCTTGCCTTTTCAACCGGTCCCTTGCGGATATCTGAAGCTATACACCTACTACAGATTTCGTTTTGAATCAGATGAATGGGAATGAACGCATGGTCAGTTCCGATATCGGCAGCCGTTTGCGCTTGTCCAACCATATTTGCAATACCTTTTAACCGCTCTGAAAGCTTCATTATCCTAGCCATCTTCCATATCCTTCAAGTTTATTAATTATTTTATACCATAAGAAGAACTGAAACAATACATCAGCTGCAATTTCGGTTTAAATGAAAAAATTTTTCATGAGCATACTATACTTAGACTCTTATTGGGAGATGCAAATGAAAAAAATAGTCTTTAACTTATCGGGAATATTTATAGGAGCTCTACTGGCAGCAATATCAATCAGTATGTTCTTTGTCCCGCACAGGTTTATCAGCGGCGGAATATCCGGTATTTCGCTTATTATTTTCTACCTTAGCGATATACCTGTATCTCTGCTGCTTTATATACTCAATATCCCTATAGTGGCCCTTGGCGCCAAACATGCAGGTAGGATGTTTGCCATATACAGCATTGCCGGTATAACCATGATGTCTTCATTCATATTCTTTCTAAGAACTTATGACTTCCCGACCCTTACCAACAATACTCTTCTTGCAGCAATTTTCGCAGGAGTAATGATTGGACTGGGTGGCGGAATTGTGTTCAGATGCGGTGGTACTTTGGGAGGAACAGACATACTCGGGATAATGGTTAAGAAAAAGTTCGACATAAGTGTTGGGAGGTTTCTGTTTTATAGCAATATAGTAATTATGGCTCTTTCTCTTCTGTTCTTCAGACCTGAGATAGTTATGTATACCCTGGTTGCCATGTATGTTGCTTCCAAGGTAACAGACAATATACAGGAAGGCCTGAATACCAAGACTACCGTGCTTATTATTTCGGACAAGTATGAAGAAGTAGCCAACAGCATTATTGAACTTCTGCACCGCGGAGTAACCTATCTGAACGCTGAAGGTGGTTTTCTGCATAAGGAAAAAAAGGTTATAATGTGTATAACCACCAGGTTTGAACTGAGCAGACTAAAGGAGATTACTCTTAAGATAGATAAAAACGCTTTTATCTCTGTCTCCGAAACAAGGGAAGTACTAGGCAGAGGATTCTAGTCTATGTGCTAATAGTAAGAAAGCTTATTTATTATCTGCGGGATAACCTGCTTTTTCCTTGAAACCACACCGGGTAAATAACCTGTGGATTCTTCAGACCTGGAGTTAAACAACTCCTTCATTACCTCAACCGAATCTCCTGCATACAGGATTTCCGAGCCGCCGTCAAGGATATCGGTAACCATTAAGGCCATGATGTTATAGCCCTTTTCTTTACTCAGATTCCTTATATAAGAGAGAATATCGCTTTTAATTTCAGCAATCCTATTCATATTTACAGTGTTTACTTGAGCAACAGCAAAATGGTATTTATTGAAGCTGAACTCCTTGAAATCTGTGTACAACAGTTCTTCAGGTGTCTTGTCCTCAAGCTGGCTGCCTTCGCGCAGCATGCTCCTGCCGTATTCATCGATATTCAACTCAGCCACTGCAGCAAGCTTCTGTGCCATTGACCTGTCTATCTGTGTGCATGTAGGAGATTTAAAAAGAAGAGTATCGGAAATTATCGATGAGAGCAGCAGCCCGGCCGTCTTTTTGTCAGGCATCAAATCATTCTCAAGATACATGTTTCCGATTATGGTTCCCGTACTTCCTACAGGCTCAT
Organism: Clostridia bacterium; assembly: GCA_041687355.1. Classification (GTDB taxonomy): domain Bacteria; phylum Bacillota; class Clostridia; order Acetivibrionales; family UBA4821; genus JAWLCD01. The sequence goes on along the minus strand of JAWLCD010000009.1, from coordinate 57,357 downwards.
TCCTGAAGTAAACAGGGTAGTTTGTCTGTATATCTGCAACCCTGTGATGGTCAATTATTTCAAGAATCTGGGACTGTTCAAGCCCGTGTACTGACTGCGATTTTTCATTATGGTCGACAAGGATTACCTTCTTGTTCTTTATATTCAGAAGATGCCTTCCGGCTAATGTCCCAAGAACATTGTTGCCTCCATCCAGAATTGGGTAGTTTCTGAACTTCCACTTGGTCATAATGTCCCTGACATCATCAATAAAGTCACTCTCATTGAAGTATATTATATCCTCTGTTTTCATTATTTCCCCAACCGGAATGGCAAGACTTATAATCTTAATAATGTTAAATATAGAATATGGTGTAGAGAGCAGTACACCCTTAAAACTCTTTGGCGTCTTTACCTTGCAGCCATCGGCAAGTATAATGCACTTAACATCTGCCTTGAGCGCACTTTCGAGATTTATCCCATTTCCAACCACTACTATGGCATTCTTGTCTACCTTGTTTAGTGCCTCTATACTGGTACATGTAATAATGGTTCCATTTACCACATCAAACAACTGGTCGTTTCCTGAAATAATCTCTGCCTTCAGCACTTCGGCTATATTAAAAAATGAAGTATTGTATTCGGATAACGCATTTTCATCAAAGGTTTCCATGTTAAACTTGGTAACGTCACCAAGAGAAACAACCCCCACCATCTTTCTCTCTTCAGGACTTGCTATAAGGGGAAGCAGTTTTGTCTGGGTTGATTTCATAGTCTCCCATACCTGCTTGATGGTTACGTGCGGGTAAATCATAATCAACTTGTCATAATCAATATCAGAAACCTGCGTCATAACAGATTCAATGAGCTGAGGCACCGGAACATTGAAATGGTTCAGTATGTACTCGGTTTCCTTGTTTATTTCTCCCAGTCTTGCCGGCACACAGTTTTCCACACCCAAGAGCTTTTTAAAACTGCAGTAGGATATGGCTGAACATATCGAATCGGTATCCGGATTCTTATGTCCAAAAACGTAAACCTTGTCCATCAGTATTTCTCTCCTTAAAACCGTTTTTGTAGTAAAAATTCGTATGACGCAGAATTAATTATATATTCTTAAACAATTTAATTCAATAGTCTGGATTTCCCGGACATTTATTATATCAAAAAAATGTAATATGGCAATAAAAAGTTTAAAAATTGCAAAATCGGAGACAATTCTTCTTAAAGCATGAAATAAATCTGTGCCGAGGAGGAGAGGCATGAAAACGAAAAAAGACATTGAAAAAATCGGCGACAATATTTCTCCGGAGATAGGGCCGGGTATTCCTCCCCTTATTGCCCGTTCGGATAAGACTGCATCGGTAACCGCCGAGCAAGAAACGAAAGACCTTATGGATACTTCGGCTGATAAAAGGACATGATGAACGCATACATGTTCATCATGTCCCTTGCTCAAACCTGTTAATTAACTCTCTGAACTTATCGGCGTGATGCCCTTCTTCCTCAGCAAATTTCTTAAAGACGCTCTTTAACTCCGGGTTCTCCAGCCTCTTTGAGTACATCTCGAAATCCCTTACCAACTCCTGCGAATTCTGCCATGCCCTCATAAGACAGTCTCGTTCGGACATTTCCATCTGTATCATCTCCCATAGGTTTATACAGGTTTATTTTTTGTATACATATGAATTTTATTCATTAACTTGGAAACTGGATACTGAACACTAGAACCTGGAGACTGGAGTGGACCTACTTCTATGTTGCTTCAGGCTGCAGGGGGAATAAATTAACTGGCAAATAAGTTTACGAAGGAATCCAAATGCTATCGGGTAGCCCAGGGCATACGGCTGGGACTTGTGCCCAGCCAAAGCCCGGGCCTACAATTATGCTCAAATCATTTCACTGTGTGCACAATCTACGGTTTTCCGGATATACGCTCCAACTTCATCAGCACTGCAAAACTGCCCTGCCCTAGCTATATGCATTAGATACTCAATATTCCCTTCAGGACCCTTTATTGGTGAGAAATCCAGGCCTTTAACACACCAATCTTCATTAAGGCTCCAGCCAACAATCTTCTCCAACACCTCCCTGTGGACCTCCCTGTCCCTTACCACGCCCTTCTTCCCAACCTTGTCCCTTCCAGCCTCAAACTGTGGCTTTATAAGGCAAACCACTTCTCCACTTTCCTTCAGTAATCCTTTTACTGCCGGCAGAACCTTGGCCAGGGAAATAAATGAGACGTCAATACTCACGAAATCCGCCTGTACGCCTATGTGCTCAGGCTGGACATACCGGATATTGGTCCTGTCCATACACACAACCCTGGGGTCCTGTCTTAATCTCCATGCAAGCTGTCCGTAACCGACATCTATTGCATATACCTTTTCTGCTCCATTCTTCAGCATACAATCGGTAAAACCACCGGTGGAGGCACCAACATCTATGCAAATCTTACCCTCCAGTTTAATACCAAAAGAGGCAAGGGCTTTCTCAAGCTTGAGCCCTCCCCTGCTAGCATAGGGTATGGCTTCGCCCTTTACCTCAATTTTGGCTTCTGTATCAATCCTGTCTCCGGCCTTGTCAACCCGCTGGCCGTCCACAAATACGTTACCCGCCATAATCTCACTTCTAGACCTCTCCCTACTGGGCACAAGTCCTCTTTCCACCATTAATACATCAATGCGCTGCTTCCTTAACATCTGCTTCTATCTCCTTCAATTGGGTAATCAATTGGTTTATCCTCTTAACCTGAAGAGCAAATGCCTCCAGTTTTATATCAATTACCTGTGGGAAAGCATTCCCATCAGTCTCTATGTTCAGGAAGGGAAGATTGGGATAATTCTTCAGCACTTCCTTTACCATATTATTCACCGACACTTTATACTTGTGGGCACTCAGTTTCTCGCTCAGTATGGCTTCGGCAATCCTGGACGGCATACACCCGAAAGGACCGATTGATATAACCCCATCTACATGGTCAATTACTTCGGTAATGGCTGTACCAATAGTCAGGATGGCCTCTCCCGATAGATAGGGGGATATCAAATCTCTGGCGTTTTCAACTATTTTTTTTACATCTATCGGGTGATATTCCAACAGATTTGACCTTGCCATAACCTGTTTTATTTCCTTCTCAAACTTAACCCTTACAATGCTTTCTACAAATACATTCAGTTTGTCTCTCAGACCGGCATCCTCCGAAAGGTTGTTGTTAACCAGGTAATCACAGTAGTATACCCATTCGGTCACTGACGCCACTTTGGAAATAATACCTTTGGAGGCCAGCTTCTCAACAATAAACTGCCTTGAGAACCCGTCCCTTCTGACATATATCTCTCCTACCACTGCAACTTTTTTTGCCCTTTCAATTGGCCGCCTGAGGGGTATTGCCGACAACTCATGCGCTGACTCTTTCAGTACCTTTTTCAGCTCTTCCCAGTTATGGTTCTCCATGCTTGCTAATACCTTGTCAACTACATTGTTAAAAACCTTCAGTGCCTGGTTTTTATCTTCAGCAAGCACCAGAAGAGCACTGTAGATATCCTCGAATACATCTGAAATAACTACTGCCTGCCACGCTCTGAGCTTGTATTTTATTTCAAGGCCACCGTAGCTGTTCCCCGAAGAAAGTGTAAGCAAGGCTACGTTCTTTACACCCATTTTCTTAAGAAGGCTTTCAGTATATACATGGTATTGACCGAATCTGCAAGGGTCAGGTGCTTCAGGCATAAAATATACAAGAACCCTGTCGGTTGTATTATTCTTATCCAGATAGTTTAGCAGACTCCCTACAGTAAGGATTAGGGGAAGGCACTCCTTACATGTGGAATTCGCTCTCCCCAGCTGGAGTTCCCTGTCTGCAGGAGGGTCAAGTGCAGCGGCATCTATTCCTACATACCTGAATGCAGCTGCGAAAGCTCTTGAACCTATATGCCCCATTGAAGGAACCAGAACCCTTACCTTTGAATCCTTAAGACTTATATATTGTCCCGAAACGGTTTTAACCTTCTTGCTTTTTTCATCAAATACAGCCCTGCTATACTCATCATTCCCGATGCTACCTATCTGATGTCGGTAGTTCTGCATAACATCAATAAAGGCATCTATCCTTGTATCTATTCCTGCATCAGCAGTATGACTGTCAAGTTCAAGAGTCAGGGATGGCTTATTTCCCATTATATCCCTGAAATAGCTTATCACAAATGAATCAGGCCCACAACTGAAGTTTGTGACAAATAACCCGAAGAGTTGGGGATGTCTGCTAACCAGCCTTGCTGCTTTAAGTATCATCTGTCCCATGGTCCAGTACATCTTCTTCTGTGGCTTCTCTTCCTCCAGGGGAAGAAAATCATAGGGTATTATCCGGTACCCCCTGGATGCAAATTTCTCAGGTATGCCCATGTTTCCATCCCTGACAAGGGCATTATACGGTCTTCCGAAAAGAACCACCGCTTTCTCTCCAGACTTTTGGATATCCTTTAGAAACCTTATACCTGTTTCCTTGGACTTCAGGGTAAACTCCATCTGCCTCTCAACTGCATATCTGTAAGCATCAAGAGACGTTTTTCTATCGAAGCCCAGACTCTTCCCCACTTCTGCAAATACCTCTGTAACCTTCTCGTATCCGCGCGCAAAATCCAATACAGGCGCAATAATCTTCTGCTTGTCCACATTGTCAAATGTGGTTCTCAGGTAGTAACTCTCTCCCTGTACCAACGGACATGTGAGACTTATGGGTATACCATTTTCAACATGCATACCCTTTACATGAGGAAGGAAAATATAATCGGGATTCATATCTATGAGCTTTTTATAGTATTCATGCGCAAGATTAACCGGGTAGCAGAAGGCTGAGTCTTTTTTAACTACAGTCATTTCCCCCGGATTTATGGTCTGGGGAAATACCACTTTCAATCCCAGCCTGGTGAAGAAACTCTGATACAGTGGGAATAATGTATTGACCAGAAGGGATTTGTTTATCCCTATACTCAGACCGGACTTCCCGACAGCATCCCCTTCTGAACAGTCATTAAATCCGCCATATACCATCTGTTCTCTTAACTTAACCAGGTTATTGTTCAACCTGTCCTCCCTATCTGTTTTTATGCTGCTGTACTTCCCACAGATTCCTCCGAAGGGGTATTTCTTCCCTTCGATGTTGATGACTGTAATACCGCATTTTCTATCGCACTCTGTGTTTCCTCCCGCACATACAAAGGTCTTTTCGTACTTAACATCCCTGTGTATGAGGCTGTCCAAATCAAAAGCCTTCTCTTCGAGGAGACCATTCTCAAGCTTTTCCTTTATCATAAGCGCAACCCCGAACGCTCCCATTAGTCCCGGTTCCGGGGGAACTATTATGTCCCGCCCCAGCAGTGATGCCATTGCGACAGGCACTGCCTTGTTGTAACACACCCCTCCCTGCATGAATATTTTTTTTCCAACAAACCTGCTTCCCTTCACCCTGTTGAGATAATTCTTGCATATTGAGTACACAAGTCCTGCAACAATGTCTTCAATTCCTATGTCTTCCTGCATTGCCGTCTTAATATCACTGCCTATGAACGCAGCACACTGGTCATTAAAATCAGGGGGCGCACTTCCCTTCATTGCATAATCTACAATTTCATGAGCATCTATGTTAAGGTATTCCGATGCACTCTCCTCAAGGAATGAACCTGTTCCGGCCGAACATGCCTCGTTCATGGCATAGTCGGATGGAACTCCATTAATGAGATGAGTGTACTTTGCATCCTGGCCTCCTATTTCAAATATGGTATCAACTTCTGAATCAAAATAAACTGCAGCAGCTGCATGTGCACTTATTTCGTTGTAGACGCTGTCGGTAAGTGCATGAATACCTGCAATCTGTCTTCCCGAACCGGTTACTCCCAGACCAACTATACTAATCATAGAATTCATTTCATTCCTAAGGGACATATAACAGAACTTTGCGGCCTTTACAGGGTCGCCCAGTGTTTTAATATAAACATTGGCAAGCAAGGCATTATCATCTTTCCTTATCAGAACTGCTTTTGTGGTTGTTGAACCTACGTCAAGTCCAAGAATACACCTGTCACCGTCTTTTGCCCTCGACTTCTTCACATCCTTGAACTCAACCCGCGGTACAGCTGAAGATAAGGCTGAAAGAACCGAAAAGGATTTCTTGTCACTGATAAAAAGGTTGTTCCAGTTTCCCGGCTTTAAGGTATCATTGTCAAGAGCCCAGATGGCACAGCCAAGAGCTTCAAAACAGCGTGCCTCTTCGGGAATTACTAGGTTTGCAATATGATTCTCCAGGCTTCTTACCATAATCTTGTTACTACTGCATCCACCCGTAAGCCATACACTCTGTGATGTATACCCATCCAGATGTTCAAGTATCCGGGATGCCATCATTTCACAAAGCCCTTCAATGATATTTTCTTTAGGGTGGCCTTTATTCAGTGCATGGGTACAATCACTCTTGCAGAATACGGAACAGCGCCCCGATACCTTATAAGGCCTGCCGGTGTAAGATATATCCATGGATTCCTCAAGACTAATTCCCATCCTCTTTATCTGCTGGAGAAAAAATTCCCCTGTTCCTGATGCACACTTACTACCTGTAAGGATGTTTACAACTTTTCCGGATGAATCCACCTGATATGTTGAGAATGTCTCGCCACCTGCACAGGATATGTAGTCAGCGTATCCATATTTCTCCTTCAAAAAATAATATGCGTTCTCCACTGCCTCAGGTTCAGATATGGATGATAACCTGATGAGATTCTTGAATTTCCTCCCGGTTACAGCTAATCTGTCAACTGCTTTCAGGTCTTCTTCAGGAAGAATTTCTATAAAAGTGTTTCTGATATTTCCCTCATGAACCCTTGATATTGTATTAAGTACTCTTATATCTCCATCCGACTTCTCTATATCAACTCTGGATATTGTTGATGCTCCAACACATATTCCAACCGCTATCATTTATTCTTTTCCCCTCCTCTCTCCTGTTTATCCGATGACTACCGCCGCTAAGACTGCCCTCATCTTGAAGTGGGAGCATCAAATATGGACACTATCGCTAAGATTTCTTTGAAATCAAGCGACTAGTAGTCTAAGGCGGCGCTATGTCCCTGGATAACGCCTTCTAAGATTCAGATGGAGCACACAAGGTGGACAATGATTTCTAAGTTATCAAAGATAACAAGAAATTATTAGCCAAAACTCCACCTGAATCCAAGAATCCTGTTTATGTTTTGACTTAATTATTTTACATACTTTGGATAAAACTGTCAAAAGGTTATTTTTAATAAACCGTGACAGAGAACCGTCCCCTGTCACGGTTCTATTTCTTTAAGAAAAATACAGCGCCTTTGGTTGAGCGCTGTATTCTAAATAAGCTTCCTTCTTAATTTTTTCCGTGCCCTTTTTCCAACATTGCATGCACTACTTTGGGATACGCCATAGATTTTCCCAATTTGGGTATAAGACATATCATAAAAAATTTTTCTCTTGATGATTTCTCTCTCTTTGGTTTCCAGATTGTTGATTTCTTCTGTGATTCTGCGCCTCAACATATTTGAAAGTGCTGTCTCGGCAGTATCTTCACCGTTCTTGAGCATATCCACCAGTAAAATCTCTTCATTTTCTGTTCCATAGGTCACAGGTTCATAAATAGAAGTTACATGCCTGTGTTTTTTGTACCTTCTGAACTCCATCTTCATTTCATTCTCAACACATACCGAAATGTAAGTCGGCAGCTTGGTTCTTTTTTCCGGATTGTAGGTATTCACAGCATTCACAAGTCCTATACAACCAACTGCGAAATACTCTTCAACCAAATCGATGCTTGGTGAAAACTTTTTTGCTAAATATAAAACCAATTTCAGATTTCTTTCAATAAGCAGCTGTCTTGCCTTGGTGTCTCCCTTATACAGTCTCTCTACTGCCTCTTTCTCCTGGTCACGGCTTAATATGTCAGGTAGCTTAGTAATCATTTATTTTTCACTTCCTCTCTTTTAAACATCTATTTGAAATACATCTTTTCCTCCACTGAAATAGATTCAGCGGCAGCTAATCGAATTGTTCAGACCTCCATACTCTGGGTCTGATTTACTGGATTCTGGTTTTTTATATTATATTATTCTAAGCTGCTGTTATTCGTTTATGTAGTGATGCTATTTCTCCACAATCTTAATATTATCAGGCTTTATCTTTGCCTCGCGCATGACAATATCCTGAATTTGGGCCGCCTGTGCCTGGGTCAGTTTTCCGCTGCTTGAGACCACAACATTGACACTGCCATCGTTAATAAATACAATTACATCCCTGAATCCTTTTGCTTTAATCAGTCTTTCGATTATCATTTCCTTTTCCCACTTCTGGGAGATTGCAGTCAGCTGTGCCTGTGCTTTGTCCTGAATTTCCTTGGATACCTCGCTGCTTTTTATAAGGCTCTCATGCATTGCTACCTCTTCATCCCTTACACGTTCCTTTTCCAATCTGGTCTCGGCAAAGAATTCAGCCGAACTTATTACAGTATCAGCCGACTCTACACTTTCTGTACCGGTCTGCGCCAGCCGGTCTCCTATGATACTTCCCGCAGGCTCTGCCATACCTAGCCCTGCTTCATCCTGGCCATCTACAAAAGTAGCTTCTCCAAGCTTCCCTCCTATATTTCCGGTAATCTCTTCTGCAAATGGGTTTCCCCCTTCCTGGTATGAATAGTTGAGATAACCTGCGGCAACTATCATTACAGCTAGTGCCAAAACAATTATCTGGTTTCTTTTAATAATGGTCATTATTCTACCCCCCTATTTTTCTTATCAATAATCGCAAAATATAGATTCTAGCTCTGGCGTCTTTTAAAAACCTGTACCCGATGTCCAGACACCCCGGTGACAACCTCTACCGCCCTTATTATATTTGTTTTTACTGCAATGCTGTCTGCCCCATCAGCAACAACAATCACTCCCTTAACCTTGGATGTCAACTGCTTTAATACTATTGGCTCCCTGCTGCCACCCTGACCCTCCAGGATTACCAGCTTGTCTTCCTGTTCTTTTTCCAGGACCAGTCTTTCACCTCCTCCTGAATCCTTTTCCTTCGTATCAGTCTGACTGAGTCTTGTATCCCTCGCAAATATTGACTCAGGTCCGGAGGAATATGTCAGCATGACTGAGACCCTTCCAACTCCTTGAATCTCCGAAAGAATCTGCGCTATTTCTCTTTCCAGCTTCAGATTCGGGTCTGAAGCGGTCTGTTGTGCATCTAGTGCCTGCTTATATATACCAGCATCATCAGGCTGGCTTTCTTCCCCCCCACCCCACAGGCTGTTTGCAGTTATTATTATTACTACTCCCAGTACAGCTATGAGAATCAGATACTCTATCAATTTCTTGTTGTTAAGCTTGTTATCCTTAAATAGTTTGCCTGCGAATTTATCTATAAGACCTTTAAACATTTGCATCCCCCTTCAGTTTTCTTATGCAGTACTTTTGTCCTTTTGCCGCTAGTTATTTTTGTACACAATTTTAATCCTGGAAGATTCTATTTTATACATTGTTGTTATTCTCTTAACAACTTCGTTTCTGACTTCTTCGGGAACCCCTTTGACAGCCTTGTCTTTTTTCTCTTTTGTTATATTTATATTTATGTCCAAGGGCTTTATTCCCATTTGTTTTTCTTTTTGTGGTTCTGCACTTATAAACACCTGTACTTCCTTAATATCCCCCAGCTTTCCGCTGCTTTCATTCTCAAAAACCTCACATTTTACATCTGAACATTCTCCTTTTTTTAAGCCCGCCAGCTGCTCTTTTATACTTTTCTCAAGTTTGTCTGTGTAGACTTTCATAACCTGACTTGACTGCACCAGATTCAGTCTCTGCTCATTCAGGGACAAAGATTGATTCATCTGTCCAGACGGGTCTGCCATTTCCGGCAGGTCAAATCTGAACTCACCGCCCAGTGCTTTGACAACAGGAGACATAATAGTAATGATAACAAGTATACCTGTAACGAATCCAATGTACTTCTTGGTTTTACCACCTGGCAGCAGGATCTCTATAAGGACTATAAAGAATACAATCGCAACTATATTGGAAACCCAGCTTTCCAACGCTTCCATCATTAGACGAGCCTCCTTCCGGTTACCTTATCATTGTAGATATAGTTCCTGTCTTTACAAGCATGGTTATTGCTACAATAAACATAAAACTTACAGAAACAACTACTGAAAACAGCAGTGTCAGGGTTCCGCCAATATCATTCAGGCAGCTTGTAATTCTTGAATCTACTATGGGTTCCACCAACACGGCAGCAAACTTATAGATAAGGGTTAGTGCCAGAATTTTTATGAGCGGTACAAGCACTATGCTGAGTACAATAATCAGACCGATGATTCCTACTGAATTCTTAATAAGCAGGGAACACCCCAGAACAGTTTCTACCGCATCGGACAAAATCTGGCCCACAACAGGTACAGACTTAGAAAAGGCAAACTTTGCGGTTTTTCCGGCAACCCCATCTACTGCCGCTCCCAGGTTGGCCTCAATAGTTACCACTGCAACAAATACAGTCAGAATAACTCCCATAACCCATACGCTAACAGTCCTAATGAATCCGGCAAGCTTTGAGAGCGGTACCTTGTTTGAAATATTTCCCACAATTGAGAGTACGGCTACCAGGAATACTACCGGAATCATAACAGTACCCAGTATTGTACCGGCTACTTCAACGACCATTGTTATAAGAGGATAAAGTGCTGCCGATGAAGTAATATTTCCGGTTGATACCAGGAGTGATATCAGGACCGGAATTAGTGCCTGCATAAAACCTACCATGTCATATATGGCTTGCTGTCCAACATCTATAGCATCCTTGAAACCAACTATTATCAGCGAAACCATCAGCAGGTAACATGCATAAAAGGCAATCTCGCTTGTCTCACCTTCAAAGTTGTCCTGCAGGTTTTTCAGCAGCCCGCAGAGAATGCCAATTATGACAACCTTTATTACTACCGATATGTTTGAATTTATTTCCTTAAGAAAGTATCCTGCCGCTCTTCCCAATATACCCTTTGCATCAAAATTAAGGTTTCCACTGGAAATATCACTTATCAACTTATTGGTATCAAGTTCAGGTATTATCTTTTCTCCATGGCTGTTGAAGCCATCCACTATTTCATTCAGATTAAGCGCATCCATCTGTTCACTGCTTAAGTCTGTCTGGGCTTGAGCATTCCCTGGCCAAAACAAAATAAATACTATGCTTATATAAATTATTAAAACCCTGAATATCTTTTGCATATCTATCCCTCAAAACCAAATGACTTTATACTTAAGGCATTATCTTCATAAGGAGCGTCAGCAGAGCTCCGAAAATTGGTACTGCCAGAGTTACTATGACAATCTTCCCTGCAAATTCAACCTTGGATGCCAGTGCAGATTCACCTGAGTCTCTGCAAATACCTGAAGCAAACTCGGTAATATATGCTATACCGGTTATCTTTATGATTGTCCCAAGGAATCCTGCCTCTACTCCAGCCTTTTGGGCGAAAGTCCCAATCAATTCAATTACTGCCGAGAGCTTGGTCATCATAAGGATAAATATTATGGTCCCGGCCAGTATTGCAATCTGCATGGATATCTCCGGCTTCTGGGACCTCAGCACTACAGCAACCGCTGCTGCAACCAAAGCTATACCTATTACCTTGAATATCTCCATTTCTCAACACACCTTTTCCTTCGCATATAATGAAACGATGTCATGCTTTTCAATCTGAAGGTTTAAACACACCATTATTACAGATTAAACACCGATTTAACAGTATCAAATAGTTTACTTACTTCCTTAATTACCATCATTAATACAACTATCAAGCCGGTAAGTGTTGTCAGCATGGCTTGTTCCTCCCGCCCGGCCCTTATCAGGACCTGGTTCAGAACAGATACAAGAATACCAATTGCAGCTATCTTGAATAACAAATCTATACCCATAAAAACCTCCACCTGCCGTCAACCGCCGAAAAGTTGTCCTACATCCGGCAGTTGAACTTTTTATTTTATCTATCTAGAAAAGTACGATTACGATTGCCATTCCTGTAAGAACTCCTAGGCTTCTAAACAGTCTTTCCACTTTCCTTCTCTCATCTTCTGCCTTTAGCTCCTGCTGTTTTAACTGCTCGGCCACTAATCTTAGGCTCTTGAGCTGGTTTTCCGAGTCCACCTGCCCCAGAGAATTGCCAAGTCCGGCTAAAACTTCCCTGTCTTCTCTGTTAAGGCATAGGTAAGGCGTCATACCACCAACAGATGTTTTCCAAGCCTCACAGGCAGTTACCTTTGAATCTGAGATTAGCCTTGCAGTATTGGAAAATAACTCTCCTGTTCTATCATCAACCATTTTTGAGATGTTCAGCAGTGCATCAGGCAGAAGGCTGAATGCAAATTTGATTTCTATTTCAAGCATATGCAGTGCTGTAACCGTACTTCTCAGCTGTTTTACCCTATCGGCCTTGTTTTTGGCAAAAATCATTCCCAGTAAAGTAGTCGATATCAGGACCATCAAGCAGCCAAGCAGTTTTATTATCACCTAATCACCCCGGTTTCCATATTGTCTGCATACCTACGGAATCCATCAGTTTGGTTATATAAATATGTCAAGCTGTATCCTCCCTGCCGGTTTTATGTTTCCGGTAGACAGGCTTCAGAGTGATTCCATCATAGACCTCCTTGATTGTACCGGGTCCGGCTCCGCTGCCCAGAAGAACAATCCTTCCGAATACTCTTTCAGCAATAAGCTCTCTTAATCCGGGTCGCAGCAGAATATCCTCAATACTGCTTCCATGTGCCGTCGATATTACTGATATTCCGGCACTTAATGCCGTTAGAACAGCCTTCGCGTCATCAATTGAGCCAATTTCGTCTGTTGCAACAATCTCAGGGCTCATCGACCTCACCATCATCATTAGCCCTTCGGCTTTGGGACAGTTGTCCAAAACATCGGTTCTCGCTCCCAGGTCATTCTGTGGTACCCCCTTGAAAGATGCAGCCAGCTCGGACCTCTCATCAACAACTCCCACGGTTCTTCCTTTGAATCCAAGTCTTGAAACCCCATTACTTATCTGCCTTATGGCATCCCTGAGCAGTGTTGTTTTACCACACCCTGGCGGTGAAATTATCAGGGTATTGGTAAAACTTCGGTCCCTGACTGAAAAATCCATCAGCGCATCTGCAGCTCCAATAACCTGTCTTGCAATCCTAATATTGAGGCTTGAGAAATACTTGATATTCTGTACGGTCTTATGGTCGCAGATTACCTTTCCTGCCAGTCCCACCCTATGGCCTCCTTTAAGGGTAAGGAATCCTGCCCTGATTTCTTCCTGCACGGCATAGATTGAATTCCGGCTCATAAGTCCAAGACTCTGGGAAATATCATCCTGACTTACAATTCTATGCGGTACTCTCCCTTTTATAAAATTTTCCGGTCCGACTTCACCACCTTGGGTAGATAGTGAAGGACAGCGACCGGTTCTTAATCTTATTTCATAGATTTGCTCCCATTGATACCCGGGAATCAGCTCAAGACATGTCTTTATCGCGTCAGCCAGTACAATCAGAATATCCCTTTCAACAACTTCTCCTACCTTGCTCATCACAACACCTCTTTTGTACCTATTAACTCCTGCTTTGGTTTAGTATAATTTATTAACAGTTGTCCAATTTTAGAACAAAAAAAAAGAGCCAGGCTCTTCTCATATTTCTAACAATAATAGCTTTTGAAAATTTACCTAATTCTTCCTTGTTGCAAAATATCCGGGAATGTCAAGGAATAACTCTCCCCCCTTACTACTTCTCACTCCTAAACTAAGCAGGTCAAAAGTCCTCCTTAGTCCTTCTTTTATTGCTCTTGCTCTCACTTCACCTATGCCGTCAACATCATCCAGTTCTTCTATTGATGCCTTTAGAACTCCCTGGAGATTTACAAACTTCTCAATCAGATTCCTTATAATTGTAATCGGAAGCTTGGGCAGCTTACTCATTATCCTGTAACCTCTGGGCGTGAGATTCAGGTCAAGAGCCGATACTCCTCCATGATACCCCAATGCCTTACATATGTGGTTAATATCCATAAGTTCCTCATTTGAAAGGGCTCTGACCAAATCTGCAACCTCTTCGACCTCCATGTTACGGTCAGGAAACATATAGTCCTCAATTACAAGCAGGCCCTCCTTTTCGGTATTACCAACAAGCTCTTCCAACTGCATACTTACAAGCCTTCCTTCATTGCCAAGCTCAATAATGTATCTTCTAATCTCATCTACTATCCTCATGACCATTTCAGTTCTCTGTACCACAACCGCAACGTGTTCAAGGGTAACAATATCATGGAACTCGTTTATGCTCAGGTTATTTAATGCCGAGTCAAGTACATTCTTATATTTTTCCAGTGTCTGCAGTGCCTGATTGGCTCGCGAAAGTATAGTTGCAGAATCCCTCAGGAAATACCTGTAGTAACCCTTATACAGTGTTATTACGCTTCTCCTCTGCGATATACATATTACCAGTTCACCGGTTTGCTTTGCTGTTCTCTCAGCTGTCCTATGCCGTGTTCCAGTTTCAACGGTAGGTATCTTGGGGTCTGGAATAAGCTGGGCATTGGCGTAAATAATATTCTTAATGTCCTTACTTAGTATGATAGCCCCGTCCATTTTTGCAAGTTCATAAATATTGGCAGGCGTATACTCCTTATTGATAAGGAAGCCTCCATCCACCAGATTCATAACTTCATCTGTATCACCGACAACTATAAGCGCTCCGGTCCTTGCTTTGAGGATATATTCCAATCCTTCCCTCAGCATGGTTCCAGGCGCCATTGCCTTGAGTATGTCTACCAATTCACTTTCCCGGGTTCTTTCCTCGCCCACGTATACCCCTCCAAATAAAGTATACACATTTTAGTATACATGTCATTCATTATAAACTGTAAATTTTATTTCTCACAATATTATAGAATAATCGACCTAATCAGCGCAGACAGTATTCCAGCGCCTGTTTAACATCATTTATTCCGACAATCTCAAGCCTTCCGGTTCTATCTGTTAATTTAACATTGCCGCCGGGAATAACACAATACTTGAATCCAGATTTTTCTGCTTCGTTTAACCTCTTTTCAATATTACCTATGGAACGAACCTCCCCGGTAAGTCCAACTTCCCCCATGACCACCATTTCAGGTTTAGTGCCTGTATTTTTAAAGCTTGATGCTATTGCAACCATTACACCCAGGTCTATCGCGGGCTCGTCCAGTCTCAAGCCTCCAACAACGTTAACATATACATCCTGGTTATGGAGGTTTAGTCCAAGTCTTTTTTCAAGTACAGCTGTTAGAAGGACCACCCTGTTATAATCCAGTCCATTAGCCATTCTTCTAGGTAAGCCGAAAGGAGTAGGACTAACAAGTGCCTGAATCTCTACCAGAATCGGCCTTGTTCCCTCCATGGTCGGAACTATAACAGAACCCGGCATATCACCAGGACGTTCGGATAAAAGCACCTTTGATACATCAATTATTTCAGCCAGGCCATGTTCCTTCATTTCAAACATACCTATTTCATTGGTTGAGCCAAACCTGTTCTTTATGGCCCTGAGTATTCTATAGGAGAAATTCCTGTCACCTTCAAAATAAAGTACAGCGTCTACCATATGCTCCAGAACTCTTGGTCCTGCAATTGCTCCTTCTTTGGTCACATGTCCTATAAGCACAGTAGCAATATTCCTTTTCTTGGCTATACGCATAAGCTTTGCAGCCGCTTCCCTGACCTGGCTCACGCTTCCAGGCGCAGAGGCTATCTCCTCACTATACACCGTCTGTATTGAGTCAATAATGAGCAGTTCGGGGTTAAGCCTGTCTACTGCATTTTCTATCAAATCAAGGTTGTTTTCCGAAACAAGCATAAGCTGCTCTCTACCTGCCCCGAGCCTGTCGGCACGCATCTTAATCTGACGGATTGATTCCTCACCTGAGACGTATAAAATCGGGCCATCCAGGCTGATGGAATTGCATACCTGCAGAAGCATGGTGGATTTTCCGATTCCCGGGTCACCCCCTACAAGGATAAGCGACCCCTTGACCATGCCTCCTCCCAGCACCCTGTCAAGTTCGCTGATACCCGTAACGAATCTTTCCTCATCAGTATAGGAAATCTGGTCAAGTCTGACAGGCTCTGCACCTGGTTCTCCCGGTGTCTTCCTTGTATTCTTCTCCCGTAGTTCCTCTACCAGCGAACCCCATTTATTGCAGGCCGGGCATTTCCCGAGCCACCTTGGAGATTCGTAGCCACATTCCTGACATACAAAATGGGTCTTGGTCTTAGCTATACTGAACACTTCCTTTACGTGTTAATTATAATTACATTTATAATATCTCTAATGAATATGGATTGCAAATATACATTACTAATAAAGCTTTACTCAATAAAACCAACTACTACACCCTTTGGAGACAATGACAGCACCTCTTGAAAGCTCCATTCAATTTCGAGAAAATCATCATCTTTGTATAAAATATTTACCTTTTTTTGCCTTTCAATCTGTTCAGGCAGGGTTACCTCAAAATTCAGTTCAACCTCTGAACAGCCGTCCCTGTTAGCCAGAAAGAATACGCACCTTCCAGAGCTATTTTCAAAATAGCTAAATCCTATCAGCTTACTATCTCCCTGAAATTGATGCTGATAAATAAAGTTTTCCCTCTTGCATACATCCGTAAAACGTTTTCTTATTGCCAACGCTTTCCTTAATATTTCCCGTATCCGCCTACCTTCTTCATTTGTCCAGTGCAGGCAGTAGTTATCAAAAAACGCCAGCTTGCCATACATGGGGTCGTCCCTATCCAGAACAAATCTTCCCTGCTCTGTATTATCAAGTCCCAGATTCATGGGCTGAATCTCTCCGACTTCCATGCCGTTATTTATCATTAGAACAGTATTTGGGGTAAAACAACTCATTAACAGCATTAGTTCCAGACTCTTTATATCCTTATAGCGAAGGGCTGCTCTTGGAGTATCAGGTGTCTCAAGCGCCGATGTTACCCGCAGTATAGAGTGTAGAAGTGCATTGGTAATCATCTCATAAAATCCGCTTGTTTCGATATGCTTATATATTAGCCAAAGACATCCTGTCATATAATCAAAACCATCTTCTTTTGCAGCATTTGATTTGGTTGTATCAAATTCCTCGGACCAAAACAGAAAATCTGGATTATTCTCCTTAGCCTTAGTCACAATTTCCTTATTTAGCGGCGCCGGAAGTGCATGTCCCATATCTATCCTGGCACCATCTATCCCGAAATTTTTCTGGTAGTACGGAATGACTCCTGCTGTATAATCCCAGAGTTCAGTATTACGCAGTTGACCGCTGTATAAGCTTAGTTTGGCTGTATCAGGCAGGATGAAGGGTGCCTGGGTATCGCTCACAAAGTTCCTTGCCTTTTCATGTACATCTGAATAAAACCTCAGGTATGTGACATCGGTCCATGGGGGCTGAGTATCGTTGATAACAGGTGGAAACGCCGGAGCGGTAGTTATGCCGAACTGTTCTTCAATTAAGCTCATCATATTCTCTCCGGTTTGCTTATGCCTGCTGACTATAGTCTGCCATTTTTCCGGGTCAATTTTCTCTGGAGATTGTGTAAACTGGTCCAGGTATTCATTCACACCGTCACACGTATATAAATTGTGAAGTATGTCATCCCTGACCTCGGTAAGCTCTCCCAGACTGCCGATGTAGGGAACTCCGAAAGTATCTTTACATCCGTT
Source organism: Clostridia bacterium (assembly GCA_041687355.1). Lineage (GTDB taxonomy): Bacteria > Bacillota > Clostridia > Acetivibrionales > UBA4821 > JAWLCD01. The sequence continues at coordinate 39,578 of JAWLCD010000009.1, read as the reverse complement.
TTTTATCCAGTAAAACCAATCCGGGTGTTCAACCATAATATCACAGTCCCTTGCAGCCGCCCTGAATACGAAATCCAGCATCACCTTTATTCCAAACATATGGCAGGCCTCAACAAAAGCCTTAAACTCAACATTAATCATAGACTCAGCATTATCGCCAATTAAACTGTCATGAAGGTTTTTGTCAATTTTATATATATTCTTGATTGCGTACGGACTCCCAATCTCACCTTTCTTATACATATTGCTGTACTCGAATATGGGTAGAAGATAGATAATGTCGACGTTGAATTTCTTTAAATAGGGCAAAAGGCAAATGGTTTTTAGAAATGTACCTGTACAAAACCGGCCGTCACTATAGTGATTCCAAGCTGTAAACATTCTCGGAAGCATACTGTAGATAATACTAGCACCTGGGTCAAGCCTGCGGCGTGTATCCTCTTCCTGCATTAAAAGATTATCTGCCAAACCTGACTGGGGAATAATACACTCCTCGATGCAGGAAACCATAAAATCGTATGGGTTTACATCAATTTCCCCTTCTCTGGTGGAATCTTTCCTGTATTCACTAAATCCGAAGCTGTTCCATACCTCCGGAATAAAAAACTCTCCCTTAAAACCTTGCCTTCTGCTTTTAAGCTCATTAAGGATTATTCTCAAATTGTCCATGTGAACCCTCACTATTTTGATTGATTTTTCCCTACCAGGATTACCACAGACCTTGGTCCAAGAACTATCTCAGATTGATTATCCAGAAGACTCTCCTGACCGACACAGCAAATATCATCTGGGGGCTGCAGTCCGGTGTTCGCAAATACAAACCATTGGGCATCCGAGAGCTTGGGCAGCATAAATTTATGCTCTTCCCAGTGCATGTTCATTGCAGCATATATTATATTGTCTTTCAGGTGCTGCCCATTAAACATTACAGCCAAAAGCCTGCTCTCATGGGAGTAATCAACCTGTCCTGCCCTGGTCCCATGAAAGGATATGTCAGGATACTTGCTGCCATGACGAACCTTGCTTTCAAACCAGTCTTTATTCCGGACTATAGGATGTGCCTTCCTGAATTCAATCATTCTCTTAAAGAAGTTATACAGTTCCTGATTTTCTTTAAGGAGTCTCCAATCCAGCCATGACACTTCATTATCCTGACAGTGAGCGTTATTGTTTCCACGTTGTGTTCTCCCGAATTCATCTCCGGCCAGAATCATCGGAACTCCCTGGCTTATCAAAAGTATACTTACTGCATTTTTTATAATTCTTTTACGCAGGCCGGTTATCTCAGGGTCATTTGTAGGGCCTTCACACCCCCAGTTCCAGCTGAAGTTCTCGTTGCTTCCATCCAGATTGTTTTCTCTATTGTCCTTATTATGCTTTCTGGAATATGACACGAGATCCATCATGGTAAATCCATCATGGGAAGTAACAAAGTTGACTGAGGCACTTGGGCCACGCTCTCCAAACAAATCCGGAGACCCTTGTATCCTTTGAACCATTGTCTGCACCATGCCACTGTCACTCTTGATGAATCTCCTTACATCATCCCTGAATTTACCATTCCAGTCCGACCACCGTCCATATGAAGGGAAAGTTCCGACCTGGTATAGCCCCACGGCATCCCAGGCTTCTGCAATCAATTTAGTTTTTTTAAGCACAGGGTCATAAGAAATTGCCTCAAGCAGCGGAGGGTTATCCATTGGCTTTCCTGATTCATCCCTGGTCATTGCAGAAGCAAGGTCAAATCTGAAACCGTCAATATGGTATTCCTCAACCCAATACCTCAGGCAATTCAAAATAAATTCCCGCACTATAGGATGATTACAGTTCAGAGTATTCTTGCATCCCGTAAAATCTTTATAGCTGCCTTCCGAATCAAGCATATAGTAAGTTTTATTATCTATTCCTCTGAATGAAATATATGGCCCTTCCTTACCTTCTTCACCGGTATGGTTGAATACAACATCAAGAATAACCTCTATGCCATTTTTATGGAGAGCTTTAACCATGTCTTTGAACTCGTTGACCGGGCTGCCCTGTGTCAGACTCGCAGCTGCATACCCTGATTTTGGGGCGAAGTAGGCAATGGGCCCATAGCCCCAGAAATTGGTTATACAGTTTCCAGTCTCATGGGTAAGGTTTACATTCTTTTTTAGTAGTTCATCAAATTCAGCCACTGGTAAAAGTTCAATACAGTTAATACCCAGGTCCTTTAGATAAGGTATCTTTTCAATTATTCCAGCATAGGTACCCTTATTACCGACCTCCGAAGACGAATGCCGGGTAAAACCCCTTACATGCATCTCGTAAATCACCAGGTCCTTCAGTGGAATTCTAAGCTGGCGGTCTCCTTCCCAGTCATAAAGCTCAGGCTTGATTATCCCTGCGCGGTATTGATATGGATTTGACCAATCTGTCCTCTGTCCCCAGATATCCCTTCCCCTGACAACTTTAGCATAAGGATCGAGCAGAAGTTTTGATGGGTCAAACCAGTGCCCTTCCCGTGGATTAAACGGTCCGTCCATTCTAAATCCATACTCTGTCTTCTCATAATCCAGCCCCCAAACTGTCATGGCAAAAACACTGCCTATTTTAAATTCCTTGGGAAAAGGAATAACAGCAAATGGTTGTAAATGTCCTTTGTGGAATAAAACCAGTTCGCAGGATTTTGCGTATAAAGAAGAAACAGAAAAGTTAACGGCATTTTTTGAAATAACTGTGGCTCCGAAAGGAATTGCTCTCCCAGGTGTAACTGTAAATTCTCCAGCCTTTTTGGCACCTTTCATTTAATTACCCCTTATTGTCGTAATGTGATATCATAATAAGAGTATTCCCGAATTTTTTTCTGGTTCTAAATATCTATAACTTTCAAATCACATTATATCATAATTATGAAAAACTTTTCTAAGTATAATCTAAATGTAATATATATTATCCTGCAGAGTAAATATTCATAGGCTTATCTGCATAAAATATTAAATATATAAGTAATGCCTATTAATTGCCAGATAATCAGACCTACGAACTGGTAATTTAAAAAAAATAATACATTTAGACTCTATCTATGCAAAACTAATATTTGCAATAACCGGTACTATAGTATATCTTATTATAGGATACGCTTGTATATGGAGGTACTTTATGGAAAGCAGCTTTCACAATCTGAATTATATAATAAGCGCTGCGCTGCAGATATTGATATTTATGGTCGGAGGTTATTTTTTCACTATATCCACATTTGGATGGATTAAGAGAAAAGAGGACAGCACGAGTAAATATCCACCCAAGAAAAGATTTGCTCTGGTTGTAGCTGCTCATAATGAGGAAAGAGTTATTGGGCAGATGATTGATAGTCTCAAGAAGCTAAATTACCCCAGGGAACTGTATGACGTTTTTATTGTCGCCGACAACTGCGATGACAATACTGCAGCCATTGCCCGTGATAAAGGTGCAATAGTTTACGAGAGATTTAACACTGTTAAAAGAGGCAAGGGTTATGCCCTTGAGTGGATATTTGAAATTATATTCAAGCTTGAAAAGAAATATGACGCTGTATCTGTATTCGATGCAGATAATGTAGTTTCAGCCAACTTCCTTCTGGAAATGAACAAGCAGCTCTGTAAAGGCCACAAGGTTATTCAAGGATACATCGACAGTAAAAACCCATTTGACTCCTGGATATCCTGCTCATATTCAATTGCCTTTTGGTCAGTAAACCGTCTCTTCCAGCTGTCCAGATATTATCTGGGCATGACCTGTGGTTTATGCGGTACAGGCTTCTGTATTGATGTTGGCGTTTTAAAGAAACTGGGCTGGGGAGCAACCTGTCTGACTGAGGATTTGGAATTTACAATGAAGCTTGCGCTAAACAATATGAGGGTTGCATGGTGCCATGATGCAATAGTTTACGATGAAAAACCCTTGACCTTAAAACAGTCATGGAGCCAGAGAAAAAGATGGATGCAGGGACATGCAGACTGCGCAATCAGATTCTTTCCCAAATTGATTGCAAAAGCTGTTAAAGATAAGGACCTTACTGCTTTTGATTGTGCACTATATATGATGCAACCTATCAGAATTCTATTTATGGGGCTGGTCACATTCATGGCTTACATGCAGTGGTTTTATCCCAAAGGTACGTTCTTCGAAATGGATTATATTATACCAACATATGTTTGGGTAGTATTTGTAGCAGCACAATTTTTATATGGACCTTTGATAATTGCATCAGAAAAGAAGTTCAATCTTAAGGTTCTGGTAGGATTTCTGGTATATCCGTTCTATAACCTTACATGGGTTCCTATCGCTCTGCAGGGAATATTAGACAGGGACAGCAAGGAATGGAGTCATACCCTGCATACAAGGCAAATCAGTATAAATGAACTGGAAGAAGCATAAAGAACAAATAGAAAGTATATTACTTTTAAAGGCCGCTCACAAGCGGCCTTTAATTTTTTCTTCCTTAATATCAAAACGTGACAGAGAACCGTCCCCTATCACGTTCATTTTTTATCTATGTTATAAGTTCGCAACTTTTACAGGTTCTTCGAAGATACCTCGCTTCACCTCGGTTGCAGTCATATGCTTGGCATTAAACCTATCGGTCAGGTAGTTACATGCATCCCATGGGTTAATCTTGTCTCCGCATGTAAAAACGTCTACTGCCGCATAACCAAGCTCAGGCCACGTGTGTATTGTCAGATGTGATTCAGATATTACTACTACTCCGCTTACACCCTGCGGACTGAACTTATGGAAGGCAACCTCCCTTACTTCTGCCCCTGCCTCGAGCGCTGAATCAACCATGATTCTTTCAATCAGGTTTACATTGTTCAAGACATCGACGGTGCAGCCATAAATTTCCGCCAGAATATGACGCCCCAAAGTGTTCATTTCTGTTTCCCCCTTCATTTAATAGAAATTATCGACCACCTTTTAATTTATTTTTTGAGTCAATGACACTATTGTAGCAACTTTGCCCAAAAAGTCAATACTTTTTGGTAAATTTTATTGTAATCTTTGCTTATCTCGATTTACTTGCTGTTTTCCTCCCTATTACTCCGTATATTATATTAATATATGGGATTTCCTCTACTGAGAATCAAAAAAACTACAGAAATGAAAACAATTAAGTAAGAAGTCATTTCCAATTGTACTGTACTTAGGCTGAAAGAATAGTAGCTGCAGAAATTATAATCAGAGATACCGCTATAGGCCAATGTGTCACTGTAGATATTATATCCTGCATTACTGAGCCTACAGGTTTTACAATCCTTGGCTGTTCTTCAGGTGTTCCCAGGAATATTAGATTGTAAAAAGCCTGCTTTATGGGGCTCTCAAACCTCATTCTCTTTCTTGGCTGGGTGAAGTAGATAAATGCAATTATTCCGATTGCAACAACTACTGCACTGAATGCTACAAATATCAGAAGGGCAATGTATTCCGGTATTGTTGGAAAGCGCCCCATCTCCTCCGGAAATCTCCTTTGATTATAATAGTAGATTAACATACTGGTAGCATTAAAAGTAAAATGTGTCAATATACCTGGGATAATCGAATCTGACCGTATTACCAGATATGCAGCCAGAGCTCCTATCAGCAGCGGGCCAATAAAGTTCACTACCGACTGATGTACTAACGCAAAAAATATGGAGGAAATGACTATTGCCCTTACTGTTCCCCTGTTTTCATATGCCTTAAGAGCAACACCTCTGAAAAGAACTTCCTCACAGATTGCAGGAGAGAGTGCAATAAGCAAAAACCCCAGGGCCATATTCTCAGGTATTACACCCTCAAGGTTGTTGCCAGGAGGGCCAAACAGGCTGCTGTATATATGATAGATTATTATGGTAAGGTATTGGCTGATAAACCACACTGCAAATGCAATAATCACCGTCAGGACTGCTGTGGGAATATTAATTGGATTAAGCCTCAGTACATTTCTGATATTAAGCCTGTTGGCCAATAAAAAAATTACTGCGGGCAGCAGAATAAAGCCATATTGATTGACAGCTAGAAGAAGCGCTTTGGATTCTTCCTTCCCTTCTATGTAATCCCTGATATTTATTCCGAATTGGTAATATAGTACTGTGACCAGCAGTAAGGGAAAGACAGTCAGAAGTAATACTACCGTAAGTAGAAGCTTATTGGTGCTGGTAATTCTAATCTTATTCATGTCTATAATCTCCAAATAATAATATTAAATCCATTTCTTCTTGCGGAATACAACAATTAATACACCTGCAGCACATGCCATGAACCCCAGAACTACAAAGTACCCGTATCTGAACCCAAGTTCAGGCATATATTCAAAGTTCATTCCATAAATACCGGTGACAAGCGTCAGTGGTAAAAATATCGAGGAAATAATAGTAAAAACCTTCATAATTTCATTGAGTTGATTGGATATTTCAGCTTCATAAGTCTCTCTGAGGCTTTCCATTGAGTGATACAATCCGTTAATATCCCTGTTCAACTGGCTGAACTTCAGTCCTGCACTATTAAAGTACTTAAGCATTTGATTATTTATGATTTTTATTTCATTTAGTAAAAGCATATCGCTTACATAGGTTAAAGGCCCAAGGAGTCTTCTCATCTTATGTATCTGCCTCTTAAGAAAAATTAAATCATTAACCATATGCCTTCTCCCGGTTTTTAGTATCCTTTCTTCCTGCTCCTCAACCTTGCTTTCCATCCGTGCAACTATTTCCAGTCCCTTTAGCACCAGGCTGTCCAGCAGTAGGTAAAGCAGCTTGTTAACAGGGCTGGGTACCCCGGAAAAAATCACGTCGGAATTCTTTGCTGCTTCTTCTTCAATCGCTTCAACAAATTCAGTCTTTTCTTCCACCACCAATATAATAAAATTTATTCCAAAGTATATATCCAGTTTATCGGTTACGACACGTCCATCCTTCATATTGGGTATATTCAACATTATATAATAATAATGCTTGTAGGTTTCGATTCCGGTTTGCCTGCCCCTTTCAATACACTGTCTGGACGTACATTGGGTAAGACCGAACTTTGACCCAACACGTTCGATGTCCCTTTCTTCTGCAATTAAGAAGAAATGCCGGTCGCTTGAGGGCTCAATGTCGTTAATATCAATTTCCTTTATGCTTTCCCCGGCTATCATGTAAGATTCCATTTTTCACCAGCCATCTTCACGTAAGTATTCTAGACTCAGTTATTATAATATCCATCTTTTCATCAAACTTTTCAACAGGCAGCTCATGAATAACCTGGCAGTCAAATGACAGACCAATTTTTACGGTTTCAGGTCTCAATTGGGAAAGAAACCTATCATAGTATCCTCCCCCGAATCCAATTCTGTTCTTTCTTATATCAAAACCTACTCCCGGAACAAGGACAAGGTCAATATCGGCCGGGTTTATTATTCGTTCAGGCAGCTTTACAGGTTCATATATTCCGAAGGCCCCAGGTTCAACATCCGAATCAATATTCTCTATTTTATAGATTTCCAGCTTTTTTTCTTTTTCGACCACTATAGGAAGACACACTGTCCTGCCTTCTGCAAGTATATCATTAATCAAACCTCTGGTGAAAACTTCGCTTTTCATACACATATAAGCCATTATAGTTCCAGCTTTCTCAAGCCTTCCGGTTTTTTTCAGCCTTTCTACTATAATATTACTCTTGTCTCTGATTTCTTCATCGCTAAGCAGGCTTCGCCTTTGAATAAGCTGTCTCCTGATAAACTCCTTACAGTCTTTCAACTTAACTATCATTCCTTTCACTGTGTTTAAGGCACGATATTGAATTGACAATTGACAATGTACAATGTACATTTAACTACAATTTATAACTATTTATTTTTATGATTTTTAATTGTAAATTGTCAATTGTACATTGTACATTCTTTTAATTCCCCTATTAATGCAGTCCGGCAAATAATCCTATATGCCTCATATATATATCAAACCAATGCATGACCGCCATAAACAAACAAAAAACCACGCCTGCAGCTAAGTTCCTGTAAAACCTGGACCGGAATGGAAGAAAAGACACTATCACTAGCACCAAATTATAAAGGAGGAACATCATGGTACCTATTAAAATCGATGCTGCTGCCCACAAGGGAATAATTATTCCTGAATAAACTATAAACACAGAAATAAGAACCAGTGCAGCCAGTATAATTATTTCGGTCCATGATTTAAGTATAGGTTTTGTATTAGGTTCATATACCTTATAGTTTTTCAATGCTATTAAAAAAACGGGTATAGGAAAGCCGAACAATCCTCCAGTAATAATTCTAATAAGGTTACTGGATTCCCTGAATCCCAGATACGAGCTCACCCCATCTAACATCATAGGAAATGTCATCAGGCATAGAATCAACGCATGAGTCAATTTCACCGGTTTGTCTGAATTCCACCTCTTGCTGATTACAATAAAACAGAGGCTGACAAAAACTCCGGTATATATACCTGTATCCCTTGCACAGACAGGTAGTGGAACACCATCAATAAATATTGTTCTTTCCGGTATCTGGTGGCATATAATTGAACCCAGAAAGCTAAGAATCTGTTCGAGTAACATTCAATTGCACCTTTAATAGTTGAATCTGCCAGGATTACTCATCATCTCACCGATGGCAGCCAGTGAAAAGAGCACGCAGCACATCCCCCATATTGCAAATAGTATAAGGGATGCCGCAAGCAGAGCTTTACCGAATGACTTTCGGTCAGTATCGCGGTCATCAGACATAAATATTATTGAAGCAATGATTCCGGTCAGCTGTCCAATTCCCGGTATTACTGCTATGATTGAAAACAGCACCTTAATTGCATTGCCCAACGGCCTCGGCACAGAAACAGGAGCCGGTTGGTATTCCTTGTTTTCCACATCATGGCTTCCCTGTTCAATTTCCTGGTGCCCGGCAGGTATGAGTGGAGCTTCAACATACTCATTACCATGTTCTTCCTTTAATAAACTCCCGCAGTATGGACACCTTTTGGAAGTGCTGTCTATTTCCTCTCCGCAGAACTCACATTTCTTGCTTTCCATGCACTCGCCCTCCTTTCGTTCTATGCAAAATTCAGCTTGCTAATATACAAATCATTGAAGCCTTCTACTCTGCCCAAATCGATACTCTCTATTCTCCCAGCAGCATCTTTGCATTCAGCTGCCGACTCAGGGTAAACAAGACATTTCAATGCTCCATTTACTGAAGTATTTCCCGCCCAAACTATTTTATCTTTTAAGGCTTCAGGAATCAATCCGATTTTTACAGCATTATCAATATCCATGTAATTTCCGAACCCTCCGGCCAGATAAACCTTCTGGACGTCATTGTTTCCCAATCCGGCCTTGTTCATTAACACCTCAATACCTGCAGCAACTGCAGCCTTTGCTAGCTGAACCTGCCTGACATCCTCCTGGGTAAACAGTATGGGCTTGCCACGACTCCCAAAGGCAATCCTGAAAGCCGGTTTGCCTTTGAAGACAATCAGCCTCTTTTCAAACTTCCCTATCAGGGATTTATGCCACACATCACCTAGGAAATGCATACGTCCCTTTGAGTCTATTATTTCTGCCTTCAGAAGTCCGGCTGTTACATCAATTATTCCGGAGCCGCATAGTCCCAAGGGTTCAGCATCTCCTATGGTTGAGTAGGAAACACCTTTCTGCCCTATTGAGACCCTGTTGATTGCACCTTCAACACAAGCAGTACCAAACTCAATTCCTCCTCCTTCAAATGCCGGCCCTGCTGCCGCTGAACACGCAAACATACGGTTCTTGTTTCCTGCAGCCATCTCCCCATTAGTACCCAGGTCAATCAATATATTACAGCTTTCATCCCTGTACATACCTGTGGAAATTATTCCCGCTGCTGTGTCAGCTCCTATAAACGCCGATACAGACGGTAGAATTGTAATTTCACCTTCGGGGTTTATATGTATTCCGGTCTCACCAGAATTCTTCTGCATTATTCCGGTAAAAACAGGCGTATATGGATAAATACCCAAGCCACTCACATCAAGCCCAAGAAGAAGATGAAGCATTGTAGTATTCCCGCTGATTACCATTTTTTCTACAGAATCAGGGTTTAATCTGTTTCTTTTGGTAACAACCTGAAGCATGGAATTTAATTCTTCAACCATCAGGCTTCTCATCTCGTCCAGATTATCTGTGCTTCTGCTTGCATAATCTATCCTTGACACTACATCGGCTCCGTTTACCGTTTGTGGATTAAGTCTTGATTCGGTATCAACAACTGCTTTCCCAACCATATCTACAAGATACAAAACTACCGTAGTCGTACCAACATCTACCGCAGCACCAAACCCGGTTCTTGTATGAATCCCTCTTTCCTTTACCCCATACTCATACGGCTGAATGGTGGAGTCTATGTCCTTAGACCTGTCGCAGTATTCCCATACGGGGCTGCACTCCACTGTCGTGTCCTTATCTATAACCACCCTGCAGGCCAGCCTGTACCCCTGGTCAATCTCTTCAGCGGTAATACGATTCAATTCTTCAGACGACACTTCTTCCCCGCTGCCCTCAATCATCCTTATTTTGCATTTGCCGCATTTTCCATTCCCGCCGCAAGGAGAAGGCACAAATACTCCTATAGCCTTTAAGGCTTCAAGAAGAGTTGTGCCTCTCTTAATCACGTACTCCCTGGACCGGCTGCTTTGAATAATTTTAAGTACAACCGGCTCTGTCCGTTCAGGATTATTTCTCATTATTTCAATCACCCTGTGGTAAATATCTGTATACCATTAACTCGACTGTCATATTCCCATGATACTGTATCCACTGTCAGCATAAATTACTTCTCCAGTGACCGCACGCGACATATCGCTAAACAGGAATGTCACCACATCTCCAACTTCCTTCGCATCAACATTCCTTCTAAGTGGTGCTTTTGTTTCTACAGCCCGGAGTATCTGATCCAAGTCCTTTACCCCTCTTGCTGAGAGGGTTTTGATAGGACCTGCCGAAACGGCATTAACCCTGATGGCTTTTGGTCCAAGGTCATTTGCAAGGTACCGCACACTGCATTCAAGAGCAGCTTTCGCAACTCCCATGACGTTATAGTTGGGCATAACCTTTTCAGACCCTAGGTAAGTCAGGGTAACGATGCTCCCTCCCTCGCTCATTACGCTCTGGGCAGCCCTGGATACTGCAACCAGCGAATATGCGCTGACATTGCCGGCATGTGCAAACCCGTCCCTTGATGTATTGACAAAGCTGTCATGTAAATCTTCAGATTTCGCATGTGCAATACTATGCAGAATACCGTGTATTTTACCATAATCCTTTTTTAAACTCTTGAAAAGCTTTTCTATATTATCATCACTTGAAACATCGCATGGGTACATCTTTGCTCCCGGAATTGTCTCAACAAGTTTCTCTATACTTTCTTTTTTCTCCTGTGAAAGGTATGTAAAAATCAAGTTGGCGCCTTGTTCCTGGGCAGATTTGGCTGCCCCCCAGGCTATACTCCACTTGTTTCTTAAACCCATTATCAGTATATTCTTATCTTTTAACAGCATGTTAGCTTCCCCCTTACAGAATCCTTTTGATTGTCAGGATTACATATTCTAATTCATACTCGGTTATCTTTGACTCTAAAAATGTTATCACACACAAGTACTAAATTCAATAAAAACTCTTTACAGCTTTTCACCAATGCTTTTTGCCGATAGCTAGCAGCCAATAGCCAATCACGTCCTCTTTCCCAGTCTGAAGAACCACCGATAATAAATCCGCGATAAGAAAAAGGTTACTAATAAGGTTATAAACGTCCAGTACCATGACCAGTTCATATACTTAATCAACTGGGTATAATGTTCAAAGATACTTTCCATTATCGTCAGTCCACCTGCGTACACTAAATAGTATAATAGCTGATTGTACCACGGTTTATTATAAGGATAGTACAGGTTAAAAAAAACACAGACTGCCGGATAGAAAAAGTAGTCAAAGGTAAAGCTTGAGGTAGTGGCATTGGGAAAAAGCCGTACCGGATATACAATCAGACTGTATTGAGCAACTACTAATCCAAACACCCATGTTAATAACTGTTTGAACATGAAAATAACTTGTGCATTCCGCAACTTGTCCCTTGGAATAAACCTCCATAGGAGAAGTGCTGTTACTACCCATGCAGTAACTAGTATTACCCATTCAATGATCATTTCTTTTTCCTCCATGTTCTTACTTTTCCAATCTGGTAACCCCGGACGCATAATTGTCCCATAAAACCTTTTCAACCATTTCTGTCTTTTCCCTATCACAATTCACCATTACTACAATATCTTCCGAGCCTGCTGTACTGCTGCCCTTCTGCCGTCTGCTTAGAACAATAAACAGGTCAATAAGAAATCCAACGGCACTCCCTCCAGCAAGCCCTATCAATCCCCAGATAATAGGCCCCCATACCCATTTATATCCGTATATCACCCCAAGAACCATAAATATCGTACCCAATGCCGCAGCCAGGTCAAATAAGCTGACTCCATCAGCGCGGTTAATGGTATCAAACAGTTTTCCCTCTTTTTTCTTTTTTTCCAGCGGGACTGCAAGTATTTTTTCTCTGGTAATACCATTCTGCTCCAGCTCGGTAATTGCCAGTTCCACACATGCCGAATGTTTGAATGATGATATCACATACACTTTTTCCAAATCCTCTTTCCCTGTATTTATACAGGCATAACAAAATTGGGGTTCTGATATTTTTTTTTCAGAAACTGCGCCTGTTCAATGTCGAACATTTTATTATTCTCAACTGCATTTACATAAGCATGATATATGGTAAACACATAAAGAGAGGGAAGATACAAAAGCAGCTGCGGGTCTGTAACCTCTACAGCCTGCCTGAAAGCCCCTGCAAATGTGTAATGAATTGCCTCCAGTAGGCGTGAATAATATGTTAAAGTAATCCAGAATACTCCAATAAAAAATCCGGTAATCATATCCCTCGTACAAAGCTGTCCAAGCCCCGGCAGCAGTGCAGACCACAGCGAGGCAGTCCATGGAGGTCTTTTATCCAGATAGTTCACGGCAGTAGTACTTACCTTAAACGGTAATACAGAAGATTTCTCCCTGTCAGCCAGAATAGAAAACTTATTCAGGTCAACCGTTGAGCGGTAACTGTCCCATATGGCATATACATACACTGCACAGTACATTAGCAGCCACCCTTTATCGAGTGCGTCCTTTGCGAGGTCAAACCGGCCGATGAATGAGTATATAATGGCAGTATTTATACCGGCTTTCTGATTAATAAAAACCTCCCAAATTATCAGGATAAACCCCTTAACGTAAAGGCCTGTGAAAACATGCCCGAATCCCGGAAAGGCTGCCGACCACCAGGCAGACATCCAGGGGTTTCTCAAATGAATCAGGTTTATGCCTATAGAGGAAATATGTCCCTTCGGCCTTCGCTGTTTCCTTACTGATTGTAAATATTTACTCACAGCCATCACCGTTTATATTATTTTCCACAAACAATATTTTCATCCTTTAAGATATTCTGTTTACCAGGCGGAAAACAGTGCATACTACTACGGGGTGATTAAAATGAGTGTAGCATTTTTCTTCATAAGTATTGCAGCAGCATGGACAATCCTTGGAATAGTTCTCAGATTCAGAAGCCTGGAACTCCCTCATATAATTATTGCTATTGCTACAACAGCATATACACTTGTCTATGAAACCATATTGGGTATCCATCAGGGTCTGTACTACTATATAAATCCTGAGACCTCTGCTTTTTACATAGTTCTGGCAGCGGTTCTTTTATATCCTTTAGTAAATATCATTTACGTGCTTTTTCTCCCTGTTGGTAGAAATGCAGTACTGATATATACAGGCGCCTGGATTGCCGGAATGCTGGTCCTCGAATACGCCAGCGTAATGGCGCGTACCATAGTTTTTACCGGCTGGCAGCCCATACCCTGGTCACTGGTCACCTACCTTGTTACATATTCATGGATTTACTACTTCTACATGTACCTGACCCGGAAGGTTAGAATAGTGCAATAGTGGCTTTTAGCTTTTAGCTTATAGCAGTTCAGAGTTGAGAGTTGAGAGTTGAGAGTTGAGAGTTAATTTATAGTTCTCCTTCGAAGAGTTTCTAAAGCACTACGAACCCTCAACCCTCAACTCTCAACTAATATCCAATAGCCAATGACCAACAGCCAATAGCTAATAGGGTTTTTACTTTTCCGCCTAATCCTCGCGATATGATTCCGGTCTTATTATACCCCTGGTTGACTTTATCTGACACCAAACGGTTGTATTGTATTCGACGGTCTGAAAAACATCATTCCAAGTGCCTTTGACTCCTTTCCACTGCTCGGAATATTTTCTGTGAAAATAGCTTCCAAAACCGAAGATATCACTCTTGAACTCTTTCTGAGCCCTGTCTATAGTCATATTAATTTTCTCCTTGATACGCTCCCCGGTTTTGTTACTAATAAGCTGTAAGACTTCTTCTTTATTCAGCGCAAGTTGAGGCTCATTGGCTTCAGCCAGATCCACCTCGACACTTACCTGAATATCAACAAAATACCTGCCTTCTTTGATTGAAGGCCTTATCTTATAGTTTGAATCCAGTACCCTGAGTGATACATACTTATCCTCATGAAAAGGCTTTACCAGTATGTATCCTTCCTTCATCCTGTTGGTTATAAACAGATACCCCTGGATTTCATCAATGTTCATGGAGCCTACCATCCTGTCTTCCTTGAAAACAGCAGAACCGTTGAGTGATACAACATTTTTTCCAACAGTAGAATATGGTTCGCTTAGCTTGCCTAGATTTGCAGGTGACCCAGGTACGGCTTCCAGGATTGGAAGCACCGGTTCCCTGCCTTGAACCGCCCTCCATATCAGATAATCATTCATGCTGGGTATTCTTCCCTCATTCCATTCCTGTGCCCTCTGAATCATATTAAGGATTTCATCGTTCATAAACAGTTCAATCTCGGGGTCAAGGCGCATAATATCATAAGTAGTTGTCCTTGAGACAAGTATATAGGCATTCCTCCTCATCTCAAGATGCCTGGAAAAGTAATCTATGTATTCATCAATTCCTTCCCGGGCCAGTTCAGAGCCAATTATTATAAACTGTGTATGGCCCCAGAACAATCTTCGGGTTGACATCTTATATAGGTTGTTAAATGCCTCATAGATTGTCTCTCCCTTAGCTGATGCATGCCACAGGTTCTTCTGATCAGTTGGCTTTGGCGTCTGCCCGGCTGCCCTTGTAGCTCCAGCCCTTATGATTGATACCTCCAGGCTTACCCCTTTTTTTCCATTGTCCAGCTGGACAGCATCAAAACCTGCAATTACCACTATGCCAAGTTCCTCAATCTCAATAGAATCCCAGCATGCAGTCAGCATCAAAGTACTTATTAAAATTACGGCAGCTAAACAGGCATACTGCTTTTTCAACTCAGTACCCTCCCTCTTAGATTGGCTATTGGCTTTTGGCTATTGGCTTTTGGCCAACGGCCAGCAGCCAATTGCCATCAGCGCTTTTATGTTTTCTGCCTTGTCTTATCCTGGGCCAGATACCTTGACCGTTTGTTCATCATAGTCCATGGAGCACGTACAAATATATCCTTCAGACTGAATAAGGGAGCCGCCGGGGTAAGGAATGGTATTCCGAAGCTTTTCAGCGAGGCTGTGTGGGTCAGCAGAATCATCCCTCCTATCATAACTCCGAACAATCCCAAGAACGAACCCAAAAATAATAAAACAAAACTCATCAGTCTCAGGGTCAACGTGAAATTGTAGGCTGGTATAGTAAAAGATGCAATCCCGGTAATGGCCACTACAATAACCATGGCGGGAGAAACAATCCCTGCCATTACGGCAGACTCTCCTATTACAATTGCCCCTACTATACTAACTGCCTGGCCAATCTGGATGGGAAGTCTTGCACCCGCTTCCCTCAGCAATTCAAAGGTTAAAATCATCAGAACCGCTTCTACTGCTGCCGGAAAAGGAATTCCTTCCCTCTGCATGGCAATACTGATTAACAGTTCTGTAGGAACGACTCCCTGGTGAAAGGTAATAATTGATACATAGATGGCAGGAAAGAATAATGTAATTAATATGGTAGCAACCCTAAGCATCCTGGTGAATGATGCATAATAGAAGTTTGTGTGATAGTCATCGGATGCCTGAATGAAATCCCAGACAGTAGTAGGAGTAAGTATAATGGTTGCGGTCCCATCTACAAGTATGGCAAACCTTCCTTCGACAAGGCTTCCAACTGTCTTGTCCGGTCTTTCGGTAAACTCGGTCTGGACAATGGGAGAATAGGCACTATCTGTAATATACTCCGTTAAATCCTGGGTATCTATAACCATATCGACATTTACGCCTGACAGTCTCTTTTTTATCTCGTTCAGTATTTCTACTTTTGCTATGCCTTCAACATATGCAACTGTTACCCTTGTCCTGGTTCTATGTCCAATTTCCATCATTTCAAATTTGAGTTCTGGAATTGGGAGTCTGGTCCTCACTAACGACATATTTACAAATATATCTTCTATAAAACCCTCTCTCGGCCCGCGGATGGTTTTTTCAACGCTGGGCTCTTCAATACTCCTTTTCTTACGGTTTTGGAGATTCAATGCAAGAATCTCATTTTCGCCTTCAATAATTAGAATTGCAGAACCTTTGAGAATTTCATAAACGGCGTTCAATATCTTCTTTTCTCTGGAAACCTGAAAGACTGTCAGTACTCTTTCCTGTATTATGTCAAGTACATTGTCCTTGCAGTTCTCTTTTTTGAAAGCCACCATGGGTAGAATAATATTACCATTAATATAGTCTAGGTTTACCATTTGAATTATAAAAAAGAGGTGAACCCTTAAACCGCCCAACCCTTCCATTCTTATCTCGCGTTCTACTATATCACCGCATCCCGCACATATCTTACGGATGTTATTAACATTTTTATCATAATCTTCTGTCACAGGTATATCAGCCCATGGACTAGATGAATGCTTCTGTTTAACCTCACTAGTAAAATTACTGCTTTTTGTCTGGTTCTTTTTTCTTCCGAACATTTTTCCACCTATCTTATTTGGTCTTTTCATGCATTATTATTAGCATTGAGGCAAAAAATATGAGTAGGGGAAGGATGTGTTGTATTGAATACTGAAAACTCTCAAATACTTCTAAGCATATTAGCGTTTAAAACCCTAATGGAGTATGAAAAGAGCATGGTCTCCAAATACTTTGAATATAAAAAGAGGGCTGCCCTTTCGGATGTAAGGGATTTGATTATAAAAATGGAACGGGACTCTTACGGAAGACTAAAAAAATTGAATGATGCCGTTAAAAAACTGAACCTAGAGAAAATGAACCAGCCAATTAACACGCTTGACGATATAGAAGTTCTCAAAGAGCTCAGGATGTACCTTGCTGCCGGATACGGCATCTACAATGACTACATTATAACCATTAACAATCCTTACGCCCGGGACATATTCAAGGAACTGCGGGAGGGTATACTTGAGTATATAACCTCTGCAGAAGCTTATATAACCAGATACAAGAATCTGCCCCAAATTCAACAGGAAATATATCCTATAAAGTAGGAGGATATTATGCCATGGCTGACAGTTTTTATTATTTGCTGGATAGTATTCTTTATACTGGTAAAGCCTGGAATGCTAAAAAGAACTGTATTGGCTGGTATTCTAGCAATACTGCTTCAGTTTTCAGTGGATTATCATGCAGTTCAATACGGGCTTTATAAAATAAATGCCCCTATAATTGAGATATGGAATTCATCCGTCTTCTTTGTTCTAGGTCCGGTTTTTACAATGGGGATACTATTTGTTCAGTATCTTCCCAAAGGGGATAAATGGCTTAAGCTGGCAAACATATTCATCTGGTCGTCTATCTTTCTACTTGAAGAACTGGTCCTGATAAACATTGGGGTGCTTGAATATACTAAGTGGTCAAATTTTAACAGCTTTACGGTAAACGCAGCATCATTTACCATGCTGGCCTGGGTCGGGGAAACCTTCCTGAATCCCGGTCCTGAACCCTAAAACCATAGTCCTGAGTCCTGTGTGCTGAGATAAAAACATAAAAGCGCTGCTGGCAATTGGCCGTTGGTCGTTGGCTAAAAACTAAAAGCTAACAGCCAAAAGCCAACAGCTAAAATAGAGGAGATGCACATGTGGTTATTTACTGTCGAATCAATACTTGTAGGGCTTGCAGTCATATTCTGGTGCAAGGTGCTCGACAAATATAACAGCAGGAGGATTAAAGACAGATGAAGGTTGCAATTATTGGTGCCGGAGTTGCCGGTCTGTCCTGCGCTTATGAGCTCGAGCGGTACGGCATAACCCCGACGATTTTTGAAAGAAACAACGTAGTAGGAGAGGTTTACCCTCATGTAAGCGCAGTCATGCAGCTTTTTAACAGGCCTGTACGGTATCCTCTTGAACATCTGAAAAGAACCTGCAATATAGAAATACAACCAATTGGTAGACTGAGGCGCGTAACCATGATAGGTCCCAGAACCCAATCAACCGTAAGCGGGAGGCTGGGTGACTTTATTTCTCTTGGCCAGACTCCTGACACTACCATTGAAAAACAGCTGGAGTCCAAGGTGCAAAGCAAAATCATTTTTGATACCCACGCTGACTATAAGAAGCTCAAAGATGAATTCGACTATGTTGTTATAGCCACTGGTGTCGAAACCCAGGCAAAGGAACTGGGCTGCTGGGAGGAACTAATCAGTACGGCTGTATATGGTGCAGTTATACTTGGTAATTTCAGAACCGATACCCTTATATCATGGTTCGATACAGATTATGCGAAAAGCGGCTATGTATACCTTACTCCATTTAATGAAAAAAGAGCTTCAATTGCGCTTATCCTCCCAAATTCCAGCAAGCAGGAAGCACCTGAATACTGGAATAGGTTTCTTCGAAAACAGAATATTAAAAATGAAATAATACAAACTTTCCTCACTGAGCATCATTCAGGTTTTGTATTTCCTCACAGGGTTGGTAATATATTTCTCACAGGACTTGCAGGTGGATGTACAGACCCATTCCTTGGATTTGGCCTGGTATATTCCATTGTAACAGGCGTAAGTGCAGCCCGGTCAATAGCCCTCGGCCTGGATTATGAACAGCAGATTAAAAGATATGCAGAGGCAAACAAACAGGTATATGAATACAGAATCGCACTGAACAAATTCTCCAACGACAGGTTTGATGTACTTATAAAAGGCCTTGGACTCCCGCTTCTGAGAAATGTAATATATAACACCAATATAAATGTTGTAAAGCACGGTTCAAAGCTGCTTTATCTATCAAGGCGGTTCCGTAGAACAGTTTACAGGGCCAGGTCAGACTTCTTTCTTCTTAAAAGCAATACTGATAACAAGAAGTAGCAGCGGTATAAATATTTCGAACGTGTACAGGTAAAAGGGTGCAATAGTTCTCAGGAAATGCCCCAACTCGGTAGTATTCTGAAACTGTATGAGAGAAAATACAGCAATCAGTGAACCAATCGGAAAAACAGTATGTTTGTAGTGCTGAAGCCTGAACAGGTGCGAACATAGAACGGCTGAAACATAATAGAATATAACTATCTTCAGGTAGATTCCCCCTATCCACAAGGCAATGAAAAAGGTGTCAAATCTCTGAAAAAATTCTCTTATCCTTATAATCTTAATCATCTCCAGGGCTGGATACCGGAAATTTGCCGTCTCCTGCGCTGAAAATATAGCTATTGAAAGAGTTCCCAGAAGCATAAAAAACAGAAGTGCTGCCAAAGAATAGAATATTGAGCGTCCTACGTTTCCCTTGTCTATTATCTGTGGATAGATAATCAATAGCACAACAATTTCCCCGAACCATAGAAGTATAGGCATGGAGCCCTTTAGCACAGGTATAAATCCATTCTCTAGCACCGGCAGAAAGTAAAGGAAGTTCATTCTATTGAGGGTTAGTAAAACAGTAATTAACAAGAGCCCTATTCCTACGGGAAATAACATCTGGTTCATTCTCCCTATAGTCTCCAGGCCCTTTCTTACAGTGAAACCTATTGCAAGTATCGTTATAATTGAAATCACATGCATGGGTGTTCTTCTGAGAAAAACATCGTTAAGCATAAAGCCGAATTCGCTTAAAACAATTGCAGTTACATGTATAAAAAAGAACAGGTATAATAAACCAATTATCATACCCAGCGGTTTTCCTACAAGTTTGTCAATATACTGCGGTAAGGTTTTATTGGGAAACCTCCCAGTCAGTTTCAGGATAATAAGCGCAACTGGAACAGCAGCTGCCGCTGCTACTATAACCGAAATCCACGCATCCTGTTTTGCTTCGATGGCAACCAGTGCCGGCAGGAAAACATCAGCTGTAGCTAAAACCATTATGACAATTATCTGAAACAATTGGGTAGAATTAATTTTATTGTCGTCAAATCTTGAAATATCTATATTAACACCTCATTCACCAAATATCATTTTAGCTATAGGGCCATAAACCGACTCAATTACATTGTTTGGGTTTATCAGCCGCTCAAAGCCAAACAGATAACTTGCTGCATATATTGAGGAAATTGCAGTAAAGAAAAGGAAAACTGCCATGTCTCTGTTTTTTTTCTGCTTTATAATAGTTATCAGCTCAAAGTGTATGAATATAAAGTAAACAATTATAATATACTCCAAACCAAGTTTCTCCCCCTCCCCCAGCATTGCTTATATTATTTGCCATAGGAGTAAATTTAAACATGTATACAGCTAAATATCCCTTCTGCTTGTAAAAAAGTCAAAAAAAATTTATACTGTAATTAGTGGAATAAATTAATTCGGTTCACTGTAAAGGGGAAACTTTATGTCTAAAGAACTGATTTATGTCATAGAAGATGAGCAGCATATACAACAGCTTATCAAGTATAATCTTGAAACGGCCGGCCACAAAGTATCGGTTTTCAGCGATGGGGAATCAGCCCTGGCCCACTGTGAATCTGAACGCCCAGGCATGTTTATCCTGGATATTATGCTTCCCGGTATAGATGGCCTAGAGGTATGCCAGAAACTTCGCTCCAGTCCTACCAGTAAGAATATCCCAATCATCATACTATCTGCCAAAGGAGAGGAGTTTGACCGGGTTCTAGGCCTGGAGCTGGGTGCTGATGATTATATAACAAAACCCTTCAGCGTAAGGGAACTAACGGCAAGAGTAAAAGCTCTTTTCCGCAGGTGTCACTCCTCCCTTAACTCCGATGATGCAGTAATCAAATGCGGGGACATCGTAATTGACTGTATGCGGCATGAGGTAACAAAAGCTGGCACCAGAATAGACCTCCCCCTGAAGGAATATGAACTCTTAAAGCTTCTTGCCATGAATCCCGGAGTTGTGATGTCACGCGAACTACTCCTGGAAAAGGTATGGGGCTTTGACTATTTCGGTGAGACCAGAACAGTTGATGTACATATCAGGTATCTCAGGCAAAAGATAGAAGATGATGACAGTAATCCAACATACATTGAGACCGTAAGAGGAATAGGCTATAGATTTGCAGATAAGGGTGAAAGATAATGCTCGTTTACACTGCCGCCGGATTCCTGCTCGGCGCTCTAGCAACTGCAGAAATCTTATTTGTAGTATTCAGGCTGAAGCAAATCAGTCTTTCCAGACTGCTGAGTAGTGATATTAATTGTGAAAAACTCAAGGTGCGGATTCAGAAACTTGAACTCATATTTAATAACCTTCCTGACGGCCTTGTTGCAGTAAATAACTCCCTTAAAACCCTAATAGTAAACCCTTTTGCCAGGACGGTATTCAACTTTGGAAATGAAGATATTGCAAATCGTGATATTTATGACATAGTGAAGGATGAGTCCATATGCAGTCTGATAGAAAAAACCATTAATGAAGACTGCTCGTTCTCCGAGGAATTCTCCCTTGACCACCCATCAAGAATCCTCAAAATTACAACCAACCCCATCAAATCAAACCAGGATATCCTGGGCGCTATTCTTCTTATTCAGGATATTACTGAAGTCAAAGACCTTCAACAGATGGGCTCGGAATTTGTATCCAATGTCACCCATGAACTCAAAACTCCTCTTACCTCAATAAGGGGTTTTATTGAAACACTTAAAAGCGGCGCAATAAATGACCCAAAAGTGGCGCACAGGTTTCTGGATATTATTGATATCGAGGCAGAAAGGCTTTATCTTCTTATTAATGATATTCTTGCGCTATCAGAGATTGAAACCATGAGGCATGATATTGATATGGTAAGCGTTTCAATTGAGAAGGTTGTCGCCGCTTCTATTGAAGTTCTCCAGGGTCAGGCTGAAAGAAAAAAGATATCCGTGACCACTAATATTGAACCGGGTCTCGAAATCAAGGCCAACAAGCATAGGATTATGCAGCTTGTAATGAATCTTATAGACAATTCAATTAAATACTCCCCAAAAGGCAGCTGGATTATGATTGAAGCCTGTGAGAAAGGCGACAGTGTACTTATGTCCTTTAAAGACTCAGGAATAGGAATACCCAGCCAGCACCTATCCCGGATTTTTGAAAGATTCTACAGGGTCGACAAAAGCCGTTCAAGAAGTCTTGGGGGGACTGGGCTGGGACTGTCTATTGTAAAACATATAGTGGAAATGTACAACGGAGATATAGAAGTTTTCAGTGAACCTGACAAGGGAACCGAGTTTATTATAGCTCTGCCTGCCCAGATTAAGACAGAAAACTAACCTTATATCTCCATAATAATCGGCAGTATCATGGGCCTTCTCTTGGTTTTCTCATAGAGGAAGTCTTTCAGGGCTTCCTTGACACTGTTCTTGAGAGTACCCCAGTCTCTTATTCTCTTTGCTTCACACTCTCCAAGTTTTGCCTTGACAATACCCTTGATTTCATCTATCAGGTACTCAGATTCCCTTACATAAACAAAGCCTCGTGATATTATATCAGGTCCGGCAATTACACAGCCCTTTTCACTGTCCATGGTTACAACCACAATTATGAGGCCGTCCTCTGCAAGATGCTTCCTATCCCTAAGGACAATATTGCCTACATCTCCTACCCCCAAGCCATCAACAAGAATCTTTCCTGATGTAACATTCCCGTTAATCCTTGCTGAATCAGGTGACAGTTCCAGAACCTTACCTATATCCATAACAAATATATTCTGAGAGGGCATCCCGAGCTTCTCTGCAAGCGCCGCATGCTGTCTCAGGTGCCTGTGCTCGCCATGGACTGGCATAAAATATTTGGGCTTCACCAGAGTATGAATGAGTTTCAGCTCCTCCTGGCATGCATGCCCTGAAACATGAGTATCAGTGATGGCATGATATATAACCTCTGCGCCTTTCTTGAAAAGCTCATTGATTACCCTGGATACAAGCTTCTCGTTTCCGGGTATGGGCGAAGCGGAGATTATAACCTTATCTCCCGGCATTATCCCTATCTTCTTATGCTCGGAAGCGGCCATCCTGGCTAATGCAGACATTGGCTCACCCTGACTGCCTGTAGTTATAATCACAAGCTGGTTGGGCTTGTATCTCTCTATTTCATCCACGTCAATGAACACGCCATCGGGTACATTCATATATCCAAGCTTCATAGCAACATCAGCAACATTTACCATACTTCTTCCACATATTGCAACTTTACGCCCAAACTTGACTGCAGAATTTATTACCTGCTGTACCCTGTGAATATTTGATGCAAAAGTTGCCACTATTATTCTCTGGTTACAGTTCATAAACAGTTCATCAAAGGACTCCCCAACTGTCTTCTCAGACATGGTATAACCTTGCCTTTCGGCATTTGTACTATCTGCAAGCATTGCCAGAACTCCCTCGCGTCCAAGTTCTGCAAACCTCACCAGGTCTATAACACCTGCATCTATAGGGGTAAAATCGACCTTAAAGTCAGAGGTGTGTATAACCGTACCTACCGGTGTAAAAATAGCAAGTGCAACAGCATCGGCAATACTATGATTGGAACGTATGAATTCAATCTTGAATACACCCAGGGTAATAACATCCCCAGGTTTAACGGTGCTCAGCTTGACACTTCTGCGCATACCATGCTCTTCAAGCTTATTTTCTACCAGTCCCAGAGCCAGTCGTGTACCATAAACAGGTACATTTAAGTCCTTAAGTACGTATGGCAGAGCTCCGATATGGTCTTCATGCCCGTGTGTAATAACGATAGCTTTTACTTTGTGTTTGTTCCTCGTCAGGTAGGTTGTATCCGGTATTACCAGGTCTATACCCAACATTTCATCCTCTGGAAAGGCTATTCCGCAGTCCACTACAACGATATCTTCGCCGTACTCAAAAACTGTAAGATTCTTACCTATTTCATTTAGTCCTCCAAGCGGGATTATTCTCAGTTTATTCTTTTTTTTGGTTGCCACTTTGTTACCTCCATTTCTATAATTCAACTACTTTGTGATTGGTGCAATCGGGCTTCAAAACTACCTTAGGAAAAATGTAAGAAGTGAAATACAGCGCATCAAGACCCGCTTATATAATACCTTTCGCGGCTCAGGAATATAAATCGTTCCAAGGACAGAATTACTGTTTGCATGAAAAGGATAGAATGCCAGAAGGATACTCCGTCACCGGGATGCTTATCCTTATCTTGCGCTTCCTCTGCCTGGAGATACTTGCGGCTGTGCTGTAGGGGGAACTAATCAACGCAGCGGTACCGGCCCTGCATTAAAATTCTCAGCTCACCTGTGCAAAACAGCCTAAACTTTATTACATTTTTCATCTTGCTGCCAACCGATATATGGGATAAACACCCATACCATTACCAACTTCATATATTATAACACAGCCTTGGCCTTTTGAATACAGTTATTTTACCTGGGAAATGAAGCAGAATGAACACAAGGATAAAACCGGGGAGTAATCCCCGACCTCTTAAACTACAGCAGAAACTTAGTTCTGTATAGAAAATTGTATCTGCGTATTCTAGTTGCAATTTTTATCTGTAGTTATCTCGGTTACAATGGTTGGATTAACCACCTCGTCCCTTGTAATCTGGAGTATTTCGTTCAGTGAGGCTCCTCCTGAGATTATTTCGGTAAACTCGTTAATTATATTTATTGCCTTTGCATCCCCGGAATATGTATTTATGAAGCTCTTCACATTGTTGTACAGGTCGTCCTCCGGAATGGCGTTGATTTCATCCTTTAATACCTCGGCAAAAATCTGGCGCAAGTGGCAGTTATCCTTCTCCAGTTTCTCAAGCTCGGGTATTATATCAACCGTATCCTTATAAATATCACCTTCCATATTATTTCCTCCGCGACTTCATATTGTTAGGGTAATTTTTTCCGTTTTATTACTTGTTTATACTATAGTTTCTTCATAGCCGCTTGCAATGGGCCTAAAATTACTCTCCAGGCCTATTTCCTCTTCCCGGCTCTTCAATAATGTTAAACTTTCCACTTGACAACAAAAACAAATTAGGTGAAAGCTATAACTAAAAAAGCGTTCCACCTAATTTGTTTTTGTCAGCTCCAATCTAACCTATCACACTAGAATCCAAAGAACGGTCTTCTCCTCAACAGCCGCCTTATAAGCAGTATAGATATCAGATCCCTCAGGAACCTCCTTCTCGGCCTTGGGAAGAAGCCTGGGAAAAAGCCTCCACCAAATCCACCAAACTGCCTCGTGTCCGAATACATGTCACAGTCTGCTCCCATCCCATCCATATGCGAATATTGCATATCCATTTCCTTCATATCATCTTCAGCCATCATAGGTGCAACCTCATCATATATCCTGTCGGTC
This sequence comes from Clostridia bacterium, assembly GCA_041687355.1. Lineage (GTDB taxonomy): Bacteria > Bacillota > Clostridia > Acetivibrionales > UBA4821 > JAWLCD01. Next base: position 13,771 of record JAWLCD010000009.1, on the reverse strand, counting down.
ATGCGATGTATCATTTCCCGGGTTGGAGCTGTCATGGGTGGGCATTGAGCGCACATCATTTCGCATGCTCTTACCACCCTCGGGTAGATAACATAGTAGCACCTTGGATACATGGACTCCAAATCTTCAGCAGGACATTGCATCATTGGAGAATATGCGCTCGGTAAACCTGCCATATCCATATATTCTTGATACTGTTCCATAATTGCCCTCCTTGATACTAAATTTTTTTGGTATTTAGTAATATATTATGCACGATATTTCATATGGTTACTTTTTCAGTCATTTATGTTTACCTATCCACAGTCTTATTCATGTTGCAGAAAAAAGCTGCCTATTGTATAATTTACTGGTGTTTATAAACAGGAGATATGGAGGATTCTATGAAACTGGGTATTGTTGGCTTGCCCAATGTCGGGAAAAGTACGCTGTTTAATGCAATAACCAAAGCCGGAGCGGAATGCGCAAACTATCCGTTCTGTACTATTGAACCAAACGTTGGAGTAGTAAGCGTTCCGGATACCCGGCTCGGTGTTCTCGCCAGAATGTATAATCCGGAAAAGGTAACTCCTGCCGTGGTAGAGTTTGTTGATATTGCCGGACTTGTTAAGGGAGCAAGCAAGGGCGAAGGATTGGGGAATAAATTCCTGTCACACATCCGTGAAGTAGATGCAGTTGTACATGTAGTCAGATGCTTTGAGGATTCAAATATCGTCCACGTCGATGGAGGAATTGACCCTCTGAGGGATATTGAAACCATCAACCTTGAGCTCATATTCTCAGACCTTGAGGTGCTTGAGAGAAGGATTGACAGGATCAGAAAAGCAATGAAGTCCGGAGATAAAAAACATATTACTGAATTGGAAACGCTTGAGAAGCTAAAGGAATCCCTTGAGAAAGGAATCCCTGCCCGCTGCCTGGAACTTGACAAAATTGAGCTTGAAGTGGCAGAACAGGCTTTTCTTCTAACCTCCAAGCCGGTTCTGTATGTAACAAATATTTCTGAGGACCAAATATCCGACCCTGAACAGAATTCCAATTACAAAAAAGTATTGGACTATGCCCATAAAGAAGGTTCTGAGGTAATTGCCATCTGTGCAAGAATTGAAGAAGAAATTGCTTCCCTGGAGGAAGAAGACAGAACGGCATTCCTGGAAGATATGGGACTTTCACAGTCGGGGTTGGACAAGCTTATACAGGCAGGGTATAAACTGCTTGGACTCATTAGCTTTCTTACTGCAGGTGCGCCTGAAGTACGTGCCTGGACAATAACCAAAGGTACCAAGGCCCAACAGGCTGCTGGTAAAATCCACAGCGATATAGAGAGAGGCTTCATCAGGGCTGAAATAATAGCCTTTGATGACTTGGTGAAATGCGGCTCCATGCCGGCAGCAAAGGAAAAAGGCCTTGTACGTTCGGAGGGTAAGGACTATATAATGCAGGATGGTGACGTTGTGCTTTTCCGCTTCAACGTCTAGAATAAAATTCCTTATATATCCGTCCTTTTTATATTGACATTGGAGTTCATTTGTTCTATACTATAATTTGCGTCCAGAAAGGGGCCTTTAGCTCAGCTGGCTAGAGCGACCGGCTCATAACCGGTTGGTCCGGGGTTCAAATCCCTGAAGGCCCACCAAAATGGAGGGGTTCCCGAGTGGCCAAAGGGGGCAGACTGTAAATCTGTTGGCACCGCCTTCGGTGGTTCAAATCCACCCCCCTCCACCATAAAAAAAAGAATTGCAATATAGATTGCAATTCTTTTTTTTATTCTATGAATACTCCTGCAAATTAATTTCTGAATATCCAGTAAATCATTTGGGAAATATATTTTAAAAGATATTTAACTGGAATTCTAGGAGAGTTTATGGAATACTTAATATTAGCTGTCATTGGATGGGCAACAGTCTTTGCGCTTATTCCCCTTGAAAGGATTAAGCAGATTGCCCTTGTACCCGTAGTATCATTTGTCTGGCTGCTTATAGTGGATACCATTTCAGTCGGTCTTGGATATTACAGCTACAAACATATATTGATTCCTATAGGTAATGTCCCCTTGTTTCATCTGTTGGCCGGAGCTGCGGCAGGAACTCTGATAGTTAATTGGCTTACTGCCAGCCCCTGGTCAAAGATCCTGGCTGTATTGATTGCAAGTACAGGAATTGTCATATTGGAAAATATTTATGCTCAGTTCGGAGCATTTGCATATGTACGTTCAGACGTCGTATTAGGTATTATCCATAGTATAGCTGCTTTCTCAATCCTAATTTGGCTGTGCCTTGGAATTGTTGGAAATGAAAAAATCTATTATGGAAATAAATCGCGCTTTAACCTCAAGAGTTCTGCATAACTTCCTACGCAAAGAAGTTCGGCAGGTTTATACCCATATGGTTCAAAAACCTCTCCACAGCGGCAAAGCCCCTAGCGATAGGGTCGGCAAAAAGAAGCAATCCCGCAAAGAAGTATATGGTATAGTTTGAAAGCGCATCCAATGATTCAGTTATTGCAAGGACAACTACGAACATAATATATAAGACTACTGTGAGAAACAGAAATTCTGTAAACAATTGATCAACTGATATCTTCCACAGGTCAACAAATTCATTCCACGGCATACCTACCAGAGTATCAAGTATCTCCATACCGTCTCCCCCTTATAAACAGGATTTTTGGATTCAGGTGGAGTGTTTTTCTACGCCTGAATCTTAGAAGCCGTTATCCAGGGACGTAGCGCCGCTTCTCCCCCACCTGAACAAGAGCAGAGTCTTAGCGGCGGTAGTCATCGGACAAACAGGATTCTTGGATTCAGGTGGAGTGTTTTTCTACGCCTGAATCTTAGAAGCCGTTATCCAGGGACGTAGCGCCGCTTCTCCCCCACCTGAACAAGAGCAGAGTCTTAGCGGCGGTAGTCATCGGACAAATTATTTACTATCTTCTTAAACGTATTGCCGCGCTCTTCAAAGTTCCTGAATATATCAAAGCTTGCACTGGCAGGAGATAATATGACAACATCTCCCATCCTGCTTTCATTATAAGATATTCTTACTGCTTCTTCAAGAGATTTAACTTCACATACGGGAATCTCCGGCTTTACACCCTGCCTGCGGCACTCTTCCAGATATGCATCCCTGATTTTAGGACCGGTCTGACCAAGAAGTATAAGGGCTTTGACCTTCTTCAGAATAACCTCCCCCATTTGTTCATAGGGTATTTTCTTATCATATCCGCCAGCTATCAGAATGACTTTTCCAGGAAGTGAGTTTAGTCCGGCTGCTGTCCTGGCAGGACTGCTGGCTATGGAATCGTTGTAGAATTTAACTCCATTCAACTCCCTGACCAGTTCGATTCTGTGTTCAACACCGGCAAATGTTCTCGCAACATGCCTTATACTATCCGGCTTGACCAAGGTATAGACCGCTGCTATGGCAGCAAGGTAATTCTCAACATTATGAAATCCCGGTATGCATATCTCCTCAGTACCAATAATATCGGTTTCCTGCCCCTCGGTATTTACTACTATCCTGTTGCCCTGTACAACCACTCCTTCAATATCCCCTCTCCTGCTGAAGAAGATACACCTTCCCCTGCTCTCCTTCTCCATGCCCCTGGTTATCATGTTGTCGTAGTTAAGTACCAGTATGTCGTCTGAAGCCTGGCACCGGTAAATATTCTTTTTGGCTTCAACATATTCATCCATGGACTTGTGTATATCGAGGTGGTTTGGGGTTACATTGGTTACTACTGCCGTATTTACGCTCTTCGAAATGGTCTGGAGCTGGAAACTGCTTAGTTCCAGCACTACCTTGTCGTCGGGAATTATCTCGTCTATCCTGTCAAGCAGCGGGGTGCCTATGTTCCCCCCCAGCCAGGATTTGTAACCTTCCTGTGAGAGGATTTCATGAATCAGTGTAGTTGTAGTGGTTTTCCCGTCACTGCCGGTAACACCGATTGTATAGGCCGGGCAGAGGTCCAGGAACACCTCCATCTCCGAGGTCACTCTTGCTCCCTCTTCCCGCGCTCTTACAAGCTCAGGTATATCATGGCGCATACCCGGCGTCCTGAAAACCACATCATACCCCGTCAATCTGCTGAGGTAATCAGCTCCAAGTGAGAACTCTACTCCTAATCCTTTGAGCTCTTCATAAATCTCTCCCAGCTGGTCAGATGTCTTTCTGTCAAAGGCTGTAACATTTACCCCCAGCCTGGACAGGTATTTAATTAACGGCATATTACTAACACCTATGCCTATTACAGCTACGTTTTTGTTTTTTATGTACTGCTTGAACTGGTTAAGCTTTTGGTTTACAAATCCTGGGTCCGACATGCATATCCTCTCCCCACAATCAATTACTGACTATTCAATTTTACCATAAATATCTGCTGTCTATACAACTATATAATATTAATATATACAGGCTGTTGACACCAACACCCTCTTGATTTATGGGTATGAATATGCTAGTATAATTAAGCAACGCCGAAGTGGTGGAACTGGCAGACGCGCCGGACTCAAAATCCGGTGTCCGCGAGGACATGTGGGTTCGACCCCCACCTTCGGCACCAGATGAGAAACGGTACAAGCAGAGCTTGAACCGTTTTTTTATTCTTGGAATTATAGTATAATAGAAAATATAGAATCCGATGGTTGCTAAATGAAATAAGTTCCCAACATAAGAACTCAGCCAGAAAACCCTATGTTATTAAACATTAATTTTATTATTTTGGAGGTATTCCTGATGTGCGATACTATTGTTGCCTTAGGCAACTCTACAAGTGATGGTTCTGTAATTTTTGGTAAAAATAGCGACAGGCAGCCCAACGAACCTCATATAATGGTTAGAGTCCCAAGGAAAAAGCATGACCTCAGTGTTGAAAAGAATCTAAATGCAACCTATATTCAGATACCACAGGTCGAGGATACTAATGAAGTAATACTCCTGAAGCCTTCATGGATTTGGGGATGTGAAATGGGTTGGAACGAATTCGGTCTGAATATAGGCAATGAAGCTGTATTCACGAAAGAAAAGTATAATAACGATGGTCTCACTGGTATGGATATGATTCGTATTGCCCTGGAACGATGCAAGTCAAGCAAAGAAGCAGTTGATTTAATTGTTAATCTTCTCGAGACTTACGGCCAGGGTGGCAACTGTGGTTATGAAAAGCAGTTCACATATCACAATTCGTTTCTCATAGCTGACATGCAGTCTGCATGGGTGCTTGAAACAGCAGGCCAATACTGGGCAGCAAAACAGATTACGGATATATACTGTATTTCAAACTGCTTAACTATAGAAAATGATTTTGATATATGCCATCCTGATCTTGTTAAACATGCGGTAGACAAAGGATGGTGCAAGGGAGAAAAGGACTTTAACTTTTCTGAATGTTACAGCGATGGTCTCTATACATATTTCAGCGGCTCAAAGAAAAGGCGTAATGCTTGTGAAACTGCCTTAGAGAATGAAAAGGGACATATTGGAGCAAATACAATAAAAGCCTTACTGCGTTCTCATAATTCAGAACTGAATGGAAAATTGTTTAAGAGACATTCAATAAAGAGTGTTTGCATGCATGGTGGTGGACTTATAGGTGACCAGACTACAGGAAGCTATATTGCCTCGTTGAATGATAAAAAATGTACCTATTGGGTCACAGGAGCATCTGCTCCCTGTATATCAGTATTTAAGCCGCTCTGGCTTACGGAAACAATGCCGGTATTCAATGAAGACCAGCAGGATGATGCCATCACGTATTGGAAGGCCAGGGAACGTCTGCATAGAATGATACTGGCAGGGGTTATTGACCTTGATCCATATATGGAGGAACGGAACCGGCTGGAAAAAAACTTTGATAATACCGTTGAAAATCTGGCTGTGAGCAAGGTAAGCGAAAGTGAATTAACTGAAGTATCTCTTGAGGCTTTTAAAGCTGAGGACGAACTGATAAATAAGGTGCTTTCGCAATATGACGGTTCAACCAAAGAGCTTAAGACCAAGGGCAATTGGTATTTTAATCATTACTGGATGACACAGAACAGGAAACTGTAAAGCGTTATACTCAAAATCCGGTGTCCGCGAGGACATGTGGGTTCGACCCCACCTTCGGCACCAGATGAAAAACGGTACAAGCAGTGCTTGTTCCGTTTTTTTGTTTTAAGCATAATTGTACTACACTTCCGTTAATCTAGCTTCATTTCCTTTACATTGGTTAATAATGGTGATAAAATAAAAAATAGTTTATCTTTTTTAAATAATTACGGTAGGAATATTAACCTGCAAGACGTTGAATGGTATTGGTTGTAATTTCAGCCTGAGGAATTAATAAAAGAAAGGAGTATGTTGAAATGAAAAAGGTTGCTGTTGGCAGTCAGGATATCATCTATTATGATTACACACAGAATGGGGAGCTCTGCCTGTTCATATCCAGGGAAGACCCGGGTAAAATCCTGACAGGAAAAATCGACCTGAGAAAGTACCCGCTTCACTACATTCTAACATATGACAGCATGCAGTTCATCCGCCTGATTGAGCAGTATGGTGGTCTGGAAGAGGGAGAAAAAATACCGGTTCTGAAACTGCTCACCGAAAAGCTCATTGATGATGCTGCACGTACTGTTATAAAAGAGCTGGTGGTAAACATTCTTTTTGACAACAACGAATTGTCGCAGGAGCAGTTCATAAACCTCACCGACATCGCATTCAGAACGGGTATTATTACACAAGATGTCTTCAGATTCTTACTGACTTCCAGCATTACAGTCGCTGACCGGCGGCAAATTTTACAAAAGGTAATATAAGCAGCTGTATATTTCCTGCGAATTCTGCAGGAAAATTTTTTTATGTGTCTATTTTATATGAACAAAGCAGCTTAATGGTTGAGATATCCGACCTTCACCATATGGTTTACCAGTTTTTTTACATAATCAGCATCTATCTCCGGCCACTTTATACCCAGCTGCTCCAAGTACTTCTGCGTAATGCTCGAATCAACCGTGGTTGAACTGCTATAGGAAACATCACTGTCACCTGTTATGTAATTTACTATTCCGGCAAGCAGATTCTGCCTATCTTCCGAGCAGCACACCTCCCTGACATACTGTCTGAACTCATCGTTATTCATGACCCTGGTTTTAATTCCGTAACCCGCTGTTATTTCTAATAATTCTCCAGCTTTGACGGTATTATGGTTAAACAGGTGGAACACCTGCCCGCTTGATTCCCTGGTGAGCAGTATATTTACAAGAGCCCCGCTGCAGACATCTACAGGAGTAAATTCCAAATCCATATCTTTTATGTCGTGAGAAATGGCACCCAGCCCTATAAAAGACTTGATAGCCCTGTAATTGGCATTCTCATCGATGTTGGGCTGGAAGCATCCGTCCGTAAGCCTTCCTGTCAGAATCCCTACCCTGTATATTGATGCATCCAGACCTTCATTCATTGCCTTAAACACCAGATTCTCCGCCTCAAATTTGCTCCTTACGTATACATTGTCGCTGTAGTTCTGGCCGACGTAAAAATCATCCTCTGAAAATCTCTGCACTGAATTATTTGAGCTGATAGGATATTTCCCCGATACTGCTACGGTTGAAACATGATTAAGCTTCTTGCCGAATTCAGAAGCAAATTTAATTATTCTTCCTGTCCCATCCACATTCACTTTTTCAAATTCGGAATAATTACCATAGTGCTTTACCAAAGCGGCTGCATGTACAACTACATCGACCGTTTTTCCCAATTCCACGTATTTTTTAACGGGCAATCCAAAATTATCAAGAGTGACGTCACCTCTTACCAGATGGATTCTGTTCCCCAGCAGGTCTTTGTATTTCTGGATGGAATAGAAGTCCAACAGCTCCGACAGGCGCTTTTCAATTTCATTTTTATTCTTACCCCTGACAAGGCAGTAAATATTCGCATCGGCAGCAGTCAGCAATTTATCCAGGACATGAATCCCAAGGAAGCCTGTCACACCAGTTAGAAAAATATTCTTATATTTCAGCCTTTTAGTTCCTATTTTGTCCGGTCTTTTTGCAGGTATCCTGTCTATAATATCTAGATTGCCGGCTTCTGCTGCCGCATCGGTCGTGTCACCTTTGACCTTTTCTGCAAGTTTCCGAACAGTAGGACACTCATAGAAGTCCTGGGTGGTCAGATTCCATTTATGCTGCAGCAAAGCAGTCTGGATTTGTATGACCATCAGTGAGTTGATACCAAGTTCAAATAAATTGTCATCTCGTCCGATATTTCTTTCTCCCAATGCCTTTGAAAAGATCTGGAGCAGTGTTTGTTCAACCTGGTCTTCCACATCTTCATTTTTATTCACTTCCCCTTCATCTTTTTCCGGGTCATTTATCCAATGCCGCTGTCTCTCGAAGGGATATGTAGGTAAGGGAATGCGCCTTGGAGAGCTTTCCGAGTATAGTATATTCCAGTCTATTTCAAGCCCCAGCACCCAGAGCTGGGCAATCTTCTTATAATTCCTGTGTCCTATTAAACTGTTGATGAATTCTTCGGCTTCTTCCCCTTCGGTCAGAAGGTCCAGCTTTGTTTTACTATTTTTCACATTATCCTGGAAGAAGTTATTTATATTAGCCTGACCACTGCAGTACTTGATTAAGGCTTCCTTTAGCTCTTCCATGTTTGACACTAATACTGCCAGGCGTTCTTCCATTTCTTCACGTCCGACCTGGAGAGTGTAAGCCATATCTGCCAGGGAAAGTGCAGGATTTATCTCTATGAAATCAGCCATCTTCCTTGCATATTCTTTCAGCCTTTCTTCATTTTTGGCCGAAAGTATAATAATCTGAGTCTCTTGAGCCTGGTCGGGAGCCGTAGTCTCAGCATTCTCAAATTCCTCAAGTACTACATGTGCGTTAACACCGCTTATACCAAATGCACTCACTCCTGCACGCCGTGGAACAATCTGCCCTTTGTCATCAGTTATGTTTTGCCACTGTTTAGCCTTATTCAGGATATAGAACGGACTGTCTTTTAAATTAATATGTGGATTGAGTTCTTTAAAATGCAAAATACCCGGCAGTTTCTTGTTCCTCATGGCCAGTATGACTTTAAGAATTCCAGCAATTCCCGAAGCAGCCTCAAGATTACCGATATTGGTTTTAACCGAGCCGATTCCACAATGCTCTTCGCCGGGGACAGCTTTTCCACTCTTTTCGTAAAGCCTGTTGAATGCTTTCTTCAGCCCTTCTATCTCAATAGAATCCCCGAGGTTTGAACCAGTTGCACTGGTCTCAATATAACCTATGGTATTAGGGTCAATACCTGATTCTTCCCAGGCACTGAATACGACATCTGCCTGTGCATTGGGGTTCGAAGCCACCAGGGAACTCGTATGCCCACTGTGGCTTACTGCACTTCCCTTAATTACAGCATGAATGTAATCCCTGTCGGATATGGCTTTGCTCAGCGGTTTCAATAGGACTGCTCCTACTCCTTCCCCTCTTACAAAGCCATCCGCGCTTTTATCAAATACTTTACATTTACCATCCTTTGAAAGTATTCCTGCTTTGTCGAATAGTATATTTGTTACCGGGCTTAACATCACATTAACTCCACCTGCGACGGCCATTTCACAGTTACCTTTCCGGATTTCCTCGACCGCCCGATGAATTGCTATCAGAGAACTTGAGCATGCTGTGTTTACAGGTTCACTCGGCCCATTAAAGTTAAAAATGTATGATATTCGGTTAGCTAAAAACGATGTTATCATTCCGGTAAGCATCTGAGCTTGAATCTCTATACCATCTTCCTCCAGAAGTCTGTTATAGTCTGAACTGGCTGCTCCGACAAAAACACCTGTCCTTGTTCCTGACAAGGCCGAGGCTTTATATCCTGCATCCTCGATGGTTTTCCAAACAGTCTCCAGGAAAAGACGCTGCTGTGGGTCCATAAGCTCGGCTTCCTTATGGGAAATACCGAAGAATTGAGAATCAAACCTATCAACCTGGCTCATAAACCCACCCCACTTGGAGCTGGTTTTATTTGCCTCTTTCATTGGGTCGCCAAAATATGCTTTACAGTCCCAGCGCTCTTTTGGAACTTCAACCACCAGATTCTTGTCAGATTCAAGGTTTGACCAGAAGATTTCCAGGTCATCCGATTGGGGCATGACTCCACTCATGCCTATTACGGCTATAGGTTCGTACATTCCATTGTCAAGCTCTGCCCTAAAAAATCTATTTATCGGAATACTACCATCCGGGTTGTAGGCTTTATCAATACTCCCATATGATGAAACCGCCGTCTCGTTGATATTCTCTATAATTACAGAATTATCTTCGTCTAAGCAATTAGCAAAGTACTGAACAAGCTGGTCTCTATAGTACTGGCTTAAGTGTTCAGCCAGTGAACTTATACAATAATATTCAAAGAAAATCGTTGGCACAATTTCTAAACCATATCTATTATTAATTTCATTACAGAATTTTGTAACCAAAATAGAATCTAAACCCAGACTGCTAAACTCAGTTTCTGAATCAAATTCTTGTTCCTCAATATTAATAATCCAAGCAACTAACTCCATCAAATCTCTTTCAATATTCTGGAGTAATATATCTTTATTTGAATAACTATGTGTGCTTTTATGTATAGGTCTTGCTTTCAATTTATTTCTTTGTGAAGGCCTTGAAGATCTTAAAGCAAAATCTTTCATTTTTATCCTTACATGCCCTTCTTGGTCCATAACCCATATGTTAAATTTAACCATGTCAGCAGATTCTTCAAAATTTGATCTGATTGCATAGGCATAACATTTGTCCGGTAATACCCCCATTATTTCAATTTCATCTATTGCAAAGGGAAGGTATTTTTCTTCTAATCCGGTATTCACCATTAAGCCAATAGCTGTTTGCAGTGCACCATCCATTAATGAGGGGTGAAGTTCAAACTCTGTATATGTATCTCTGATTCCTTCAGGCATATCAATATATGATAATATTTCTATCCCATTAGTAGATAATTCTTTGATTGATTTAAATGCGTGTCCATATTTAAATCCTCTATTTTCAAGAACACTGTAATACTCTTCACCACTCTTAACATTGAAACATCTACTCTTAATTGCATTTACATCAAGCTTAAATGGAAGCCTACTCTCAAAGTTCATCTCTCCTTGAGCATGAATGATTCTTGTGCTTTCCTCTCCAACTGTATATATTTCATACATGATAAAATCTTTTTTAGGATATAATGAAATATGAACTTCCTTATTCACTTTGTCGTGAACAATTGGCCTTAACCACACTATGTTCCTGAAGTACACAACATTCTTCTCCATGGAGATATGGCCTGCAGCCCTTGCCATTTCCAAGTAGGCAGCCCCGGGTAATAACTTCTTTCCATCAACAACATAGTCTCTGAGATAAAATTCTTCTCCTGTGAATCTGGATGTAAATCTCTGTTCTTTAAAAGTGGATGTATTATCGTCAAGCAGTGGATTCAACTTTGAAACAATACCTGGTTTATTAACTATTGAATCAGCACCATCCGTTTGTTGTATCCAGCATTTCACCTTAGCAAAGGGATAAGTAGGCAATGAAATTCTTCTGGGAGTCTTATCTATATATAATAAACTCCAGTCAACTCTTGAGCCTGTAACCCAAGACTCAGCTATTCTATAAAGATCTCTGTTAGCCAAGAGTGTCCTATCAAATTCTGTCTGTCCTTTAGTCTTACTTGCACTGCCAAAAAATAATCCCTTTATATTACTTTCTCCTTTAGAATACTCTAACAGTTTTTTATTTAATTCCTCAATATCTGATACAATTACCGCCAAACGTTCTTCCATTTCTTCTCGCCCGACCTGAAGTGTATAAGCTATATCCTCAAGCTTAGGTTCAGTCTGTCCACTAAATTGCTCCTGAGTTTTAATACTAGCGGCCCTTTCCAAATACCTAGCCATTTGAGCCATATATTCTTTTAACCTCTCATTATTTTTCGCAGACAACACAACAATGTGTTCTTCTTTAGTAGAAATTTTGCTCTTATCTATTGTGTTTTCATACTCTTCAATCAAAATATATCCGTTTGCACCTCCTGCTCCAAATGCACTTAGTCCTGCTCTCCTTGGATAAACCGTTCCTTCCACTACAGGTTTTTTCCACTCTTCCAGCTTGTGCTGTACATAGAAAGGCGTATCTTGAAAATTTATACTAGGATTGAGTTTGTCTGAATGGATTGACGGGACAAGCATCTTGTACTTCATCTGCATCAATATTTTAGTAAGGCCTGCTATCCCTGCAGCAGATTCAAGATGTCCTATATTAGACTTGGCTGAACCAATTGGACAGTACTGTTTCTTGTTGGTATATTTACTAAAAGCCTTCGTTAATCCGGTAATCTCAATAGCATCACCGATGGAAGTCCCCGTTCCGTGAGCTTCGATATATGTAATTATTTCTGGGTGTATGTTAGTTGTATTAAGTGCTCTTAATATAAGGTTTGTCTGTGAACTCGGAGTTGGAGCTGAATAACCACTGGCCTTGCCACGGTGATTTATTACGCTTCCCTTGATAACTCCGTATATATTGTCCCTATCTTCTATAGCCTTATCAAGCGGCTTTAACAAAATAGCCCCTACTCCTTCTCCTGGAACATAACCATCTCCGCCTTCCCCAAAACTCCGGCACCTTCCGTCACTTGAGGTAAGCTTACCCATCCCCAATAAAACATACTTGCTTGGATGAACCGAGAGATTTACTCCCCCTGCAATAGCTAATTTGCTTTCACCTTTCCTTATGCTTTCGCATGCCAAATGAATTGCCGTAAGTGATGATGAACACATCGTGTCCACTGCTAAACTTGGACCATGAAAATCGAAGAAATACGATACTCTGTTAGCAATAGATGCAATCGAGGAATTCACGGCAACCATATTTCCCTTTATTAATTCTTCAACTCCTAGTAATTGATAGTGACTAAACATTACACCAATAAAGACACCTACATCTTTTCCTTTTAAGTTATCCTTTGTATATCCTGCATCCTCTAATGTATGCCATACGGTCTGCAAGAACAGTCTCTCTTGAGGGTCAATTAATTCCGCCTCTTTTAGGGAGATATTATAAAACGCCGGGTCAAACGTATCTATATCGTTGACGAATCCTCCCCATTTGCTATTTACTTTCACCTCTTGGTTGCTATCCGGACTATAATACCTGCTATGGTCCCATCTCCCTTCAGGTATTTCTGTTATGCAATCCTTGCCATTTGTAAGGTTTTCCCAAAATTGTTCAACGCTATCTGCCATTGGATATCGGCCGCTAAGACCTATAATAGCTATATCCTCAGATACTACTTCTCCTTTTCCAGCCGCATTATCTAAACTAATTACTTCCGCTTGAGCCTTTTCAGTTTCCTGTTTGGATAATTTACTATCTACCGAATTATCATCAGTTTTTTTATCATAAGCATTTTCGCTTTCGGCTGTTAACACATCATGTTTAGTCCTTTCAACCAGCCTTTCAATCTTTTTGGAGTCTCCTTCAAGCATAATCAACTGGGTATAAGGCATTCTCAATCCATCTTCAAATGCTTTAATACCAGTCTGTGTATTGATTGGAATAATGCCGTAAAGCCTACTCATTATGCCTGTTATCTCTTCATCTATCTTCATGCCTCCTTCTTTCCACAGAGGCCAATTAAAGGAGAGCACTTTTCCATAGTCCCGGTTCTTTTGAATCATCTCTGCATAATTATCCATAAAGCTGTTTGCATATGAGTAGTCACATTGCCCCATGTTCCCTAGAATA
>JAWLCD010000008.1:22225-76670 GCA_041687355.1 Clostridia bacterium | reverse complement strand
AATGATTCTTTTTCTCGCCATAAAAATCTCCTCCTATGATTTTAGTATTCTACCATAGAAGGAGATAATTAGTTTACATAAAATATTTTACAGCCTCGAATCTCATACTACAACCTATAATACTATACCCATTGTCTAATCCCAAATTTAGAATAACGCCATTTACTATACAGAAGCCTCAAACCCTACAGAATACACACTTCAAATAACATCGCATAACCCGGTTTACCATATGCCATAGAACTTTAGCTGAAGGGTCGAGATTCGAATCCTTCTGGGCGCGCCAAAGCCTCTTCATTACGAAGAGTCTTTTTCAATTATTTAATACTAATACAACAATAATTAATCTATAATATAAGTAATAAAAAAGACACATAGAATCATGGAGGTTATTATGAAGATAGGTATTATTGTTTATTCCCAGACCGGAAATACATTATCGGTTGCCAGGAAGCTTCAGGAAAAGCTTTCAGAGGCAGGACATTCAGCAACCGTGGAGCAAATAAAAACGGTAGGAGCTGAACAATCCAACCCTAGAGAAATTAAATTCGAAGCATTACCTGATATCAGCCAGTATGATGCGTTAGTATTCAGCGGTCAAGTTCAAGCTTTTTCACTGTCTCCGGCAATGAAAAGCTACCTGAGTCAGGTGCCATCTCTGCAGGGGAAAAGAGCTGCCTGTCTGGTTACTCAACATCTTCCTTATCCATGGCTGGGAGGAAACCGGGCAATTTCCCAGATGAAGAAAATCTGTGAATCCAAGGGCGGGGAAATTTGTGAAACCGGAATTGTAAATTGGTCGAACAAGAAGCGCGAAAACATGATTACCGATGTTGTAGAGAAATTAAGTCAAATATTTTAGGTTTGTTCCAATCAGTTTCTCCACAATCGGAATATCGGCTGGGGCAAAGTCATATCGGTCAAGCTCGTGTCGTAAAGTAAACCTTACCTGGTCATGAACCGCAGGAAGCAGCTGACCTCCTGTCCATTCAGTCCAGTAAGTAAGGAGCTGAATGGTTCCGAACCCTTCATAGCAATGAGTACTTTGGGCAAATAAGCTGCTGACTGAAACATCAATTCCTAGCTCCTCTTTCAGCTCCCTTTTGACGCATTCCTCAGGCGTCTCTCCTGCCTCAATCTTTCCACCGGGAAATTCCCATTTGCCTGGAGCAACCCTGTCTGTGGATTTTCTCTTTGCAATCAGAATCAGATTATTTTTAACCAGTATCGCGGCTGCAATTTTCAAAACCATAATTCTCTCTCCAATTCTTGTCCACTATAACTTATCATTCTTTTCTCCAGCAGGCAACAGCTCTATACCACCATAAATCAATTTATAGTTGTACATCGTTTTATTATTATTCAGGAAAAACAAGTTAACCGCTCATAAGGATTACGAAATCAGATAAACTGAATGCTTGTTATGCTAAATTTCAGACCGGAATTAATTCGCCGTCCTGGCTCAATAATTCCTAAAATTGACTTCCTGTCAATTTTTCCTGATATTTGATCTTAACTTCGCATAGTTTATCTAAGATTCCTCCATAGACTTATTCGCCAGTTAACTTGCTTTCCCTGTATACTTTTAGCAGCTCATGTAATTGATAGGTAGAAGAGACACTTGCTGCACCAGAACCGGTTCAATTGTGGTAGAATTATACCATCTAAAGAAAGGACTGCTGGGGTGATGTGAATGGGGAAGACAGGATGCTTGATAATACACGGCTTTGGAGGGGGAAGATTCGAGATTGAACCCCTTAAAAGCTTTCTGAATGACCAGGGTTACGAAACATACTGCCCATTATTGGCCGGGCATGAAAGAGGGAGAAGGGAACTAGCCAGTGCAGAGTACCACCAGTGGATTGATTCGGCACAGGAAGGGTACGACATCCTGAAGTCGAAATGCAGTAAGGTTATTATAATCGGATTCTCAATGGGCGGGCTTATAGGGGTAAACCTCTTGAAGAATAATGAGGCTGCAGGCCTGGTTACTTTATCAACTCCGGTATGGTTCTGGGACTTTAAAATAATTGCCGGAAATATTTTTGATGATATCAGAAAAAGAAGAAAGGCTTCAATAAAAAGGTATGTCAGGTCGGTGGTAAGGATTCCTTTGACTG
Organism: Clostridia bacterium; assembly: GCA_041687355.1. GTDB lineage: Bacteria > Bacillota > Clostridia > Acetivibrionales > UBA4821 > JAWLCD01. Next base: position 74,550 of record JAWLCD010000008.1, on the reverse strand, counting down.
CCTGTCTCAATTTTCAAAAGCTGCTGAGTAAAACAAAGCCTATGTTTAAAGAAGTAAATGTCCCATGCCTCATAGTACAGGGCAAGAGAGACGATACAGCAAGGTGGCAAAGTGCAGATTATATCCATAGGCATGTTAAATCGGATAAGAAGGAACTCAAATATTTTGACGATGCTCCGCACCTCATATGCTGTTATGAAAACAGCCAGAAGGTATTTGAAGATATTTTGGCATTTATAAAAGGCCTGGAACACTAGACTTATATAATTATTTATATTGTTTGTAAGCGAAAAGCTGTCCTGTGTTTACGGGACTTTTTTGCGTTTGTGATGCAAAGTGCATGTTTTTTGCCGCAAACGACATTTGCATGCTTTTTGCAAGCATAATCCGACGCTTTATGCATTTATCGAGACATATTAAAAATAAACAAGTAAAATATTAACATTAATGGATTTAATATAACAAGTTTACATAATAAAACATTAGGGGGGAGCAGTACCATGTCAAAGCTTAACCTTGTTATTGCCGACACCGACAGGTATTATGTCGAAGGACTGGCCGGCTATCTGAGCTGCCGTCAGCCGCATAGATTTCAGGCAACCTGTTTTACCGAAGAGTCCTATCTGACTGACTACCTGTACGAACCGGATACTGTGGTAGATATACTGCTGGTTAGTCCGGAGATGTATCACCTATCCCTGCCGACTGAAGGGTTAAATACAGTTATTATGCTGTCCCCCGGCAGGCATATCGAAGAATATGAGAACTGTGAAGTAATTAATAAATATCAGACCGGTGACAAGCTTGTTGGAAATATCCTCAGAATATATTCTGAAAAGAATCCGGGTGAAACTCATATCAGCTCTGCATCAAAGGACACAAAGGTTATTGGAGTATTTTCTCCCAACGGTGGAGCAGGTAAAACCTCCATTGCGTTAGGGACTGCGCTTTATTGTGCCCAAAGGGGAAAGAAGGTTTTTTACCTTAGTCTTGAATCAATACAATCCACGCCTGCCTTTTTCAGCTGCGACAGTGGTCAGGGGCTGTCAAACATATTCTTCTTTCTAAGGGAAAGCAGCAAAAACATTAGGTTAAAAATTGAGGGGATTAGAAACATAGATATTGAAAGCGGTATTCATTTCTTTGACCCTCCTGAGATTACTCTTGAGCTTGAGGAAATGTCGCCCGATGAGATAGCGTTTCTCATTGGGCAGATAAAACATACCGATTGTTACGACTGTGTGATGGTTGACTTGTCTTCCGAACTTAATTCGCGGAATATTGCAGCACTCGGAGCATGTGACCAAATAATGATGGTATTTAATGGAGGGGATATAGCTGATGTCAAGACAAGTTTACTGATAAAGGAACTGGAAGCCATTTGTATTAACAAGAAGCCGGATTTATTCAAAAAATCAACACTAGTATTAAACAGATTCAATGCCGACCAGGTGCCCGGGTATGAAGAACCTGAACTGGGAGGAAGAACAGCAGATATAAAAATTCCGGCTGATTCTTCCCTGTTAATCCAGCAGGAAGGAAGATACCAAATAAATCTTAATAACAGCTTCGGTAAGGCCATAGGTGAATTGGCTGAAAAGGTTTTCAACCAAACATTATGCCATTGATATGAGGGTGAATAATCATGGATTGTAAAAACAGGACAGCATTGATAAAAGAAATCAGGCAGATTGTCAGGGACAGTATTGATATAACTAAAGAGACAAGTGATGATGAAATCCGTGAACTGATTACTAAGATTGTCTTTGAGAAATCCAGGCAGCATTATATGGGTATTACTGAGAAGCAGGAAATAAGTAAAACGGTTTTCAATTCAATAAGGAGGCTGGATATACTTCAGCCACTAGTTGATGACAGTGGTGTGACCGAAATAATGGTTAATGGCCCGGATAATATTTTTATCGAGAGGGACGGCAGTGTAAACAGGCTGGATATCGGTTTCGAATCTCAGGATAAGCTTGAAGATGTAATCCAGACAATAGTCTCCAGGGTAAACAGGGTTGTGAATGAATCTTCGCCGATAGTTGATGCACGTCTGAGGGATGGTTCCAGAGTAAGTGTTGTGCTGCCTCCTATTGCTTTGAATGGCCCCATACTGACAATCAGAAAGTTTCCTGAAAGGCCTATGACAATGAACCATCTTGTAAGGCTGGGGTCACTTACCCAGGAGGCTGCAGACGTGCTTAGAAGAATGGTGAGGGCCAGGTATAACATATTTATCTGCGGCGGAACCGGGTCTGGAAAAACAACTTTTCTTAATGCCCTTTCAAATTGCATATCTGGTGACGAAAGAATCATAACCATTGAAGATTCTGCAGAGCTCCAGATTACCGGTGTTGAGAACATTGTAAAAATGGAAACCAGGAACGCAAATACCGAAGGTAAAGGGGAAATAGCCGTGAGGGACCTTATAAAGACATCACTGAGGATGAGGCCGGAGAGAATTATTGTCGGAGAGGTCCGGGGACCTGAGGCCCTTGATATGCTGCAGGCCATGAATACAGGACATGATGGTTCCCTGTCTACAGGTCATGCAAACTCGACAAAAGATATGTTGAGTAGACTGGAAACCATGGTTCTGTGCGGGGCAATGCTGCCGCTGCATGCAATCAGGCAGCAGATTGCCTCTGCTGTAGATATTATGATACATCTTGCCAGAGTCAGGGATAAGTCCAGAAGGGTTATGGAGATTGTCGAAGTGCTTGGTTACAGGGATGGGGAGATACAGCTGAACCCGCTTTTTGTTTTTGAGGAGGACGAGAAGGCCGGAGATGATAAGGTGGTTGGTTCACTTAAACGTACAGGTAACCAGATGCAGAACACTTTAAAGTTTAAAATGGCAGGGATACCTGCAGAGGTGTGAGGTAAAAAATGGGACAGGCTATGGTGTGGATATTGGGAGTTATTGGAGTGATGGTGCTTGCTGCTATAATCTACTTATTAAACCCTGACAAAGTAAAGCACATGGTTTCAAGAAGACCAAGGCTCAATAACAGTACCTGTGAGGAAGAGAGAGATTCCGGACTTACCGACTACAGCACCTATGTGATGAGCCGGAAGGAAAAGGTATTTTATCTTCTTACAGCAGGGGCTGCAGTATTTATCACAGGCTATATTTTTTATCACAGTGTCCTTCTGGCGGTATTCCTGACACCGGCAGCACTGTTGTATCTGCCTGTCAGGACCAGGAGTATCATTAAAAAGAGGAAGGAAGAACTCACTCTTCAGTTTAAGGAAGCCCTTTACTCACTCTCAGCATCGCTGGCGGCAGGAAAATCTCTGGAAACAGCATTCAGGGATGCACTGAAGGACCTGTCAATACTTTATCCCGACCCCGACACTTTTATTATCAAGGAACTTGAATGTCTGGTCAGGAAACTTGAGATGAATGAGACCGTCGAATCAACCCTTGAGGATTTTGCCCAGCGTTCACATATAGAGGATATACATAATTTTGTTGAGGTACTTCGAACCTGTAAAAGGACAGGCGGAAACCTTGTTCAGGTTATGAAGAACAGTTCGGATATAATCAACGATAAGATTGTGATTAAGCAGGAAATAGGCGCCATGCTGGCACAGAGGAAGCTTGAACAGAAAATACTTAACGTCCTGCCCATTGGAATGATATTTCTGCTTTCAACAGGTTCTGAGGAGTTTATGAAACCTATTTTTACGGAGCTTTCCGGCAGGGTTGTAATGACGGTATCGGCTGTCCTGCTGGTTACTGCCTACTTTATATCCGAAAGAATAACCAACATTGAGGTGTAGATAAATGATATACGTTTTCTTTTTACTGCTTGCGGTGTTCAGTGTATTGTTTATGGTATCAAGGAAAAGATACGACAAATTGCTTGCCACTGTTGACAGGAATATATACCGGCTGAAGGATTTCATGCCCATATCCCTTTACCTGCTGGACAGGGCCGGTTATAAATTCAATACCTCATATGATCTGGGCCTACAGCTGAGACTAGGCGAGTTGTACGGTCATGCGAATGCCAGACACCATCTCAGGATTCATTGGGCAAACAAGCTTGCTCTCATAATGATTTTACTTATTATCATATCCCTTATAGGTGCTTCAATGGAGGAAGCTGATCCCTGGTTTGTTTTTTACAGCCTTCTGGGGTTAGGGTTGGCTTTTTATCTTGCCGACAACGAAGTGAATGAGAAGTACAGGAAGAGGCGGCTTATGATGCAGATTGATTTTCCTGACTTTCTTAACAAGCTGATACTGCTTGTCAATGCCGGGATGACAGTGATGAGAGCTATGGAGAAAATAGTCCTGGACAGACGGCATTCAAAGGCGGGTAAAAGCAGGCCATTATATGACGAGCTCAGGATAATGCTGCTTGAAATCAAGGCTGAGAAGCCTGAGTTGAAGGCATATGAAGATTTTGCAAAGAGATGCAGGATTCCGGAGATAACAAAATTCACATCGGTGATAATTCAGAATGCACGCAAGGGGAATGCCGAAATGGTTTCAATACTGAGACTGCAGGCCTCCGAGTGCTGGGAAATGCGTAAAAATGTTGCCCGCAAGCTTGGTGAGGAGGCATCTACGAAACTGTTGTTTCCTATGATGATAATGCTGGCTGCCATATTGATGATAGTAGTTGCACCTTCTGTAATGCAGCTCCGGGGATTCTGAACCGGGTTGCAAACTTCATGATACTACTGCTTGAGTTTTATCTTATTAATTTTGGGAAGGGAGGTGGATGGATATGCTTCCAAGGGTAAGGCATCTCTTAAAAAGTAACTCCGGTCTGGGGACAGTTGAGATAGTACTTATTATAGCCGTACTTGTAGGGTTGGCACTGCTTTTTAAGAACCAGATTGTGCAGTTTGTTGCAGGAATACTGGGAGGTGTTGTAGACACAGGAGTAAATCCCACCGATATTGGAAATACTCCGGTAAATTAAATGCCCAAAATATAAGGCTGCCGGTTTTGATATTTTGCCCATAGCAGCGCAGCAAGCAGCCGGCAGCCGGTGAGGAGTGAGAGAGTGAAAAAGTTCTTCAGCTGCAGCAAGGGAAGTATGGTTGTTGAAGCTTCACTTGTTTTTCCGATTATATTCCTGGCCATTATCGCTGTTATTTATATTTGTATACTTCTGTACCAGAAAGCATATATCCAGTCCCTGGCTGATATGACTGTGAACAGAGGGTGTGCAACATGGAGTAATCCGGAGAAGGATACAGCGTTTGGAGGTGTCGACAAAACATCCCTAGGAGAAGGAGGTCTTTACTGGAGGCTGTTTGACCTGAAGAGGCCGGAGAGGGTAAGGAAGCTGGAGGAATATATAGAATCAAGGCAGGGTGCGTTCAGTATACTGGGTTCTACGGCTGATACCAGTATTGAGGTTAGGGATTATATTGTGTATAAGAAGCTGACTGTATCTATAGAGGATAGATACAGGATTCCCATGGGGGGGCTGCTCAGGGTTTTCGGGCTGGGCGAGGATTTCACAGTGTCTTCAAGGGCGGAGGCAGTAATAAACGAACCTGTAGAATTCATCAGAAATACGGACTTCATAATGGACCTGGGGAAAGAACTGGAGAAGGATTATCCGGCGTACGGGAAGCTGGTTCAGGAGATAAGGGAGACAATGAGCGAAATAGGGAAGAAGGCCGGGGAACTGAAGCATCAATAATCAAAGGAGGGTGAAGGTGAACAGAGTTGGAGAGCGGGGTGCAGTTACGGTTTTCCTGAGTATGATAGTGCTTTCAGTGATAATCCTTGCAGGTGTACTTGTTGACGCAGCAAGGATACGTACCGCTGAGACTCAGGTGAATAGAGCGGTTGAGAGTGCTGCCAGATCTGCCCTTGCAGGCTTTGATAATTTACTCAAAGAGCAGTATGGAATATTTGCTCTTCATATAAATGACGCGTCCAGGCTGGAGGAAATTATAGCCGGCTATATAGAAGAAAATCTTGTAACCGAGCCGGGTGATAATACCCTTAATCTTTACGATTACAGAATTGAGGAAGTAAAAGTAACACCCATTTACAACCTTACCGAGAATGAAGTAACCAGAAACCAGGTTGTGGAGTATATGAAATACAGGGCACCCAAACAGATGGTAGATGGCTTTCTTAATAAAGTCAGAGCAGTATCCGATACCGGGAAGGTTACAGCCGTAACCGAACTCAAAATGGATATAGACAAGCTGTACCTCGACATAGAGAAATACCGTGAGAATTTGCACGGTAAACTTAAAGATGTGAATAGCTTTAATTATAAACAATTCAGGCAGGAGTACACTGAACCATATGCTCAGAAGGTTAGAGAATACAGAGAGTGCCTGAAAGAAATCAAGGCTTTAGAGAAGAGGATTCAAATGCTTCTCAAAGAAAATTGGAACAGTACAGCACTCAAAGATGAGAAGGAAAAGCTTAGAAATTTGCATGAGAAGCTTACAAGGTTAAAAGGTAGAAAAGATACAGCCTTTGAAAGTATGTGCCATAGGCTGGAAGGATTCAGAACATATAATAGTGAAGCGAAGACGCTTGCAATCCAGCTTGGGCGCAGTATGGAGGAAATCAGGGATAAGGTTGCCTGCCTGAGGGATTACCTTGAAGGCGAGGTCAAGGTTTCATCAAGCCAGTACCTTAAAGAATATAAGGATGAAGTGGAAAAAAGCCTGGACAGTATTGAGAAGGATATTCCGGAGCAGAAAGACATTGATAATGCGACGGCCAACCTCGAGTTTAATCTAACACTGCTGGATACAGCCTACAACAAAGTCAGTGATTTTGATAAGAGGTTTGGAGACTCGATTAATAGTGAGCTGGCTGACGTAACTTCAAGTATCTCGGACAGACTGGGAGGCCTGGAGAGTTACAGGAATGATACATACATAGGCTTTAAGGCCAAAATGAGGAATGGGGGAAGTAGGCCGCATGACCCGCGAAAGGATGCAGCAAAGGGGCTTAGAGACCAGATGTATAAAGGGGAAGATAAAGATAACCCACTAAAGATTAACCTGAAGAGCCTTCCCTCATACAAAGAGAATGGAAATTACCCAAACAAATTGGGAAGTCCAGATTTTACCTGTGAGGATGGAGCATTCAGAAATGAGCATGGAATATCCCGCGAAATAAGTGGTGCAGACTCTGCCGTGAGAAGCATCGGTGAGGCAGATCAGGGCATCCTGCACAACCTTCAGGAAAGAGCTAGCTTTGAGGACAACACCAGCTTTTCAAAAGATGCTTTCAGATATGTAAAGAACCTGTGCAGTGAGATGACCGGAAAAATCCAGGACAGCTCCACTGCACTGAGGAATGAGTTATATGTAAACGAGTATATTATGGGCACTTTCAGTAACTTTGTACCTTCTCTGGATGATAAGACCGATATGAAGTTCGATTTGAGAGGAAATATAAAGGAAAGAGTGGTTGACGGTGAAGTTGAATACATACTGTGGGGAGGCACATCAGAAAAGAAGAACCTTAATATGGTGAGGGGGCAGATACTTCTTATCAGGTTTGCTGTGGATACTGCAAATGTTTACAGACAGCCGGAGAAGGTGGAAGCAGCTTTTGCAATTGCTGCTGCCTCAAGTGCTTGGTCGTTCGGCCTGTCCACACCCTTCGTTCAGAACCTGATACTTTGCAGTTGGGGAATGATTGATGCAGTAAATGATTTGAATGCACTGATGAAGGGGGAGCAGGTACCATTGTTCAGGAAATATACAGCCCATGCAGAGACGGACAAGGGTATCAAATTTTCCTACCATGATTACCTCAGGGTATTTCTGCTCATTCAACCGCCAGAACAGAAGATGAACAGGATAGAAGACCTGATTCAGGTAAGGACAGGTGAAGAACTATACCGTTTCAATACATGTCTCAGGATTGAGGCTGCAGTGTCCGTGAAATACTTGTTCCTGACCCAGCCGTTCATGCCGGGGCATATGAAAACTCCCGACGGTACAAGACACAGGTTTAAGGTATTAGTATACCAGGGATATTAGAGGAGAATTATGGAAGTGTTTGGAAGGAAAGAAGGTTCTCTAACAGTTGAAGCGGCAGTTGCCCTTCCGGTTTTCGTATGTGTGATTATGAGCATAGCCTTTTTCATTAAGGTTGTGTATGTGCATGAGCTTATACAGCATACCATCAGTGAGACTGCAAACCAGCTTTCCACCTACAGTTATATATATTCTGCAAGCGGTATAAAGGAAATGCATGACCAGACTGTGGATGAGCTGAACATCCAGAAGGAGAAGCTCAGGGAACAGGCGGCTGTACTGGTAGACTGTGCAGATGCTGTAAGAGCATTTCCCGGTGAGGTTGGCGAGGCAGTCAGCGGAGCAGAAGAGACAATCGAGAACCCCAGCGTTGGACAAGCTGTGGAGGACTTGGAGGAACTAAGCCGGCCGGTGAACGAATTAGTAGAGAAATTTAAGAAGACGCAAAAGGTGGTTGAAGAGATTGCCGGTGACCCAAAGGGTGAGTTCGGAAGCCTGGTATGTGTTTTTGCACGTGCGGGAATGGAGGACCTGAAGGCTGAACTTCTCTTGGAACCTTTGTCAAAGGCCCTTATGGTCAAATATCTTGGAGGAAAGAGTGTTGAAGAAGCAAACAGAAGACTGCTGAGCCTGAATGTGGTGAATGGGCTGGACGGACTTGATTTGAGTGGGTCCAGGCTGTTTGAAGATAAGGAAAATATTGAGCTGGTTGTAAGGTACAGGATTAAGCCTAGTCTTCCAATTAATCTGCTTCCTGAATTACAAGTGGTTCAACGTGCATACGTAAGGGCATGGACAGATGGAGATGAGAGATATGGGGATGAGAGCATTGAAGATATATGGTCACTTAATGATCTGGAAAGAGGAAGAAGGATTCAGGAAATTTACCAAAGGAACCTTCCCTATAATTTTAAGGCTATCACCAGGTTCGAAAATGGGGTTGCAACTCTTGTTACCAGTATAAATCTGGATGCCGATACCTATCGTCAGAACAACAAGACGGTAGTATACAGGGTCAATGAAAAAATCCGGAGCCTATCGGGCTTTGAGGAGGATACAAAGATAGTAGACAGCAATGGGAAAACTGTTCGGTTCTATATCAATGCTGATGATATTAGGGAAAGACGGCTCATAGTGGTAATACCAAAGAAGGCCGAGAAAGAAAGTTTCCGGAAAGTATTTAGTGAATGTATTGAGAATGCGGCAAAGAAGGGAGTAGAGCTTGTTTTTGAGGAACTATAATTAGATTAATTAAAACGGTTGCGAGGGAGGGAAGGGCAATGTCAAGACAATCACTCAAGCAGTGGAGATTCAGCTATGAAAGCGATGCATCTTCAAGCTACTTGGTTATCGATATAGGGAAAAAGGCAGATATCCAGGAATATCAAGTAGAAATGATAGGCAATAACCCCAGCCAGGCAATTCTGCCTGTAGTTATCAGGAGGGAGAATGACAGGATAAAATTGTGTTATAACGTTACGTCAAAGCAGCCTTTATTACAGTTCCTGAAAAGAGAAAAACTAAATAGGGAAGAGGTTGTATGTATACTCAGGAATATAACCAGAAGCCTTTTAGAATACAAGAATTATTTCCTTTCAGATAAATACTTCTTGCTGGACAAGCAGTATATATATATCAATCCGGCAACACTGGTTGTTTCACTTGCCTACATACCATTTGCGCCTGACTCGGGTTTTAATATGGACGCAAGGTGTTTTGTGAGGAAACTGACTGCTGACTTACTGCGTATCAATGAGAGAGATAGCGACAATTCCGTTAGGAAGATACGGGATTATCTAGATACTGAAACATTCAATCTGCTGGAGCTGGACAAACTTTTAGGTCTGACCGAAAGTAGTTACAAGAACCTGAGGGATAGGGGTGAAAGAAGTAGGGGGAAATCTTTGGGTATATGGGATAAAATACCTGGCACAACCAGAATAAGCATACCTCAGTCTGCAGAGCATAATATTTCTAAGCCAGATATAAGCAGTAGGCCAAATGTCATCCTTGCTGCACTACTGCTGCAGGTTCTGATTCTAATAGTCATCTTTATAATCTACCAAACCGTACTATCAAAGAAAGAAATGGATATTACCTCGATATTAGGCCTTTTCCTGATTGCCGGAGCGGTAGATTATCTGATTCTCCGAAATCTTCTAGGCATAAGAAGAACAACAAAATAAGGGCTTGTTGATGGATACCCGGATAATACCTTCAGAGGAGGTAAGACTATAAACAGGATTCTTGGATTCAGGTGGAGTATTTTGGCTAATAATTTCTTGTTATCTTTGATAACTTAGAAATCATTGTCCACCTTGTGTGCTACGCCTGAAACTTAGAAGCCGTTATCCAGGAACTTATCGCCACTTATCTATAATATTGAAGCTGGAATCTTAGTGGCGGTTAGTTATCGGATGATTAAGAAGAGTTGATAAAGGAGCCGAAACCTTGTACGGACTGCCTGATTACCTGGATTACAACTTAAAGGTAGTTTTTGTAGGCTATAACCCTGGAGAGAAGTCTGCGAGGACAAACCGTCATTATGGCGGTCCTGGGAATCAGTTCTGGAAGCTGCTTTACCAATCCGGCCTTACCAGCAGGCTGTATAAGCCCGAGGAGGATAGTCTGCTTCTAAATGAAGGATATGGTCTTACCAATCTGGTGGCCAGGCCAAGCAAAAGCAGCTCAGATCTCACCGACACCGAAAAGAGGATTGGAGCAGAACGATTAAAAGAGAAGGTATGCAAATATAAACCATCCATAGTCTGTTTTCTTGGAAAGGATATTTACAGGTATTACGCAGGGTTAAGTTCAGGTACTCCAATCCAATATGGGCTTGTTGAGGGTGAACTTCATCCGGGAATCAGAGGAGTTGTTGGCTATAATCCCAGCGGCAGGAGTACAATTCCCTATGCTGAAAAGCTGAGAATATTCCGCTTATTAAATCAATTGATTTTTTCATTATAATAATTTCTTGTTAAGGTATATTTGTTATGAGGCTGAGAAAAATAAAGAAAGTATATGAAAATAGAAAAGGAATGATACGGTATGGAAACCCGGGAGAATATAATAGTACCTCTTGGTTATGGTAAATTCGTACGTTCGGATAAAATTATTGCTCTTGAACCTATTGAGGATGAGCGTGGACCTGGAAAGAGAACACGGGTCTACGTTGAACAGATGGGTTCTCCAATAATTGCTTCAAGGACTGAGAATTCAATCCTTGCCAACATAGTTGAAACTCCGAGAGAAGTAATTGAAGCTACAGCAGCACTGGAACTCCTGCAGGATATTCTGGATGAAGTTCAGCAGATAGGTCCTATGTTGAGAAAAAGTATCAAAAAAGAGGCACAGCTGGACCTGGATAAGGTCGAGAAAAGGATTGAAGAGATATTGAAACATGAAATAGAATTTGAATTTAAGCAGTAAAGTCGGATAAAGCCTGCAGGGATACTACCTGCAGGCTTTATCTTAGAGAGGCAGTTACTACCAGCTGCTGACCCGGGAATATTAAATCGGGGTTTGAGAGGTAATTAAAGGTCACAATGTTCCGCACAGAAGTCCCGAATCTCCTGGCTATTGAATATACGGTGTCTCCCGGTCGAACAGTATAAATGATTGCCTCTGGAGGAGATTCCGGTATGGTAAGTACCCTACCCGGGTATATCAGGGTCGGATTAGGTATATAGTTAAATTTAAGAATATTCGAAACTGTAGTGTTAAACTTGCTTGCAATCTCAAACAGTGTATCTCCAGGCTCAATGGGGTAGCTTATGGCACCAAGTGCAGGAGTGAGCTGTCTGGACAAGAAACTGTCATAATCATGGTCTCTTGGAAAGCTTGTTGACCACTGCGTATACATAGAATTCTCTCCTTAAAATAATGGGTTTTGCTATTTATTATATTTCAAAGTTTTACGAAAGGTGTATATTGTAAACTTTTTCCACAATAATACATAACCTGCAGGTTGGAAATATTAAGGTTTTCCTGATTAACAGAACATACCTAGGGATATTTAAATGATTTTTTGCTAATAATCCTGATTCTGCAGATACTATATTTAAAACTTGAAAAGGAGGACATACATGAAGAATATATCACAGAAGGAATTGAATTATATAAAGGATTTTCTATCATGGGAAATGCTTTCTGCAAAGAAATGTTACCAGTATGGTCATCAGGAAACCAATCCCTCAGTACAGCAGATTTTCTTTGATGCAGCTCATGTCCATGAGCAGAACTATTACAGTGTTTTGAATTATACGGACCAGCTAAAAAAAGTACAAGGAGGTCAGGTACACTAATGAATACTGAATCAATAATAACGTCCAAACACGGCATACAGCAGATTGGAGTAAGTAAGGGGGTTGCGAGTCCGCAGCTGCCCAAAACAAAGGATGTGACCATGAATCTTAGAGACAGAGCTAATGATGTTCTGCTAACCGAGAAGCATAATCTGATAAGCTATCAAACCGCAATAAATGAAATTATTGACGATGACCTGCGCAATATTGTAATTAATAACCGTAATAATACCCAGGGAGTTCAGGTGAAGTTCTTTAACGAGCTGTTCAATATGGGAGAATACAAAGCCGATGTTGCTTCTACTGCCCAGATAGCAGATACGGTAGATACATTCACAAACTACAAAACCCAGCTCCCGTATAAATAGAGCTTGGGAAATAAGTAAGAGCCTTGCTTTAGGACACAAGGCTCTTATTTCTACCTAAATGTTGTAATAGTTTACCCAATCATAGGTTATAAATATTGAGTCCAGTATCTTCATCAAACTGTCTTTCGATTGTTCCGTCAATAGTATCAATGGCAAGTTCACATGTTCCGCTTATTACTGCACTGGTTAAATGGCCGCCGAAGGTTTTGTAAGCTGAATCCGATACAGTTATATGGAGATGAAGGTATACTTCATTGTTCATAAATGAAATGTTTCCGGTCAAACCCGTAATTTCAAAGTCGCCGGTCAAAGTCTTGGAATGGTACTGCTTGGATGCTGTTTCAAAAAGTCCAATAGTTATACTGTTTGCTGCACCGATACCAGTAATTGAACCCAGCCTGATGCTATTCTCGGTACAAAACTGCTTCAATGAGCTGACTATCTCATCGCCTTTATCCAGCCTTACAACATATCTGCTTCCAAATTTCTTATAATTCATACTATCTCTCCAATCTTAACGGTTTATTTGCCGTCATCGGTTATATTACCATCTCCGGATATGGGTATTGCCTCGCCAAGGTACTTTGGTCTGGGACGGAAGATATCAACCTCAATAAAGGCTTTAAAACGGGCGGCAATCTCGCGCATTTCATAATAATCCATTTTGAAATATCTATGCCTGTCCGATGTAACTCCGTATGCCTCTATTCCCAGTTTTCTGGCCGTGTATAGAGCGCGCATGAGGTGGTATTCCTGGGTAACTATAAGGGCTTCCTTCACACCGAATATATCACGTGCCCTATAGAGGCTTTCATACGTACTGAACCCCGCATGGTCCATAAATATGTCCTCTCTGGGGACACCTCTGGATTGAGCAAACTTTCTCATTGCATTAACCTCATCGTATGAAGCCTGGCCATGGTCACCGCTGAGAAGTAACTTACGGGCCTTTTTGGCCTTGTACAAGTCAATGGCCACAATCAATCTGTCGGCAAGTATATCAGACAACCTGCCGTCAGGGAAGACAAATGCGCCGGGAACAATCACAGCTTCAACCTCAGGGGTATCCTCAAACGAGAGAATATATCCTGAACCATAATTTCTTACGTACATATCGGTAAGGTATATGCTCAGAAGCATGGAAATCATTATAACCGCCAGCAGAGTCAATACTTTCTTCAAATGCTTTTTCATATGGTTTCTCCATGGAAATTATCTTTACCCGTACTCAAATATGCAGTTCTATTATAATTAACAAGCTCACAAAAGACAAGAGGCAGGCAGGGTATTAGGCTATATGTACTGCCCTGTCTGCCTGAAGTACAGGTAGATTATCAAATGGAGCAAAATCTGCCCAGGGTCTTATGGACATAATTTGCAGCGTAGAGATAAATACGGCTGTACAGAACTGAGAAGACCCATAGAATTATGACCTGAAAAACAATATTTCCTGGGATTGGGCCTCCAAATACAGGAATACCGATACCATAATTCAGGATGATTAATGTAACGGTAAGGATTGAACCGGTTATAACAGCAGTGTTGGTATCCTTCTTGACATAATGGCTGCATATTCCCAGCCCAAGTCCTACAGGTCCGTTGGCGAAAAGAAAGATTATTCCTTCATGTGTACTGAAAAGGGATATAAGAATAACAGCAGTCACAAAGCCCAGAATTCCATAGTTTATATTGGTTCGTGCAAGAATGTATATTGGCAGTGCGCTTAATATCGTGACCAGGATGAATGCCTCTGTGAGTATAACCGGTACGAGCTGCAGCAGGACTGTGAGAAGTACAAGTATACCTGCATAGGCAAGTGGCTTTGATGTAGACATATGGCTAACCCTCCTATACTTTTTGTACATATTTATGACAGTAATACCGGTTATATACCTATGTATGAATAACTGTACAAAGTTCTTTAAAATCGGAACATAAGGTAACGGGATTGAATATATATGAAAAATGGAGGAGAAGAAAAAAGTAATTATTATTTTTGCAAACTGTGGATATAGAGTATGTTAAAGCCGGACATGAATAAACTAGTAGCAGGATTAAGTTTGCAAAGAGGGAATAGGTATGACCGTAAAAGAGTTCCTTAGACTGCCCGTTAAATGCCAGAGGGAGGTTGCAAGGTTTCTAAAGTGGGAGATAATCTCTGCCAGAGGGTCAATGATTTTTAGATTACGTAAGTAAATTTAGTCAACTGCATTATTTTCTTAAGCCTGGGTAAACTAAATCAACATAAGATGAAAGGCGGAAGAAATACAATGCAGGAAGAAGTTAAGCAAATTATTAATGAAATTGAAGAACTCAGGAAGAACCTCAACCGGCTTATAGATTCAAAAGGAACTGCAGACCCGGAGGTTATTAGCATGAGCAGGAAGGTGGATTCACTGCTGAACGAGTACTACAGGCTTCTCAAGGAAAAAACCGATTAAGTATAAACAATAAGCTTTTTAGTTTTCTTATCTTCGCTAACATTCCCATGACACAGTTAAGTTATATAACTACAAAATACGCAGGATGATACTACAAAACCTTACAATTTTCTTTGAAGGGAATTTGCTTCACGTATAGAATATATTTCCTCAAAGGAGGTATGCAGGTTGGAACTGGAATTCATAACAGAAAGCAGAACCTTAGTTGTAAGAATAGATTGCGAATTGGACCACCATGCTTCTGACACCATTAGAAGAAAGGTGGATGCAGAAATCCAGAGGCTGACACCCCGGAAAGTAATATTTGATTTCTCAGGGGTAAGCTTTATGGATAGTTCCGGAATTGGCGTAATAATGGGCAGATATAAAAACGTAAAGAGGGCCAATGGGACTGCAGTTATGGTCAATGTAAGACCAGAGGTAAAAAGAGTGCTTGAGATATCCGGGGTTACCAAGCTCATACCCCAGTACGAGAATCTGAATCAAGCTCTTCAGAATGTGTAGGGGGGAAAGAAGATGCAATATGAGAATGAAATGAGGTTGGAGTTTTTAAGCAAATCAAGTAATGAGGCATTCGCAAGAGTTGCAGTTGCAGCATTTGCTTCTCAACTTGACCCTACGATAGAAGAAATTGCAGATATCAAGACCGCAGTCTCTGAAGCCGTAACCAACTCAATAATTCATGGGTATGAGAACAGAATGGGCTATATAAAGATATTTGCAGGAATCATTGGGAGCACAGTAGAGATAGAAATAAGTGATTCAGGTAAGGGAATTGAGAACATTGAGCTTGCAATGCAGCCTTTATATACTTCCAAACCGGAATTGGAAAGGTCAGGTATGGGATTTACCATTATGGAAAACTTTATGGACAGCCTTGAAGTTGAATCTGCACCTGAAACAGGCACCAAAATCTGCATGAGAAAGACTATCGGAGCAGAAAGAAATGCTCAGCAGCCATAAAACAGTATATTTTTTTGCGCATAATTTACATAATATTACTAATATGTGAGATATTAAGAGGTAGCTCTCATGGAAAACGGTGTTGATAAAGGTATACTTGAGCTTATTGAAGAAGCCAAGGCAGGGGATAGAGCGGCTCAATCAAAGATAGTAGAGAATAATATGGGGCTGGTATGGAGTGTTGTAAGACGCTTTTCAAACAGGGGATATGAAAGTGATGACCTGTTTCAGATTGGGAGTATAGGCCTGATTAAAGCTATAAAAAAGTTTGATGCCTCATTTAAGGTTAGGTTTTCAACCTATGCCGTACCTATGATAGTAGGCGAAATAAAAAGGTTCATTCGTGATGACGGAATAATCAAGGTAAGCAGGGGTCTAAAGGAAATATCAAACAGAGTGAATATTACCAAGGAGATTATGGCCAAGGAACTGGGAAGGGAGCCCACACTTGCTGAAATTGCCGACAGGATGAAGGTATGCCTGGAGGATATTGTACTGGCCATGGAAGCGAACTGCGTTCCTGAATCTTTACACGGGCCTATGTATCAAGGTGAAGGACGAGATATGCTTCTAATAGATAGTATAAGTAGTCAGGGTGGAGGAATAGAGCCTGAAGAAAGAATTGCATTAAAACAGGTACTTCAGGATATGGAGCCTAGGGACAGGCAGATTATCATACTAAGGTATTTCAAGGAAAAGACCCAGTCGGAGGTTGCAGCTATGCTTGGTATATCGCAGGTACAGGTATCCAGAGTAGAGAAGAAGATACTATCCAATATGAAGAAAAAAATAATGGAGAGCTGATGACAGAATATTATACTAACTACACTGTAATAATATCCTGTAAAGCAGTATGACACGATGCTAAGCTTTGAGTCTGATGAATCAGGTGAAGAATATATGTTTAATTTTGATCCCAGGAGACAGATGTTTATTCTGGCAATACTTTTGTCAATAGTATTGGCTGCTGCAATGATATATTATTTCCTCTTTACAGGGCCCAATGAGAGGGTGCCGACCAGGGGAATTTTTGTTCATATCGGCCGCCAGATTTAGAATGGAGTGAGTGGTGGCCTACCCTAAAGCATTAAGATTTTTCCGCAAGCTTATTCGCCAGTTTATTTTTCCTGCAGCTTTAATTATTGTACATATTTTGCTAATATATAGTAGTGAGTGTATAATCAACCTGCTTGCAGTACCCTGCAGGTTGAAGCCATAAATAGAATTTCAGATCCAGGTGTTAAAGAATGAAAAAAGCAGCTTTCTATACCTTGGGGTGCAAGGTAAATCAATATGAAACCCAATCAATGATTGAGAGATTCAGCAAGGCTGGCTATGAGGTTGTAGACTTCGACCAGCCGGCAGACGTTTATGTTATCAATACATGCACCGTTACCAATTTTGGCGATAGGAAGTCAAGACAAATAATCCGCAGGGCAAGAAGGAATAATCCTGAAGCCATAATAGCCGTGACCGGCTGCTACTCACAGGTTTCTCCCGAAGAGGTTGAAGGTATAGAAGGTGTGGATATTATAACCGGAACCGGAGACAGGAGTGCAGTTCTCGAGCTTGTAGATTCAGTAGGTAAGAGGCGGAGAATAAGAAGAGTAGGGAATGTAATGGGGCTAAGGGAATTCGAAGACACGGGATGTATTTCATTCAATGAGAGGACAAGGGCTTTTATTAAAATCCAGGAGGGATGCGATAACTTTTGCTCATACTGTATAATACCTTATGCACGGGGACCGGTAAGGAGCAGAAAGAAAGAAAATATTATTCAAGAGGTTAACCTGCTGGCTGCCAATGGTTTCAAAGAGGTTGTTCTCACCGGTATACACCTTACATCCTATGGGAAAGACCTGGACAATGTTTCGTTGATTGAGGTTATTGAAGAAATCAATAGGATTCCTGCCATCAGAAGGATCAGGCTGGGCTCACTTGAGCCGAATTTTATTACCCATGAACTTGTAAATAAGATGAGAAGCTTTGAAAAGCTTTGTCCTCACTTTCATATTTCTCTTCAAAGTGGCTCGGATACTGTATTACGCAGAATGAACAGAAAGTATACTCCGGGTGAATACAGGGGAATAATAGAAATAATCAGGGAGAGCTTTCCCGATGTATCAATTACCACAGATGTTATGGTGGGGTTTCCGGGAGAGACTCCGAAGGAGTTTCAAGAGACCTATGATTTTTTGAATAGGATTTCCCTGACCAAGCTGCATGTATTTAAGTACTCACCAAGGAAAGGTACTCCTGCGGCATCCTTTCCAGGTCAAATAGATGCTGGAACCAAGGAGGAAAGAAGCAATCTCCTGCTGGAGCTTTCAGATAAAAAACAGCTGGAGTTTAATTCGAAATTTCTGGGCAGGACAATGGAGGTATTGTTTGAACAGGAATCGGACTATGGCAAGGGCTATCTCGAAGGACATACCGAAAACTTTATCCGTGTTGCTGCAAGTATTGAGAAGGGTTACCTGGGAGAGTCCAAACAAATAAGACTTGTAAATATAGAAGAAAACGGACTGGTGACAGGAGATGTATAAAGGCCGGCAGAGTAACGTATTTGCCAGGAAGATATAATTTTAACCGGTTAATATTGAAAAACGGGTTAAACTAATATAAAATACTTATGGTTTGAGGTACAAATTTACTATATTGGGAGGTTATTCGAAATGGCAGTTAAAGTTGGTATCAATGGTTTCGGCCGTATCGGGAGAAATGCTTTCAAACTTATGATGGAGAAGTACCCGAACGACATTGATGTAGTAGCAATAAATGACTTGACTGATGCAAAGACACTTGCACACTTATTGAAGTATGACTCCATATATGGACAATTCGACGGTAAGATTGAAGTTGGTGAAAACAGTCTTGTGGTTAACGGTAAGGAGATTAGAATATTTGCAGAAAGAGACCCGGCCAATATACCATGGGGGAATCTCGGGGTTCAGGTAGTGCTCGAATCAACAGGATTGTTCACAAAGAAGGAAAAGGCTGAAGCTCACATAAAAGGTGGGGCCAAGAAGGTAGTAATTTCTGCTCCGGCAACTGACGAAGACATTACAATCGTCCTCGGAGTTAATGAAGACAAATATGACCCGGCGAAGCACCATGTCATTTCCAATGCTTCGTGTACGACAAACTGTCTTGCTCCTTTTGCAAAAGTAGTTCTTGAAAATTTCGGAATCAAAAAGGGTTTGATGACAACAATACATTCATATACAAATGACCAGAGGATACTTGACCTTCCCCACAGCGACCTGAGGAGAGCAAGAGCGGCTGCTATGAATATTATTCCTACAAAGACCGGAGCTGCCAAGGCTGTTGCATTGGTTATACCCGAACTTGCAGGAAAATTCAACGGCTTTGCCCTGAGGGTGCCGACACCTACTGTATCAGCTGTGGACATGGTTATAGAGACAGAAAAGCCTGTTACCAAGGATGATGTAAACAATGCTCTCAGAGCTGCAGCAGAGGGATATCTGAAAGGGATAATGGGTTACAGCGAGGATCCGCTAGTGTCACAGGACTTTAGAGGTGACCAGAGGTCATCAATTATTGACGGGTTGTCAACCATGGTTATGGGAGACAATATGGTCAAGATTGTTGCCTGGTATGACAACGAATGGGGTTATTCAACCAGAGTAGCCGACCTTATTGACTTTATGGCTAAAAAGGGACTTTAAAGGACAGCCACAATTTAAAAAGCCTTTGTGCGGCGTGCGACGTTACGGAACTATATATCAAGTACGTTGCACGCCGCTTCAATTTCAATCGACTTTTGGAGGGATGAACAATGAATAAGAAGACAATTGAAGATGTTCAGGTTCAAGGTAAGAAGGTACTTGTACGGTGTGATTTCAATGTCCCGCAGGATGAGAACAGAAATATCACAGACGATAGAAGGATTGCTTCCGCACTTCCAACCATCCGGTATCTGGTAAGTAATGGTGCGAGGGTAATTTTATGTTCACACCTTGGAAGACCCAAAAACGGATTTGAGGAAAAGTATAGCCTGGCTCCGGTTGCAAGAAGATTATCTGAATTGCTGGATAAGCAGGTCATTCTGGCAGAGGATGTGGTTGGGCAAAGCGCTGAAACGATTACAGCTCAAATGAAGGATGGAGATGTAGTGCTCCTGGAAAACGTAAGATTCCACAAGGAAGAAGAGAAAAATGACCCTGAATTTGCAAAACAGCTGGCAGATCTTGCAGATATATATGTAAACGACGCATTCGGCACAGCTCACAGGGCGCATGCTTCAACTGCCGGTGCAGCTGAATACCTCCCTGCAGTGGCCGGATATCTGATAAAGAAAGAGATTGAGTTTATGGGCAAAGCGCTTTCCTCGCCTGACAGGCCATTTGTAGCCATCCTTGGCGGGGCAAAGGTATCGGATAAAATCGGTGTCATAGAGAATCTTCTTGGAAAGGTTGATGCCCTGATAATCGGGGGCGGGATGGCATACACATTTCTGAAGGCTCAGGGATACAGTGTAGGCACATCCATATGTGAGTATGATAAGCTTGAACTTGCTAGCAGCCTGATGGAGAAAGCCAAGCAAAGGGGAGTGAAGTTTCTGCTTCCTGTTGAGACAGTGGTGGGCAAGGAGTTTAAGGCTGATACCGAGAAAAAGGTTGTGCCGTCCGCCGAAATCCCTGAAGACTGGATGGGACTAGATATTGGGCCTGCAAGTGTTGAGAAGTTCTCGGAAGAAATAGGGAATGCAAAAACGGTTATCTGGAACGGTCCCATGGGAGTGTTTGAGTTCCCGGCTTTTGCAGTTGGAACAAAAGCCATTGCAACAGCTCTTGCCGATTCAGGTGCAGTAAGTATAATCGGAGGTGGAGACTCAGCTGCAGCGGTTGAGCAGATGGGCCTGGCTGACAGAATGACACATATTTCCACAGGTGGAGGAGCTTCACTCGAATTTCTGGAAGGAAAGGAGCTGCCTGGAATTGCATGCCTCAATGATAAATAAAAGAAGAATAATTGTAGCCGGCAACTGGAAGATGAATGTACTGCCCTCCCAGGTAGAAGGGTTTGTTACTGAGTTAAAGAACAAGTTGAAAGACTCTGGTGAAGGTGTGGATGTAGTTATTTGTGTGCCTTACGTATGCCTTCCCGCAGCAATATCTGCCTGTCAGACTCAGCACTCAGGACTTATAAGAGTGGGTGCCCAGAACATGCATTGGGAGGAAAAAGGAGCATTCACAGGTGAAGTATCACCTGCCATGCTTGTGGACATGGGGGTGGATTATGTAATTATAGGCCATTCTGAAAGAAGACAGTATTTTGCTGAGACTGACGAAGCTGTGAATAGGAAGGTGCATGCGGCTTATAAATACGGGCTAAAGCCTATAGTCTGCGTGGGTGAGACACTGGAGCAAAGGGAACAGGGTATTACCAATGACTTGCTCAGAATGCAGACCAGAATAGCAATTAAAGGTCTGACAGCCCAGCAGATTGAAGAACTGGTAATTGCATATGAACCCATATGGGCCATTGGAACCGGCAGGACCGCCACACCTGAGGATGCAAATTCTGCCACTGCCGAAATCAGGTCGGTTATAAGGGAACTGTATGGAGACAGCACTGCGCAGAGAATCCGGATTCAGTATGGGGGAAGTGTTAATGGCGGAAATGCCGGAGAGCTGTTCAGTATGCCTGACATAGACGGTGGTCTGGTAGGGGGAGCTAGCCTTAAGGCCGATGAATTTGAGAAGATTGTGAAATATGATAGATAGTTAGGAAAAACAAATTAACTGCTCACAAGGACTGCACTTGTTCGCCAGTTTATTTGTTTTCCCTGTGAAGTACCTACCTTATTTAAAGACAAGCTAACTAACAAATATAAAGTCGAATAAAATGGAAGGGATATTGCTAATGGCTGCAGAAAAGAAACCGAAGCTTATGATGCTGATTGTAATGGATGGATTCGGGTTAAGCCCGCAAACTGAAGGGAACGCAGTAAAGCTGGCTAAAACTCCAAACATAAGCAGGCTGCTGAAGGAATACCCCAATACTTATGTCAGGACCAGCGGTATGGACGTTGGTCTTCCTGAAGGTCAGATGGGGAACTCAGAAGTCGGGCATACGAATATCGGTGCAGGAAGAATTGTATATCAGGAGCTTACAAGGATTACCAAGTCAATAAATGATGGTGACTTCTATATGAATAGAGAGTTCCTGGACGCAATTGATAACTGCAGAAAACACGGCAGTAAGCTTCATCTCTACGGACTGCTGTCAGACGGAGGAGTTCACAGTCATAACACACACCTCTATGCCCTTCTAAGACTGGCAAAGATGCACGGGTTTGAAGATGTTTATATCCACTGTTTTCTGGACGGAAGAGATGTACCTCCGGCTTCGGCAAAGGAATACATAGTTGCCTTGGAGGAGAATATAAAGGAAATCGGTGTTGGAAAGATTGCTACAGTTATGGGAAGATACTATGCAATGGACAGAGACAGGAGATGGGAAAGGGTCAGGCTTGCATATGAAGCACTTGTTTCCGGTAAGGGTGAATATGCCGGGAGCGCCTTTGATGCTGTTGAACAGTCGTACAGAAGGAAAGAAACTGATGAGTTTGTAAGGCCAACTGTTATTTTCAATGGCAGTAAACCTGTCGCTGTAATTGAACCCGGCGACTCAATAATATTCTTTAACTTCAGACCCGACAGGGCCAGAGAATTAACCAGGTCTTTCGTGGACAGGAATTTCGACGGGTTTGAAAGGCCGCTTGGATGCTTTCCGGTGCACTATGTCTGCATGACTCAGTATGACGCCGAGATGCCGGACGTGAGGGTTGCGTTTGAGCCGGAACATTTAAATAATACCTTTGGGGAATATATCAGCAGAGTGGGGTACAGGCAGCTGAGGGTAGCGGAGACCGAAAAATATGCACATGTGACGTTCTTTTTCAACGGAGGGGTTGAAAAGACTTATGAAGGGGAGGACAGGATACTGATTCCTTCTCCCAAGGTACCTACCTATGACCTGAAGCCGGAGATGAGTGCCTATGAAGTTACAGATGCTGTAATCCAGGCAGTAGAGTCGGGCAATTATGATGTAATAATAATGAATTATGCAAATCCCGATATGGTAGGCCACACCGGAGTCCTGGAAGCAGCAATAAAAGCTGTTGAAGCGGTAGATTACTGTATAGGGAGGGTTGTAGGAAAGGTATTGGAGTATGATGGTTCGGTCATCATTACTGCCGACCACGGGAACGCCGATGAGATGGTAGACCCTCACACTGACGGGCCGTTTACCGCGCATACCACAAGCCCGACTCCTTTTATGCTGGTTGGATACGGCAAGGACATAAGGCTAAAGCCTGGCCGGCTATCCGATATTGCCCCTACCATGCTTGAAATAATGGGGCTTGAGAAACCCGAGGAAATGACAGGGGAATCACTGATTATTAAGCAAATAGATTAAGGAGGAATGAAAATGAAAGAGTACTTAAGCATTGAAGAAATTTTTGCACGAGAAATTCTGGATTCAAGAGGCAACCCTACGGTTGAAGTCGAAGTAGTAGTAGAGGGAGGCTTTATCGGACGCGCTGCAGTACCTTCGGGAGCATCAACAGGAGCATTTGAAGCGGTTGAATTGAGAGATAATGATAAGGCCAGGTATATGGGCAAGGGAGTACAGGACGCGGTTGACAATGTAAATAACATAATTGCCGAAGAAATTGAGGGAATGAACGCATTGGACCAGGTTGCAATAGACAACATGCTTATATCCCTTGACGGGACTCCCAACAAGAGCAAGCTTGGAGCAAATGCAATCCTTGGAGTTTCACTGGCTGCAGCCAAGGCCGCGGCCGAAGCGCTTGGCCTGCCATTATATCAGTATCTTGGCGGAGTAAATGCCAAAACTTTGCCGGTTCCTATGATGAATATACTCAATGGGGGCAAGCATGCAGATAATAATGTAAACATCCAGGAATTTATGATTATGCCTGTAGGTGCTCCTTCGTTTTCAGAAGGGCTGAGGATGTGTGCCGAGGTATTCCATAACCTGAAAGGTGTTTTAAAATCAAAGGGGTACAATACTGCTGTTGGTGACGAAGGCGGATTTGCACCCAACCTTTCTCGCGATGAAGAAGCCCTTGAAGTGATTATGGAAGCCATTAATAAAGCAGGATACAAGCCTGGGGAAGATTTCGGAATAGCTATTGACGCTGCAGCTACCGAAATGTATCAGGAGGACGGAACCTACAGCTTCTGGAAGCAGGGTGAAATAAAGACTAAGGAACAGATGATAGAATTCTGGAAGGGCCTGGTTGAAAAATATCCTATTGTATCGCTTGAAGACGGTTTAGACGAAGAGGACTGGGAAGGATGGGAAAAACTTACCCAGGCTTTGGGGGGCAAGGTCCAATTAGTTGGGGATGACCTTTTTGTTACCAATACTGAAAGACTATCAAGGGGAATAAAAAGCGGAGTTGCCAACTCAATTCTGATAAAGGTTAATCAGATAGGCACTCTGACTGAAACCCTGGATGCTATACAGATGGCCAGCCGAGCAGGTTATACCGCCGTTATTTCACACAGGTCGGGCGAAACTGAAGATGTTACTATAGCCGACCTGGTTGTAGCGGTAAATGCCGGACAGATTAAGACTGGAGCACCGTCGAGAACTGACAGGGTGGCTAAATACAATCAGCTTCTCAGAATAGAGGAAGAGTTAGCGGACGCCGCGCAATATCCGGGGAAAGAAACATTCTATAACCTGCGTCGGAACAGCTGATAGCGGATTAACCAATAAAAGTCCATGGTTCTTTAGAAAAAATGTTGCATCTGATGAACCATGGACTTTCCAATAAATCAAGACATTTCTTGGAGGGGTAGATGGAGAAAGTTGCTTTAATTAAGTGTCAGAGTTATGATGCTGGACAGGTGAAAGACTCAGTTGTCAATGCGTTTGACTGCCTTGGTGGAATTAATAAGTTCATCAGGCCTGGAATGAAGGTTCTTGTCAAACCAAACCTTGTTTTACCAAAGAAGCCTGGTGAGGCGGCAACTACTCATCCAGCCGTAGTCCAGGCTATATGTGAAGAAGTTATATCATGCGGGGCAGATGCAGTAATTGCTGAGAGTCCAGGGGGACTATATAACCGTAGTATTCTTAGAACAGTATATTCTTCTTGCGGATATAAAAAAGCAGCAGATAGAACCGGAGCCAAACTGAACTATGACACGTCAACCTATGAAACAGCTTATAATGAGGGAAGGATTCCTAGAAAATTCACCTTTATTAACCCTGTACAGGAAGCGGATTTCATAATAAATGTTCCAAAGTTGAAAACTCACGGGATGATGCTTTATACAGGCGCAGTTAAGAATCTTTTTGGTTTTATTCCCGGTGCATTAAAGGCGGAGTATCACTTTAAAATGAATAATGCCAAGGTTTTTTCAGATTTACTGGTTGATATTTGCGAGTGCGTAAAACCTGGATTAAGCATAATGGATGCTGTTGAGGCTATGGAGGGAGAAGGGCCTACGGCGGGTCAACCCAAGCATGTTGGCCTTATTCTGGCAGCGGAAAACCCTCATGCTCTGGATGTTGTTGCAGCCGGTCTTATAGGGCTTAGGCCGGAGAATGTATTTACATTGGCGAGAGCTCTGGAGCGCGGCCTGACTGGAAGGCTTGAAGAAATAGAGATATGTGGTGAGAACTTCAGCTCGAGTACTGTTAAAGGTTTTAAACTGCCCGATGTATTCAGAGATATTACTTTCTTTAAAGGTAGATTGTTCAGCTTAATTTCTGAACACCTAAAACCCAGACCAGTATTTTTATATGATAAATGTATTGGATGTATGGAATGCGCAAAGCACTGTCCTCCGAAGGTTATCCGCATTGAAAACAGAAAACCGGTGCCTGACCTGAAAAAATGTATACGATGCTTCTGCTGTCAAGAACTGTGCCCGAAGAAGGCAGTAGACATACGAAGGTCATGGGTAATGCGGAAGCTTACGAAATTTACAAATAGTAAAGACTAAAAGCTTTAAAAGCCTGGCAGATTCCACAAGTTTAAAACCGGACGAGAAAAGATTATTAAAATATTATAATTTAATAGCAGGAATTTTATCTGTTTTATAGAATATAATACTTATGCATTTTTTTCTGTACATTTCTGAACCACTGTCAGAAAATGTCTACTAAAGGTAACAAGGGGCGATTGCGATGAATGTAGAGTACATTAATCCCTTCATTGAAGCTAGTCAAACAGTCTTGAAGCAGATAGCCAATCTTGATGTAAAAATTGGGCAGTTATTTGTTAAGACCTCTCCGTACGACAGCGACAGCGTAGTAATAATTCTAGGAATTACCGGGAAGATAAGGGGACAGGTTATATTCACGATGAATAAAGATGTTGCAATGCAAATTGCGTCATCAATGATGGCTGGGATGCCGGTTACCGAACTTAATGAGATATCAAAAAGTGCAATATCCGAGCTTACCAACATGATACTGGGTAATACGGCAACAATTCTGTTTAATAGAGGAATCGGTGTCGAAATTACCCCTCCGTCGCTGCTATTAGGAGATAGTATGCAGATATCCAACAATAAACTGAAGACAGTTTGCATTCCTCTTCATTTGAGTAACGGTGGAGTATTTGAAATTGATGTATCCCTTGTCGATAATAATCCTGAATAAAAATTCCCTTCCATGTTGAAGGGTTTTTTATTATGGGAGTTTTTTTACGTTATGCTGGAAAGACTTCTGATATGGCATAACGTTTTATTATAATAGGAGGAAAAACTTAGTGAAGCTTAATGTTGTGCTTGTAGAGCCTGAAATACCTCAGAATACAGGCAACATTGCCAGAACCTGTGCTGCTGTCGGGGCGGTTTTGCACCTTGTGCGGCCGCTGGGTTTTTTTCTGGACGATAAAAGTCTGAAGAGGGCAGGCCTGGACTATTGGGAAAGCCTTGACCTCCGTTATCATGACAGCTTAAAGCGCTTCCTGGATAGTTATAATAATAGTAATATGTATTATGTATCAACAAAAGGGAAAATATGTTATACTGATGTTGAGTATGCGGATAATTGCTACATGCTTTTTGGAAAGGAAACAGCAGGGCTGCCAGGATGGCTGCTGGAATCGAATTCTGAAAGGTGTGTCAGAATACCTATGTTGGAGGGTAAACGGTCGCTAAACCTGGCCAACTCAGCTGCAATACTGGTCTATGAGTATATGAGACAGAAGGAGTTTCCGAACTTGATTACAGGTTGAGGTTTTATGTCTGTGCAGGGTTTATTATCTTTTTAAAAAGGAAAAAATACTATGACAAATTATGAAGGAGTGTTAATATGCTTAGAACATTAGGAGTGCTGACTGGAGGAGGAGACAGTCCCGGATTAAATGCAGTTATAAGGGCAGTTGTAAAGACGGCAATTACCAGATATGGACTCAGGGTAATTGGATTCAGGGACGGTTATAGGGGTCTGGTTCAGAATGATTACAGGGAACTGGAACTAGGTGATGTATCAGGAATACTGGATAAGGGTGGAACCATACTTGGTACTTCAAATAAGGATAATCCGTTTAAATATCTTGTCACGTCAGTAGAACCTGTAGAGTACAAAGATATGTCTGATGTATGTATGGATAATCTTGTGAAAGCAGGAGCTGATTGTCTGATAGCGATAGGTGGAGACGGGACTCTTACCTCTGCAAGGGATTTTTCCAGAAAAGGACTGAATGTAATTGGAGTTCCAAAGACTATTGATAATGATTTATATGCTACCGACTTGACTTTTGGCTTTAATACGGCACTGACAACGGCAACTGAGGCTATAGACAAACTTCATTCTACCGCAGAAGCACATCACAGGGTTATGATTTTGGAGGTTATGGGAAGGTATGCAGGATGGATTGCACTCGAAGCCGGAATTGCCGGAGGCGCTGATGTAATAATAATCCCTGAAATTCCTTATGATATATGCAAAGTCTGTGAGAAAATAATTGAGAGAAAGGCAGATGGTAAAAACTTTAGTATTGTTGTGGCTGCTGAAGGTGCAAAGCCGGTTGATGGTGACCTTGTAATATGTAAAGTGGTTAAGGATAGTCCTGACCAGATAAGATTGGGAGGAATTGGACACAAGCTTGCTGATGATATTGAAAAACAAACAGGAATTGAGACACGTGTAACTGTATTAGGTCACCTCCAAAGAGGAGGACATCCAACCCCGTTTGACAGGGTGCTGTCTACAAGGTTTGGGGTAAGGGCTGTTGAATTGGCAGTGGAAGGCATTTTTGGGAAGATGGTCAGTCTTAAGGGAAGGGATATAACATATGTATCATTGGAAGAAGCAGTGGGTAAACTCAAAAAGGTTGATAAAGATGGAGAATTAGTTAAGGCGTCAAGGAGCATAGGGGTTAGCTTTGGCGATTAACCTTTGGGGGTTGGTCCAAAAAAATTATTTACAAAAGTTGAACACTTATTGTAAACTAATAGTGGGATAGCATCCTGCTGTGATAAATATTTTAATCAGGAGTATAATGGACAAATTAAAAATAAAGTTACCTGCATACAATACCGAAGCTCTCTTTCTTTCAATTAATATTATTGCATAACACGATTAATTATAGAATAATCTCCACTTACGGCATATTTTATTTATTACTTCATAAACCATCATTATATTTATTGCTAAACCTGGTAAAGTTCTGCTGAATTGCTTAATTATTTTTAAATTTTGCTTGCAGAAGAGGAGTCTCATAAGTAACCATGGATAAAAAAGGTGTAAAATTTAACGTTTCTCTAAAAAGATATATTATCTCAACTGCTGTCAAGGTTGAAGTAATGCTGCTGTTTGCAAATCATCTGATTGCTTTGTACGTAGGGGTAGAAGGAGTACTGTACTATAAGCAGCTTGCAGCACTTATGATACTTGGCCTTGTGACTGCAGCATTCAGCACATCAACAAATTATTTCAGCTTTGTAAGACCCATCAATATGCTTTCTGAGTTAATATATAAAATGGATAATAACGATTTAACCTGCCGTGTAGACCTGTCAAAGGCTTCTAAACTGAAGGGTGTCTTTGAACAGCTTAATAATGCTGTTTCCAGTATTACATCGGTTTTAAAAAGTGTACTTCTGCTTTTTAGCCGTATAAAAGACAGTTCAGGTATTCTCAGGGGTAACTCCGAACAGATAACCAGCTCAACCGACCAGGTGGCCCAGGGTGTAGGACAGGTTGCCGAGAAGGTTAGTTCGCATACGAAAGACATTGGGACTGCTTCAGAAAAGATGAGGTTTATGTCTGATAAAATTACTACACTTAATAAGGCAGCTGCCAATATGGAACAGCAATCTCAGAAGGCTCGTGAGCTTAGCACTAAGGGCCAGGAAATGATAAGACAGATAAAATCCAAGGTAGAGCAGAGCGACTCGGCCAGGACAGAGGCAAACAATGCAATAAACCTGCTTGACAGCAAGTCAAAGGAAATAACCCTGATTACCGATACCATAATAAGCATATCTGAACAGACAAATCTTCTGGCTCTTAATGCTGCAATTGAGGCGGCAAGGGCAGGAGAGCACGGAAGAGGCTTTGCGGTTGTAGCTGACGAGATAAGGAAGCTGGCTGAACAGTCATCAAGCGCAGTTAAGCAGATAATGGGGCTGATAAAGGAAATACAGCAGCAGACTGAACAGACTGTTGGAAAAATAAGCGATATGGGAATGGCAATGGACGAACAGAATAAGTCCATACAGAGTGCAAGTGAGTTGTTTATAGATATCACCGGTACAGTAACTGAAATAGGAAAAGAGATAAATAACGTGAATACTTATTCAGGAGAAATAAATGTCAGCAAGGATGACCTTGTAGAGCTCATAAACAATATATTGAGCTCGTCTGAAGATATATCCAGGGCATCCCAGGAGATTGCTGCATGTACCCAGGAGCAGAATGCGGCCATGCATGAAATAAACCAGGCATTTAACTCTTTATATGAATCGGCTGAAAAACTGCAGTCGGTTCTTGGGAAATTTACTGTATAGGTCTAAATAATTCCTAAGTGTATTAGTTAGTAACGATGGACGAAAACATAAAAGTGGGGAGACGGAATGGGTATAAAAAAAGGTAAGAAATACAGAGTATCTATGAGGCAATACCTTCTTTCGACTTTAATTAAAGTAGAAACTTTATGCTTCTTATGTGGCACATTGATTCCCATTGGGCTTGGATATGACCAACAGCAGTTTATCAGATTCCTTTTTGCAATACTGCTGACTGGATTAGTTCTGGGAATTATTGCTGGAACCCAGAATTATAAAAAATTTGTCAAACCTATAAATCTTATTTCAGAGTATGCATTTAATATGGACAATAATGACCTTTCATACAGGGTGGATTTGTCCAAGACTTCAAAGCAGAGAATTTTATTTGAACAGCTTAACAATGCCACTGAGAGTATAGCTGCTGTTATAACAAGAATATTATCCATGTTTCAAGGTATTTCGAGGACTTCGGATGTACTATGGAGCAACTCTGAGCAGATAACTAGTTCAACAGACCAGGTGGCTCAAGGTGTGGGGCAGGTTGCCGAAAAGGTTAGCTCCCATACGGAAGATATTTCGGTTATTTCTAACAAAATGGCATTGATGGCTGAAGAAATTGGCAATCTGGGTAAGGCTACAACCCAGATGGAACAGATGTCACAGAAGGCCATAGGATGCAGCACCAGGGGTCAGGATATGATAAGGCAGATGAAATCCAAGGTAGAGCAGAGCGACTCAGCCAGGACAGAGGCAAACAATGCAATAAACCTGCTTGACAGCAAGTCAAAGGAAATAACCGTGATTACCGATACTATAATAAGCATATCCGACCAGACCAATCTACTGGCCCTTAATGCTGCAATTGAGGCGGCAAGGGCCGGAGAACACGGCAGAGGGTTTGCGGTTGTAGCTGAAGAGATAAGGAAGCTGGCTGAACAGTCATCAAGCGCGGTTAAGCAGATAATGGAACTGATAAAGGAAATACAGCAGCAGACTGAACAGACTGTTGGAAAAATAAGCGACATGGGAATGGCAATGGACGAACAGAATAAGTCCATACAGAGTGCAAGTGAGTTGTTTATGGATATTACTGGTACAGTAAATGAAATAGGAAAAGAGATAAATAACGTAAATACTTATTCCGGAGAAATAAATGTCAGCAAGGATGACCTTGTAGAGCTGATAAATAATATATTGAGCTCGTCTGAAGATATATCCAGGGCATCCCAGGAGATTGCTGCATGTACCCAGGAGCAGAATGCGGCAATGTCTGAGATTAGGGATATATATACATCGCTCTACAAATCAACAGAGGAACTCAGCTCAGTTTTACGACAATTCAGGGTTTAGGATATATAGCAAATTATTCCTAGTTGTCTGCCTATCCTACAGGCCTAAGCATAGGACTGTATTTGCCCAAAAACTATTTCGAATTTAGAGAGAGAAGGCTTTAAAAACAGGCCTTGAGTTAACATAAGAACTTTACTATAATTTTAGTAGTGGGGGTATTGCATAACTAGACCTGGAAGAATAACAGCTTGTACTTTCGCAAAACAGAGTAATAACATTAATTATGTAAACAAGAGGAGGAGTAGTCATGTTACAAAAAAGCTGTACACGCTGGCAAGTGATAAACAAAGCTGCAGTTTTCGCTGTCCTGCTGATTCTTATTACATATCCGAGTTCAGCTAAGATATACCCAAATGCAGAGGTGGTGGTAAACAACCAGCAGGTTGAATGGGGAGCTTCACCAGTTAATATAAATGGTGAAATTCTTGTTCCTTTAAAAGAAGTTTCAGAAGTACTGGGTATTAGAAGTAGTTTCGATATAAATCAGCTTACAGCAGTAATCAAAATGGATGAAAACGAAGTTGGATTGAAGCTTGACAGCAGTATAGCTGTTATCAACGGCAAATACATACAGCTTCCGGCTCCATTTAAAATAGTCGAAAACAGAATTATGGTTCCAGTGAGGTTATTTGAAAACCTGGGGATGTATATTACCGTAAGGGATAATAAAACCCTGCTCTTTAAACCTGAGAATGGGAAAATTATATATAAGGTTGTGAGCGGTGATTATCTTTGGAAGATTGGGCAGACATTCCAAACGTCATATACAACAATTAAAACCCTCAATGGACTGACCAGTAACGACATATATATAGGTCAGATGCTTGTAGTCAGACTGACTGAGCCGTTCCAAACCCAGTTCGATGCGGTAACCGGTAATGCTACAATTGAAAGCGGTCCTGATTTTTGGCACAGGGATGTTGGTTACCTTGTTTCAGGAACGCATGTTAAAGTAACCGGAAAGAATGGGCTGTGGTATAAAGTTTCTACATATAAGGGTGATGGCTACATCTATTACACGGTACTGAATATTATTCAAACCATTAACGATGCTACGCCAACAAGCACTTATTTCCATAATAATATACCTGTAGATACATCCGGAGACAGCGTGTTGTATACAAATTATACCGTAGTTTCAGGGGATACCTTGTGGGCAATATCTGAGAAAAAAGGCATACCTGTAGAAGAGCTTATGTCGGTTAACGGCCTGACGTGGAGTACATACTTAAGGATTGGCCAGGTTTTGAAGATACCGGTTCATACTATAGGTGTTAAGCCTACGCCTGGATCCGGTTTTGGTGAAATGCTTGACTGGTTTTCGCAGGGACAGTATGTGTTCCCTATATCCAAAGAAGGTAGATTAATTGACCTTGAAACCGGTCTGAGCTTTAATGTGCGGAGAACCATGGGTGCAAGTCACGCAGATACCGAGACGGTTACAGCTAACGATACCCAGATAATGAAGCAGGTATTCGGAGGAACGTGGACATGGGTAAGAAGGCCGTTTATACTTGAAGTGGAAGGTAGGAGCTTTGCCGTATCGGTTTCAGGGATGCCCCATGCAGGAGTGGATGGGAAGCCGTTCCTACAGAATGTATATAACCGCAGTGGAGGGTATGGGTACGGGCAAAATCTCGATAGAATTTCTGGAAATCAGATGGATGGACACTTTGATTTATACTTCCTGAATGGATTAAGGCACAAGGATAATCAGATAGATCCAGACCACCAGAAATCGGTACTGACAGCAGGTGGGCTGCAGTAGTTTGTTGCTAAGTGCCAAAGAAAGAGGCTAACCTAAGACCAAAAGGTTAGCCTCTTAGCTTTTGGTCCATGGAATACACGTAGCTCTCCACACAGTTCTTAAATTTGACGCTATCAACACAGCCCATAGTGATTGTTTTTATATCCATAATGTGGTATAATTGTTTTATAAATACGCAAATCAATAAGAAAAGAGGCATATAAAGGATTTTTTAAATTATATGCAATTTTTTGAAGCGAATGCCTAGTTTTTTTATCTAATTTTACATATACCAATGGCAATATTAGAACTTATGAGCCTACCAACACCAACCATTTATTATTATTACTATAAGTAGATTTAATAACGCAGGGTTTTTCTATAATTACAGATTTACTTGTAGGAGGGATTATCTGATGCTGAAATATGCAAGAGCATTATTCATGACACTATCTGTTATCATAATGGTATTGGCTTTTAAGACTCCAGCATATGGTGAATATAAGCTTATTAAAAAAATTGATGTCTCGCCTAAAAATGTAACTACTAATGAGATATATAAAAACCTTGGCAAAATAAATATAACAGGAACTTATTATGATGGTACAACAGTTAATCTAACAGGAAATGAAAACATATATTATAACGCTGACGATGATGATATAGCCGATGTAGAAAAACATTACCTATGGAGCCAGCATAAGAGTGGAACCACAAGCATAAGAGTCAGCTATTCCGATATGGTTGTCTCTTGTAGTACGACCATTTCTGTAACGCTGAATCAGCCTCCTGCAGATAATTCGAATTGGATTTCAGGTCCCTCGGCAGGTATAAGTATAGTAGACTGCGATGTAGCAGATGATAAAACCGTTGGTGTAACTAACGGTACAACAGTAAAGCTATTTTATAATGGAAGCTGGCACAGTATAGGTGGTCCCGGAGGAGACTCAATTGTAACTATGGCTGTTCACAACAGAAATGCAGTATGGGCAGCTTGTGACCCGTCCACAAATAAACAAGGCTATGTATACTTCTGGAATGGCTTGAGTTGGTCGCAGAAGGGGTCACCTAAAGCTGATACAAATTTATCGACAGCATTTTATTCCAGCACCGATTACAGCAAGGATTATCCTGATATGGATGTAGATAGTGCCGGTACTCCGTACATAAGTGTCTATGTTGAGGTTAGTAATAATAATAGTACACGCAACGGTTATGTTATGAAGTGGACAGGAAGCAAATGGCAGGGGTTAGGCGGAGTAGTCTTTGACCATGAGAGAGCTGAGATGGGATTATTGCTTGTAAAAAGCCCCAGTGAGATATATGCTGAAAGATACTGGATAGGCTGGGCATACCAATCCGATTTGATGAAGTGGAATGGTTCATCATGGAACGTCCAATATAATGGCAGCAGATTGAAGTTGGAAGACCTTTCGAAGACTTCTAGCGGTTCGGTAGTATTTGCTTTAAATGACTCAAACGGTAACGAGGATTCCGAAATCAGAAGAATTAGTGGAGCAAGTAATTATCTCGTTGCAAGTGATCCGCCTGAAATAGGTTTTACCAAGCCTCTACTTATTGATAGAGATAATAATAAGTGGGTGGTTGCGTGGGTTGATGGGGTGGGAAAGAAGTTTTTGAAGTATGATCCATCACGTAAATTTGTAAATAATCTTGATGCAAATAGAATTTGTAACTTGTGGGAGAATTCTAATGGAACAATTACCGTTCTTTATAATAATGGCCAGACCTTTTCGAATGGTTCTACATATACAGCACCGCCAACAGGAAGCATAAGTATAAACAATGGAGCAGCAACTACAAACAGCACCAGTGTTGTTTTGAACCTAGATTGGTCAGAAACAGGAGTACAGATGGAGATAAGAAACGATAGTAGCTCATTTACTGGAAACTGGCAGTGGTGTTCTACTCCAAAGTCGTGGACACTAAGCTCGGGATATGGGACAAAATACGTATATATAAGGTTTAGAGATGCAGATGGGAACATATCACAGACATATTACGATACCATAAACTATACGCAAACAGACACAACTCCGCCTACAGGCAGTATAACTATACAGAATAGTTCGCCTACAACTTCAAGTTCAGTTGTTTTGCAGCTGATTGCAACAGACGATACAGGAATAACAGGGGTAGAAATAAGAAACGATAACAGCTCATTTACTGGAAACTGGCAGGCTGTTCCAGGCTACCAGTATTATGCTAGCACTCCAATCTGGACGCTAAGCTCAGGATATGGAACGAAATACGTATATGTAAGGTATAAAGATGGAGCAGGGAATATCTCACAGACATATTACGATACCATAAACTATACGCAAGCAGACACAATACCACCTACAATAAATGCCAATCCTAGCAGCGGGACAATATCACCAGGTGCTAGCATAAATATAACGGTAACGGATCCAAGCGGTATACTAGCTACTTACTATCAATGGAACTTCGAAAGTAACTATACACTAGCATCTAACGGAAGTTCATTTACAGTAACGGCACCAACTGCAAGTGGTTACTATACCTTATATATATATGCTTATGATAACTCATCTAACTACAACCCAACAGGATGGGTAATGTTTTCATATACGGTGCAGCAGCCAGGTGCAAAACCTACAGTAACTACGAACAGTTCTGTAACAAATAAGACAACAAGCAGCGCAACGGCAAAAGGGAATGTAACATCAGACGGGGGAGCAGTAATAACCAGCCGGGGGATTCAATATAGGCCGTCGTGGTCAGGCACATGGACATCAAAATCCACAACAGGAACAACCGGAGCATTCAGTGTAAGCCTGACAGGACTCTCAGCCAGTACTACATACTATTACCGCGCATATGCATCAAACAGCAAAGGAACAAGCTACGGAGCCCAATACATCTTTACAACCTCAGCACCGCCGCAAACAGTCCCGACAGTAGTGACGGACAGTTATGCAACAAGTATAACATCAAGCAGCGCAACGGCAAAAGGGAATGTAACATCAGACGGGGGAGCAGTAATAACCGGGCGGGGGATTCAATATAGGCCGTCGTGGTCAGGCACATGGACATCAAAATCCACAACAGGAACAACCGGAGCATTCAGTGTAAGCCTGACAGGACTCTCAGCCAGTACTACATACTATTACCGCGCATATGCATCAAACAGCAAAGGAACAAGCTACGGAGCCCAATACAGCTTTACAACCCCAACAATACTGACAGGGATAAGCGCATCCCCAAATCCTGTATCAATAGCAAAGGGTTTGACCCAGAAGTTAACTGCGACAGCAAATATGTCAGATGGAACAAATAATAATGTAACAAGCGCGGCATCATACGTGAGCAGCAACAGCGGCATAGCAGCCGTAAACAGCAGCGGCTTGATAACAGGAGCTGCTATTGGAACTGCAAGCATAAACATAACCTACAACGGAAAATCAACATCGGTATCTGTAACAGTAACAGCGCCTGTGGCAACCAATATTTCGGCAGAGCCCAACCCTGCAACGGTGAATGAAGGCAAGACCCAGCAGCTAACGGTAACAGCGGAGCTATCTGATGGGACAACCAGTGATGTAAGCGGTATGGCATCATATAGCAGCCAGTCTACGTCAACTGCAACCGTAGATAATACTGGAAAGGTTACCGGAGTGATGCAGGGCACAACCATCATAAATATATCTTACAGCGGAAAATCAACCCAGGTTAATGTAACGGTAAATGAAGGAACACCTCCCGATATAACCTTCAACCCAGAAGGAGGAATATTTAGCGGAAATGTTGAAGTTGCCATAGAATGTTCGGATGCAAGCGGACTTGCAAACAGCAGGTATGTGTGGTCAACAAGTGTGGAAAAACCTGAATCAGGATGGGTGGATTTTGCACCCCCATACACTTCACAAACAACCTTAAAAAGCAACGCAGGAACATGGTACCTGCACGTAAGCTCTACAGATACATATGACAATGAACAATGGGCATATAAGGTGTTTTCCATAATATCATCAACTATGTCAGCGGCAGTAAGGCCGACGGATGGGGTAATGTTTATGGCCGGAAGTGATGGGACGGTAATTGTGTTAGGGAAGGATGAACAGCTCCTGTCACAGATACAATGGACCGGTGCTGATAGGACAACACCTGACGCTGCAAATATAAAAGCAGTCCTGGCATATGAAGATGGACGGATGCTGTTTGCAGGTGGAGGTGGAAAATACCAGATAAGGAATGCCTCCGGTCAATGGAAGGCTCCCGATACATGGATACATGCAGGGAAGGATATTCAGTCGCTGTCATACTTGTATAATGCAAGCGGAATCATTACAGGAGATGTATTAATGGCAGGAGAAGAAGGCTGCTGGCAGGTACTGAAATCGAATGGGAACCTGGGAGTGAGCGGTACATGCAGTTGGACAGATGCCAGTGCAGCGGCACAAGGAAGAGCGAATGGCAATATGGTTATTGCAGGAAGCCAGGGAAAAGTAAAGATATTTAAACCTGACGGCTCACCTTTAACCGATCAGAACTGGACCAAAAGTGATGGGGTAACTCCGGACACATCAAACATATATGCTGTACTGGGATTTATGGACAAGAGCATACTATTTGCCGGACAAAACGGGAAATACCAGTTAAGAAAGCCGGATGGAACATGGGGACAGACAGGAAACTGGGGTCATGCGGGAGAGTCAATAAAAGCCCTCAGCATGCTGCCTAACGGCAATGTGCTCATGACAGGCGGTGATGGATACTATCAAGTACTTGACATAACCATAAATGCTGACGGCAGCTATACACTTTCGCCGGGCGAAAAGGGAAGGTACCTGCTGCATAATACTGCGGCATCAGCGTCAAGAAGTGACGGAAGGATACTTCTATGCGGGAACAACTGGAACTACAGGATATACAAGTTGGAACCGGAATACACTATAGAGACAGAGGATATTGAGTCCAATTCTGTAACCATAAAAGCGCAGTGGGATGGAAAAGCATTTGGGGAAATTAATGGAGCGGCAGTAGAATGGGGGACAGGCGGAACATTTACAAATAAAACAGCAATAACCGGACTACATACAACTATAACCGGACTAACTGCGGGAAGGACATATAATTTTAGAATAAAAGCCGGATTAGGGTGGCCCATAAGCTATACATCAAAAACCATTACCGCAACAACTTCTTTTCCTGTGGCAGTCAGCCAGTTTACTGACCGGGTAACTGCAGCAAACCAGTGGATAGAGGAAGCGGTAGATAGCGGCCAGATAACTGAGGAGGAAGTAATAGACAAAGGGTACAACCGGTACTTCCCCAACTCCGAGGTGGTATGCAAATTTGTAATAGATCCGGGAGGGGCAGATATAGACAGGTATGATATTAGCCTAGATGTAAATGCAGATAATACTACCGGAATAGATACAAGTTATATAAAAATAGTAAAGATAGACTATGACGGGACAACACAATGGGGATACACTGATAACCCCGGACCTCCGGGAGGAGCAGACAAACCTTTGTGCGGCAAATATGACGGGTCTGAGATAATTGAATTTGAAATAGACAACCCGGGTAATAAAGTGATAACTGTCTGGTGCAAGTATAAGTTCATCAATCTGGATATGGATAGCATTCCTGCAGAATTTAGGAACCGGGTTGAAGTAACGGCGGTATCGGGAGGGGATATAAAGGCTTTGGAACCAACCTATAACACAATCTATCTCAGAAAGGCAAAAATAGAATACATGTAGCTGCTAAGCAGATTATATTATGTATACTCATTGCCCCGCACAATCTTGAGCCCTATCAAGTTTGAGTGGGGCAAGATGATTTAAGCTACGAAAAACTGACAGGTGTATAGATAACTGGAATAAGTTTATTTGACGATATAGCCTAATTATGGTAAAATAAAATTGACCAGTTGTATATTTTTTTTGTGTTCAGTAAATCTACTATCGATAATAAATATAATTGACTCCAGAATCAATTTAATAACTAATTTAGTTGGGTTTTTGTTTTTTTGAGCAAATATTTGGTCAGGAAACCTAATAAAACATTTTACAAGACTTGAATGAGGTAAAAAACACTTCTAAATTAGAGATTCTCAGAATAGTATTACACTAGATAAATGCAGCTTTAATGAACAAGAGAGGAGAGTGGGGTTGTTGGTTGGCAGTGTCATAGAGAATAATATGGTTGCTATTGTAGGTAAAGTAGTTTCAAAATTAGAGCTTAGTCATGAGGTATATGGCGAAGGATTCTATACATTTCATATGGAAATCCCCAGACTGAGCGACACAAGTGACAATCTTGTAGTAACCATATCCGAAAGGCTCTTGAATGATGTAAGTTTTGAAGAGGGAGCTGTTTTTGAAGTCGAAGGTCAGTTCAGGTCATACAACAACTACGACAGCGATTCGAATAAATTGATGCTTACCGTTTTTGCAAGGGACATCAAACCTGTTGAAGATATTTCCAAGGTAAAGAATCCAAACCAGATTTTCCTCAATGGGTACATCTGTAAGAATCCAATCTATAGGACCACTCCATTCGGAAGAGAGATTTGTGACATTTTACTTGCTGTAAACAGGCAGTATAATAAATCAGATTACATTCCCTGCATCACATGGGGAAGAAATGCGCGCTATGCCGAAGGGCTGAAAGTAGGAGAAAATATAAAAATTTGGGGAAGAATCCAGAGTAGAACCTATCAGAAAAAGCTGGATGAAAGTCAGGTTATCAACAAGGTTGCCTACGAGGTATCGGTAATCAAAATGGAGATAGTAAAAGATGAAGCTGCAGAGGATAGAGAGGATACAGTTATGGAGGACTGGGCGTAAAAGAATTGAAAATTGAAATACATATTTTCCATACTGATAAAGACTGTCTGTTAATTTGTTAGACAGTCTTTTTGTTTGATTTTAACTAAACTTGACATTTAAAAGTATAAATTGTAAAATGAAGCGGAAATATACTACCGGATGAATATTACCATTTCTTGCCCCTCAGGTATATACTGAAGCAGGCAACATAAGACAATACAGGAGAGAATCTTATGGTTATCGTAATGAAGGCTGACAGCTCGGAAACTCAGGTAGGGGAAATCGTAAGGATTTTAAAGTCTTTAGGGCTTGATGCCCACATCTCAAAGGGTTCACTCGTGACCATTATCGGTGTTATTGGGGATAAAAGGGTACTAAGTGATGTACCTATAGACCTTATGCCCGGTGTTGATAAAATAGTTCCAATAGTTGAATCATATAAACTTGTCAGTAAGACCTTTAAGCCTGACTCCAGTGTTATAGACATATGTGGAGTAAAGGTTGGGGGAAAAGATATTGTTATGATGGCTGGCCCATGTGCTATAGAAAACAGGGAGCAGATATTTGAAACTGCCAGAGCTGTAAAGAAATCCGGGGCAAAATTCATACGTGGAGGCGCCTTTAAGCCCAGAACCTCGCCATACGCATTTCAGGGCCTGGAAGAAGAAGGGCTGAAGCTAATTTATGGTGCGGCAAAGGAAAACAACCTGTTGATTGTCAGTGAGGTAATAAGCGAAAAGACTGTTGAGGTAGCCGACAGGTATGTAGATGTGTTTCAGATAGGTGCGAGGAACGTCCAGAATTTCCACCTCCTGAGGGAAGTGGGAAAACGCGGGAAACCAGTACTGTTAAAGAGGGGAGCAGCTACTACTATCGACGAATGGCTGAATGCGGCAGAATATATTGTTAGCGAAGGAAACAGTAATGTTATCCTGTGCGAAAGAGGAATAAGGACTTTTGAAACTTCAACAAGAAACACTTTGGATATAGGGGCAATACCTGTTGTAAAGGGCCAGAGCCACCTTCCCATAATAGTTGACCCCAGTCATGCCGCAGGGAAAGCTCAGTACGTCATACCATTGGCAAAGGCGGCTGTTGCGGCCGGTGCAGATGGGCTAATTGTTGAAGTTCATCCTCAGCCCAGGCATGCACTGTCTGACGCATCACAGCAGCTTACTCCTGATGATTTTGATGGTCTGTGCAAGGATATTGCTCAAATGGCGAAGATAATGGGGAGAAAGTTTAGTTATGGAAGCTAGGACTGCAACAGTAATAGGATTGGGAATGATAGGAGGCTCCCTCGCCAAGGCTTTGAGAAGGTCATCGGGAATAAAAAGAGTTATAGGAATTGATACCTGCAGGGCAACACTTGATGCTGCACTGCATGAGGGTGTGCTTGACAGCGCATATACTGATATAGATACCCATATTACTGATTCTGATATAGTTTTTATCTGTACACCTATTGATAGAATACCTGATTTGGCCGAGCAGGTATCGAAAAAGGTTAAGCAAAACTGTGTGATAACCGATACTGGAAGTATAAAGGGGTCACTTGTAAGCAGGGTAGAGAATATACCCGGAGAGTTTACCTTCATTGGTGGTCACCCCATGTGCGGGTCGGAGAGGTCTGGCTATGAAGCCAGCAAGGGTCATTTATTCGAAAATGCATATTATATATTGACTCCTTGCGCTAAAACGGTTAAATCAGCCCTGGACCTTATGGAAAAAATTATAATTGAAATTGGTGGAATTCCTGTTATTATTGAAAATAAAGAGCATGATATTGTAACAGGAGCAATAAGCCATGTCCCGCATGTTATTTCTGCTGCCTTAGTCAATCTTGTAAGCCAGCTTGACAGCAGCAAGGGTTATATGAAAAAACTTGCAGCAGGAGGGTTTAAGGATATAACCAGAATATCTTCGTCCAGTCCGGAAATGTGGCAGAATATTGTCTTGAATAATAAGCATCAAATAAAAAATATACTTAATAAGTTTGTCGGGCAGATGGAGGAGCTCCTGGGTTGGTTGGATGGAGGAAAACAAGAGGAAATACTTAATTTCTTCAG
Source organism: Clostridia bacterium (assembly GCA_041687355.1). Taxonomy (GTDB): domain Bacteria; phylum Bacillota; class Clostridia; order Acetivibrionales; family UBA4821; genus JAWLCD01. The sequence continues at coordinate 32,447 of JAWLCD010000008.1, read as the reverse complement.
ATCAGCCAAAGAGTATCGTGACAAGTTCACATCAAAAAATGTTGGTTTGATTACCCCTTTTTATGATATTTCAGTAGATATTGAGGATAAGCCGGGGGAAATAGGAAAACTTGCAACACTACTTGGAGGAAACCATATTAATATAAAGAATATAAATGTAGCCAATAGCAGGGAATATGGCCAGGGATGTCTTACAGTAACCTTTCCGGACCTGGAGAGCGTGGATAAAGCTTGTGATGTCCTTAACCAATATGGATATACCGTATATAGAATGTGACAGTCTTAAATAATTTGCAGAGCTATTTCTGACAAATAGAGGGGGTCTTGTAGATGGTCATAGAAAAGAAAGAAGTATTAAAGGGTGAAATAACTATACACGGAGACAAATCAATATCCCACAGGGCAATAATGGCTGGAGCATTAGCCCAGGGAATCACAGAGGTTGAGGGTTTCCTCCTGAGCGAGGATTGCCTGGCTACTATTGAGTGTTTCAGGAAGCTTCAGGTTGGGATTGAGATTCTGTCAAATAACAGAATAAAAGTTTATGGAAGAGGCTTGCATGGATTGAAGCCATACAGCCACCCTCTCGATACCGGCAACTCAGGAACAACCATTCGATTAATGCTTGGAATCCTTGCGGCTCAGAGATTTAATTCCATACTTACCGGAGATGACAGGGCACACAAGAGGCCCATGGGCAGGGCAGTAAAACATCTGAAGATGATGGGAGCAAACATAGTTGGAAAAGAAGACGGAAATTTTGTTCCGTTTCTCATAAACGGAACAAGGCTAAATCCAGTAACACTTGAACTACCTAACTCAGGAAGCCAGCTAAAGTCCACACTTCTCTTTGCAAGTCTTTTCACTGATGGTGAGACTGTTATAACCGAGAGAATAAAATCCAGAGACCATACGGAATTAATGCTTAACAACTTCGGTGCGAATATAATAGTTGAAGGTAATACGGTCAGGAGCACCTCAGTTGGTGAATTGTACCCCCAAAGCATCAGGGTTCCCGGGGACTTGTCATCTGCAGCATATTTTATCGCTGCAGGACTGATAGTGCCAGATTCAGAGCTTGTTATTAAGGATGTAGGCATTAACCCGACCAGACTAGGAATTATCGAAGTTCTTAAAAGGATGGGGGCTGATATTGAAATTACAAATACCAAAACCTTTAATAACGAGCCTGTAGGGGATATATGCGTTAAGTCCTCACAACTGGAGGGCATTACAATTGAGTCAGATGAAGTTGCAAGAATGATTGACGAAGTTCCTATAATGGCAGTTGTAGCCACAATGGCTAACGGTACAACAGTTATTAAGGAGGCTCCTGAAATTCTCCAGAAGGAAACTAATAGAATAAAGGCTATTTCACTTGAGCTTGCCAAAATGGGTGCTAAAATTACTGAAGATCCTGAAGGAATCATGATTGAAGGCTGCAAGCAGTTAAGGGGAACGGTGGTTGAAAGCTACAATGATGAGAGGATAGCTATGGCACTTGCGGTTGCAGCTCTTGTTGCGGAAGGTGAAACCATGATCAGGAAAGCACAGTGCATAGATGTTGCCTTCCCAGAGTTTTTTGACATATTATACTCATTATAGATTTTCTCATATATTGAAAGATGAAGCCGTAAAGGCTTCTTTTTTTTCTACAAATCATGTCCCCTGCAAAATACCGGAATGAAAAACTATAAAAAATATATAGTATTAATACGGCTGTATCAGATACAACCATACAGGCAGGGGTGGACAGAGTGGGATATGACTCACAGGTACTGACTGCAGTAACATTATTCATTCTAACATACAGCATAATTATCAGTGAGAAAATACATAAGACTACTGCTGCACTTTTCGGAGCATCGCTTCTGATTATTTCAGGTGTTGTTTCACAGGAAGAAGCTGTAGATTTTATTGATTTTAATACAATAGGATTATTAATGGGAATGATGATACTTGTATCCATAACCAGGCAGACCGGCTTGTTTGAGTATCTTGCAATATGGCAGGCCAGAAAATCCAAGGGTAAGCCTGCAAGAATACTGGTATCGCTCGCACTACTAACAGGAATTCTTTCCGCATTTCTTGATAACGTTACCACAATAATAGTTATAGTACCTGTAACCCTGAGCATTTGTAAAATACTTGGAGTTAATCCGATTCCATTTGTAACAACTCAGATTTTTGCATCAAATATTGGAGGAACAGCAACACTGATAGGTGACCCTCCCAATATAATGATAGGAAGTGCTACACATTTAAATTTTATTGATTTTATCTACAATCTCGCCCCCTTGTGTTTTGTATTACTTATAATTATTGTCTTTATTTTCCGGATAGTATACCGAAAAGAATTGAAGGCGGCGGGAGTAGCACAAAGACTGCTGAAACTTGATGAGAAAAAAGTAATAGCAGACAGAAAACTACTGAGAAAGTGCTTAATTGTATTAGGACTGGTAGTTTGTACGCTGTTTCTTCACGGAGTACTGCACCTTGAAACTGCTACTATTGCAGTGTCAGGGGCCTCCATCCTACTAATAATATCAGGAGTCGAGACCGCAAAGATTCTTAAAGCTATTGAGTGGAGGACCATATTCTTTTTTATAGGCCTTTTTATACTGGTAGGAGGGCTTGAAAAAGTAGGTACACTAAATTATTTTGCTGCACTTACCTTTAACGTGTCAGGAGGAGACTTGTTCTTGACTGGCATAGCCATACTTTGGTTGGCAGCAATCCTTTCATGTTTTGTAGACAACATTCCATTTGTTGCTGCAATGATTCCCTTAATTACAACATTTGGTGAGCTGTCAGGTACGGGAAATATTGATTACCTATGGTGGTGCCTTGCACTAGGTGCATGTTTCGGAGGAAACGGAACCATCATAGGGGCTTCAGCTAATGTTGTCGGGACTGAAATACTGAGAAGCAGCGGTAAGAATATTTCATTTGTCGAATATTCGAAGCTGGCCTTTCCGTTGATGATTTTCACGGTTATTGCAGCTACAATATATGCCGCCTTTTTTCTTTACAAGTAAAATCTTCATTTTCCACTGCCATAATTAAGCAATAAAAATTATTAACATAACATTGATAATAAATTAACAAGGCTGTATAATATGAACATATGTTTGTTAATATTTTAACATTCTTGTTGTAAAGGAGGGATTAGATTGAGTGAAGTTATGTGCTGCTCGAAAGTTCAAAGTGTTACTGAACAGGAACAACTGGAAGCTGTAAGGCAGATTGTAACCCAATACAAAGGGAAAAAAGGAGCTTTAATCCCTGTGCTTCATAAAGTGCAGGAAGTTTACGGATACCTGCCGCTGAAGGTCCAGAAGATAGTATCAGAGGGGTTGGATATTCCTCTGGCCGAGATATACGGTGTTGTTACATTCTATACGCAGTTTTCAATACAACCCAAAGGCCAGTATAAAATTCAGGTATGCCTCGGAACAGCTTGCTATGTTAAAGGCGCAGGAAAGGTATTGGAGAAGATAATGGAAAGGTTGGGGATTAAAGAAGGTGAGTGTACTCCGGACGGGAAGTTTTCCCTGGAGCCGGCAAGATGTGTGGGGGCTTGCGGTCTCGCACCTGTAGTAATGATTAATGATGATGTTTATGGAGAAGTTTCTCCAGATAAAGTGGACAATATTCTTGAAAGATATGAACAGTGAGGTGATATATAGATGAAAACACAGGTTGGGTTAGACCAGAGAGTTAAGACTCTGGATAATACAGATATGGAAAACGGTCAACCACCTTACAGAGTGGTGATAGGTATGGCAACCTGCGGTATAGCTGCAGGTGCAAAGCCGGTCATGGATTTCTTTCAGAAGGAAGTGGAGAAAAGAAACCTGGCCAATGTCTTTGTGACACAGGTAGGATGCATGGGAGTTTGCAGGCTGGAACCCATAGTTGAGATTTATACCCCGGGACAGGAAAAGGTCACCTATGTAAAGATGACCCCCGAAAAGGCTTCAAGGGTAATTGAGGAGCATATAATTAGAGGTTCAGTTTGTAAGGAATACACAATGGACAACCAGTCTTATATGAAAAAGCAGATAAGGATTGCACTGAGGAACTGCGGACTGATTAACCCTGAGGATGTTAGTGAATATATTGCTCTTGGAGGGTATAAGGCTCTTGAGAGAGCTCTCGTCCAGATGTCACCTCAGGAGGTTATTAATGTTATAAAGGAATCCGGACTAAGGGGACGCGGTGGAGCAGGATTTCCGACAGGGGTAAAGTGGGAATTCACTGCAAAAGCGCATGGAGAACAGAAATATGTATGCTGCAATGCGGATGAGGGGGACCCAGGTGCTTTTATGGATAGAAGCGTTCTGGAGGGAGACCCGCATTCGGTTATTGAAGCTATGGCTATAGCAGGCTATGCAGTTGGTGCAAACCAGGGATATATATACGTAAGGGCTGAATATCCGGTTGCAGTAAAGAGGTTGGATACTGCCATAAAACAGGCTGTAGAACGTGGACTTCTGGGAAAAAACATTTTGGGGACAGGCTTTGATTTTAGCCTCGAGATACGGCTTGGAGCCGGAGCTTTTGTTTGTGGAGAAGAGACTGCTTTAATGACTTCAATCGAAGGTAAGAGGGGAGAACCTAGACCTAGGCCGCCTTTCCCGGCGGTTAAAGGACTATGGGGGAAACCAACCCTATTGAATAATGTTGAAACATACGCAAATATTCCTCAGATTATTTTAAAAGGGGCCGAGTGGTTTTCTGGTATTGGTACTGAGAAAAGTAAGGGCACAAAGGTGTTTGCGGTTGGAGGAAAGATAAATAACACAGGTCTGATAGAGGTACCTATGGGTACTACTCTCAGAGAAGTTATATATGAGATAGGCGGAGGAATTCCAAATGGTAAGAAGTTTAAGGCTGCCCAAACCGGTGGTCCATCCGGAGGATGTATTCCGAACCAGCACATGGATACGCAGATTGATTACGACTCACTGGTTCAGATTGGCTCTATGATGGGCTCAGGAGGCCTTATTGTAATGGATGAGGATACGTGTATGGTGGATATTGCAAAGTTCTTCCTTGAGTTTACTGTGGATGAATCGTGTGGGAAGTGTCCTCCATGCAGGATTGGTACAAAGAGGATGCTTGAGATTTTAAGCAGGATAACCGGGGGCAGGGGTCAGGCAGGAGACATTGAAAAGCTTGAAAAGCTGGCCGGGAATATAAAGGTTTCTGCTTTATGCGGACTTGGACAGACTGCGCCCAACCCTGTATTGAGTACCTTGCGCTACTTCAGGGATGAGTATGAGGCTCATGTAAATTCGAAGAAATGCCCTGCTGGGGTGTGTAAAGCAATGGTTAACTATGTAATAGACAGGGAAGCCTGTAAGGGTTGTGGTATATGCGCAAGGAACTGCAGTGCTGGAGCTGTAACCGGAGAGAAAGGTCAGCCCTATATGATTGAGCAGGATAAGTGTGTGAAGTGTGGAGTGTGTCAAGTTAAGTGTCCTTTTAAAGCGGTTAAGAAAGAGTAATAGCAGGAAGAAAGGAGGATGGAACGTGAAAATGGTTAACATTAAAATAGACGGACAGGAACTCCAGGTGCCGGAAGGATATACAATACTTGATGCGGCAATGAGCGCGGATATATATATACCTACTCTTTGCCACCTCAAGGGCGTAAATGAGATAGGTGCATGCAGGATGTGTGTGGTGGAGGTGGAAAGTGCCAGAGGACTACAGACGGCCTGTGTTTACCCGGTATCGGACGGACTTTCAGTCAGGACAAGTACTTCTCTGGTGAGAGAGTCAAGAAGAACAACGCTTGAATTGATACTCTCCAATCATGACAGGAAATGCCTGACATGTGTGCGAAACCGGAATTGTGAGCTTCAGAGCTTGAGTGAACAGTTGAATATACAGGAGATAGAATATGAAGGAGAAACCAATGTAGAGCCTCTGGACGATTTTTCACCTTCAATTGTGAGGGACCCGAATAAGTGTATCCTTTGCAGAAGGTGTGTAAGTGTATGCAAGAATATCCAGACTGTTGGTGCGATTGATACTGCAGAGAGAGGATTTGACACTGTCGTGTCAACTGCATTTGAAAGGAATCTTAATGAAGTGCCCTGTACCATGTGCGGACAGTGCATTACTGCCTGCCCGGTCGGTGCACTTCGAGAGAAGAGTAGTATTCAGAAAGTCTGGAGTGCAATTGCTGAACCCAACCTGCATGTTGTGGTTCAAACAGCTCCGGCAGTCAGGGTTGCACTGGGTGAAGAATTTGGTATGCCTATTGGAACCATTGTTACGGGAAAGATGGCAGCAGGGTTGAAGAGGCTTGGATTTGACAAGGTCTTTGACACAGATACTGCTGCAGACCTTACAATCATGGAGGAAGGAACAGAACTGATACAAAGGATTAGAAATGGCGGAAGACTGCCTCTGATTACCTCGTGCAGTCCGGGATGGATAAAATTCGCAGAACATAACTACCCTGAACTGTTGGACAACCTGTCTACCTGCAAGTCTCCGCATGAAATGTTCGGAGCGCTTATAAAGTCTTATTATGCTCGGAAGATGGAAATAGATTCATCAAAGATATTTGTGGTATCGATAATGCCTTGTACTGCTAAGAAATTTGAGGCAGAGAGACCTGAACTTGCTGCTATGGGGCACAGGGATGTGGATGCTGTGCTTACTACACGTGAGTTGGCCAGAATGCTGAAGGAGGCTGGGATTGACATTAAGACCCTGCCTGATGAAGAATTCGATAATCCCATGGGAGAGGCTACAGGTGCCGGGGTTATTTTCGGCTCTACGGGAGGAGTTGCCGAAGCAGCACTCAGAACTGTTGCCGAGATTCTTTCGGGTGAACCTCTAGAGAAGGTAGAGTATGAGCAGGTAAGAGGTCTTGAGGGAATTAGGGAGGCCGAGATTGAAGCCGGAGGTATAAAGCTTAGGGCTGCAGCTGCTCATGGGCTTGGCAATGCCAGAGACCTGATGGAGAGAATAAAAAACGGTGAAGCAGACTACCATTTCGTAGAGATAATGGCCTGTCCGGGGGGATGTATATGCGGCGGAGGCCAGCCTATCCATCCGGCTGATAAACAGGCCAGGGTCGATATAAAGGCTAAGAGGGCAAGTGCAATATACAAAGCTGACCGGGACCTGCCTCTAAGGAAGTCACATGAGAACCCGACTGTAAGGAGACTGTACAGTGAATTCCTTGGAGAGCCAGGAAGCCATAAGGCGCATGAGCTTCTGCATACGCACTATAATCAAAGGGAAGATTACCCCGAGCAGTAACTCATTCAAACAACAAACCGTGACAGGGGACGGTTCTCTGTCACGGTTTGTTGTTAAGTTATACAAAAATCACGTAGAAACTTTGTACAAGATGACCAATGACAGGTTTTATCACAAAATGATATAATAAATTTGTAAGTATTTTTCAGGATAAAGTAATTCTGAGGGGAGGGAGCTTTCAAGGTGGGACCTTGAAGGGTACAAATGGCTGATAAGAATATTAAAGACAGGGAAAATTTGAATGCTCAGGAGAGGGAAGATTTGGAGTTTCTTGAGGATAGAATCAGCAGGCTGTGGCTGCAGGATAAAAGAAGGTTCTATAATGAGTTTGGCGGCAAGTTTGAAAAGTATGCTCCTTATTCCGAAAAACTGCAGGCTTTTATTAATGACAGAGAGAATGAGAGAAAGTATGCTAACAGTCAGAATGGTACAACTGAAAAGGTAGATAGCTTGGATTCTAATCCTTTCCGAACATTACAGGAGGATATTGCTGATGAAATCGGTGATAATATAGGACTCTTTGATGATCTGGGTGGAAGCGTATTAAGTTATAAAGAGCCGACCAGGACAGGAAGTACAGCTCCGGGTCAAGTACGTGAACCGATGAAGACGGATACTGCACCGGTCAATAAAGAAGTAACAAACCGAAGCTACGGAAGGATAGAAAAAGAGGTAATTCCAGGTACCGGGAGACAGGTTCAGGGATTAGGAGCAAGAATGGGCGGATTTATAGGCAAAATTCCTATTCTGAAGCAGCTGATTGCAGCTGGTAAGGCAGTAAGACAGTTTGTCAGGGAGATGCCTGAATACAGGTACATAGATGGTCACAGGTATGTAAACAGTTACAGGTTTTTAAACAAGAAACAGTCTAATCCTTCAACCAACAGGGTAGCGTCGGCTCTTAATAAATCCTATGAAGCTCTTAAAAGCCGTCTGGGCATTGATAAGTCTTCCAAGAAGAGAACCAGCAGGGAATTGGAGAAGGAACTAAAGGCAGAGGAAAGGGAACAGACTCGTCTTGAGGATGAGCTGCTTGAAAGAAAGTATACCAAGGAGAGGGTTATTGTAGACCCAATGCAAAAGGATGGCAAGTATATAAGTGGAATGACCATATACAACATGGGAGCCGAAAGACCTGGGGTGAATGAGTATATTGTGCAGATTGACAGTCCTGCAGGCCTTCCGGATAAAGACGGTAAGTTTTTACATGGCAGCAAGTATATAAAGTTTTTTGGCGATATAAGCAAGGCCAAGGATGAAGACCTCACGCGTCTCCTGCGGAATTATGATTTTGTGCAGGAAGAGATTGAAAAGCGGGGAGGTTTGCTGGGGACGTTTGACTATGATAGTAAAGGTAAACCCAAATTAGTCAGAGTAAATGATAACTGTGGTTTCAGAAAGGGAAAAGAAGGTGAAAAACGTACCCACAATTACTACAAACAGCAGAAGTATCTACACAGCGGCAGGAACAGCATGAGTCAACAGAAGGAAGGTTCAATGGAGAGATAAGCTGAGAGGTAATTGTTTAAATATAGTAAGTAGTAAATAAGAGAGAAGCTGATTAATGGCTTCTCTCTTATTTACTAGCACAAGCCAAACTGCTATAATAATTCCAATAGGCTGTTATACTGGAGTATCAAGGAGGTTCTAGTGGCCATGGGTCATTTTAAGCTGAATACGCTGTTGGATACACTTGAGTTACTGAAAACAAATATAGAACATATTGAACTGGTATCTGAAGAAATAGGGATAGACCATGCACTTGGCCGGTACACGGCTGAGGATATAACTGCAGTTGAGGATTTGCCAGGTTTCTATAGGTCGGCAGTTGATGGATTTGTGGTGGTGGCAGGAGATACATTTGGTGCGAGTGAAGAAAAACGGGTAGTTTTCAACCAGGTTGGGCAGTCGGAAGTAGGCAGAAAATGCGTGACTAATCTGGGGCCAAACGAGTGCATATACATTTCAGCAGGTGCTATGATGCCGCCTAACGGTGATGCCGTTGTGGCAGTGGACGACTGTGAAATAGTGGGACCTCATGAAATTGCTGTGAGCCGTCCTCTGAGTATAGGTGAGAATGTTATTCGAAAAGGGGATGACATAAGAAAAGGGGAGATATTCCTGGCCAAAGGTACCAGAATCAGGCCTGGAGAAATAGGGGCTATAGCTGGAGCCGGATTCAGCCACGTCAAGGTCTTCAGGAAGCTGGAGGCGGCAGTGATTTCCACCGGAGAAGAAATCATTAAGCCATTTAATACTTCACTTGCTCCCGGACAAGTCAGGGATGTCAATTCATATGCCTTATGTGCAGGACTAAAGGAACTCGGTGCGGCAGCTGTAAACAGGGGCATTGTCAAGGACAGTTCAAGAGAGATGGAAGAAGTAGTAGAGCGGAGTCTTGAGACGTCCGATATAATTATTATTTCGGGAGGAAGTGCCGAAGGCACCATGGACAGGACTCTTGGTCTTATAAAGAGAATTGAATGTATTGATATTCTGACAAGCGGCATGGCAGTTTATCCTGGAAAGGATTCTATAGTGGCAATGCTGGATAGAAGAATCATTTTTGCACTTCCGGGCAATCCTGAATCTGCGCTTCTCATGTTTAACCTTCTGGTAAAACCTACGGTTTTCTGGCTTAACAAAGCTGAAAACAAACAGATAAGCATAAATGCAAAATGTGTGAAGGATTACAGGCCTGTTTCAGGCAGAGAGGAGTACCTTCCTGTCAGTATTGACAGGGGTGAAGAAAAATATGTGGCCATACCCGTTGGGGCAGGAACCGGTTTTGTAAGCTCAATGGCCAGGGTGGGTGGCTATGTTAAGATACGGGCTTCAGATGAAGGTATTAGAGAAGGCCAGGAAGTAGAGGTCATACTGCTTTAAACCCTAACCGTGACAGAGAACCGTCCCCTGTCACGCTGTTAACGTGGAA
>JAWLCD010000008.1:0-22215 GCA_041687355.1 Clostridia bacterium | reverse complement strand
ACAACCGTCCCCTCACACGCATTTACCTTGTCTGGGGACGGTTCTCTGTCACGGTATGATGTGACCGGTATAATACATGCTTTTAGCAAATATAATTAATAGATGTGAATATAAACTGGAGTATATACTCTAGTTTATATTATTTTCTCAGAATCGGTTTGAATTAATAATAGGTTATAAGAGGGATAGATATGCTTAATGTTGCTGTATTCAGAGTTCCGAAGAAGGCTGCAAAGAATAATAACCGCAGACATATCATTCTAATGTTAGCGGCTGTTCTGTCTATTATATGGCTTTTTAATAAGGCGTGTATAGCCTCAATTGTATACCTGGGGGCTGAGGGTTCAAGTCTGGTTCAGTCTACCGATTCATCAATCTTTAAGGGGTTGCTTGAAGACAGCTTTCCAGTAATTAAGCCGGGACAGGGAGCTGGGAGGAATTTAAATGGAGGTGCTCTGGGTGTATTGGCAGGGTATGCACTGCCGGCAAATATTCTGGATTGTAAAAGTGTATTAAATACCCAATACCCTGTGTTGAGGGCTTATTATATAAAGTGTTCAGTCGGAGGGTCACCGAATCCGGACAGCCAGAACGGAACTCAGCCTGGCCAGAATCCACAGAAGGTGGCTGAAGCTCAAGAGGACGAAGGAGAGTTGGATGCCGGAGATAAGGAAAGCGACGCTTCTTATAACCGACAGATTAATATGGTTGAATCCAGCGGTATTAGAGTCAGAAATCATACATCATATCAGATCGATTTAGAGAAATTGAAAAAGGAGCCATTGAAGCTGGAATGTGGCAGCCAGAAAACCGGCATAATAATCCTTCATACCCATACCTCGGAGGCGTACACGCCAACCCAGAAAAATAGCTACAAACCCAGTGACCCACACAGAACTGAGAATCCCAGATATAATGTTGTTAGAGTTGGGGATGAATTGAAAAAACAGCTGTTTAAATACGGTATAAGGGCCGCTCATGATACCACAATACATGATTTTCCTACATATACCGGTTCATATAGGAGGTCTCTGCAGACAGCGCAAAAAGCCATGCAAAAATATCCTTCTGCGAAAGTAATATTCGACATACATAGAGATGCATTAGGTGAACCAGAAGAGAAGCTCCGGTCAGTAGTAAGGATAGGCAGCGTGGAGGCAGCGAAACTAATGCTGGTTGTAGGTACTGACCAACTCGGACTTAAGCACGACAACTGGCGTGAAAATCTGAAGCTTGCAGTAAAGATTCAGCAGGAGGCTGCCCGGATGTACCCTGGGCTCTGCAAGGACATTGATTTAAGGAAGGAGAGGTTCAACCAGCATGTGGCAGCAGGTGCACTCATAATAGAGGTTGGAGGTACGGGTAATACCTTGGAGGAGGCTGAGGCCAGCATGAAGTATTTGGCTGAAGTGGCAGCAAAAGTACTTGATTAATTGGAATGAAGGCCGCGGTTTCAGGGAACTATAAGCTTAAATTTGGTTCACTGAGAGGCAGTTCCATGAAAAAAGCAGATGGACATAGAAGCGGTTCAAGCATTAGAATATTACTAATACTAGTGCTTTTTGCAGCATTTCTAACCAGTGGATTGGTTATGGTTGACTCCAGCTTTAACAGCCTTACAGGCAAGTATTCAACTCAGCCGGATGTCAAGACGCTGGAGAAAACCGTGAAGGAAGCTGGCTATACGGTTTCTAACTGGGGAAGTGAGTTAGCAGGTGCCTGTAGAGATATCTTCTACATTATCATGAATATAATATTAAACAAACTAGGGGCTGTAAGCCCCTAGTTATTTTCTCCATAAGCTTCCATGTAGAGTTCTTTAATTTCTGATACCAGCGGTACTCTAGGGTTGGAGCCGGTGGTCTGGTCCGCAAATGCTGTATCAGCCATGTGGTCAAGCTGTCTCTCAAAGTCAGTCTTCTGTATACCAAGCCCTTGGATGCTCAGCGGCATCTCCAATCTAGTCATAAGATCCCTTATTGCCTGAACAAGAGAATGTACGCCTTCTTCAACAGAGTTTGAATTCAAGCCGAGGTTTCTGGCAATTTCGGCATATCTCTCAGCAGCCTGAGGATATTCATATTTAGGATATGCTGCAAATTTTGTAGGCGTCTGAGCATTATATCCGATTACATAAGGCATTAAAACAGCATTTGCTCTACCGTGGGGTACATTAAATGTTGCTCCCAGAATATGAGCCATACCATGATTAAGTCCCAGGAAGGCATTAGTAAAGGCCATTCCTGCTATACAGGATGCATTATGCATTTTTTCCCTGGCAAGTTTATCGCTGCCGTTTTCAAATGCCCTGGGAAGATATTCAAATACCAATTGAATGGCTTTAAGACACAATGGGTCGGTATAATCGGATGCCATAACAGAGACATATGCTTCAACAGCATGCGTAAGTACATCCATTCCGGTATCGGCCGTAACCGATTTTGGAACGGTATATGTAAACTCCGGGTCGATTATTGCAATGTCGGGAGTAAGTTCATAGTCAGCAAGCGGGTATTTGACTCCCTTATCCTTGTCAGTAATAACTGAAAATGCAGTAACTTCCGACCCTGTTCCTGCTGTAGTAGGTATAGCCACGAAAGTAGCCTTCTTGCCCAGAAAGGGAAATTTGACGGCACGCTTTCTTATATCTGTAAATTTTAGTCTCAGGGTTTCAAATTCTGTTTCAGGATATTCGTAGAACAGCCATATTCCTTTGGCCGCATCTATTGCGGACCCTCCTCCAAGTGCTATAATCAGATCGGGTTCAAATCTCTCCAAAGCTTTTGCTCCCTTATATACGGTATTAACCGAAGGATCTGCCTCAACCTCATCGAAAATTTCAAACCTTATTCCTGCTTTCTCAAGATGATAGGTTGCCTTATTTACGAAGCCCAATTTAACCATTGCCTGGTCGGTTACAATGAAGGCTTTCTTTCCATGAACCTTACTGAGGTATTGGATTGACCCAGGCTCAAAATATATCTTTGGCGGAATCTTAAACCATTTCATGTTTACCCTCCTCATAGCTACTCTCTTTACATTTACCAGATTTCTGATGCTTACATTGGCGGTAGTTGCATTTCTACCCATGGTGCCACAGCCCAGGGTAAGTGATGGTATGTTAGTGTTATACAGGTCTCCGATGGCCCCGTGACTGGCCGGAGAATTTACAATAAGCCTTCCTGTTCTTACCCTTTCACTGAATTTCCGTATTACATCCTCGTTTTCCGAGTGGATGACTGCCGAGTGACCTAACCCCCCGAACTCTGTCATTTCCTCACACTTTCTGATACCTTCAGAACTGTCTTTAACCCGATAGGAAGCAAGTATGGGGCTAAGCTTTTCTCTTGAGAGAGGGTATTCAGGACCGACACCTTCCAGTTCTGCAGCCAGGACTTTTGTGCCTGGTGGAACATCAATATCTACCATCTTAGCTATGGACTCGGCTGACTGTCCGACTATCTTAGGGTTCATTGCACATTTAATTTCATCAATAGCAATGCTCTCCAGTCTTTTAATTTCATCGGGATTCAGAAAATAGATACCCTGGTGTTTCATTTCATTTATTACATCTTGAGCTATCTCATCATCAACAATGACAGCCTGCTCTGATGCACATATCATACCATTGTCGAACGTTTTGCTGAGTATAAGGTCTGCTACAGCTCGCTTAATTTTTGCGGTTTTTTCTATATAACAGGGAACGTTACCCGGACCGACACCAAGTGCAGGCTTACCACTGCTGTAAGCGGCTTCAACCATATTTGCACCGCCTGTAGCCAGTATAAGTGCAACATGCGGGTGGCCCATCAGCAATTGGGTAGCTTCTACCGACGGCTGTTCAATCCAACCTATACAACCTTCTGGAGCTCCAGCCTTTACTGCTGCATCTTTCATAATCTTTGCCGCATATGCAGAGCAATTCTGTGCCTTGGGGTGAAAACTGAATATTATGGGGTTGCGGGTTTTAACTGCAATGAGGCACTTGAACATTGTTGTAGAAGTAGGGTTGGTAACTGGAGTAACTCCGGCAATTACTCCTACCGGCTCAGCTACTTCGTAATAGCTTTCCTCAAGGTTTTCATCAATTACTCCTACCGTTTTTGTGTACTTTATATCATGATAAACATGCTCAGTTGCGAAGAGATTCTTGGTAACCTTATCTTCATATACTCCCATTCCGGTTTCCTCAACCGCCATACGTGCAAGCTCCATATGCTTATCAATTCCGGCGAGTGCCATTGCCTTTATAATCGAATTAATCTGTTCCTGGTTCAAGTTGTCATATTCTTTCTGAGCGGAACGACCCCTTTCAATAAGCGAGTTAATCGTTTCTCTTGCAGCATTTTGTTCCATGTATTATACCTCCTGTAGTTATCAGAGTAAGTTTCCCTGATGGTAGATCTGTCTGGTTAGTGAATATATCTCGATAGTATTTGATTTTCACTACCCATAGTATCTTCCATGGAAAATATTATATACTTAAATTTATAAAAGTAAAAGTAACCGATTTAGATACCCTGTTGATTTTATATGGCGTATTGTGGTAAAATTACTTGAACATTTTAGTTTCAAGTTTTTTTGGAGGTAGGTTATGAGTGCCGAAAGAGTTTTCTTTAATATCTTTATGCTTCTTTTTATCTGGTATATCCTGAATAGATATCTGGTTACACATAAGATTGCTTTGCTGGGAATCCTGTTTGGACAGTTCTTCTCCTTTGTCCTGAGCTTCTCAAGCATGGTTAGCGGCATAAAGACAAACGTATTTGTTCAGGTAACCACATCATTCTTTGGTATAGTCATACCCGGATTTATATTCCTGTATCACAACCTAAATAAAAACGGAATCAATCAATCCTATTGGAAAATAAGGCGGTGGCTGGATTTAAGCAGATTTTTCAAAAGGAAAAAGGGAGATGATATGCTGCTCCTGAGTGATGGAAGTGAAGATACGTTAGGATTAGCTCAGGAAGTAAAGCTTATTCCGGAAAAACATGTCGAAGACCTTATAAAGGCATATAACTGTCCTGCAGATGAAGTTCCAGCTTCGGTTAAGGCTGGTTTTATGGAAGTTCAGAAGCTGATGGATTCAAAGGCATATAGAAAGGCACTGGAAACATACCTTACTCTTGAGAAGCAGTCTGGTGACAATGCCGTATTACAATTCAACATTGGCAATATGTATTATAGACTTAAGGACTATTCAAATGCTGCAAAGTGTTTTGAAAAGTCTTTATCTATAAACAACCAGTATGAAAAGAAACAGAAGGGTGATACAAAGTCCAGTCAGAAGACGGCGGCTCAAAGAATTAAAAAGGTTCTTATGAGGATAGAGGATTATGAAATACTCTTTAATACGGCTGTATGTTTGCTTGCCCAGGGTAAGTATGACAATGCCATAAATACTTTCAAAAATGCAGGAGAGTCAAAGGGTAACTGGACAAACATTTATTATCCACTTGGAATAACCTATGAAAGATTGGAAAGATTCTCAGAGGCTGCCGAAATGTATAAGAACCTTTGTGAAATATACCCTGATGAGTTTGAAATTCATAAAAAGGTTGCAGAATTCCTTTGTAAGCTTGGAGATTACAAGCAGGCAAAGGTGTATATAAATAAAGCTGTAGGACTGGAACCAGATTATATTGATGGTTATATCGAACTGGGTAACTGTCTGCTTAATAACGAACAGTATAAAGATGCAATAGAAGCATACCGGGAAGCTATTAAAATAGACCAGGAATTATCCGAGCTTCACTACAATCTGGGTATAGCTTATTACGCTAATGGGCAGAAAGTCGAAGCTATGCAGGAGTATAAGAAAGCTATAGGATTAAATGAAAATGATTACAAGTCATACTACAATCTTGGTGTAGTATTGGATGAACTGGGCGATAAGGAGGATGCAGTGTTGAGGTTCCAACATTGTCTGGATATAAAGCCCGATTTTTATGAAGCGTCAAATAACCTGGCTATTGTTCTATGCACAATGGATAAATATGAAGAAGCGATGGAGACATATGTCAAAGCTTTACAGTATAACCCCACCAATCATGAATTGTATTTCAATCTTGCCATAACACTGGAATGTCAGGGGCGTGAAGAACACGCTGAAGAACTATACAATAAAATAATCAAGATGAAACCGGACTTTTTCGATGCATATTACAACCTTGCAGTAATCATGTGTAATAGGGGAGACCTTCAGGGAGCGGAAGAATGCCTCAGAAAGGCAACTGAATGTGACGGAGAGTATGCCAAAGCTTATTACCAGCTTGCAAGAATCTATGCCATGTCCAGAGAATACGGAAGGTGTATAGATAATCTGAACAAGGCCGTCAACCTTTCACGTGAATATATACAGAAAGCAAGGGAAGACAAAGTGTTTGACGATATTAGAAAACTAAAGGGATTTGAAAATACTATCCAGGTTAGTTCAGCTGCTAATCACATGTAAACTGTTTCTTTATCATGTTGAATTT
This sequence comes from Clostridia bacterium, assembly GCA_041687355.1. Classification (GTDB taxonomy): domain Bacteria; phylum Bacillota; class Clostridia; order Acetivibrionales; family UBA4821; genus JAWLCD01. The sequence continues at coordinate 15,733 of JAWLCD010000008.1, read as the reverse complement.
TTCCATGCACCTATCGCAGTATTTGCCACGTATTATTGGCTCACTGCAGTATGTGCATTTGAAGAATTTTCCCAGATGCTTGATATCATCAAGTCTCCCTTTATTAATATATCTAAGGATATCATTTGAAGAAACCTTCGTATGGTTACTTATTTCGTCAAGAGAGATAATCTCCGGATTATCAATAATGAAATCTCTAACCTTTCCAAGGTCTTGAAGGTCACGGGAGAGGCAGTTTGTACATAAGTCTTCATTTGATGTAAACAGCTTTCCACATTTTGCACATTTATTCAGCTCCATTGGCAGACTCCTTATCAAGTTTTTTTGCTGTTCATCAACGGCCTGGATAACTAAGCTGTGCAAACTTTTCTATAATTTTATTTTAGCATAAAAAAGTGCAAATAAAAAGATTAATTAACAAATTTTACAGGCTCAGACAAGGGGACGGTTCTTCTGTCTGTTTTTCATGTTCAGGCATATAAGCTTATTTGACAATCAAATATTACACTGCTAATATTATCTTGTGCAGCAAAAATCATGTGAGATAAAAGCGGAGTATATATGCAGCCGTTTAACTCAGGAAATGGGGTAGAGTAGTGATAGAGAGGTTTTTCCCGGATGAGGAAGTAAATAAGGTAGAGGAAATACTTCCTGAGCGTTTAAAGAATAAGAATCTAAAGGGACTTATCCTGGATGTTGACAACACCTTAAGGGAGTGGAACTTAGACCCAACTGAAAGTGTTGTGAAATGGTTGGAAATGCTTAGAGACAGCGGAATAAGCATATGCCTGGTATCTAATAACAGGAGAACCCGAATAGAAAGACTCAGCCGGAAACTATCTTTACACGCCATTCATGGAGCTTTGAAGCCTAGGAAGAAGGCATTTCTCTCTGCCCTTGAGCTGACTGGTACCAACCCTAATGAAACAGCTGTTGTAGGTGACCAGATTTTTACCGATATTTACGGTGGAAACAGGCTGAATATGTATACTATTTTTGTCAGGCCTATTGCCCTGAAGGATAATATCCTGGTTAGATTAAAGAGACCGCTTGAAAGGTTCATCCTAACCAGATTCAGAAACGAAGCACCTACATACAGCAATAAAAGACTCAGATGGAAGCAGAAGAGTGGAAGAAGAAAGCTTGGAGCGTAACTTTATATCCAGGAGGGTGGCAGAATACCTTCTTTACATGTAAACAGGGCTGGAAAGGGGACGATATGATAGAAACCGGCATTACAGGAAAAACCCGACTGCTGGGATTGATTGGCAATCCTGTTGAACACAGTATTTCACCCCAGCTGCATAATTCTCTTTGCAGAAAGCTGGGCATAGATATGGTTTATGTCCCGTTTCATGTTCATCCTGAGAACCTTGGAGAGGTAATTCAAGCTTTTAAAACCCTGAATATAGAGGGGTTCAACGTTACCATACCCCATAAAATAAAGATTATTGAGCTGCTGGACAGCGTCTCGGAAGAAGCTGAAGTTATTGGAGCCGTAAATACGGTTAAGATAACTGAAGGGAAATTGCAAGGTTTTAATACCGATGGGCAGGGTTTCATAAGAGCAGTCAGAAGTACCGGAATCGATATCCAGAATGCAAGGATAGTAATACTGGGAGCAGGTGGTGCAGCCAGGGCCGCAGCGGTGGAGCTTGCAAAGCATGGAGCAGAGAGGATTGTAATATTGAACCGTTCTGCTGCAAAGGCTTCAGAGCTGGCGGAGTTGATTAACAGCAGGGTAAGGAATGTTGCTTTATACGGCGCAATGGACCGTGAAGATATACTAAGGTATTCGGGAGACTGTGATATACTGATAAATGCTACTCCCCTGGGAATGCATCCGCATATACATGACAGTCCGGTTCGGGATTCAGACGCATTCAGAAATAAACCACTTGTCTGTGACCTGATATATAACCCCAGGAAAACAGAATTTCTTCAATATGCAGAAGAAAACTCCTGTGAAATTTTAAATGGTCTGGGAATGCTTATGCATCAAGGAATCCTTGCATTTGAGATATGGAATCAAATTAATGTTCCTGACTGGCTGTCCAAAGAAATTATTAGTGACATTGATAAATATTTATTGAAAGAAGGATTTTAAAAAGGTTTTACAGAATATATTCTTTTACGGAAAAAAACTCGGTATCCGGGAGGTAGTAAAGCTATGGAGTATGAAAATATACAGTTAAAGAACTATATGGAAGACATAGTCAATATGTTGATTGACCATGTATTAAAAGATGTGGATGTGTGTAAGTGCAGAAAATGTATGCTGGATATTACAGCTATGGCGCTTAACCAGCTTCCGCCAAAGTATATCGTGACCGAAAAGGGTGAGTTGTTCTCAAAGATAAATACTCTGCGCCAGCAGTTTGAAGTGGATGTGGTATCTGCAATTACAAAGGCGTCAGTAGTGGTAAAGGGAATGCCAAGACACGATGCATGAAAGAAGAAATATAGTTCTTACAGGATTTATGGGAACTGGGAAGTCAACTGCAGGGAAATTGGCTGCGGACAGACTGGATTTGGAATTCGTTGATACTGATGAGATTATACAATCGCGCATGCAGAAGACTGTCAGCGATATTTTTTTAAACTATGGGGAAGAATACTTCCGGGAAAAAGAGAAGCAGATAATAAGGGAGTATGCAGGCCGCAGCAGTCAGGTTATTGCAACCGGAGGGGGGGCTGTCCTTAATCCGGAAAACATGGATAACTTGAGGATGAATGGCTTGATTATTTTATTGAAAGCCAGGCCGGAAGTAATCTATAGAAATGTATCCAAGAGCAGTAACAGACCTCTTCTGAAGAGTCAGAATCCTCTGGAGAGAATTAAGGAGCTGCTGGAGAAAAGGGACTCATTCTATAGGAACAGTGACCGGGAAATTGATGTTTCGGATATTACAGTAGAAGAAGTTGTCGATAGGATTATTAGAATGTACAGGAGTGATTTATGATTAGATTCGGGCCTTCAGGCAATTCTGACAGCTTTTATGAACAGGGAAATAATTCCTCGGTTGCTATGCCTAAATGGCTTGCAGAAATGGGGCTTAATGCCTATGAGTACCAATGCAGCAAAGGCGTGAATATTTCAGAGAAGAAAGCCCGCGAATTGGGAGAAGAGGCTAGAGATCATGGTATATATCTAAGTATTCATGCTCCATATTATATAAACCTGGCCAGCAGGGAGGAGGAGAAAAGACAAAACTCCAAGAAGTATATCCTTCAGACCATGCAGGCTGCCTCGTGGATGGGAGCGAAGAGGATAGTCATCCATCCTGGTTCATGTACAGGCATTGAGAGAAAAGATGCCCTGAATACAGCAATAGACACCTTGAAAGGTGCAATAGAAGAGGCAGACAGATCCGGATTTAAGGATATATATATTTGCCCTGAGACCATGGGGAAAATCAACCAGCTAGGGGATTTGGAAGAGATTCTGGAGCTTTGCTCAATAGATGAGAGGCTTTTACCTACGCTTGATTTTGGACATATCCATGCAAGAGGTATGGGTTCCTTGAAAAGTTCTGAGGACTTTGACAATATTTTCTGGCAGTTTGAAAATAAACTCGGAGTTGAACGGCTGAAGAGCTTTCACTGTCACTTCAGCAGAATAGAGTTTACAGGCGGCGGTGAGAAAAAACACTGGACCCTGGATGATATACAATTTGGGCCTGAATTTGGACTGCTGGCCAAGGCCTTATGCAGAAGAAGGCTGTCGCCGGTAGTGATTTGTGAGTCCAGAGGGGTTATGGCTGAAGATGCGCTAAGATTAAGAAATACCTATGAATCAATCAGGGAGGAATATGAATGCTGAAGATACTTATACTGCATGGCCCTAACTTAAACATGCTGGGTGTCCGTGAACCTGATGTATATGGAAGTAAAACACTTGAAGATATTAATACTTCAGTTAAGAGTGAAGCCGGAAGACTTGGTGTAGAGGTAGGTTTTCAGCAATCCAATCATGAAGGAGAAATTATTGACAGCATACAAGACTCAAAACACAGTTATGATGCTATTGTGATAAATCCGGGAGCATATACGCACTACAGTATTGCTATACGGGATGCAGTTAAAGCTGCCGGAGTACCTGTAGTCGAAGTGCACCTGTCCAACATTCACTCCAGAGAGGAATTCAGAAGCAAGTCGGTAATTGCCCCGGTTTGTATAGGACAGATATCAGGGTTTGGCGGATACAGTTACATTTTAGGGCTGCACGCTGTTGTAAACTACTGTTCGGAGACCAGATGACGGAGGCGCTGCATTGATGGAAAGCAGAATTGATAGACTAAGGCAAAACTTTGATAGTCATGATGTAGATGCGGTACTGGTTACCAGTTCCTTTAACCGGAGATATCTTACAGGTTTCACCGGTACGACCGGAGTGGCCGTAATAACAAGAGAGAAGAAATATTTCTTAACTGATTCCCGGTATACAGAGCAGGCAGTGAGTCAATGCTGCGGATTTGAAGTTGTAGATACTACCGATGGTACGCACAAGGTAGTTGAAGATATTCTGCACAGTGCAGGGGTAAAAAAGCTTGGGTTTGAAGACAACCACGTAACCTATAGATTCTATTGCAATCTGAAGGACAGTTTCCAAGGAGTTGACCTCTTTCCTATAAAGGACTGGATTGAGAAGTTAAGGGAGCAAAAGGACAAGGATGAGGCATTAAAAATCAAAAAAGCCGCAGCCATTGCCGACAGTGCCTTCACATATATTCTCGGGGTAATAAGGGCTGGTATTTCAGAGAAGGAGATAGCTCTTGAACTGGAGTATCATATGAAGAAGGCAGGAGCCTCCGGCCTATCGTTTGATACCATAGTGGCATCAGGGAAAAGGTCTTCAATGCCTCATGGTACAGCCACCGATAAAAAAATTGAATATGGTGATGCAGTGACTTTGGACTTTGGCTGTGTGTTCGAGGGATACTGCTCAGATTTGACCAGGACTTTATTTATAGGGGAAGTCAATGAGCGGATGAAGGAATTATATTATATTGTACTTGAGGCCCAGGAAACGGCTTTGCAATATATTAAGTCCGGTATATCGTGCAGGAATATTGATGCTGCGGCCAGGGATATTATTGCAGGAAAGGGCTTCGGCCGGAACTTTGGGCATGGACTGGGGCACTCTGTAGGACTTGAGGTTCATGAGGAGCCAAGACTCTCAAGTAAGTCCGAATCAATACTAAACGCAGGAATGATTGTAACCATTGAACCGGGAATCTATATTGAAGATTTTGGTGGAGTCAGAATAGAGGATTTGGTGCTGGTAACCGGAGACGGCTGTGAAAACTTTGTATCATCTCCAAAGAATATTATAGTACTTTAGTCCGGATAAATCGTAGATGAAGAATATATGGGGGAAACTTTATGGATGAGGCTTTGTTCGTCAGGACAATATCCTGTCCTGTGTGTAATTGCTCTTTTAAGACAACCAAGATTAAAGACGGTAAAATCAAGTTTATAAAAAAGGATACCGATTTGTTCAGGCATTTTGAAGGCCACAGTCCCTATCTGTATGAAGTTAACGTATGCCCTGACTGCGGTTTTTCATTCTCCGATTCCCATAAACATGAACTGACCGACACCCAGGTGCAGAAGATTACCGAGACAATTTCAACCAGGTGGAATAAACAGGATTATGGTGGAGAAAGGACTATTACTCAGGCTATAGAGGCGTATAAGCTTTCATTATTAAGCGCCCAGATAATCAGAATGAAAGCCAGCATACTTGCAGGTATTTGTTTGAGGATATGCTGGTTGAACCGGATGGCGGGTAATATTGAAGAAGAGTTCAAGTATATGCAAGGGGCTGTTGAGTATTTCGAAAAGGTATATGAAGAAGAAGATTTACATGGGAACGAAGGATTGGGGCCCGAGTTGGTGGTTTACCTGCTGGGGGAACTGAATTACCGTATAGGAAATCATTCGGATGCTGTGAAATGGTTTAATATAGCCATTTCGAAGTACGGAAACAACCCTGCAGTAAAGAAGCATACCATTGATATGATACGGGACCGTTGGCTTGAAATAAAAGGTGAGGTAACTAAGTAAACACATAAGAATAGCAGAATATGAAAACTTTTTCTTGAAAATTAAGGTTTTTTAAATTATGATATTGTAGGAAAAATGCTTAAACGTATATGTTTAAGGTTTGGAGGGATAAACAATGATATCGGCCGGTGAATTCAGGAACGGTTCCACATTTGAGCTTGATGGGCAGGTCTTCAGAGTTGTTGAGTTCCAGCATGTTAAGCCGGGAAAAGGCGCCGCATTTGTTAGGACGAGACTGAAGAATGTAATTACTGGAGCGGTGGTTGAAAGGACTTTCAACCCTACTGAAAAGATGCCCAAAGCGCAGATTGATAGAAGGGAAATGCAGTATCTTTATAATGATGAGAATCTGTACTATTTCATGGACACAGAGACTTATGAGCAGATTCCCTTGAACAGGGAGCAGCTTGGAGATGCACTCAAGTTTGTGAAGGAAAACATGATGGTTGTAGTGCTCTCGTACAAAGGCTCAGTTTTCGGTGTTGAACCGCCAAATTTTGTTGAACTTGAAGTTACGCATACTGAACCAGGATTTAAAGGTGATACGGCAACAGGTGGAACCAAACCGGCGACGGTTGAAACGGGAGCGGTAATACAGGTACCGTTATTCATAAACACCGGTGACGTTATTAAAGTTGATACACGTAACGAAACATACATAGAAAGGGTTTAGTAAGCCCGTATTCATTAATTTTTTGGGAGGAAGATGAATGTCAGTTCTAAAAGAGAGAGTTGCTTACCTCAAAAAGTTGGCAGATGATTTGAATGTTGATGAAAACGACGACCATAGTAAACTTTTAAGCAGCATTATTGATACCTTAGACGAGTTTGCCGATGAAATTGAACGGCTGGGCAGTTTTCAGATGAAGATGCAGGAACAGGTTGACATTATTGATGAGGACCTTGGCGTTCTGGAAGAAGAAGTTTTTGAAGGGTACGAGGAAGATTTGCTTGAAGCCTGTTGTCCTCACTGTGAAGAGATAGTGTCATTCTCCGAAGATGAGATTACCGAGGATGATAATGTGGAGTGCCCTGCATGCCATAAGATGTTTGTAATTGAGTGGGAATCAGACCATGAAGATATGACTGATAAGTAGTTTGAAGCTATGGTTGTGCTTCAGGATAAATTATGTAAAATAGAAAGGGTCTGAAAGGCTTATGGTAAAGTCTGTTGAACAGTTGAAAGAGAGAAAGGAACTGCTGGAGAATGAACTCGCCCGATTGACTGAAATGTATGCTGAGATATTGAGGATGAGGGAGACTGGAGTTCTTTGTTCAGAAATGAAATCTACAATTCAGGAATACAGAAACATTTTAGAGAATCTTGAGGACCAGATAAAAAGCTATGAATAATAATCAAAGAAGGGTTCCCACTCCAATGGGAACCCTTCTTTGATTATTGTTTAATCCCTAGTGGATGTTTTTCTTTCTGAATTTCCCTCCCATAACATCATAAACATGCTCAATGGCAACAAAAGCATTCTTGTCAAAATCCAGTACAATCTTCTTTAGCTTGGCAAGCTCCAGCCTTGTCACGACACAGTATATCATTTCCTTATATACTCCTGTATATCCGCCCTTACCGTAGATGAAGGTCACATTTCTACCAAGCCTTGCCGATGGCCATTGAAATTATGGTTACGGCTTTCATCTGCTCAAGGCCTTCTATGGTAAGGTCAATGGTTTTATAGGCCACAAAATAGGTAATGAGTGAGTACATTGCCCTATCCCATCCGAATACAAATCCGGCACTGAGAAGTATAAAAATATTGAAGAACATTACTATTTCTCCGACAGAAAAAGGAAATTCCTTGCTCAAAAGTATTGATACGGTCTCGGTTCCATCCAGGGAACCACCGTACCGGATAACTGAACCTACTCCAGCCCCCAGAAGTATTCCACCGAAAATTGTAGCCAGCAAAAGGTCGTGTGTAGCAGCTGCGGCATGAAAGAGGTGGAAGAGGTAAACAAATATTGAAAGCGCTGTGACACCAATCAGTGTCATAAAGGCAAAGGTCTTACCGATTTGCTTGTAACCGACATAGAAAAACGGAGCATTCAGAAAGAATGTGAACAGTCCAAGCGGAAGAGCCGATAGATAGCTTGAGATGATTGAAATACCGATTATCCCGCCGTCAATAATGTTGTTGGGTATCAGAAAAAGCTGAAGACCGGTAGCGGCAAGGAATGCACCGAACACTACCATTACAATGGGTTTTACCGTTTGAAACAGAGAATGATTTCGTACTTTTCTATGGAATCTTATAAGTTTTGTTCTCATTTATGGATTTTCTCCTGAATTCATGAAGTGACACTCAAATTATATCAGACTTTGTCGTCTGGTGCAATTACCTGATATTCAATAAGTGCTTTCCATTCTAAGCTGCCGCCAATCTGAATATAGTGGTTATACAGGGTGCATAATGCATGCTGATACCTTAATGAACCGGAGGCTTTTATGGGAGATGTTGTATGGGATTATAAATATATAGTGATGATTACTGCTGTGATAGCTGCTTACTATATCTATGAATGGCAGAGGGCAAAGACCATACTATATTCCCTGATGCTTCAGGCAAAAAGACTGTCCAAAGACCTGACACTGAAGTCGGGAAAAGAACAGGAAGATTGGGTAGTAAAGAAGGCCGGAAAGTATTTACCGGCCCTGGTTAGACTGTTATTGAATGAAAATATACTTACTGCTGCTGTGCATGAATTGTACCGGGACTCAAAAAAATATCAAGACAGCGGCAGGTAAATCTGGTCAGCCTGCCGATGTCAATACTGCGTCAGTTTACCTGATTATCCAGAATGTCTGCGAACTTTGAGACGTTAGTTATTGGCTCCAAGCAGGAATAATTTTCGCAAATGTATGCAGTAGCTGTATTATCTGAACCTTTTTGCTCATCCAGGAACGGCACCAAATCCCTAAGTTTGTTCCCAGTGTTGTCAGGTGTGTTTACATGAAAGACCGTATACGGAAGAAAAGAGTCGTTGATGGTCTGAAGCATCTCCCGCGTTTCGACCATTGAGGGGTCTCCTGCAATTACAATTTCATTTGTTTTTGAATGTGAGAAAAGCAGAGCCATCAAGAAATGTGAGAATCCTGCAGGGTATTCCTTTACCGTTGCTGCAAAATGACTGAACTGTTTATCAGCCAAGTTCTCCAGCTCATTCTGACCTGTAAGACGTGCAAGTCTTAAGAAGTTAAGAGTACTTACAGAGTTGCCGGATGGAGAAGCACCATCATATATTTCCTTGGGGCGCGAAATAAGCTGTTCGCTGTCATGACCGTACAGGAATAAGCCGCCTTCCTTCTTGTCCCAAAAGTGCTCAATCATTTCCTGGTTAAGCTCAAGAGCATGCTTGAGGTATTCTGGCTGGTATGTGGTTTCATAAAGCTCAATCAGACCCCATACCAGGAATGAGTAATCATCTATAAATGCAGGAAATGCAGATTCCCCGTCGCGGTACCGTGCCAATAGTCTTCCGTTTTTACTGCGAAGGTTGTTAAGGATAAATGAGACTGCATTTTCTGCAGCTTCTGAGTATTCCTGAATACCCAATACTCTTGAACCGAATGCAAGTGACGCTGTCATCAGTCCATTCCATGAGGTCAGAATTTTATCATCCTTATAAGGATGAATCCTCTTTTCACGAACCTCAAAAAGCTTCTGACGGCAGAGGTTAAGTCTCATGTTGTCTTCAGTCGTCAGATTTTCCAAAGGAGTGTCAATCAGGTTGGGGATGTTTTTCCCTTCGAAGTTCCCTCCTTCGGTTATATTGTAAATATTGCAGAAAAATTCCCCGTCAGATTTCCCAAGTATTGACAAAACCTCATTCCTGGACCATATATAATACTTTCCCTCTACCTCCTCGGAGTCTGCGTCCTGAGCTGAATAGAAGCCCCCATCGGGTGCAGTCATGTCTCTGAGTATATAAGTAAATACCTTTTCTGCAATTTCAGCGTAGAGATTATTTCCAGTAGCCTGGTAAGCCTCAAGGTATGCTATAGGAATCAATGCATTATCATAAAGCATTTTCTCAAAATGGGGAATCAGCCACTTCCTATCTGTGGAATAGCGAGAAAAACCAAAACCGATATGGTCGAATATCCCTCCCTTGTACATTCCGTCAAGGGTCTTTTCCACTATTCTGAGAGCGTTACTGTCCCGGTAAGTTTTCCAGTACCTCAGCAGGAATGAGAGATTATGTGGTGTTGGGAATTTCGGCGCATCTCCAAAACCACCGAATTCATAATCAAAAGCTGTGCGGAAGCTGCTGTATGCTTCTGAAGAAGTCCTCTCAGATAATTGTTGTTCAGGATAGTCCTGCTGAGGCTTTTGCATGGCCTCGGTTATTGCGGCACTGGCATCAATCAGGTTATCTCTGTTGGACTTCCAGGCTTCAGTAACTCTTTTGAGGACGTCGATAAGTCCGGGTATACCCATACGGCTATGCTTCGGGAAGTAGGTGCCAGCAAAGAAGGGTTTCCTGTCAGGCGTCATTATTATGGTTAACGGCCAGCCGCCGTGGCCGGTCAGTGCCTGACAGACCGTCATATATACATGGTCAATATCCGGGCGTTCCTCACGGTCAACTTTTATGGATATAAAGCTTTCATTCAGTATTCCGGCAACTTCATTATCTTCAAACGATTCACGCTCCATAACGTGACACCAATGACATGTTCTTTGGATACAGGTCAGCTATAGCCAATAGATAGAAAGACAGGCTTATCTTCCTGCCTTGCCTTATCAAAGGCTTCCTGACTCCATGAGTACCAGTTTACAGGGTTATATGCATGTTGCAATAAGTATGGAGATTTTTCAGCAATCAGTCTATTGGCTTGTTTATTAGTTGACATGTTGGCATCACCACCTTTCATAAGTTTTGTTGGTCTTGTATTTGTTTTATAGTCACATTTTCTTATTATTTACTACTAAATTATTATTACAATTAAAGCAATTATATATTCAAGTTGGTTATCAAAATGGTGCAATCCTCATCAGATTCCCCGACCCCAATTTGGTACTAATAGAACAGTTCTAATCATATTCTCATAGAAGAAAACAATAAGAAGGAGTGTAAAGTTAGCTGAAAAAAGTCAAAGTTAGTTTACGGCCCATTGTTAGTAAGATAAGTTTACCCACTGTTTTAAAAACAACTATACTTCCGGGTGACTCAATCGAAAGATTATTTATTGCAACCCAGGTAGGAGAGATCTTTTACATAGGAAACGGATTTATAGGAACTTTTTTAGATATTCGCCCTCGAATCATAAAACTAGGTGTTTCTGATGGTGGATATGATGAACGGGGATTGCTGGGGCTGGCGTTTCATCCCGAATTTAATTATAACGGTCTGTTTTATCTTCATTATTCAGTAGCTGGAACACAAGGTCCAGGTGCTCTTCCCGATTCAGAAGCTGCAAGACAAGGTCTAGATGCTCTTCCTGAATTTTTTAATCCTAACCCGTGTGACCCCAGAACCTTAAACCTAAAGTGGAAAAATAGAGAAATTCAATATGATTATATTGATACAATTGAAGAATGGATTTTGCAATCGAATGGTCAACCTCAAAAACGGCGAACATTACTTAACTTAAGAGGACCATTTTTTAATCATAATGGTGTCAATAGCTTAAACTTTTCACCTGAAACAGAAAAATATGAACCATCTGCATATTCCACTCAAATCATGCCGCCGATTTTACGCCACTATATAAGACTATAACACGGAGAAAATATTTTTAGCAGAATAATAGTATAAAAATCTAGAATATATACAAAACTAAGGGCTGAATTTACTTAATAACAAGGAGGTATTATAGTGAAAAATCAAAAACAGGAGCAGAATCTAAATAATGCACAGAACCAATTAAAGCAGATTAATCAGTTAGCACAACAGCTAAAAGGAAAAACTGAATTTGCAGATGAGCTTAGTAATTTGAACAAGTTACAGCAGATGGCACAACAAGCTGAACAGGAAGTTCAAAGTGCAAAAAACCAGAATCAATAAGAGTATCAAGTTAATTTTTATGTTTAAAAAGTAAGTTAAGGAACTAATTCCTTGGCTTACTTTTTATTTTTTCTGGCTGGGTGCAGCAGGTATGGTAATATTTCTTCTGCAAGCCGGTTTGTATGTTCATTCTCAATCATATTATCATCTCCCAGTAATTGTTTCTGTTTATTATTTCCCGGATTGCGAAAAACTATATTAAAGATGCACCAAATTAAGGAGGAACTATGGAACGGAAAAAAGGTTTAGGAGAGCAGAATAGAAACGCCGGAAGCGGATTTGCAGGTGAGCCGGACTGGTTTGTACGTATGCGGAGTGCAGTTTATTATTTGCTGGGAGCAATTGAGGTTTTACTTGCTTTCAGGCTTCTATTTAAGCTGCTAGGGGCAAATGCGGGAAATACATTGGTTTCCTCTCTATATTCTATAACAGGGGGATTGATTGCACCCTTTTCCGGTATCTTTAATACGCTTGTGACAAAAGGTGCTGCTGCACAGTACGTGCTTGAACCTGCCACAATAATAGCTATGATTGTATATGCAGCCATAGCACGGGCCTTGGTGGGAGCAGCAAAGTTAAGGGCAATCGGGGAAATGCGCAGGTAGCAGCTGCAGACTCTTTCTTTACAGCACATTGATTATTACGGATGCATATGATATAATAATGATATCATTATTATATCAAGGGGGTATATTTATGCAGGAGGTTGTACGAACCGTAAGCTCAGGTCTGAAGATGATTACTTTTACTATTTTCCTTGCTTTAATGTCTACTGCGCTTATCATCTATGGAGCTGTAGCCGGGAGTGGCTTTCTGATAGTTTCCGGCATCATAGGCAGTATTGCGTGGGTATTCATTGCAAACGGTTTCTTTACAGTTCAGCCCAACGAAGCTGCAGCTTTAATTCTTTTCGGTGAATATAAGGGGACTGTTAAGAAGGCAGGATGGCACTGGGCCAACCCATTTCTGGTTAAAAAGAAGATTTCACTGCGTGCACGAAACCTCAATGGGGATAAACTTAAGGTAAATGATGAGATAGGGAATCCTATAGAGATTGCAGCTGTAGTAGTGTGGAGAGTTCAAGATACATTTGAAGCTCTTTTCGAAGTCGAGGATTATTCTGAATATGTAGAAACACAGAGCGAATCAGCTTTAAGGCACCTCGCCGGTCTGTATCCTTACGATGTAGGCGATGACGATATAGACAAGGTTTCTCTTAGAGGCGGCACAAATGAGGTTTCCGAAGCTCTTAAGAAGGAACTCCAGGAACGTCTGGATAAGGCAGGAGTGGTTGTTGAAGAAGCCAGGTTGAGCCATCTGGCTTATGCGCCGGAGATTGCAGCTGCAATGCTCCAGCGTCAGCAGGCCTCAGCAATTATTGCTGCAAGGCAGAAGATTGTGGATGGTGCTGTAAGTATGGTTCAAATGGCAATTAACAAGCTTAATGACAATGATATAGTTCAACTTGATGAGGAACGCAAGGCGGCAATGGTAAGCAACCTGCTTGTTGTACTCTGCGGCGAGAGGTCGGTGCAGCCGGTTGTAAATGCGGGAACTCTGTATACTTGATAGGTGACAACCGATGTCCGAGAAAAAATCACTCCTTCTTAGACTGAATCCTGAAGTCTGGGAAGAAATTAACCGGTGGGCCCAGGAGGAATTCAGGTCGGTAAACGGGCAGATAGAATATTTATTGCATAAAGCAATTATCCGCCGCAGGAGATCCCGTTCCAAAGCCGGTGAAGAGTCTGAAGACATAAATAAGACTAAATAAAAGCATGATATTGCCTGACACTTCACATGAAGTGTCTTTTCTTTTCAGAAGGTATGGACTGTATTGACCTTATCTAGCCAGGTATCCTTTTTCCAGAGAATCATTCAGTACCTCAAGAGCATAGTTCCAAAGGGCATGGGAACTTTCAACGATAGGGTTCATACGCCTATAAGCCTGTTCATATTTTATGCCATTAATTTTCCATGACTTGCCGCAGGTTTTCATGTGGAGCAGTAGGGGTTGAAGCCGGTCGAGAGCAGCAGCAAAACAGGCTTCCGGAGTTTTACGTTCCTCAAATTCATCCCAAATATTTCTAAGCTCTTTTGCCTGGTCCGGTGGAAGAATGCCGAAAATACGGTCTGCCGCCTTCTTTTCACGCAGGTCCTTATCCTCTGCCGCCTTACTGTCATAACAGTATGTGTCTCCAGCATCAATTTCAACCAGGTCATGGACGAGTACCATTTTAAGTACACGGACAATATCAATTTTTCCCACGGAGACATGTTCATGGAGCAGTATGGCCATCATGGCCAAATGCCAGGAGTGTTCAGAGTCGTTTTCGTACCTTGAACCATCGGCTATGTAAGTTTGCCTTGCGATGCTTTTCAGTTTATCTATCTCGATAATGAAGTCAATCTGCTTTTCCAGTCTTTCATCCTGCAATGTCAGCCCTCCTCATATGTAGTGTTTTCCATATAATTATACAGTATATTCAGGTCAATTCCCAGTATACTTCGATAAGCCAATAATAACAAGAATACAGGAATCCGGTTGAGTTGACACGCTGGCGTAAAAGTAATATAGTACTCTTGAGCAAAGAGGGACAAAGCTCCGAGAATATTAAGGAGGTATCCGAATGCAGCAGCAAACACGGAAATGGGATGGTTTTGGGAAAGCGCCTTTCAGCTGGGACGGCTTGCTGACCCAGGAACTCATAAATTTTGCCAGTATGGGCTTTGAAGGAGCAATTGAGAATACCGCAAAAACAATGTTTTCATGCATAGATGAAGGTGCAGTAAAGGATTTTGCTGACAAGGCAATAGAGAAGCTTGGTATAACTGAAAGGAATGCCCAGGATGCTCATAGGGTCCTGGAGGAATATTGGAGACAATTTAACCCGGGTTACAGTCCTGTTAACAGTGGGGTGGTTGAATTAACTCCCAATAAGGTTGTATATGAGACCGGTCATAATTGCAGATTCTGTGTTAAGCCTATCATGGAACTGAAGAATGTAGAGTTTTACTGCAGCTTGAGATTCAAGCACAATTGCTTCGGTAATCCGGTTCATGTATTGCTGATCCAGGCTGTCAATCCCAGACTGAAGTGGAAACTTGAACGTTTCAGGCAAAACAGGGAGGAGCCCTGCAGATACAGCATAGTCCTTGAAGACGGAGAACCTGCTAATTAAAAGGCCGCAGAAGTTTTTTTATTACACAAGTTAGATATTCTAATTAATATAAAAACATAAAAGGCGTTTGACTCAAACGCCTTTTATGTTTTGAAGATATTCCATTAACAATACTATTAGGCCAAGAACCGAGATGGGAACAACCGCGTTCCAGAAGATGCTGCCAAATACTTCTTTCAATTCCATTGAGTGACCTCCTTTAAACGTCCTTTTTGAATCAAGCAGTTCTTTAGATTATTGCAGAATATTCTGCGGCTACGAGTACACCGTATAGTTATAGGTATATAAGTGAATATTTTTAAAGCATTAATATTCCTCCATTATACACCTTTTTTGGTAAGTAGTCAAATTTGACCGATTTCATGATAGCGTCAATATTTTGTAGGAAAATATTTTCCCGAGTTTGGTCAAATTACTTGCCACCTTGTTTGCTGTAAGGTTTTTAAAGCAGGGAAGATTTC
>JAWLCD010000007.1:45923-93126 GCA_041687355.1 Clostridia bacterium | reverse complement strand
AAGATTCCTCCTTTGGGGTTTGTTGTTTGGCAACTTTCATTCTACCAAACGTGAGGTAATCTTGCTTTTCTTTTTCCTACAAAAACTTTACACTATGATGCCATATCTATCACTGCATAAGCTCTATATCAACATATTCCGATACCCTTGGATGATAATCCTCTTCCTTCCTTTCAGGCTTATCATCCACTAGGATAATTTCTTTCCTTTCAATGGACTTTAGAATATCAAATACCATCTTTACATCTCCATATTCCACCTCGGGCGTCACTGATATCTCTTCAAGACCATTTACTGCATTGTAAAAGTTAAGCAGTTCATTGTAATATCCTCTGCCTGGAGTAAAGTTCACCTGCTCTGTGCGGCCATCATTGTACGCTGCATTTATAACACCTGACTTTTTGTCTTCAAGAAAAATCATTCCATCTGTACCGAAAATGCGAAGCCCTACCAATGGCTTTTGCATTTCCTTTCCTGTCGGAAAATAGGTAAATTGACCGATTACTCCATTATCAAAAAGAATATTTGCATTTACAGATACATAAGGATTGAAGTCTTCTCTGAGAGGTATTCCAAAAGCCTGAACCCTTTCTACAGCCCCGAAAATATGCCTCATACCTGCAACATTGTGGAGCGCGGCATCAAGAAAGGCTCCCCCTCTGAAATTGGGATGCTGCCTCCATTCGGCTGACGCAAAAGTGTTTTCATTTACTATACAGGGGAAGCATTCAACCTCGTTCCAGATAAAGTATACAGGTTGTCCGATTTTACCCTGATTAACCATGTCCCGGATTTTATTCATCTCATCACTGTATCTGAAATTTTCTGCAATCATTACCTTGACATTGTACTTTCGTGGTATCTCCTTATATCTCCCTGCTTGTTCCAGGTTCGGTGCAAGCGGTTTTTCACATATAATATTTTTTCCTGCTTTGGCTGCGTCCTCAGAGACAATATAGTTAAGGCTTATGGGAACCAGTATATCTACCGCATCAATATCGTCTCTCTTCAGAAGTTCCTTGTAGTCTTCATATACGCTACCGGTATCCAGCCCAATCTTTTTAGCCGCTTCTTCTGCATCACTTCTGGTTCTGTTGGCCATGGCCACTATCTCAAACCTGTCTCCCAATTCTTTTACTGCGGGATAGTGCAGCCACTCCCAGGCCATACCGGTACCTATAACGCCCAGCCGAATTTTTTCCATAGCTACCTCCTGTTATATCAGTTATGTCTGTGTTGGTTCTGAAATTCATTACAATTCCGTTCTAAGTATTCCATAATTTAATTGTATATATGCCGTTCTTGTGTTTTTTTCGACCAAATAGAACAAAATTTCAAACAACTACTTTTTTCCTGTAGTATTTTTTTGGTATAATATTAATTAGTAAACTATCAGGAGGATAGTCATGGAAATATGCAGGAAGAACTTTAACCAGAGCCTGAAAGAGGCTCAGAAGCTTCAGATTGAGGGCAGTTTTGAAGAGGCATTGGCTCTTTACAAGCAACTTGCCGGGGTAGATGAACTCCCCTGGCTTCATCAAAGGATGGGTGAAATTTATCTCGTTCTTGGAAGGGTTGAAGAAGCCCTTAAAAGCTTTAGAACCATGGCCCTTCTTGAACCCAACAACAAAGAAATCCACTTCTTTATAGGCAACTGTTTTTGTATCCTGAAAAGGTACGGCGAAGCAATTAAAGCGTATGAAAGGTCACTTGAACTCGACCCCGATAATCCATACACCTATGACAATATGGCTAACGCCTGGGAAGAACTCAAGCTGTACAATGTGTCCCTTAAACTAAGGCAAAAAGCAGCATCCCTCAAGCCAGACGATGCTTTTATACAGTGTAACATGGGTAATACATTGTATAAGCTTGGCCTTAAAGATGAGGCAATGGAAGTTTACAAGAATTCAGCCTGTCTTGACCCCAAATACCCGGATGTTTATTATTACATGGGCAACTGTCTTTGTTCGATGGAAAACTATAAGCAGGCAATCCAGTCATATTCCATGGCGCTTGACCTTAACCCCAACTTTATCGACGTTCTTAACAATATGGGTAATGCTTACTTCGATATAGGCAACCTTGACCAGGCGCTGTCATATTATCGGAAAGCCAGGGAGCTTGACCCCCAGAATCCGGAAGTACTTAATAACCTTGGAGACCTGTACAGCGTTCTGGGTGAGTATGAAAGCGCAGTAGAATGCTATAACGAAATTGTTGAGCATTATGCTGATGAACTGATTGAAAACCTTATTAGAAATAAAAAGGATAGGTGTCCTGTTCATCCAGCCGGCTATGCCAAACAAAGACAAACCCACTACAGAAAATACCTTGGTGAATTTTCAAGGGTACTTCACACAATTGCCGAAGATAAAAAACCTTTTATAGATATTTACGAAATTCCCCCTCAGAAGGGGCGTTACTTCTGGACATACATCACCGCCGGTATGAGTGATTCTCCACAGAACGTCCCCGTAGATTCAAACGGAAAAATTAACCCTTACACTGAACTTATCATCTATACAAGTGAAAAGTCGGTATGGGCAAGGAAGGTCCTGTATAATCTTGCCTACCATCCGTTCTTGAATAGTACCTATGTTAACTATGCAAGCACAATTGAATTTGACTTTCCCTTTGTAGAGGAATCGGAGATGAAAAACGCTCTGCTTTTGGATACCAAGGTTGAAGAAAAAGGGTTTCATGACTTTGAGCTTAACGGCAGGAAAGTAAACTTCCTCAGGGTTGTCCCCCTTTCTGATGCAGAGCTCAGGCATAAGAACATGAATGGACTTAGTTCGCTTCTCGGCAAACTATCCGAGGCCCAAATTGATTTTATTACAGACATAACCAGAAAATCTATTATTAAATAAAGCATAAAAAAAGCGCCAGAGGCGCTTTTTTTATGCTTTGCCGGCGCAGTTCAGTACATTTCTTATCTTGTGGCGAACCATCTCTTTTATAGATTGCCTTGCAGGCTTAAGGTACTTTCTCGGGTCAAAATCCTCCGGATTCTCAGCAAAGTGTTTCCTGATAGAAGCCGTCATTGCCAGCCTTAAATCAGTATCTATATTTATTTTGCATACACCCATGGTTCCAGCTTTTCTAAGAATATCCTCAGGTACTCCCTGAGCTCCAGGAAGCTTGCCGCCGTATCTGTTACACAGTTCAACGAATTCCGGCAGTACAGTTGATGCTCCGTGAAGTACCAGGGGAAATCCCGGTTTCATCTGCGATATTTTCTCCAGTATGTCAAACCTTAGCCTAGGCTCACCCTTAAACTTGTAAGCTCCATGACTTGTTCCGATTGCAATGGCCAAAGAATCACAGCCGGTCCTTTCAATAAACTCAGCTGCCTGGTCCGGGTCGGTAAAGGTAGCATCCTGTTCGGCCACGTTGACGTTATCTTCTATACCGGCCAGTTTTCCAAGCTCAGCCTCAACCACTACACCTCTCTCATGAGCATACTCAACCACCCTTTTTGTTAAGGCAATATTCTCTTCAAACGGATATTTCGACCCGTCAATCATTACCGACGTGAAACCGCCATCTACGCACGACTTACAGATTTCATAATCCTCACCGTGGTCAAGGTGCAGACACAAATCCAGACCTGTATCTTCAATAGCCGCCTCAACCAGCTTCATCAGATATACATGCTTGGCATACTTCCTTGCGCCTGCAGATACCTGGAGAATCAGGGGTGCATTCTCTTCCTGTACAGCCTCAGTAATTCCCTGAATAATTTCCATATTATTTACATTGAATGCGCCTACTGCATATCCTCCCTCGTAGGCCTTCCTGAACATGTCTTTCGAAGTTACCAGCGCCATAATGCTCACTCTCCAATCCTATAATATTTAGCTTGGTTCGCTAATTGCTATTGGCTATTAGCTGTTGGCTGCTGGCTAAACTTATAAGCCAATAGCTAACCGCCAACAGCTAACTATCTGAAGAAATAGCTTGCGAACCTGTAGAATTCATCATCAACCTTCTTCTGCTCATTTACGGCCTTATCGAGTTCTACCGGAATAACTTTATTTCCTTGGAGGGCAACCATGTTGCCGTACCTGTTTTCCACAACCAGTTCTGCGGCTTTCACACCCATCTTTGTTCCCAGAACTCTATCGAATGATGACGGCGAGCCGCCCCTCTGAAGATGTCCAAGAACAACCGCCCTTGTCTCCATTCCTGTTCTTTTTTCTATCATCTTGGCAAGTCTGTGACCAATTTCCTTCTTCTCAAGCCTGACGTTTCCGAAGGCGTCCTTCTCAACATTGTCATGCTCTGTACCCTCAAGCTCGAATCCTTCAGCCACACAAACAATACTGTAGTTCTTCCCTCTTCTTCTTCTATCTTCTATGGTTGAAATCACTTCGTCAATTGACTTCGGGAATTCAGGTATGAGTATAATATGGGCTCCAGATGCCATACCTGCAGTTATAGCAATCCAACCCGTATGCCTTCCCATAACTTCAACCACTATACATCTCGAATGAGATTTTGCTGTAGTATGCAGCCTGTCTATAGCTTCTGCAGCAATATTTGAGGCAGTATCAAAACCAAAGGTATAGTCAGTACATGACAGGTCGTTGTCAATTGTCTTGGGAACTCCTATCATATTCATTCCCAACTTCTGAAGCTTATTGGCAACACCGAGGGTATCATCCCCTCCAACAGCCACTATACCTTCAAGGTCCAACCTCTTCATGGTCTCCCTGACCTTATCCGGACCATTATCAACCTTCATTACATTGGTTCTTGAGGATTCGAGAATTGTACCGCCAAGGGTGTGAATATCTTCAACCTCATCAAAGCTCAGGCTTTCGCCTTCTCCTGTTAAAGCACCCATCCATCCTTTCTTCAAACCAAAGACTTCAATATCGTGCATCAGGCACTTCTGTACAACACCGCGGATAACGGCATTTAACCCGGGGCAGTCTCCCCCTCCGGTAAGTATACCTATCCTTCTCATGTCGTCTCCTCCTTTATTGTTATTACCGGACTTTAGTACCGTCCGGCCAGCTGTTCCAATTTCCACTATAATTATAACTTAAGCATTTTTACAAGGCAATAAATTATTCCTGTCTATTCCCCCTGATATTATGGGGTTTATTGCCAAACGTACCATGCAGTCTTTTTCTCCCCAAAGTCACTACAACAATAGGAATATTGTATCTTTTTTTGCTAATAATAATTACATATAAAATAATTTAATCTTAAAAAGGATGGTTGATATGGATAACAAACAAGTAGGAGTTCTGAATCATGTGCTTGAAGGCACCTATCTGGGTATTGATAGTTTCACTAAATATTTGAATAATATTGATGACACCAGCTTGAGACATAAGCTGGAAGACCAGGAGAAACTATATAGAGATAATGCAACACAACTTTCATCACATATCCGTGACCTGGGTGGAAACCCTTCCGACAATCCTGGACTCAAAGGAATGATGACCAATGTAACTAATACAATGAAACTTATGGGAAAAGACAAGACCGTTAAAGCACTGGAGATGATCAGGAACGGGGTTGAAACGGCTATTGATACCAAAGAGGAAGCCATGAGGGAGCTTTTGGGAGAATCCAGGCAGCTCATTGAGAGCCAGCTTCAAAACGATAAAACAATCCTGAACGAAGTCAAGACCTACCTTGATGGGATAAGGCATTAAAAATGGGCACACCTTTGGTGTGCCTAAGATTCATTATTTAGTAACAGAAAATCACGATTTATTCAATTTTTCTTAATCAAAATTCTACCAGGAAATTTTAACAATTTCTTAGTTGCAATTATACTCCAGTCCTGTTATACTATATAAATATATAAACTAAAAATTCAGTTTTTGTACCACTATATGCCCAAGCAGCCCCAGAATTTCTAATGTTAATTCCAGAGGGAGACGTATTACAAGAATCAGGCTTTTTTGCCTGAACAAGAGGATTTACAAAAAAGAAGTTAAAAGGGAGGAAAAATCATGTGTATTCAGGTCAACTTTAAAAAGGAAGATGGAAAGACCAACTTCATGGCCGCTTTAGGTGCCATTCCCAATCCATCGAAAGAACTGATTGAGAATGTAAAACGGCTTGCACAGGAATCGGAGCAAAACCAACCCAAACCCATAGTAACTGACGACAGCGAATATATTATTGGACATGCATAATATTTAAGGAGGCGTTCTGCCTCCTTAAGTTCGTTTCTATACTTTTACCAATAAAATTTCCCTTACAATTTCAGCTGCCAGAATTGCAGTTCTGCCGCTTGTATCATAGGAAGGCGAAACCTCCACCAGGTCAAATCCTACTAAATTAAAATCCTTGAACAGTCGCACTGCATCAAGTATTTCCCTTGAGGTACATCCTCCAGGTTCAGGAGTGCCTGTACCATTTGCATACGCCGGGTCAACTACATCTATATCAAGGGTTACATATACCGGCTTATCTCCGATTATACCGGCAGCATCCTTAAGTGGTTTAATAACATCAAAAGGATACAGCCGGGTATTCTTCTCGCCAAACTCCTTCTCTTCCCTTGATGCCGAACGTATACCTACCTGGAATACATTTTCGGGATGAACAAATTCACATACCCGCCTCATAACCGAAGCATGACAGAGCTTTTCTCCGATATAGTCCTCTCTTAAATCGGCATGGGCATCCAACTGAATAACTCTCAGGTCTCCACCGAATTTCTTATGAGCCTGCCTCACAGCCGGCAGACTTACCAGGTGTTCGCCTCCAAGCAGTATCGGGAATTTGTTGTCTGAGAAAATTTCGCTGACAGCATCCTCAATCAATTCGATGCTCTTCTGTACATTTCCAAACGGAAGGTCAAGGTCACCGCAGTCAAAATACTGCTTATCCTCAAGACTTCTATTCTGGTACAGGCTGTATTCCTCAATGCCGATGGATACCTCACGGATTTTCTGCGGGCCGAATCTGGCTCCCGGCTTGAAACTGCAGGTCCAGTCCATCGGTGCTCCGACTATGACTGCCTCTACATTCTCATATTTATCCTGGCTTCCCATATATCGAAGAGGGAGTAAGTTGCGGCCGTCCCTTATGCCCATTTCAACCTCCATTCTGCCTACTTAAGCAAATCCTGCGCAAATCTCGGAAGGACAAATGCGGTCTTATAGATATCAGGTGTAAAGTATTTTGTATCCATCTCCGGAATTGTATTTTTATCAACCTCAAGTGGGTCATACTTCTTGGAACCCATTGTAAATGACCAGAGGCCTCCGGGGTATGTGGGTACAAAAGCTGTATACATACGAGTAATGGGGAAAATCGAGCTGATATCCTTGTATACCCTGCTGATTAAATCCTTATTGAAGAATGGAGACTCAGTCTGAGCAACAAAAATACCGTCATCCTTAAGCGCTTCAAAGACTGCTCTGTAGAAATCACCTGCGAACAGACCTACAGCAGGCCCTATAGGGTCTGTGGAGTCAATGGAAATTATGTCGAATTCGTTCTTATGTTCCTTTATGTATTTGATACCGTCATCAATAACAACCTCTGCTCTGGGATCGGATAGACCACAGCTAATCTCAGGCAAATACTCCTTGCATGCCTCAACAACCTTGCCGTCAATTTCGACGAGTACAGCCTTCTCAATTGATGGGTGCTTCAGTATCTCTCTGATTGCACCACCGTCACCACCACCGACCACCAGAACCTTTCTAGGGTTTTTATGAGTAAAGAGGGGAACGTGTGTAATCATCTCATGATAGACAAACTCGTCTTCAATAGTAGTCTGGATTATGCTGTCCAGGACTAGCATCCTTCCAAACTGCTCAGTCTCAATAATTCCAATTTCCTGAAACTGGCTCTTGTCTGAAAACAGGGTTCTCTTTGTTCTACACGACAAAGCCATGATTGGAGTTTGCATTTCAGTAAACCATAAATCCATTCTAATCACCTCAAATTATTAATTATTTAAAACGTCAGAAAACTATTATAATTAACCTAACGTCAAAACGCAATAACTATGACAGGACAAAAATGTAAGCAATAACTGCGACATAAAACAGACCGCTGAGCAGCAGGACATGAGGCGACATCCTCTTGTTGAATTTCAGGAAGATATAATTCATAAGTCCTGCAAAGATTGCCGCTGCCGCGCTGAATAACGTATTCTTGTCCAGGTTCCACGGAGTAAAAAGTATACCTATTGAAACCGGGATACAGCTTTGGAAAACCATTGCTCCGGTTATATTTCCTAACGCAAGTGTATCCTTCTTCTTACCTATCCATATAATGCTGTTGAATTTTTCCGGAAGTTCGGTCGCTACAGGTGTCAGTATCAATGATAGTATAAGAGGTGGTACATGTAGTATATGGGCCGACTCCTTCAAAGCATCCACAAAGAAATGCGCACCTATGGCTATACCTCCCAATGCAACCAGTAGTTGGGCTACAATGATACCCATCCTGTTTTCCTTGAGTCTAAATAGTTCTGCAAACAGCAGGTCTTCGAGGTGTCCGCAGTTTTCGCAGTCATTCTTGGCCGTAAGATATATGTAGTAGATATATGCGCCTACCAGAAACGTTGCAACCAGGACTTTCAGTATCCACAGATTGCTGAAGCTCACCAGGACTCCGATTGAATATACTACTATAAAAAAGCCTATGTCCCTGCTAATAATTCCTGTATTGACATCCATCTTATGGGTACGCTTTTTCCCAAGAGTATACAGGATTACAGATAGCCCTGCCACAAAGAATGCCAGCGTACTCAGCATGAACGGTGCTCCCGCAATGGCGCCTATACCAATATCATGTCCTTCAACTCCTCCGAAGAATATTGCGATAATAGGCACCATGGTTTCAGGGAGGCATGTCCCGACTGCTGCAAAGATACTTCCTACCACTCCCTGCCCTACATTCAATTTTCTGCCGAACCACTCAATGGCATTGGTAAATACTTCACAGCTCATTAATATAATTACAAGACTGATTACCAGAACTCCAATTGAAATAAATAATGGACTCATATTTCCTCCTAATATAATATTATGTACTCCTATGGTCTGAAGAATGGAGACCTACTGGTCCACCATACCTAATTCCCTTTTTGTGAGGTGCCTCCATTCACCTTCAGGAAGGTTACCCAGGTCAAGGTTCCCTATTGCAACCCTTTTGAGATTAACAACCGGGTGCCCAATGTGACTGCACATTTTCTTTACCTGCCTGTTTCGTCCTTCATATATGACTATCTCTACCACACTTGTTCTCTTTTTGCTGGACAGCAGTTTTATTTCTGCGGGGGAAGTTGTATAATCTTCGATTTTCATACCTTTCCTGAACTTCGCCAGCTTGGTAGTATCAGGTGTACCCCTCAGTTCTGCTATATATTTTTTCCTTATATGGTGTTTGGGATGCATCAGGGTATAGGCAAATTCTCCATCATTCGTAAGGAGCAAAAGGCCCGATGTATCCTTGTCCAACCTGCCAATAGGAAAAACTCTTTCTGCTATACCTTTGATAAGGTCCATGACCGAAGGCCTTCCAAACTGCTCAACAGCTGTAGTTATATATCCTTCAGGCTTGTTCAGCATTATATATAGTTTTTTCTCTACGGGCTTTACTTCCTTGCCATTAACATAAACCTTATCCCTATCAGGGATTACTTTTACTCCAAGCTCGGTAATGGTCTTACCATTTACCATGACCTTACCTTGAGCAATGAGTTCCTCGCTTCTTCTGCGTGATGCAACTCCACACTCGGCAAGGTATTTCTGTAGTCTGATTTCTGCAGACATTTTCCATCTCTCCTGTTTTCCATAAAAACCGAATTATATTTTAGCACACTTGTCTATTTTTGATAAGTACAAACTTAAAGATTATGAAACAAAAAAGGAGGAGTATTCTCCCCCTTACGTTCTGCCTATCCCTATCTGAGAAGTATTATATTCTTATTGTACCTGTTATCCATCCTATCCTTGTGTTTGATTGGTACAGTAAAGGTCTCCCTATCCCCATCACTAATGTACCTTTCAGATGGATTCTTGTCAAAGTGGTCAAGCCAATAGTACATATCGCCCCAGACAGACTTATGTCCCATAGCCCTTATCCTTGGAAGCTGTAAAAAATCAATATTTTTATCTAATGGTGATGGAGCAGGATTGGAACCTACAAGTAGGATTACTTTGTTGCGGTATTCAACTCCCTCATATTCGCCTCTCTCAACATACTCCGGAAACTTCTTTGAGGTTATGCCAAGCGGCAGGGCCAGCTGGTCTACAACATAGCCGGGAAGCATTTCTTGAGTTTTCTTCACATGCCCGCCAATCTCTTTCTGTATCCCTTCCCAGGTAGTTATTTTACTCAGGTTAGGATGATTTACAGTATGATTACCTATTTCGAAACCCTTATCCACAAGATACTTAAGTCTTTCTTGAGGAGCACCCTGGCCATGGAAAAAACCTGTATGGTTAATAAAGAAAGTTCCCTTCAATGGAAAATCGGGATGGGTTCTGCTGAATTCCTCCATAATACCAACTGCCGACCTGGGATTAGCCACAAGTGTGCCGGCCTGCTCTATCAGGTTGAACTGCCCGGAAGTACCGTCATCAAAAGTAAATATAACCGGTGTGTGCCCAGCAGGCACATCTATATTTCCTTCAATATAATCCCTTAGATTTACTGGCCTGTATCCTTTATCGTACAAAGTCTGAAGGTCTTTCCTGAAATTTTCAAAGGAACGTGTCCACTCATTGGTTTCCTTCTCAACGAATTGATGGTACATAAGTACCATGACTTTCCCCATCTCGTTGTAATCAACTTGCGAAACATTATCCTTCTCTATAACTTCCCCTTTGGCAGGAGACGGTTCTTCATGCTGCTGGCCAGGAGCATTACTCTGAGGCTGGTTCTCCGGATTAAGGTTGTCCTGGCCGGGCTGTTGGCCTTGCGAGCACGAAACCAGCAGCAGGCAGGAAAATGTAATTAAAGCCATTTTAATCTTATTCGACATATGTATCTATCTCCTTTTAATCACACGATGTTGTTTAACTATTAAAGGGAAAAGACGGACACCGACTTCCAAATTTATTAGGAGGGTATTATATCCGCGAACGCTGTGCCGCGTGAAAGGTATTATTATAACGAGGATTATAATAATAAAACATCGCTTTTTGACAGCTTGCCTTATTAGGTTGTCCGCTCCTTTTCCCTACTTAGTAATTATAGTTTAGAGAACCGATTAATTCAATTTTAAATTTATGGTAGTTCAGCCGGGGGCGTACTTTAAATATAGATAAATTGCCGCGTCCCATAATTCTATTTTTTTATTATTATACAGTTGATTTTAGTCATACTATACATTATAATATAATCTGCTATCACAAATGCGAGAGTGGTGGAATTGGCAGACTCGCTAGATTCAGGTTCTAGTGTCCGCAAGGGCGTGTGGGTTCAAATCCCACCTCTCGCACCAAGGGTTACGGATAAATTCCGTAGCCCTTTATTTTTCAAGGAAGCGCGGGGACGGTTCTGCTGCTTCCATTAAATCTTGAATGCCATATAGCTATAAAACTTACTCTTCCCTGATTGGAAAAGATGGAAATCATGTTTGACTATCCCAAATGTATCCTATATAATTTTAATACTAGAGACAAGAAAAATATATTCAAAAGCCAGAGGTTTTTTCCAATAAGGCGGACAAAATAAACTCGAAAGGAGTTTTTAGAATGTATGCAAAGCCGGTATTTGGTGAAGACGGTGAAGTAAGAATACTTAGTAATCATGAAATCACACTTGGTGATGGCCGTATTCTAGTGGTTGAAACATGGGCCCTTGATGGAGGAACATATGTAACCTATGCTTTCTCAGCAGTCGGAATCGAAGAAGATGCATTGGAATTGTTAAGGCAAGGATTAGAGAAAAGTGAGGAAGATGAATTAAAGATAGTATTACTTAATAAGTTCTCCAGCTATCTGAAGGAACAAGGAATAGATATTGAAGAAGAGTATTATGACAAAAGCGAGCCTTATGAATTTTCGGATGAACAGGGCAATGATTTCTGGGCAGTAACAGTATCAGCTGGACCGCCTATTAAGTTGAATTTGTAATTGAGCCATTCTAAATCAGGTTTAGAATGGTCTTTTTTTTGGTTGAGTTGACCGCTGATTGGAAGCACGAGAACCGTCCCTGCGCTTCTATTTATCGTTTATCAATAAATTTTTATTGATTAATAACAAAGCTAAATGTATAATTAATCCGGACTATCATTTAGGAGGTGTATTAATGGTTATTTTGGGGAAAAAAGGTCTTTCCGGCATCTTAAAGTTCATCATTGACCTGATATTTTGGGGAGGATTGGGTATCTTTTTAAGCTTGCCATGGTCTTTACGGTGGTACATAGATACAACGCATGCGCTGGGTCGGGAGAATTACCTTTTCCTGCTCGGTTTTCTTTACTTCACCGGGTTCTTCTGCCTAGTAATTGTAAATGAAATGAGAAAGATATTCAAAACATTGAGCAGGCTAAACCCTTTTATGATGGACAATGTAAGGAGCCTCAGGCGTATAGCCGTTTCTGCCTTATTGATTTCTGCTGCATATGTAGTAAAGATTATTTTCTATAATACCTTTCTGACTATTATCATTACAATGGTGTTTATCATTGGAGGCCTCTGTGCTCTTGTTTTGTCGGAGGTGTTCCATCAGGCGGTAATAGTGAAGGAAGAGAACGATCTAACCATATGACGGAGGATATATATGCCAATTATAGTAAACCTGGATGTTATGATGGCAAAAAGGAAGATTAGCTCGTCAGAGCTTGCTGCGAGGATAGATATAACCCTGGCTAATCTGTCTATTCTTAAGAATAACAAGGCAAAGGCAGTAAGATTTTCAACCCTCGAGGCAATCTGCAGTGCACTGGACTGTCAGCCTGGGGACATACTTGAGTATGTACCTGACAGCAGCGATATACAGATGGCCTCAGACAAAGAGGGAGTATGACAATAGTCATTAAATTCAATCCATTTTTGAAGGAGGAACTTAACTATGGAACAAAATTCTGCAGCAGTTGGTTCGGATGATATTTTAAAACGGGAGAATATATACTTGCTCATAGGATGCTTAATTCTTGGGGTCCTTTTTCATATTCTCTTTTATGGAAAGCCTTTGGGTATATCCTATCCAATCTTTATCATTGCTTTCTATTCAGTTTTACTCTGGAACTCGCGTAAAATTATTCGGTTTAAGTTTAATTTCGCTTGGTTGCTAAGCATCCCTATACTGATGCTCACTTTTGCATACTTTTTATTCTCAAACCCAATATTCCGTTTCTTTAACTTCCTGGCAGTTCCTATTCTTATATTTGTGCAGACAACACTACTGGCAGGCAGCAACAAGTATATATGGCATACACCAGGGTTCCTGATTGACATTCTTAATAGTATGTTTATTAAGACATTCGGCTTCCTGTCAAAGCCGTTTGAACTAATATCCAGCATAATTATTCCAAAAGGCAAGTCAAAAAAATATGCAGTGATTGGCAAGGTATTTGTAGGCCTATTGATATCTCTTCCATTGTTATTAATCATATCGGCTCTTCTTTCTTCTGCTGACAAAGTCTTTGAAACTTGGGCCGGAAATTTATTCAATTACTTATCTGAAATCAATATTTTTGAGTTTATTGTCAGATTAATAGTTATTTTTACAGTAAGCGTTATATCGTTCAGTTATATTTGGGGGTTAATAAACAAGAGAAAGTCCGGTGAGGCAGTTGAAAGTGAATTACCACTTAAGGGAGTGCTGGATCCGATTATTGCCTTGACGGTTGTTTTTCTGATAAGTGTTGTTTATATTACCTTTGTAGTAATACAGTTTGCATATCTTTTTGGAGGAACAAACCTTGCACTTCCCCCTGATTTTACTTATTCCGAATATGCCAGAAGGGGTTTCTTCGAACTGGTTGCGGTAACCTTACTGAATTTAGGCATCCTATTACTGAACATAAGCTTTACCAGGGAAGACGGAAAAGTGATTAACCTGTTAAACCAGATATTGAATTCGATACTTATTGTCTGCACAATGATTATGCTTTACTCAGCCCATTACAGGATGTCATTATATGAAGCTGTCTATGGATTTACCTACCTGAGAATACTGACACATGCATTCATGGTATTTATATTTGCCCTGCTTGCTGCAGCCATGTTCAAGGTATGGCGCCAGAAAGTTTCGCTGATTAAGGCATATGCAGTTATTGCATTGATTGCATATACTACAATTAACTACATCAATATTGATGTAATAATAGCAAAGGAAAACATCAAGAGGTACAATTCGAAGGTCAGTAGTATAGATGCAGCTTATCTGACACATTTATCGCATGATTCAGTCCCCTGGTTGGTCACCTTGCTGGATAACAAGAATCCGGATACTGCAATTAAAATAGAGAATAACTTGTATAAGAGAAAGAAGGTGCTGGAATCAAAACACAGCTGGCAGTCTTTTAATATTTCAGAATACAGGGCAAGGGTTATACTCGGACAATATGACCTCAAATGCCGGGAAGAAATTGAATAGCATACAAAAGGGTTCAGGCATTTACCTGAACCCTTCTCCCTATGTAAAATAATTAATTTCTGCTGCTTTTTTTACTTTTATTAGTAACTGGAAGCACTAGAACCGTCCCTCTGCTTCCATCCCCAGCACAATTCTACTAACCTTGACATCATTGGCCAGAGCAAATCCTTCTACAGCCCTGCATAATGAATCCAGTGCCGAGTATTCAGCGGTTCCCATATCTACAGTGAATCCCACCTCTGTCCCTTCAGCCCAAACTTTTGAGATAGACCGCAGATTGCCGCCTAATCCGCCGTACAAGCCCAGAATATACCAGCTTTCAATCAAATCCTGAAAGCTGTTGCTCTGCTCAACATCCATTTCGCTTTCAAGGTATACGGTTACGTCCAGCTCCTCCCAGAATGCATCCTGGGATTTAATGACAGGAATATTCAAGCTCTCACCACTCCAATCCTCACTATTTTCTCTCTTAAAAGGTGATAGTATGCACAGTACATTTTCACCAGTACTTGAATGGCCTATTAACCAGGCTTGAGTTATAGTACCTCGGGTCACCGGTAACTTCAAGTCCAATCCATTCTGGTCTGGGGAACTCCATGTCTTCACTTTCCAGTTCAATTTCAGCAATCACCAGGCCCTCATTTTCCCCAAGGAATTCATCAACCTCCCACAGAAAACCCATATATTCGCATTTATATCTGAGCTTTTCAATAAGAGGCTTCTCACAGAGACTCTCAAGCAGCTCGTCTGCTTCACCGACGGGAATTTCGTATTCATATTCCAGCCTGGTCGCACCTGTAGTCTTCCCTTTAACAGTGATGAAGCCCCTGTCGCCTACCCTTCTGACCCTGACAACCCTTTCAGGTTGAATACACAGGTACCCCTGGCTGTATGGAACCCCTTCTCCGGCCTCCCTGTACCCCAGGTCCTTTACCAGAAATTTTCTTTCAATCTCTTTTCCCATGGTTTCCTCCAGTTTTGCTTTATCTTATCTTTATAGATATAAAACAGGCTCCTTCCTTGCTCCACCTTATCCGGACGTCCAAGAGCTATGGGAAGCTCATGGTAGGAAAAGGAATGCTCGCCGATAAAAGAGGCTGCGACCACTACCTTCATTCCGGCCTGTCCTGAAATTTCTTTCAGCTCTTTCAGAACGATACCTTCCCCTATGTTCCCATATACTGCTGCCAGCACCACCGATTTACCGCTGCCTCGAATACCCTCCAATGAGGGATACAGGAAAGGCGGTATTCTCTCCTCATATACCGGAATACCGATTATTACTATATCCTCCTCTACCGTATACCCTGAAGTGCTGCGGGCACCCGGTCCGGTTAAATCCAATACCTTTGTCTTTTCTATACCCATTCCTTCTGTGACTGCATTAAGAATCTTTCTGGTCGTACCGGTCGGTGAGAAGTATACTACAAGCGCTGAATTTAATTCCATGACTGCCTCATTTTGTTTTCTTACAGGATTATACTGACTGTCCGTAAAGGAATCATTCACATCAATCAATTATATAATATAACAGGTGATACACCATGTTAAAGGCTTTATGCTTTCTAATCTTCATCATATTTGGATTGTGGTTCTTCTTCCAGCGTGACAGCATATGATTGGTAAAACCCCTCTACTGCACCGTAGAGGGGTTTTACCGTTGTAAACACTATCCTAGTCCTTAATATTGGCAATTGAATTCCTTACAGAATTAATGGATTTGTCCAGTGCTTCCTTTTCATTCTGGTTCAAATCCAGTTCAATAACCTTTTCTATCCCTTTACCTCCAATTATTGCAGGCACGCCGGCATATATATCCTTATGCCCATATTCTCCCTGAAGGTAAGCTGAAACGGGCAGTATTCGCTTCTTGTCCTTGAGTATGGCTTCGGCCATTTGAATGATTGATGCGCTCGGCGCATAATATGCACTTCCGGTTTTAAGATAATTAACAATTTCGGCTCCGCCTTTGCGTGCCCTTTCAACCATGGCTTCAATGCGGTCAGCAGGAATCAGGGCTTCAATGGGAATTCCACCTGCATACGTATATCTGACCATAGGCACCATGTCGTCACCGTGGCCGCCGAGCACAAAAGATGTAACATCCTCAAATGATACATTCAATTCCCTTGCAACGAAGGTTCTGAACCTTGCAGAGTCGAGAACCCCTGAAAGACCAAATACCCTGTTGGGTGAAAATCCGCTGGTCTTCAAAGCAATATACGTAATAACATCTACCGGATTAGTAACAACTATAAGGTATGCATCCGGAGAATAGCGGGCAACTTCCTGAACACATTTCTTCACTATGCCTGCATTGGTGTTGAGCAGGTCATCTCTGCTCATACCAGGCTTCCTTCCTATTCCTGCAGTAACAATAACTATAGTCGAATCTGCAGTATCCCTGTAATCATTGGTTCCGGTTACCATGCAGTCGAAACCTTCTACAGGTCCGGCTTCCATCAGGTCCAGAGCCTTTCCTTGCGGAACCCCTTCCACAATATCAAACAGGACTATGTCGCCAAGTTCCTTGGCAGCTGCCCAGTGAGCGCAGGTTGCTCCTACATTACCTGCTCCGATAATGGAAATTTTGTTGCGTTTCATGATTTTCCTCCTTTTAATTGTTGGGTTTTAATTAATCAGATAGGTGTTTAATCCAGCTACATCCTGTTGAAATGTATTGCGCTATTATAGCATAATACCTGCTGCAAATTATGTCAAATTTTTAGCTGCCCGTTCAAAACAAAGGAAATCAGGCTGCAATATCTCCTGATTTCCAATTAAAATAATATTTACCTATTCCTCCGGCTCTACCTCAGGTTTCTTTACGGAGTCCTTAGCACCTTCTTTTTTGCACACAGCAATTTTCTCAACCGTCTCACGAATAACCTTTGTATTCCTGGCAATATCAATAGTTACAATGGTGAGCTCGGACAGCAGGTAGAAGAAAACCAGCGTGAAGAATGCTACTATCAATCCGCTGATTATAAACAAAAGACCGCTTACAAAGGTCTCTCCACCGTAGCCCGCAATATACTGTGAGAACGGTATGAAATCCAGCACCTCACCGAGCACAAAGCCTGCCCTGTAGCCTGCAAACCAAAGAAGCAAACCTCCGCCCACAGCAATCAGGCTCACGAATGATGCATACAGCTCTCCAAACAACTTGAGTGCAATAGCTATTATCGGTACGATTGTAAATTCCGAGTCTCCCAATTTGTTGATGTCCTCAGCCCTTATTAGCAGAATATGTACAACCATGTAGATTGCTGCAGCAAATAACAATTGGAATAATATTCCTCCGAGTACTCCGGCAGCAGGCAGGCTAAATATTACCTTCCACAGCTTAAAAAAGGTTACCAGACCCGCCAGCAGGACAAGAACAGCTATTGCTTTGAGAAAAATAGAAAAAACCTTCCTGAAGAAGCTGCCCTGCGAGATTAATTGAAGAAGCGGTTTCATAAAGAGATACTTTTCCAAAGTACAACCCCCTTTTTGATTTTTAGGCTTTGTCAAGCCTTATACCACTTTACAGGTAAATATTATAAAAAATCGCCTATTTTTTCAACCACATTTTTACCGCCCTCTTTCTATAGCACTAGTACTTTATATGTCGGGTCGAAGAATATTATGCATTCTAATGTTTTCGTCCATAACACTGTTTAGATAATTTAACTTGCATTTAATAAAATTTTCCAGTATAATGAATAGTTGTACATATTGATTTTTTGTTTTTTTTGAACCGTTCAGTTATTGATGGTCAGGACGCTAAAAGGCATTGGATTATATTTTATATGTAGTCAGCAAGTATCAAGGCTTCTGTAGAAAGGACGTTGAAAGGGGGCATATTTTCGTGAATGTCATGGATATTCAAGCTATCTTTAATGAAGCAGTAGAAAATAAAGGATTAGTAAAACCCGACCCCGAAAGATTCGAAGCGGCCCTTGCTGCAAAGAATGACAAGGCTATTAATGAATTGCAAGCAGTCGTTGATGAAGCCAAAGATGTTATTAACATCATTAAAAACTGGCGTGTGAATGCCAGGATGCTCTCGGAACTGCGCGGTAGGGCCATATACAAAAAGGATGTTTATTTTCAGCTGCATATTTACCCAAACGAATCGGTAGATGAACTGGTGAAGGTACTACGCAGTCAATTAGATATAGTTTGCTCCGAACTTGACCAGATACTAAAAGATACATATGCAGAGCTTTCGCCTCCAAGTCGACTATCTTTACTTAAAAAATTTCGTCCTGGGAAGTAAGGCAGAATATTCAGCAAACATACACAGGTTGTTTGAAGCCCGGAAACTTTCCGGGTTTTTGTTTTATTTGAAAAATCTTCTGAATTTTAGTATAATATAAATATAGTGTACAAATAAGGGAGGGGTTCTTATGGCAAGATTTGCGCGGGAAGACCAAAGAAGGCGTGCGGGATTGTACAAGGCATATGGCCCGGACAAACTCAAAGAAATGGTTGATAGTGGTCAAATGCCCAAACACACTTATAACAATATAATGGCTGAGAATCACAAAGAGGAATCTGCTCCCAGAGGAGTTGCCGCTCTTAATAGAAAGAAAGGAAAACCTCAGATGGAACGATAAAAACTATGTGGATTACTTATATTTATACCGAATAATGCAGACCATATGGCCTGCATTATTATTTTCTGCTAGAGATTACCTCGGACTATCTTTCCATACATTTCTTGTTTACATAAAATCCTTTTTATCCGATAATTAGTATTAACAGAGTCTATTCAATTCCAGTAACCCAGGGAGGAATCCGCCGTGTCACGGTCAAAAATAATCGCAGTAGTTGTTCTCACAGTACTTTTTTCTTTTGCACTATTCCAGACAGTCATAGCCCAGGGTCTTGGCATTGACCTCATTGCGCTAGCTCAGCAGAAAGCCGCTGCACTTGCAGGTCTGAGCACCTCCTCTGTAAATGCACAGCTGGAGCAGACCAGACAGGAAACCATTGAAGATACCACTGATTTTGTTGACCAATATATAGAGGACATGAAGGCCAACCTGGACCAGTATACTGCAGAGGAGCTGGAAGCAGCAAGGGAACAGATGAGGGGAAAAAGCCGTGAAGTAAAAGATGCATTGAATGCTGAAAAGCAGAATATCATCGACGGACAGAAGGCCCAGATTAAGCTCAAGGTTCAGGAGGAATTGAACAAGAAGCTTGATGAACTTGAGAGTGAGTTAAGTATTAAGATTCAGGAGAAGTTTAAGTAATCACCTATCCGACCAACTTTGGTTGTTGGCTTGCAAATATTTTGGGCGGGATTTATCCCGCCCGTTTTTTTATTTTCTGAAAGATTATTATTCAGGCTTACTGCTGTTTATTAATTCTTCTTCAGATATCAGTCCGGATGCAAGCTTTGCCAAGTCGTTTATTGCCTCCTTTTCGTTATCGTAATCCTTAAGTACTTTTACTACACTGCATAAGCTCTTACTATATCTTTGAATACTATATTTCTTATTTGGATGCCTGTAGATAATTTCCATAGTAACTCCCCTCCCTATTCAAATGATTAATACTGCGTGGTTCACCCGCAGTGCTATTCCGAATTACCCAGAACCTTATCACAAAACCTTTCAGTTGACTTTGTATAATACTTCATAGTTAATTCCAGTATAGTTTGATTAGTACTAGAACAGATTGGAGGCGGTAAAGATGAATGAAAAATTTCAATTCCAGTATGGTTTGATTAGTACCTTATCACGTTCAGCCTGTAAGTGTTCAAGTTTATGATTTCAATTCCAGTATGGTTTGATTAGTACTTTGGCTCCCATATCCTCTAGCCGTAAGCGTGACCGCATTTCAATTCCAGTATGGTTTGATTAGTACAAACCTTATTTTGATGCTTCACGAATTACACTAAAATTTCAATTCCAGTATGGTTTGATTAGTACTGCTTATATTACATATGCCTACATAATATAAGTCTTACTGTCATTTCAATTCCAGTATGGTTTGATTAGTACTATTCAGGGTCGACTATAGCCAATTCAAAATACTTATCATTTCAATTCCAGTATGGTTTGATTAGTACGAGAGTGCTTGCAAGGAGGTAGTAAAACATGCAAGATTATTTAAATTTCAATTCCAGTATGGTTTGATTAGTACTCCATCATTACAATAATACTTTTCAACAGTCATTTGCATTTCAATTCCAGTATGGTTTGATTAGTACCTTTTGATGTATCTATATTATCACTTTTACACACATTTCAATTCCAGTATGGTTTGATTAGTACAGTTATAACAGAGTGCGAATGTGGTAATATCAAAAATTTCAATTCCAGTATGGTTTGATTAGTACTGTTTACAACTGAACCTTTGCTCATGTTGTTGCTATTTCAATTCCAGTATGGTTTGATTAGTACTATATGTCCCCTGATACATTGAATTATGTTTATTTGCATTTCAATTCCAGTATGGTTTGATTAGTACATTATTAATGAATGTAAGTCTAACAGCACATTTTACATTTCAATTCCAGTATGGTTTGATTAGTACTTCGGGTTCAAACAGCTGAGCACACATTTGGCTCCAATTTCAATTCCAGTATGGTTTGATTAGTACTATTAAATGAAAAACCACCAGATGCACCTTCTGGTGCATTTCAATTCCAGTATGGTTTGATTAGTACAACAATTCTAAAGCCTGGTCACCTATTAAACATCTATTTCAATTCCAGTATGGTTTGATTAGTACGATAACAGCGACAATATACCTTTTACTTATGAAGATAATTTCAATTCCAGTATGGTTTGATTAGTACTCAAATTCATCTTCTTCAATTTCTTTATAGACATTTCAATTCCAGTATGGTTTGATTAGTACCAAAAGCATATAGATATTCAAGCCATTCCAATCCGGAATTTCAATTCCAGTATGGTTTGATTAGTACCGTGTATTGGCTAGGAGATAGTACAAATAAAGTAAATTTCAATTCCAGTATGGTTTGATTAGTACTATTTTTCCTCTTGGTTCTTTGTTAGTGATAGATGAATTTCAATTCCAGTATGGTTTGATTAGTACGCTGAAGTATCCTTTTCCCTTTGTTTATATACCAGTGATTTCAATTCCAGTATGGTTTGATTAGTACTCTGGATAATAAGAACATGCTCATTTACTTCAACCTATTTCAATTCCAGTATGGTTTGATTAGTACTGAGAACAAGGAAAAACTCAAAAAACTAGGTGCAAAGATTTCAATTCCAGTATGGTTTGATTAGTACGCATATAGGAAGGCTTGAGCATAATAGAACTAAAAAGCATTTCAATTCCAGTATGGTTTGATTAGTACATAACCAATATGAGCGAATTTATACCAGGTATTTTTATTTCAATTCCAGTATGGTTTGATTAGTACTATTTTATACTAATTTTATATGGTTTTTGGTATAAATTTCAATTCCAGTATGGTTTGATTAGTACTAAATTAAAAAAATTGTTGACGGTTATTTATAATATAATTTCAATTCCAGTATGGTTTGATTAGTACAAATGTTCCTTATACAGTAGAAGGTTTACAAAAATTTCAATTCCAGTATGGTTTGATTAGTACATTTATAGATATGATTTTTTTGAGGTGTTCAACTTCATTTCAATTCCAGTATGGTTTGATTAGTACAATGGATATTAGAATTAATTTTAATGGATTTACTTGTATTTCAATTCCAGTATGGTTTGATTAGTACCTGCCCTATGCTGAGAAGTGGTAAGCATTCGCTTTTTAATTTCAATTCCAGTATGGTTTGATTAGTACGTGGTTTCTTTATCTTGGTAATCGCTGTAGTTTCTAAATTTCAATTCCAGTATGGTTTGATTAGTACGAAGAAGATAAAAGCGACAACACACAGCCTTTAACGCATTTCAATTCCAGTATGGTTTGATTAGTACTGAGCCGTGAAGGTTTAGGCGGCATGTATTATACCAAATTTCAATTCCAGTATGGTTTGATTAGTACTATTGACTAAAGGCAATACATAACCCAATATTTCAATTTCAATTCCAGTATGGTTTGATTAGTACTGCTTTGGCTGCTAACGACACTGCGTACCTTTGCCCATTTCAATTCCAGTATGGTTTGATTAGTACATAGACCATGTGAGACTGTAGACTATTCAGAGTTTGATTTCAATTCCAGTATGGTTTGATTAGTACTGTCTACTTCATTCTCAAAGTACCATTCCTTTAACTGATTTCAATTCCAGTATGGTTTGATTAGTACTGTATTATGCCCAAGAATCTATGTATTATCCATGAAATTTCAATTCCAGTATGGTTTGATTAGTACCCACGACTGGAAATCGTGTAACGGTTAATAGCCGTTCCATTTCAATTCCAGTATGGTTTGATTAGTACAGTGGGACCGGTTACTATACCACCTTCCGCAAGCATATTTCAATTCCAGTATGGTTTGATTAGTACAGTGGGACCGGTTACTATACCACCTTCCGCAAGCATATTTCAATTCCAGTATGGTTTGATTAGTACTATCTTCAATGTAAAATCCTAATTGATAATCTGAGTAATTTCAATTCCAGTATGGTTTGATTAGTACGATTATTCCGATACATACTGCTGTATGTACTCCTTCATTTCAATTCCAGTATGGTTTGATTAGTACGTGCTTGCCTGAGCTTGTCTATGTATGACCTGATAATTTCAATTCCAGTATGGTTTGATTAGTACGCTCAACAAGCCTTACTGGATAAGCTGTTTGAAGAAAATTTCAATTCCAGTATGGTTTGATTAGTACATACCACCTCCTTTCTATGTCGGATTATACCACATAAATTTCAATTCCAGTATGGTTTGATTAGTACGAGCCTACAACATACTACCATACAATATTAAGATTATTTCAATTCCAGTATGGTTTGATTAGTACAAAATCAAAATATCTTATAGTCTTTTTTGTTCTATCATTTCAATTCCAGTATGGTTTGATTAGTACTTTATACTTGCAACCTTGTATAAGATAGCCTATATATTTCAATTCCAGTATGGTTTGATTAGTACTCGAAGGGTGTAAAACTACATACAATTATTGATTATTTCAATTCCAGTATGGTTTGATTAGTACACGAAGAACCTGAAGAAGAACGAGAAATTTTTGAAATTTCAATTCCAGTATGGTTTGATTAGTACACATAATAATTTAAATAGTGTAACATTACCAAGTAATTTCAATTCCAGTATGGTTTGATTAGTACAATATTCTCTAACATTAGTATTGTTGCTTTGTCCGTATTTCAATTCCAGTATGGTTTGATTAGTACAAGTCACAACTATATCATTATATTTTTACTTATAAGCATTTCAATTCCAGTATGGTTTGATTAGTACTGGATACCAAACATTGTTATTCCCCCTTTGTATATATTTCAATTCCAGTATGGTTTGATTAGTACTAAACAGTAAAGGATTTAAAGCTGCAGAAGTTAAATTTCAATTCCAGTATGGTTTGATTAGTACTCAAAGGCGAAAGAAGGGAAGTTATACTACTTACATTCATTTCAATTCCAGTATGGTTTGATTAGTACTTGACAGCCGAAGGATACCGGCCGACTGTCATTAGTGATTTCAATTCCAGTATGGTTTGATTAGTACTAAGTCCCCTGCCAGCCGAAAGGCAAATCAAATTTAATTTCAATTCCAGTATGGTTTGATTAGTACAGCAGAATTTGTTGAGATTACTCAGGGTGCATACGGATTTCAATTCCAGTATGGTTTGATTAGTACCATGGGAAGGAAACAGCAGACCAATGTATTGAGGTATATTTCAATTCCAGTATGGTTTGATTAGTACCCAACTCATGGGGCCCGAAAAATAAGGCTTGATATGCCCCAAAAGACCCATTTTTGTCGTCCACCTACAATAATGCAAAAAATCCTGGAGGTAGACGACACCAGTAGTACCAAGGGCTTACCCCTCAAAAAGTCTAATAGTCTGACTCTAAGCACATACGAAATATGCAAACTTTTGTTCGGGTCGACGATAAACGCAGTCTATAAAATATTGCTGGTATTATTCTTCTCCACACCGATTACCGTCTTGTTGAGCCATTTCTTACTCCTGGCCTTGAATATCACTACAGAATCCGTATTCTTATTTATAATTTTATCAATCCCATTCGTAATCTTCAATAATTGGGCTTCGGTAACCTCTCCTTCAAAAACTGAGTTCTGTATCCAGTGAAGGTGCTTCCTAAAGAATTTCAGCATCTTTCCTACTCTTTTTTCCTCTACATCATATACAACCATTATATACATTCTACCACCACGCCTTAAATCCCTCATATTTTTCTATACCGGTTATATGCTTTATCAGCCTGTAGCACTCCAATCTTATGAGCTGCCTGTAGCTTACACTCCGATTGAGCTTTCTGTGTTGAATGGTTGAAGCCAGCTTCGAGTCGTATTCCTGAATGAAAACCTTTCTTCCTCTCTCATCAAGATAGCAGTAATTAAGCTCTTCAAAAAAATCTTTCTCTTTCACAATATTTTCATTTATCAATTTGAAAATTATCCTATCTACAATCATAGGTTTAAATACCTCGCTGATATCCAAGCTGAGTGAAAACCTTCTCTCGCCCGGTTCATGGAGATAGCTGATTGTAGGATTCAGCTGGGTACGGTAAATCTCACTTAGAACAGTAGAATACATCAGCGAGTTACCGAACGATATAAGGGCATTCATTGCATTATCAGGAGGGTTTTTTATTCTCTTTTCAAACTCAAATTTGCCGTCTGTAATTGTGTTAAATGCGGAATAGTAGCACTCCCTTATCCTTCCTTCTATCCCCATAAGCTGGGGAATATCTTCTGCTCCCTCAATTGCTTCCCTTTCAGCCTCTATTTTCTGGATAACTCCTTCAAGTTCCTTCTTTCTTGAGTAGTATTTAACATTCTTAAGAATATTGAATGTAGCAGTATTAATGAACTCTTTTGCTATGACCAGTCTTTGCCTTGAATTTGAATATTTCTGTACCTGCTTCACCAAGAGAAAACCGCTGGGTAGGTATTCCCTTGGATAAAAACTCCCGGTGTAGAAACCATAGTAGTTAAACATATGCACTGTAATGTTGTTCTGGGAAAGAAAATTCAAGGCCTTTGAGTTAAAATCAACTTCTCCAAATATGTATAGAGCCTCAATATCATTAACCGGAAGAACTTTTCTTCCTTCGTCAGACTCAAAAAAGATGGTATTGTCTTTTCTCTTAACCCTGCCGTTATTGAAAATATAATAATTCCGCTTCACAGGCTTGTCCCCCTTTCAGCAAAAGCAAAGCTCATAGTAGCTGCATTTCCGGCATTTACCCTTAAGTACTGCCTCGGGAGGAA
Organism: Clostridia bacterium; assembly: GCA_041687355.1. Taxonomy (GTDB): domain Bacteria; phylum Bacillota; class Clostridia; order Acetivibrionales; family UBA4821; genus JAWLCD01. The sequence goes on along the minus strand of JAWLCD010000007.1, from coordinate 67,206 downwards.
TTTCGAGAGCTTTGATATCCTTTATTTGTTTTATAATCTCCAGCAACTCCCGCCTTGCATTTTCATCCAGTATTATTTCTTCCTTCGCCTTTTCCTTCGGGTAATGGATAATTCCCTTCATACCGGAAATTCCTTTCTGCTCGAGATAATAAATGTAGTACAAAAGTTGATACCTTGCTGCCTCTTTTTCCCTGCTGCTTGCCTTGGTCTCGTGAATGCAGAGCATGGCATCGGAATTTACAAAGTCAATCTTGATATCATCAATCAGGAATTCCTTTTTCTCACGCTTGAAGCTGGATTGGTGAATCTCCTGTCCAATCTCTACTTTTACCGATGTATGTTCCATGGTTATTTCATGTGAAAAGAGCCACAGTTTTCTCGGGCAGATGAAATAGTAATTTATTTCGGTGCCTGTAATACGTGTTTGTTGGGATAAAGTTGCCATACTGCCTCCTGATTTTTTTATCTAATCTATAAAAAATTGCTGGGCTTTCCGTCAATATTGAGACCAATATTTCTATCATATTGACAATTAGCTACATATACTTTGTGTTTTTCATCAAATCTCACAGCTTGTTTCAGTTTATAGGTATGCTTGCAAGGAACAAGAAGGCTGTTTGCCTCAATCCATAGTCCCTCATCCATCTTATCTGTATATTGGCTGTGGTATTCAATAGGCAGCACCTCAATATTCTGGTCTGTGCGAGTTATAATATCTTCAACCCAATCCCTGGACGTTCCTGCAACAAAGTTTTTGTCAAAAAAATTGATATCTTCAAACTCAAATCCATTCCTGAATTCCTTCAGTTCTTCACCTACATACCCTTCCCTATAAACTTCATCGGTTATTTTTACAAGATCATCTTCTGACATTGGATTATTAACATTCTCCAGAAGATTGACGGTTCGCTTAACTCTTTCCTCATCATACAGCTTATGTATTGATACCTGCTCATTAAAAACCGTTATATTTTCCGGTTTCCTTTCCCCTTTTCTATTCACCCTCCCAAACCTCTGTGCCAGAGCATCAATCGGGGCAGGCTCAGTAAACATTACTTCATAATCAATATCCAGACTTACTTCAATTACCTGGGTGGCAATAACTACTTTGGGCGGATTATTCCCTGTAATTTTCTGTTCTTTTTGAACCCTATCCAGCCGGTTAAACCTGCCGTGAAGCAAGCATGGTTTAAATCCTTCAAGTAAACTGTATAAATGCTGAGCTGTTTTCACATGGTTTGCTATTATTAATACTTTCTTTCCTTTGTTTACTTCATTTACCACCAGCTCTAAATTATCAACTATATTTCCATCCCGTACGGTGACTCTATGCCTGGCTTTACTTAACACTTCCCTGTCGGACATATCTTTTTTATTCAAAGTTATTATGTCTACCTCTTTCAAGTGTTCAATAATTATTTCTTCCAGAAATCTTGGGAGTGTTGCAGAAGCAAATGCGAATTTACATCCTGACTTTTTAAGAAACCTTGCCAGGGAAACTATAAATCCTACAATTCTTGGTTCAAATGTATGGATTTCATCAAATACAATACAGGCATTCTGGGTCTCTAAAAACAGGTATTCCCATCCCTTACCTTTCAATCCCAACCTCAATAATTGATGTGGGGTACATACCCTTATAGGGTAATACATTTCCCGGGCAAGTTGAGCCTTCACCTTTGACAACTTCTGAGCTTCCTGCTTAGTTAGTTCGGCCACATCTTTTTGCAGCTCATAGAGATATGCAATTGAATTGGAATGTAATATACCCACGTTGGTATGTCCAAATATTCCCGACAACCTGTTATACATAGCATTTATGCTTGCCTGATATGGAAGTATATAAAACAGTCTCCCGTTCCTTGACTGATTCGCTTTACTCCAATACAGAAGAGCTTCTGTCTTACCTGAGCCGGTAGGCGCTTTTAGTATTATACTTTGCTGTGTGTCCTCACACCTTTTCTGGAAGCCTCTTTGCTTATAGCACGAAATCTGGAATTGATTTAATTTAATCTGCTGGATAGGCTTAATATCTCCCGATGACAAATGGTCTGCAGCTTTCAGAATTGCCCGGAGTTCAGCCGCCATTTTTCTTCTTTCTACCGGCAGCACACGTTTCTGACCGTAAGCATCCTCATCTCCGATTAACCAGGAATCGGATATTCCTATGCCCTCCCCCAAAACCTCAGGTATATTTGGTATGAGGTTAGTTCTATCTAACAATAAGCATAATTGCTGAAAAAACACTTTGAATTCGGGCAGATTTTCTGCAAATTCCTTCTTCATCTCTTTAAGGAGCCCAGTATCACCATCATCCTGACATATTTGCTCATAAGGTAATACTTTTTTGTTGCTGGCTACACCACCGATTATATCCCTATGATGAGTAATAATTGCAAAAATCTGTTCTTCAGATAGGCCAAGTTGGCTGCTCAAATATGCCGAGATTATTTCGTGCCTTTTTCTTCCCCATCTTTGTCCTTCATTCCTTAGTGCTTCCTGAAAACCTGAACATGCTTTTCCAAGGTCGTGAAATGCACAGCAAAAAGCAACCAACTCTGAATAGAGCCGCCTTTTTTCTTCGTCTACCGGCAGCCCATCAACTATCAGGTTCCCGAATTCAATGCATTTTTGGGTATGCTGAAGTAGGGTTTCCCCATTACTTTTAGCCAACAATTCCATATTACTCACCTTTAAGTCAGCTTATGGAGATATATTACATGTTCCTCTCTACTATCTCCAACAATCCTATAGAGCGAGTCATACTCAATTTCTACTCCGGTTTCGGATTTGGGAATAACCTGATACAATTTCATTTCCGAAGGTTCCCTTGCATATCCGGGATTATCGTTTTCATAATAATCTGCAGCCCGTAAGAGTCTCCCCCCACAGCTTTCGCAGGGAAAAGGTATCAGTGTCTGCCCAATCCTTCCTTTTTCCACTCTTTGAAGCTGGATAATCTCTATTTTTTTCTTAATCCAGCAGATATCCTGGGAGCGCCCCAGACAAGGAACTCCTCTGGGCTCCTCAAAGTATTCTTTCAAGGATGTATTGCTGAGATATAAATCGAGTCTTGGATTTACATGAAACTCCCTAACCGGTACGGCATTTTCAGGGTTTCTCTTAAGTTTTCCCTTTTCCAGCTTCAATCTTCTGCTGGTCTCCATATCCCTTCCGCTTCCCGTTGCAGTATACTCAAATCCAATAAGCGTTTCATTCTTTTCCAACTGTCTTCCCAGACAGCAGCTTATCAGCCCTACAATTGAAGAATATGGAGGAACGGGTGAAGCAAGTCCGATTCCGGATAAAATGAACGGAATTCTGTATGTAGAAGTAAATCCTTCAAAGGTTACGTGTATTGCTTCCATAACATCATCCCCTAATAGGGCTGTACCCTAATTCTGTTCTTACAAAGTCTTTAACTGTTTCAATGGGGGATTTGATTACAAGCATGTCCTTGAATTCCGGTTCATTTCCCAACGCTGCAATTTCTTCCTCATTATCTATGTATTGGTTCCTTATACCTACATATACCTTTGTTGTTATCCTGTCCCGATAATCCCCTAAAATCTGCTTAAAGGCCTCCGTCTTAAAAATAAGTTTATCCTCTTCTTCAAACAGGTTGTTAAAAATAGGATTTCCACAGCTTAGTCCAGCCAGAATGATACATTTGGGAGATACATCGGTTCCAAAGGCCGCCTGCTTTGCCCCACCTCTAAGTACGCTTAATGCATTCAACAATTCACCTGCCCTTTGCTTCCTTATATTTTCAAGGTTGGTCAATTGATAAATTTCTCCCGATACTCTGCTGTTGCCATTCTTCACTTCAGTAATAAGTCCGTCTTTTATAAACCTTTCGGACTTCAATTCATCAAGTTCTATCCTGTCCCCGATGTTTTTGAATACTCCAAGTCTGCTGTAATCCAGGCAGAATATTGCCTGCAAGTCTGTTGTATAGAATTTGGTTCTATAAGGCTGCGGAGTTCCTTCCTTAAGATGAACAAACCCTTCGTCTACTCCCCTCCAGCCTTTCTTTCTCAATGAAACAAGGATTGATGCCATAAATGGGGAGGTTCTGATCAGCGCTTTGGTTTTTGACTTTCCTTTTTTCTTCTCTGCTTCATTTTCTTCTATATCATCTTCCCCAGCATCTTTTCCTTGTCCGCTTTTGGCTTCCATATACCCAAATATGTCGTCTTCTGCATATTCAACCGGATTCAGCTCTCCGGCAATCTTCTTCGTGTTTCCCTTTTCATTCTTGTCTATTGCCCTTAACTCACTTTGAGCCCACCTGGTCTCTTCTATCAATGTATTTCTCAGCCACCGTTTCCATGCCTGAGCCGATACATAGGGTACGGTATGATTCCCATCCTTCAGCGTTTTAGGAACTGTCGTATTCCTATCCTCGCCCTGGTCCAGACCCGCTCCATTCAGGAAGCTGTTATTAGCCTGAATTAAAAATGTTCCCGCAATGTGTGTAAAATTAGACATTCTTACTCCCCCTTCATCTTATTAATATAATCTCTGTATAGATTTGCAAACGCCAATCTCAACTGAAACATAAGCTCACTAACTCTGATGTTGCCATTCTCGTCGTGGCACCACTCAGTCCATTCGTCATACTCCAACTTTAACAGTTTTCCCTCATAAACCTCTGCCATTTTTGCATAATTATCTTTCAGCCACCAAATATTCGTTTCCTTCATTTTATCTATAATTTCCTTCTTAAACTTTTCATGACCCTTTTTCTTATCCAAAACATAATATCTGAAATACATCTCAGCAAACTCCTTAATTCTAAGGTCGGTCTTTTGTGAATGTAATATCGGTTGATAACCGGTTTCAGTAACTATTTCCTTCACCCCCTCAAAGTTATATAAGTAATACATAATTAAATCCCAACCTTTACTTTCCACGGTTAGCGGTCTATTCAATGATGCCGGAAACAACTCAGTATAATTTTCATAACTCATGAGTCCCTCTTCAATCAAATCAACAATAACTTTTCTTGCTTGGTTCTTTCTCGTATTACCTTTTGAATCATAGAACACATCACTCTTCTGCCACAATGGTTTTTCCTTAGGACTACAGTTCATAATTATTCTTTGTGCAATTATGTATGCAGATTTCAGACTTTCAGGTGAAATACCGCAGACCCTCTGTTGATAGTAAGAGAATAACCGTGGGCTGACTCCCTTGTCCTTTTTATAAGGATACAGTTCCTTTAAATCCTTGCCATCCTGAAGGCTCTCCAAAAACCTGTCCTTTTTATCTTTTCTTATCAGATTATAAACCTCATCCAGGAAGTCTCCTCCATGTTCAGACATTTCCTTTATTATAGAAAGAGATTTATTAGGGATTTCAATTAAATCACAATCTGCTCCGGTTCCCGAATTTGAAAACTGCCAAACGTACAGGCATGAATGCTCTGGGAGTTGATACCTTTTTTTATCTCTTATCAGTCCCCTAAACATTTTAAGTAATTTCTCAATAAATGCCTTTGCTCCCTGTTTGGCGCCAATTATCTCTCTTCTCCCGCCCATATATATGCCGATATTTTCCTTAACTATATCCTTAACCATGTCCACCATCAGTCTTTCAGAATTGGACTCCAGGCATACCAGTCGTCCCCTGAGCAGCATTGTGCCTACCGGAAGGAAGTTAACAACAAATAAACAGAAAGGGCATACATTTAATGTCCGGGACGCCGAGGGCAGTATTTGGGCATCGTTCCCTATGCTGCCCAGCAGAGGAAAAAAGTCTCTGCCCATATATTTCTTATCCTTGGATTTAAGTTCAAATTTATTAAGTGCTTTTTCCCAGATTATGTTGATATCAAAATCAAATCCTTTGCCGCATATTTCACAAGTCTGGCCGTGTCTGCCCTCCATATCCAATACACTGTTGTACAAGCTGGTAAGAAGCTCTCTATATAGCTCAAGGTTTTTCCCTTTATAGGCACTTTGAAAAAGAGGCCCGTTATTTCCGAACACCATTGTAAAGCACTTTAGACTTTTGTTAATTTCGGCCCAGTCATGCTTCTTTAATATTTCATTAAAGTCATTCAATGTAAGTTTATTTATACAATCTTTTTCAGCCAAAGCAGTAAGTGAACATAAGGACATGTCGACAAAAGGATTGCCTGTTCTTTCTATTTTCAAATTCTCGCCCCCTTTCAAATTAACGTAATATTTTTGGCTTGTGCAATAAATAGTAGAATGTAAGGGAAATGAATTAACTGGCGAATAAGTTTATGGAGAAATCTTAGATAAACTATGCGAAGTTATACTCAAATTTCAGGAAGAATTGACAGGACGTCAATTCTAGGAATTATTGAGCCATGACGGCGAATTAATTCCGGTCTGAAATTTAGTATAACAAGCATCTAGTTTATCTTAGATTTTGCAGCCCTTATGAGCGGTTAATTTATTTTCCTGAAATATTTCAAAATACTGCACAAGTCTAAATTATATTGTTGTGACAACATCAATAGACGTTTTTGTCTCAAGTGTTAGATATCTCAACCATTCCAAACCCGGCACTGTTTTTCTCTCCCAAGCCACACTCATAGGCCACCTTTACCAACTCTAAACTTCCACTAAGTACTCCTGGCACCATATACCCCTTTATAAAGGTATCCTTATACCTGATTAGCTTACCTCTCCCATATTTCTCAAGATCTCTCTGCTCAAAGCTGATGTCAATGCTCTCATCTTCAGGTAGTTTCCCGTTTAAAAGTTCATATTTTCTTATTAAATTCATCCTCAGATTTTCGGCAAATTTCTTTTCCCCTGCCGCCAACGAAATTGCCTTTATCTTCCCCTCTTTCTCTACAGCAGTATGTGTAGTAATGGGAGACAGGCATTTGAATTTCACAGGGCAACTGAACCCCGGCTCAGGCAGTATATCAACAGTCTCAACACCGAACCCGGCCTCCCCGATTTTGAACACCCCCGCGGCTAAAAGCCCTTGGGCAAGATTTAATATGAATTCCTTAATGGGTGAAGATATATACAGGTCTGATTTTCCTTCAATTATAAGGCGGCTTCCTTGAATCTTAAACTTCTGTGGCCTAATCTGGGAGAAGGTGAACAGCTTAAACTTCTTACTCCCATAGGCATAGCCCTCTTCATGTAACTTCTTCGAATACTCATTATCCGAGATTTCAAGAAACCTGTAAATTGCTGAAGATAGGTAGTAGTTGTAGTTTACATCAATATCTGTTTTTCCCTGAGTTGTTAGCCTGACTCTTACCCTCACACACTGCAGCCCCTTTCGGTTTCGTGCTTTTTCTACATATTCAAAGACATTTTAACATTATTTCTCTTTTTTGTATATACCCGGTGAAGAAAGAGTGGAGATATGGTTTGTTAGAACCATTAATTACGTTAGAGAATTGGCATGAATATCATCAGATTATTATTCCACTTTGGTTTGATTAGAACCATGTTAGACGGCTTGTCCCGGGATTTAATATTGCCAATTTCAATTCCACTTTGGTTTGATTAGAACTTTTAAACATTGTTCTTCCTCCTATTTATTAATATTATTTCAATTCCACTTTGGTTTGATTAGAACACATTGTCACTTTCCACTGCTTGCCATTCTTTCTGATTTCAATTCCACTTTGGTTTGATTAGAACAAGAATGGATAAGCATAGTTTCATTGAGCCTAATAGTATTTCAATTCCACTTTGGTTTGATTAGAACTGTACATAGTGCAGTAGGTTCTATTGGTCGTAAAAATTTCAATTCCACTTTGGTTTGATTAGAACTTACCGTTCAATTGACTTTCCCCAACTTCACAGCAAATTTCAATTCCACTTTGGTTTGATTAGAACATGTATTGAGGTATTGGATAACTACAAAGGAAGTAATTTCAATTCCACTTTGGTTTGATTAGAACCAACCTCTCAACTCGCTTTACTTCCTGATGTATGTAATTTCAATTCCACTTTGGTTTGATTAGAACGAGCATGTCATATTGTTCTTTTGTCATGTCTGCCTTGATTTCAATTCCACTTTGGTTTGATTAGAACGGTGCCCATCTTGATTAATCTTAACATCTGCACCTAATTTCAATTCCACTTTGGTTTGATTAGAACTGAAGTAAAAGAAGGGTGGCCGCCAGTACATAAGAGAATTTCAATTCCACTTTGGTTTGATTAGAACCGGGAAACAGATATTACCCTTACCAATAAACAAAGAAATTTCAATTCCACTTTGGTTTGATTAGAACAGCTAACAAGCTTTTATAATAAGTAGTATCATAAGACTATTTCAATTCCACTTTGGTTTGATTAGAACGGTGAATTAATCTCATAACAAGACCAATAACAGCACATTTCAATTCCACTTTGGTTTGATTAGAACCCAACCCATGGGGCCCGAAAAATAAGGCCTCAAAAGCTTTAAAAACCTAAATTTTGTCGTCCACCTACAGTAATGCAAAAAGTCCTGGAGGTAGACGACAGCAGTAATATCAAGGGCTCCACCCAAAGAGAGTCCAATATACCACCTTGAACCTCACATAAATTATACAAACTTCCGTTCGGGTTGACGATAAACACACCTGTAAAAACTATCTTCTTGTTTGTTATTCTATCAATGCAATTTCTAATTTTCAATAGCTAAACTTCTATTAACTGCTTTCGTTATACTAGGTGTCGGAGAATACATTAATAGTACTTTCAGCATTTATTTAATAGATTCACTAAAACACTTATAATTTATTGAATACATTCATCAAAAACAGCTATCTCACACCTTCCCCTTCTTCAATACCCTCTTCAGAAACTGGCCCGTATATGACGCTTCACATGCTGCAACCTCTTCCGGCAAACCTTCTGCGACCACCATACCTCCCCTGTACCCTCCTTCCGGCCCCAGGTCGATGATATAATCCGCAGTTTTAATAACGTCAAGATTATGCTCTATCACAACCACGCTGTTACCTCCGCCGACAAGCCTCTGGAGTATATCCACCAGCCTGTGAACGTCGGCCATATGCAGGCCGGTAGTAGGTTCATCCAGTATATACATGGTCCTGCCTGTACTCTTTTTACTCAGCTCGGTTGCAAGCTTGACTCTCTGCGCCTCGCCGCCTGATAGTGTAGTTGACGGCTGTCCCAGCTTGATATAACCCAGACCTACATCAAACAAGGTCTGAAGCTTCCTCTGTATGCGGGGTATATTCTTAAAGAATTCAAGTGCCTCTTCAACTGTCATATCAAGCACCTCGGAAATATTCTTCCCCTTATACCTGACATCCAGAGTCTCTCTGTTGTACCTCTTGCCCTTGCACACCTCGCAGGGTACATATACATCAGGCAGAAAGTGCATCTCAATTTTAATGATACCATCTCCGGAGCAAGCCTCACATCTGCCGCCCCTCACGTTGAAGCTGAATCTGCCGGGCTTGTAGCCTCTCATCTTTGCCTCGGTAGTTTCGGAGAAAATACTCCGGATAAAGTCGAATACTCCGGTATAGGTAGCAGGATTAGACCTGGGAGTCCTCCCTATAGGTGACTGGTCAATGTCTATAACCTTGTCCAGGTGTTCAATTCCTACTATACCATCATGGTCACCCGCCTTCATTCTGGCACCGTTCAGTTCGTTGGCAAGCCTTTTATAGAGAATCTCATTTATAAGCGAGCTTTTCCCTGAACCCGAGACACCAGTTATACAGGTAAACACGCCTAAAGGTATCTTGACGTTCATATCCTTGAGGTTATTTTCACGGGCACCGCATACCTCAAGCCATTTCCCGTTGGGTTCTCTTCTCTCCTGAGGAACCTCGATACTCAGCCTGCCGCTCAGGTACTTACCTGTCCACGATTCATCGCATGCCTTTATGGTTTCAACCGGCCCAGCAGCTACAACTTCGCCTCCGTGTACACCGGGACCGGGACCGATATCAATGATGTGGTCGGCAGCATACATGGTATCCTCGTCATGTTCAACCACAATCAGGGTATTCCCTAAGTCTCTCAATCTCTTCAGGGTTTTCAGCAGCCTGTCATTATCCCTCTGGTGAAGGCCTATACTTGGCTCATCAAGAATATATACTACACCCATAAGGCCTGAGCCAATCTGGGTTGCCAATCTGATTCTCTGCGCCTCGCCGCCCGAAAGTGTTCCCGCAGAACGGGCAAGCGTCAGATAATCCAGCCCTACATCAATAAGGAACTTAACCCTTGCATCAATTTCCTTTAAAATCTGATGTGCAATCAGCTTGTCCCTTTCAGATAGGCTGAGGTTTTTAAAAAATTCTCTTACTTCACTTATAGACATCCTGGTCAGCTCGCTTACATTCAGCCCACCTATCGTTACAGCCAGGCTCTCCTTCTTCAACCGCGCTCCTTCACACTCCGGACAAGGCTTGTCACTCATGTATCCCTCATAGTACTCTCTCTGGGATTCAGACTGAGTCTCCTTGTATCTTCTCTGCGTAATGTTTACTAAGCCCTCAAATATACTCATAAACGAGCCGCTGCCGTAATTTCTTGTATATTCTACCTTTATTCTTTCCCCCCGGGTTCCATAGAGGATTATATTCAGCACATCAGGGTCAAGGTCTTTTACAGGCGTATCCAGGCTGAATTTGTAGTGCCTTGCCAGGGCCTGCAGGAACATGAGCGAATAGCTTTCATCGCTGTTCATATTCCAGCCTCCAACCGCTATGGCCCCCTGTGCAATGGACTTGGTTTTATCGGGGATTATCAAATCGGGATCCATTTCCATAAGGGTACCCAGCCCGCTGCACTTCTGACAGGCTCCATACGGGTTATTAAAAGAAAACATTCTTGGAGTGAATTCACCAATACTTATTCCACAGTCGGTGCAGGCAAAATTCTGGCTGAAAAGCATTTCCTCTCCATCCACTACGCTAATCAGAGCCAGACCACCGGTCATATGAAGGATGGTTTCAAGAGAATCGGCCAGTCTCCCCCTGATGTCTGGCTTGATTACCAGCCTGTCCACAACTATTTCAATATCATGTTTCTTGTTTTTATCCAGGCTGATGTCGTCCGCCAGCTCCATTACTTCTCCGTTTATCCTTGCCCTTACGAATCCAGCCTTCCGAGCATCCTCAAATATCCTGTGGTGTTCACCCTTACGCCCCCTAACCATTGGTGCAAGAAGCTGTATCCTGGTACCATCAGGCAGTGACATTACCTTGTCTACTATCTGGTCGATTGTCTGCTGGCTAATCTCCCTGCCGCACGACGGACAATGAGGTACACCTATTCTGGCATACAATAGTCTGAGGTAATCATAAATTTCGGTAACCGTACCCACCGTTGACCTTGGGTTTCTACTTGTGGTTTTCTGGTCAATGGAAATGGCAGGGGAAAGTCCATCTATATAGTCAACCTCAGGCTTCTCCATCTGCCCCAGGAATTGTCTCGCATATGCAGACAGTGACTCCACATACCTTCTCTGGCCTTCTGCATAAATAGTATCAAATGCAAGAGATGATTTACCCGAACCGCTCAGTCCGGTAATTACTACAAGTTTATCCCTTGGTATCTCAACATCTATATTCTTTAAATTATGTTCTCTGGCACCCTTAATAAAGATTGTATCACGCGACATACTAACCCCCGCTTTACTCCTATAAATATCAGCAAAATAAACCTTCTTCATAAACAGATTTCTGTTTAAAGCAATATACAGTATAGCACAGTATTAATTAAAAGAAAACATATGTTTCTATTTTTCAACTTAAATTTAAATATTACTTTACTGGTAATACAATGGTATAATATATTTATAAAAATTAAGGAGATATTATTTGTATCATGAGAATTTGGAGAAGGCATGACCAACTTTTCAATCAGAGGAAGGTAAACCTGCAAATTCTGTCCCTTATGATTGCTGGAGCAGTCCTATATTCATTAACTTTTGCTGTCGCCGATTACATAACCTTATATCAAAAGATATTTTCAATCGTAATCCTTGCTGCTTATTCCCTATTTATTTCTTTTTTAAATCTTTTCAGGTATCTTGATAACAAATTAAAATATATTTATCCTGCAACATGCGCATTGGCACTCATGTTTGTGCTTTATGTTGAGGGCGGCTCGGTGGACAACGTCTTCGTTTTTTTTCCAATAATAGCACTCAGCGTACTGTATTTTGAATATGAAGTATTGGTTTGGTCTACAGTTTCAGTGATTGCAATCAGTACCACAGGTTACCTGTGGAATAAACAGGCTCTGTATCCCAGTCTTGACCTGGGGCAGTTTTCAAGTATGCTGATATCACTGGCGCTTACAGGAGCCTTTCTTATATACATCATAGGCAAAATACATGCTGTTGTAGAAAAGGCCCAAGCCGAAGAACAAAAAGCGAAAAATGCATCTGAAAACCTCAAAAAGACACTTACCCATCTTGATAGTGCATATACCCAACTCAAGGGAACCCAGACACAGCTTGTACAGCAGGAAAAAATGGCCTCACTGGGTATGCTGGTAGCCGGCGTTGCCCATGAAATTAATAATCCGCTTGGTGCAATTAATTGTAATGTTGATTTGTACAAAATTATGATTTCAAAGCTCAAAATATCTCCCGCCCTCAGGGAAGACCCGTCAGTTTTGCGCCTGATTGAAGACCTTGAAAACACCAATACGGCAAACATAATCGCATGCAAAAGGATACTTGAAATTGTAAAAAGCCTCAGGAATTTTGCCCGGATTGATGAATCAGAGTTTAAAGAAGCAGATATTCACGCAGGTATTGATTCAACGTTAATTCTGCTCGGCAGCCGGACAAAAAACAAGATTGATATTGTTAAAGATTATGGTACTATTCCTCAGATATCCTGCTATCCGAATCAGTTGAATCAGGTCTTCATGAATCTTCTGGTCAATGCCATTGATGCAATACCGGGTGAAGGTACTATCTGGATCAGCACATATTTGGATGAGGATTATGTCAATATAAGCATTAGAGATTCAGGAAAGGGAATACCTGAAGATGTCAAGAAAAAGATATTCGATCCGGGCTACACAACCAAAGGAGCAGGTGTAGGTACCGGTCTCGGCCTGTCTATAGTTTACAAGATTATTGAAAAGCACAAAGGAAAAATTACTGTAAATAGTGAGGTTGGTAAGGGGACCAAGTTGATTGTCCACATTCCACGCAACCTGAAGACCCAAGCTCAACCGAAGGCTTCAGAGAACGCATCGTGATATCCCAAGCTGCTCATACCTTAACCGCCCTGTAAACACTGAAACCATAAGGCTCATCTTTTATATATTCATCTTTTCTCGCCTTCAACAATATATATGCCAGCATCATCAGGTCACCGCTCGCTCCCGAAATATTAACCAGCATACACACTGCCGTATAATAGAGAAACTGTGGAAACAGCAGTATGGCAATAATTCCTGCAATTGTACCTGTTATCAGGGGAAGTGTAAGGGTTATTATAAATTCCCTGGTCCTGTAATATATTCCCGAAACTTCCCTGCAGTATGGACACAGCCACTTTATCCCGTAGGCCACCTTGCCTCCGCTCAGCTTATAGCCTAACGCATGACTGTATTCATGCAGGATAACCTGAACAAATATGAGGATATAGGTCACCCATAGATTTGAGTTCTCTAACAGCCTGATACAGTACCTGTCGTCCGAAAAGCCGGCATACAGGTAAAAGAACAGATAAAATCCTACAACAAATACTGCTCCTGCTATCAGATTCAGAATTATACTTAATTTCCATGACAACCTGAAATCACTGACACGCTGATATTGCACCTAATCATCTCCGGATAAACTTTGTATAAGTCTATCCGGAAGATGGATTATTTATACTAAAAAAACTAATCCCCAGCCATATTCTCCAGTTCCTTGATGCTGTCCCTCAGTTCGGCCGCTCTCTCAAACTGCAGGGATGCCGCAGCCACTTTCATCTCTTCAGAAAGCTTCTTAATAAGCATCCTGATTTCATCCTTGCCCATCTTGTCTTTTGAGGCTCTCTTGTATGGTGCCTCTTCCTCAGCTGCTCTGGTTGCTTGAATTACTTCCCTGATTCCCTTCTGTATGGACTCAGGTGTGACGTTGTGCTTGCGGTTGTATTCCAACTGAAGGCTTCTTCTCCTATTGGTCTCGCTTATAGCCTTATCCATCGCATCGGTTAGTTCATCGGCATACATCAGAACCTTACCCTCAATATTCCTTGCCGCCCTTCCTATGGTCTGGATTAGCGAGGTCTCCGAACGCAGGAACCCTTGCTTGTCGGCGTCAAGTATTGCTACCAGTGAAACCTCGGGCAGGTCTAGCCCCTCCCTGAGAAGATTGATTCCAACAAGTACATCAAATTCACCCAGCCTCAAATCACGAATAATCTCCATTCTCTCTATAGTTCCTATATCCGAATGCAGGTATCTCACTTTAATATCCAATTCATTCAGATAGTCGGTCAGGTCTTCAGCCATCTTCTTTGTCAGTGTTGTTACAAGGACTCTGTGTCCCCTTTCTACCCGGTCTTTTATCCGGCCTATGAGATGGTCAATCTGCCCTGCAACAGGATGAACCTCTATCTCCGGGTCAAGCAGGCCTGTCGGCCTTATTATCTGTTCAACTATCCTGGATTTCTTGCGTTCATATGCTCCCGGCGTTGCACTTACGAATATGGCCTGATTGATTCTCTCCTCAAACTCCTCAAATCTCAGCGGCCTGTTATCGTAGGCCGAAGGAAGCCTGAATCCGTATTCAACCAGTGCATCTTTTCTGGAACGGTCACCGTTATACATTCCCCCAACCTGGGGAATGGTAACATGGGATTCATCTATCACCAGGAGAAAGTCTTCAGGGAAATAATCAATTAGGGTAAACGGTGCGCTCCCAGGTTCCCTTCCGCTTATATGCCTTGAGTAATTCTCGATACCCTGGCAGAAGCCTACCTCCCTCATCATCTCGAGGTCAAAGTTTGTCCTCTGCTCAAGTCTCTGAGCTTCAACAAGTCTGTTCTGGGACTTGAGCTCAGCGACACGCTCTTCAAGCTCGACCTCAATATTCTTTATAGCCCTTTCCATCTTCTCCCTCGTTGTAACATAGTGGGATGCAGGAAATATGGCGCAGTGATTTCTGACTCCTATTGCTTTACCTGTCAGGACATCTATTTCGGTTATCTTCTCGATTTCATCTCCAAAGAACTCTATTCTGAGAGCCTTCTCGGCTTCACCGGCAGGAAAAACCTCCAGCACGTCACCTTTAGCCCTGAACTTACCCCTTGTAAAATTAATCTCATTTCTTTCATACTGCATTTCTACAAGCTTTTTGATAATCTCTTCCCTGTTCCGCTCAGTTCCCGGCCTCAGTGAAACCACCATGTTTGCATAGTCAATCGGGTCACCCAGTCCGTATATGCAGGATACACTGGCCACAATAATAACATCCCTTCTTTCAAACAGAGATGCTGTAGCCGAGTGGCGAAGCTTATCTATCTCATCATTTATGGAGGCATCCTTCTCAATATACATATCGGTTTGCGGTATATATGCTTCAGGCTGGTAATAATCATAGTAGCTTACGAAGTACTCTACCGCATTATCGGGAAAGAACTCCTTGAACTCACTGCAGAGCTGGGCTGCCAGCGTCTTATTATGTGCAATTACCAACGTTGGCTTCTGCACCTCCTGAATAACATTGGCTATTGTAAAGGTCTTGCCCGAGCCGGTTATACCCAATAGAGCCTGGAACCTCTCACCGTTCACCAAACCTCTGCTGAGCTGCTCTATCGCCATGGGTTGATCACCCTTTGGCATATATTCTGAAACAATCCTGAATTCAGACATAAAACCACCTTAAAAAAATTATTTGGAAACACAAGATATTATAACATATTTATATGGAATTTCAAACATATGTTTGCCTTCTGCAAACAAAGAACTTTCCTGTCGATTTACAGGAAAGTTCTTTGTCTATATTCAACAGCAGAATTGTTTTACAGTCCAAAGTTAACAGTACCTACAGTAGATGGCGTCGGCGATTCAACCACGATGAAGTAGAACTTCCTTTCGCCTACAGTAACCAGTTTTACTCCGGTACTGCTGAATCCGTTTCCGTCGTTATGCTCAGGATGGCTAATAAGTGTTGTGAACCCTGTACCCTTTACCGCTGTGACAACGTTATATGAAACTCCCTTTACTATGGTCAAACCATCTCCCTGAATTTCTTCGCCGACGACCGCAACTGCAAACGGCTTGCCCTGCGCAACTGTGAAAATGGAATTGTCCTTACTTGTGTCAACGTAGCTTCCGCCGCTTACTTCATATACCAGACGGAATGTAGGACGCACAAGCAAGCTTGAGGTAACATTAGGCCTGGTAATATAACCCTGGGCAGTTACTCCATTCACATTTGTATACGAGTAAGACGTATTAAGCCACCACGAGCCGGTATAGGTTCCTTCACCCTTGCATACCTTGGAAAACAATTCATACTCGTCCAATGAAGGTATGGAGACATATGCAATCCTGCTGTCATTGTTCATATATGTCTGTAGAAACCCATTTCCGTTATAAGGTCCGGTACCGTTCAGCCACTGATTTAAGGTAGCCGAAGCCCATCCGCTGTAATTATCATCAAACGGCATAGATTTATTCAGGGTCTGGAATGAATCCTTGGTCATCACGAAGGTACCGTCACCGATGTAATGCCAGAAGAGCTTGTTGGTTCCGTCCTTCCCAAAATTGATTACCTGACCTATCTTCAGTCCTGAAAATTCATCCAGGTTGAAATCGGCCGCTCCTGTCGTGAAGCTAAACGAATACTGGGCTGCAATATTGTTCCCTACAGCATCCTTGACTGCAGATGCCGGGATTGTAAGTGTATAGGTTGTACTGGTAGACAGGTCGGATGACGGCGTAACACTTAGTTTATTGCCCGATATGGATTTGGTGATGCCTGCCGCTGTACCTGATGAATCCTTCAGGTCTATTGTACCGTAATTGGTGCTCTGCAGAATATTTTCTGAGAATGTAACGGTTATTGCAGGCCTCTTATCAATATCCACAGCTCCATTTGCTGGATATGTACTGCTTACGGTCGGCCTTATCTTATCCAGATTGAATGATACAGCTGTTTCTGGAGACCTGAATCCGTGGTTGTCCTCTGTCCATATATATAATGTGTGAGTACCGTTGGATAATGAGCCAACGTTTATGGTGTTATTGGACGTGAAGGGATTCTGATTGCCTCCATTTGCAGTAAGTGTAACACCTATCTGCGTCCCCGCACTGCCCGCAGTTCCATCGATTCTGTAATATGTCTTTAAGGTATTCCCAATGTCTGTATCTTTTACTGTCCCCTGCAAGGTCATAGTATTGTATCCTGATACTGCAGAATATTTTTTTCCTGCTGCAGGTGCAGTTATACTTATTGAAGGTTCAGCATTCAACGAGGCCATACAAAAAGCAGGTGAATAATAGTAATAATAATCATACTGCATGGTTCTTACCCTGCTGAAAGCTCCCGACTTTAAGAATGCTTCAGGTACAGGTGTCTTTGCACCAGTAGTTATGTCTACGTCATAACCCTGGTATGTACTCCCGCTACTGGTGATAGGAACATTTATCACCCTTATCTTGTTATTCCCTATATATGTCATGCTGAAGGCAGGTTCATAGTAATAATAGTAGTCATACTGCATAGTTCTTACCCTGCTGAAAGCTCCTGATTTCAAGAATGCTTCAGGTACAGGTGTCTTCTCGCCGGTATTTATGTCTACGTCATAGCCCTGGTATGTACTTCCGCTGCTCGTAGTTGGAATATTTATTACTCTTATTTTATTATTTCCTATGTATGCCATACTAAATGCAGGTGAATAGTAATAATAATAATCATACTGCATGGTTCTTACCCTGCTGAAAGCTCCCGACTTTAAGAATGCTTCAGGTACAGGTGTCTTTGCACCAGTAGTTATGTCTACGTCATAACCCTGGTATGTACTCCCGCTACTGGTGATAGGAACATTTATCACCCTTATCTTGTTATTCCCTATATATGTCATGCTGAAGGCAGGTTCATAGTAATAATAGTAGTCATACTGCATAGTTCTTACCCTGCTGAAAGCTCCTGATTTCAAGAATGCTTCAGGTGATGATGTCTTCGCACCAGTAGTTATGTCTACGTCATAGCCCTGGTATGTACTCCCGCTGCTGGTGATAGGAACATTAATTACCCTTATCTTATCGCTTGACGCTTCAACATTTGTATGACCTAGAAGTATCACTCCAATTATTACAGCAAGAAATAGATATTTTCTTTTCATTCACTTCCCCTCCTTACTTCACAAACACTTATATTCTGATTTGAAACAGGGGACTATCCGTCCCCCGTATTCTACATATAATTAACTTTTACACTCCTGATGTATATGGTGTTGGTTTCTTCAATCTCACGGGTAGAACCCTTGACCTTCACCGTAACCCTGTTAGTAAACTCCGGTATCCCCGGGGTATTCTTGAATCTGTACTTGAAGTAAACCGTCACGATATTGGTACCTGTTCTTGAAGGGAACGGCTGATTATTCTGGTCTCTCAATGCAGTATCGGTCACACTGAAACTTACCGTATCGGGCGTTCCAACCGCACTTGCGTATACCGCATTATTACCATCTCCGGCTAACTTCTTACCAGTACCTGTCCCAACTTCAACTTTCACTACCCTTAAATCCTCAATGCTTACATCGGTAATATCGGTATCATTGGCATCCATTGTTATATCGTATCCCTCAACATCCACGCCGCGTGGGTCTATCTCAACCTTGCAGACCACCTCGGAGTCAGGGAAGTACTTGTTATATTTCTTTATATCCTCTTCATTGTCTGAAATCCAGCTGTTTGCTGCAGTCACCCTGTCGGTAAACTTCACTCCCACTGGATACATAACCCTGAAGTATGTGTCCTGGTTGCTGCTGTCCTTTACCGTCTTCCACTGGGATTCAATTATAGGATTGGATTCCGATCCAACAGTCTGGTACAATACCCTGAACCCTAAAGCATATACGGTGTCATATTCGTATGAGGTTATCGGACCAAAGTTATCCACCTGAACCGTCAGACCGTTCATCACAAGTCTTTCAACAAGTACATTCTGCCACTGGGTATCTGAAATCTTTTTGAATACACCTACATCAACCCCCCAGTATACATAGTTCCCCAACAGGTCGACATCACTGATGGTAATTGTTGCTTTTGAAAACACCGCCCCCTCGTTGTTTCCATTTATATCGCATGCAATCAGCTTGTCTCCTGCCTGGGCATACTCAGCATGTACATTGGTGGTCAGCAGAAAACATCCAAGCATCAGTGATATCGATATCATTACGAACTTTCTCAATACTATCCCTCCTGTCTCCAATAGTCAGGCTTGATATTTCTATTCTCCGAAGTTTACTGTACCGACGGTGGTAGGAGTCGGAGTTTCTACAACCACAAAGTAGAGCTTTCTGCTGCCAACTGTAACTACCTTAACTCCAACACTGCTGAAGCCTGTTCCGCCATTGTGGTCAGGATGGCTGATGAGTGTAGTGTATCCGTCACCCTTGATAGCCTGGACCACCGTATACTCTATTCCCTTTACTACAGTAATCCCGTCACCTTGGAGTTCTTCGCCTACAAGCGGAACTGCAAAGGGTTTATTCTGAGCTACTGTAAATATTGATTTCTGCGCCAAATTGGATATATTGATGCCTCCGCCAGCGGTTTCAGCCTTCAGCCGGATTACCGGCCGCACCCTGTAAGCAGTTGAAACAGTCGTCAAGGTAACACTTGCATCAGGCCTCACATAATAAGTATAGTTTCCGTTATAATAGTTCGATGTATTTACGGTACTTCTCAGCCACCAACCTACCGAATAGGTTCCTTCTCCACGGCAGACGGTAGCCAATGAATCATACTCGTCTACTGATGGTATGGTCACGTAGGCTATCATTGGGTCATTGTTGAATGCCTCTTTTATAAAGCCATTTGTTGTATTATTCAGCCACAAATTCAGTTCCGCCGACGACCACCCGTTAAAATTGTCGTCAAATCTCATCTGGATGTTGACTGCCTCAAATGAATCCTTGGTCATCATGAAACTGCCGTTACCGGTATAGTACCATGTCAGGTCTATACCATTATACTTACCCAGCTTTATTATATCTCCAATTCCAACCTGGCCGCTTACTGCATCGTCAAGGCTGTACGCTGTTCCGGTATTAAATGTAAAAGTGTATTGCGCGGGTAGATTGGTTCCCGGCCCGATGTTATTCTTTACTGCGCTGGCCGGTATGGTCACAGTATAAGTCATACCAACCGTCCAGTTGGCTCCGGATGGAGTTATAGTTAGTATATTATTGCTTATTGATTTTGAAATTATCACTGCATTTCCGTCACTGTCTTTCAGCGATATAGAATTATAGTTGGTGCTGGCCTGCATATTATAACTTTTTTCAAAGGTTTTAAATGTAACAGTTATGCTTGAACCAAGACTCACGTCGGATGCTTCGTTTGTAGGATTAGTACTTGCAACGCTTGGGGCCCTTGTATCAAGGTAGATGGTGTCGCTAAATCTGGGGCCTTCAAAACCTATGCTGTTCTTAAATTTAATATATATCGTTTTTGTTGTCGCATCTCCGGAGGATAATGTGAACGACCTGGATTTCTTGAAGCTCTCCCAGCTTGCTCCGCTGAAGCTGGAACTCTGGCTAACCATCATCTGAGTTGGCATATACGGGTCGCCGGAGCCGGTAATGTTCAGGGTAACACTTGTTGTATTAGTTGAAGCAGCATTATTGTTTATAGCAATAGTACCAACCGGTAGGGATACAGCACTCAACCGGAAACCGTAATAATCAATCACTTCACTATCGATACTACTCCGCCTGTCCGAACTTATTACCTGTGTGAAGCTTCCGCTTCCGGTATATTTATATACCCTTGAATAATAATAACTGCCACTCCTCTCAAAAACTCCTACCAGCCAGTATGACCCGTTCCACTGTATGTCTGTTATAGCACAGATTGCCCCGTAATCCTCGTACCTTTTATATACAACGCTTGGGCTGTTTGTTCCGTCATACTTATATACGTGGTTATAGTAGTCGCCGTCCCTCTGGTATCCCCCTCCTATAAGCCAATAACTGCCGTTCCACTTAAAGTGGAAACCGTAATAATCAGTCACTTCGCTATCGATACTACTCCGCCTGTCCGAACTTATTACCTGTGTGAAGCTTCCGCTTCCGGTATATTTATATACCCTTGAATAATAATAACTGCCACTCCTC
>JAWLCD010000007.1:0-45823 GCA_041687355.1 Clostridia bacterium | reverse complement strand
ACCTTTTATATACAACGCTTGGGCTGTTTGTTCCGTCATACTTATATACGTGGTTATAGTAGTCGCCGTCCCTCTGGTATCCCCCTCCTATAAGCCAATCGCTTCCATTCCACGCATATCCCAATTCTGTAAACATAAAAACACATATAAATACTGCAGCAAGTGTTAATAATGCATCCCTTTTGAACAATATAAACACCTCCAAAATTTTTTTATCAATTGAGAAATCTAAGAACCCACTCTGATGTGATGTTAACCTGCCGGGATAATAACCAAAGTTTATACTGTCGTCTATTTGGATAACCATGCCTCAGAAATGTAGTGAAAAAACTACTCTCATACCAATATTATACTATATCCATCGGGCATACTCAACAGCATGAAATTAAAATCCAAATCACTTAGACATTGTAGTTAAATTGATGTATAATATTATTAGGAGTATTTGCCAGATTTTCTATTGGAAAAACTACGCCTTTCAACACTGTACAACCTTTATTTATGCCGAAAAAAGCTGCTGTACGTTGAAAAATTTTAGTCTCTTCTTCACGTAAACGGACCAGGGTATTCATTCCTTTGTCTTCGCAGCGGACTTAACTCCTTTAGTTATTGTGAAAGTTTTAGTAATACCTTATAATTTTGTAACGTAATCTATTAAGTAAAGTCTCAATGAAAGGATGGTGCAAATGAAAGCAGTTATCATGGCTGGCGGCGAAGGTTCCCGACTAAGGCCTTTGACTTGTGACCTTCCGAAACCAATGGTACCTGTCATGAACAGGCCTATAATGGAACATATAATTAACCTGCTGAAAAGCCACGGCATAACCGAAATTGGCGTAACACTCATGTACCTTCCCCAGAAGATAAAGGACTACTTCGGCAGCGGCTCCAGCCTGGGAGTTAACCTGCATTACTTTACCGAAGATACTCCTCTTGGAACTGCAGGAAGCGTCCATAACGCGTCGGAATTTCTGGACGAAACATTCATTGTTATAAGCGGCGATGCGCTCACGAACATGGACCTAACCGAAGCGGTCAGATTCCATAATTTGAAGAAATCTCTTGCAACACTTGTATTGACCAGAGTTAATGTACCACTTGAATACGGAGTTGTGCTCACAAATGAGCAGAGTGCAATTACCGGCTTCCTCGAGAAGCCGAGCTGGGGTGAAGTATTCAGCGACACTGTCAACACCGGTACATACATCCTGGAGCCTGGAATCTTCGACTACTATAAAAGGGGACAAAAATTTGATTTCAGCCAGGATCTATTCCCTATGCTTCTAAAAGATAAAAAGCCCATGTATGGGTTTATAACAGCCGACTACTGGTGTGATATTGGAGACCTTAAAGCTTACCTTCAGGCCCATATAGATGTTTTTGACGGCAAAATTAATATTCACATGGATGGAAACCAAATCAAGGATAAAGTTTGGGTTGGAAATGGCACAGTCATCGAACCCGGAGCTGAAATCACAGGTCCGGCATTTATAGGAAGCAACTGTAAAATCAGCAGTAATTCATCAGTTGAAAACTATGCAGTACTGGGTAATAATAATATTGTTGAAGATGAGGTATCAATCAAGCGTAGTATTATCTGGAATAACAGTTTCACAGAATACGGCTCTGAAATCAGGGGTGCTATAATATGCAACAAGGTTAATATGAAACACTACGTCTCGGTCTTTGAAAATGCAGTAATTGGTGATGACTGCACAATAAACGAAAGGGCTATTGTAAAACCCAATGTTAAAATATGGCCTCAGAAAACTATTGATACTTTGGCCGTTGTAGATAGGAACGTTATCTGGGGTTCAAAATATGTGCGCACAGTTTTCGGTGAGAACGGACTTTCTGGCATAATAAATGTAGATATTTCGCCCGAGTATGCAACCAGACTTGGAGCAGCATACGGTTCACTGTACAAAAAGGGCTCTAAGGTTGTAGTAAGCTCAACCTCTTCAAACGCAGCAAGAATGTTCAAGCATGCATTTGTCTCCGGCATCCTGTCGGTTGGCGTAGAGGTGTTTAACCTTAGCAGCCTTCTGACGCCAATTTCCAGATATGCAATCAATTTTCTCTCTGTCGAGGGAGGTATACATATTAAACTCAGTGAAGACAACCCCAACAGGATATGCGCCGACTTTATGGACTCCAAAGGGGCCACAATCAGCAGAGCTATGGAAAGGAAAATTGAAAGCTCTTTTGTGCGCGAAGACTTCAAGCGCTGCAGCGGTGAAGAAATCTCCAAGCTAAATAATATTACCGACTTTAAGAACTATTATATAAGGTCTATTATGAATGAAGTAGACACACAGGTTATAAGGAATGCTCAGCCCAAAACCGTCTTTTTCTCTCCTTCTGACCTGGTTAACTCATTGGTAATACAAATGCTTTCAGATGTTGGAGTGAAGGTTGTAAGCTCAATAATCAGACCATTCGAAAACAACTCCGATGACATATTTGAAGAAATTGCGAAGAATGATGCCGATTTCGGTGCATATATTGACAGCAATGGAGAGAACCTTATCCTCTTTGATAGAAGCAAAAGGGTTGTAACCGATGACCTATTTACCGCACTGGTATCGATAATCACATATGAGACCTCCGCAAATGCCAACGTAATAGTTCCTATAACTGCATCCAATGTAATTGAAAAGATTGCTGAAGAATACGGGGGTAAGGTTACAAGGACCAAAACATCTCCAAGGACAGTTATGGAGGAAATGCTGAATTATAACCTGTATAAGAACAAGAAAAACATGGACCAGTTCCTGCTTAACTTTGATGCTTTCGCCGGGCTGTTAAAAATTATTGAATTCCTCTCGGTCAAAAGCATTACTCTTGACAATCTAATTAACCGCATTCCAGACTTTTACGTCAGTAAAAAGAAGATTTTCTGTCCTTGGGAACAGAAAGGAAAGGTTATGAGAACCTTAATACAGGAAAAGACAAAGAATAAAATCGAGCTGCTTGACGGTGTGAAATTCGTTACTCCCAAGGGCTGGGTTCTGGTTCTTCCTGATGTAGACAAACCCCTCTGCAGGGTTTATGCGGAAGGGACTTCGAGGAAAGTATCCGAGAAACTGGCCGATGAATACATTGAGAAAATAAAAGACATTATTGAAATATAGTTAAAAAAGCGCCTAACGGCGCTTTCCTCTTTCCTTATACTTTGAACTGATTTCTACTATATTGATGGTTGCATCTCCGGCAACCTTACTTCTCATTACAATTTCTGCACATTTGCTGCTGACCTCATCTTTCCGTCCCGAGCTCTCAGCATAGGTATTCAGCAGATGGATTGATTCCTCATCACCTACGCTGGCAAGCATATCTATCAACTTCAACTTCTTTCTGTTCTCAAGCTTGTAAATAAAGTACCTGACTATATCCCTTACGTAGTCATTATTGGACCATAACTTGGCAAACTCTTTCTTCTCCATGTCCAGCAAGGCTTTTATCAGTTCTTCTATCCTGGCCATATAATCGGTATAGAGCTTAACATCATAATTAATGGTACTGGAGGCTGAATGGTTTTCTCTTGCCCTTTGAGTTTCCAGAACGAAGCAGTCTGTAAATATTGACATGTGAGGTAGTTTGCTTTTTATATAATTCCAGGTATCTATTGCTTTTGAGAATTTACCGACATTATGAAATGCTACGGCCAGGAAGTGCCAAGTTATTATTTCGTCATGCTTTTTGACCCATTTCTCAAGTATGTACCTGATAGCACTGTCCTCACCTAACCTTGAAAGTATATCAAGGGTATTCAATATTTCTTCTATAGATTCAAATCTGGCATCCTTTAAACACTTCAACTGTCTGAGATAGAGGTCTTTACTGTCAATAGTTTTATAAAACAATGCCAGATTACTGTTTGCATATGGATTGCCGCTATCTAATTTTAAAACTTCCCGGGTAATATTTATTGCGTTGCCTACATCACCCTGCAGATAGTATGCAAGAGCAAGATTGTTCCTCGGTATTGTCGAGTCAGGGTCTATCTTTATTACATCTTTAAGCACTTTAATAGCTTTCGAGAATTCGCATTTATCCAGCAGCTGCTTTCCCTTATCGGCCATTTTTTGTATTCTCGCATGCCTGACCTGATTCTTGCGTAGAACATTTATATCTATAAATCTTATGGCCTCAACTGCTTCAGCCAGAAATGCTCCTTCAGGACTAACCTGACAGTATTTTTCAAAATTATTCCGGGATTTCTGGAAGGTTCCAAGGTCAAAGTAGTTGCACCCTAATGCAAAATAACACTCCGGCATTAAAGGTGTCAGATTTGTAATTGCGTTCTCCAGGATAGAAACAGATTCCTTAATATTCCCCATTTCAGCTAACACGCCTGCGAGGTTGAAGTGATACTCACAATTTTGAGGCTCAAGTTCCACAGCCTTTCTAAAAACCTTTGCTGCTTCAACAAGCCTTTGTTCCCCTAGAAGTTTTAAACCCATCTTACAATAGAAGTCCCCATTTCTCTCAAATGAGACAACTTTTCCTTTGTTATTCATGTTATTTAATCAGCCCTTCCTTCGTAAAAACTCATGAGGTTAAAACATATAATGCAGCATTGTTGTCAAAAACATACACCAAAAAGCATAAAACACTATTCAGCTTCTAGATAAGTATTCTGGGATTAATAGAACTACATCAGGAATTTCTTCGACACTGCCAGTAATCCGGAGCCGGTACTGCATAACTACCTGTTATCTTTCATTGATTCAATAAACTTTTTGAGGCTCCTGTCATAGCTTCTTTCAGCTTCCTGTGGGAAAAAGCAGCCTGGAATTTCACCAAGAGAACGATGGTACTCTACGCACTTACAACAGTGACCTCTCTTATCACAGGAAGTATATGTACAGGTACACCTTTCCTTATTTGCTCCACTGTTACAACACACTGCAGAATCCCCTTTTCCGAGCGTCTAAATGTATTTTATCTTTAACAAAAATATTTAGCAAGTATTTTTTATAAATTGTAATACAAAATCTTTTATTTAAAGATACTGATTATTAAACGTAACATTAATAGTTGCTACAAAGTCTGCATTTGTCTTGGTAGCCATTAGCCTGTTAATAAGCATCTCAGTTACCTCGGCAGTACCTGCATTACTTAACGCCTTTCTTATCCCCCAAATTGTCTCAAGCTCTTTTTGACTGAGCAGCAGTTCTTCCCTTCTGGTTCCCGATTTGTTAATATCTATTGCAGGGAAAATCCTCTTCTCTGATAATCTTCTGTCAAGATGGAGCTCCATATTTCCAGTTCCCTTAAACTCTTCAAATATTACGTCGTCCATTCTGCTTCCGGTTTCAATCAGCGCTGTTGCAAGTATTGTAAGACTTCCACCGTATTCAATGTTTCTTGCTGCTCCAAAGAATCTCTTGGGCTTATGAAGCGCTCCCGGATCAAGACCACCAGACAATGTACGTCCCGTCGGCGGTATGGTAAGGTTGTATGCTCTGGCCAGCCTGGTTATACTATCCAGGAGAATTACTACATCTCTCTTGTGCTCCACCAATCTCTGGGCTCTATCAAGTACCATTTCTGCCACTTTGATATGATGTTCCGGTACTTCATCAAATGTAGAATATATTACTTCTCCCTTGATGGACCTCTGCATATCTGTAACCTCTTCAGGTCTTTCATCAATAAGAAGAACAATCAATTCCATCTCAGGATAGTTTGTAGTTATACTATTGGCTATTTTTTTCAGAAGAATTGTCTTACCGGCTTTTGGGGGAGCTACTATCATTCCCCTTTGCCCCTTTCCAATAGGTGCAATAAGGTCTATCAACCTCGTTGAAAGTTCTCTTGGGTTGGTTTCTAAAGTAATCCTTTTTTCAGGGTAAATCGGGGTAAGGTATTCAAAAGGAGTCCTCTTTGCTGCAACCTCAGGCAGGTCTTCATTAACAGATTGGACATAAAGAAGTGCCTGGAACTTCTCACCCTCTTTAGGAATACGGCCTTTTCCTCTAACCTTGTCACCAGTCTTCAGCCCAAACCTTCGGATTTGCGAAGGTGATACATAAACATCCCTGGGTCCTGAAAGGTAATTATCGCTTCTCAGGAAGCCATATCCGTCCGGAAGCACCTCAAGTACTCCTTCAACCGGATCGTCACTCACTATTTTTTCTATCCCGTTGGGGTAGTCTTCTCTCTTAGTATCTTTCCTTTCTTCAGTTTCAAGCTGAGCCTCAGCTGCTTTCCCGTTCAGCTTCTTCGGCTTTTCAGACTCAGAGGCCATTTTATCAGTGTCCGTCACCTTCTCTTCCTCTTTTACCGTCTCATCCGGTTTCTCCTGTGATGCTTTACTCGGTCTTCCTCTCTTGCGTTTTCCTGTTCCCGTGTTGTCATTCTCTGAGGGAAGACTCTTATCTGTATCGGCATTCTCTATACCATTCCCAGCAGCCTGACCTGTTTCTTCGGTCTTCTTTGTTTTACCGTTTTTCTCTAACTTCTGTATTTCAAGCAATTTTTCTATTAATTCTCCTTTTCTATACTTCATATAGTTTTTGAGACCAACTAATTTGGAAATATATCTCAGTTCTTCCAATGTTTTACTTTGTAAGCTCAAATTATCCATATTTCACCACCTTCTAAGATTGATTGTCCACTCTAGAAAACACAAGAAAATTGAGAATAGTTAGAACCTTCATGCCTCGAAGGTTTCTCTGAGAAAAGATGCATATGATTAATTTAATCTGATTTTAGCATACTCTGCTTAAAATGTCAATTATTATAACTTATATAACTCACTTAATAACGGCCTCTTCTCACCTACCTCCAAACTTTTTACATTCCTGCCTAAGTATAAGCAAGCTTCTGCAATTATTTAACTCAGCTAAGTCCTTACTGGCCCTTGCATAAACGTATGTGGATGCACAGCATGCTTTGCAGCTTACCTTTACTCTGTCTGAATGCAAGTTTAGTTCAACATTACTGCTCCCACATTCACATATAACGCTTCCTTCCTCAGCTAAATCATGTATTTTATTAAGAACTTCAAGCATGACTCTGACATTCTTGAAATAATCATTATATCCCAGCCGGTATATCAGCTCGTCTATTTCCTTCTCAAAGCTGTCAACTTTGCCGTGGACTTCAGTGTGGTTTCCTATATAAGAAATTTCTGTATTAGTTTTGTCACATAATATACAATTTATACTTCTATCCCATAAACTTCTTTCTGAGAATTTAACTTCGTGAATAGCACCACATGCAATGCAAGGAATCTCAAATAAATACCTTTGGTGCTTGTCTCTGCATGCCTGCAGAGCACTTTTTCGGCAGCTGCACAATCGCACCAGCTTGGTACCTCTCTGAAAATCGAAGATAAAGAATGATTCATATCTCACTGAACCACAGAATGGGCATCTGTATGACAGGAGTTTTTTGGGTTCAATTATCATACTTAACACCTCTAATATTTATATTCTCCACCTGCGGAAAAAATCCTGCATATTTTTGGATTGATTAGATAGACTCTTTGAAACGTTAGATGATAGCATTCGTGCTGTAAGCATCTTTCCTGCTTCAAATAAAAAATGCCCGCTCACTACCGGGCACTTGTATCTGGAAAATAAATTAAAAATGCGCTGATTTTCTGTATCCTCCGCTTCCCCTCTTGGATTCAAAGCTTTTCTTCAATACGGATAGTTTCTCTTCACTATCCTTCTTGAACTTTGCAAGTCTCTCCTCAAACGAAAGGCTTTCATCCTTGGGAGTCCAATCAAACGCCTCCGGGGCCGAAGGTTTGCGACTGCTTGCACCATCTTGTGCAGCCTTCTTTATAGATAGACTCAACTTTCCCTTACTGTCAATTGCAATTACCTTGACTCTAACAATCTGGTTTACCTTGAGATGTTGAGTTATATCTGATACGTATTGTTCGGAAACCTCAGAGATATGAACCAAACCTGTACTACCATCAGGTAACTGAATAAAAGCACCAAACTTGGTTATACCTGATACCTTACCTTCGACAATGCTGCCAACCTCAAACGACGGCATACCTACACAATTCCTCCTTAAGACATACAAAATGCAGTGATTAAATATTATAGTATTTTTTATTTACAGTCAACTCTAAGAAAATAAAAATATTTAGCCTACGGTCGGACATCTCTCAACACACATTTATTATTTCAACAATCATACTATCATATTCAACACGCATGTCCACTGACAACTATTTCGAGATATCAATGAACACTCTTTCTTCAGGTAGGACCATCCCCAGCTTTTCCCGTGCAACACTTTCAATATACGAGTCAGTCTGGTAATACTGTCCTTGCTTTTTATACTGCTCATTAATCTCTTTTTGCCTGCTTATCTCACGTTTATAATAGTTCTCTTCTTTCTCACATGCTAACAAATACATCTGCTGCTGAATCAAGATGTATCCAACATAGGCAATGACCAGTAAATATATTAATTTCTTTAATGAATTACTTTTTCTTTTGTTTTTCATTGTACTCTGCTCCGTATCTAACATAGAGCCTTGTCCCTTTAACCTTGGAATGTAACTTCAGGTTTTAAGGACAGAACTACCTTTATATATATTCTGCATGTACCTGTTAATATCCTTCTAACTTACATTTTTTCTTTAATTATTTTTTTTCCTCTCCTAAACTTTGCCCTGCAGCTCCTTGCAAGCTTCCATACTTTAGTTGAAATCATTTCCAGCATATTCATTCTTTTGTACAGTGACTTGAACGGCACAGCAGCCATGCCTGCAATTCTTTTTGCCGGCCCCTTCGCTGCTCTTGCCAAAAATCGTAGTATGCGTACCACAAGGTCAACCAGACGTGACAATGTATTGAGTATCAGTCTGCTGAAGACAAGGAAGTAGAATACAGCTCCGAGAAAAATACCCAGGAGCACATATCCTCTTATCTCTCCGTTGTTGCTGAAAAAAGCTGTAAGAAGAACTATTGCACCTACTAGAAACCAGAATAATATATCTTCAATATAAGTAACTATATCTTTACTACTCAGATACTTTCTAGAAAGCCTGAATATGTCGAACAACAGACCTACCAGAAGACCTCCCAGTATACAATTAAGGAAAACATAAGCCTGATTGGATACCGAAACTAACACATTAATCACCACCGGTTATCTAAACATTTTACTTAGAAATCCTAGACCTTTACCCCTTGCATCATGGTTATCATTATATTCACAGCTTAGAACATCCCCTTCTATAATCAATTCTCCATTCTCCAGGTTCAGTTTACTAATCCTCAGATCGTCACCCTTTACAACCAGTAGTCCCAGTTCCGTATCCATGACTACGTTCTCACTGTTGAAACTATCTACCTCAATAACACCCGACACACTAAGCCTTTCCCTGTTTTCCATAATAAGGTTCTGAGCCTTCGGCTTTGCAAGTTTTTTATCCTCGATAGGCATATACTTATGTATCCCCCTTCCCTGCGGCAGCCTGCCCGCATTGATTAATTCTCTTATATCTTCCGGTCTCCGTAAACCAGAATGGTCTTATAACTAATAATATGTGTACAAAACCTGATTTATGCCAACCCTGTAAATATGCTGTCAAAAGCCTGTTCACCAGGGATATTTACTACAGCATGTTATTATGTTACTATAATAATAGGTGATTAAAATGGTTATGAGTGTTAATGAGATTTTCAGGCAGAAGCTTGAAGAGATACAGAGCAGGATACCGGTGCGTCTGAGAGTTCCTGAAACTGAATCATTTGCTCAGACGCTGGAACAGGTTCAGAATAACAGGCAGCAGGTAACGCCGGAAAGCCTGAGATACAAGCCGTCCTCTATAGATTACTCTATGACCAGAGGTGAAATCCTGCAGGAAATTGAGCAGAATATTTCACTGACCGCAAAGAAGTATGATATCAACCCTAACCTTATCAGGGCTGTTATTAAACAGGAGTCATCCTTTAATCCTAATTCTCTCTCTCATGCCGGTGCGCAAGGCCTGATGCAGCTTATGCCCGGCACAGCGAGGGCGCTTGGGGTAACAAATCCCTGGGATATATCTCAGAATATTGATGGTGGAACCCGATATCTACGTGACCAGTTGAACCAATTTGGAGACCTCAGCCTTGCGCTGGCAGCCTATAATGCCGGACCGGGAAGCGTCCACAAATACAATGGCATTCCACCGTATAATGAAACCCAGAACTATGTAAAAAAGGTACTTCAGTATTTCAGCGAGTATGAGCAAAATAGCTTACATAAATAAAGAGTCTTAAGGCTCTTTTAAATTTCATAGCTTTTGCCTTCAACCGATACCTCCGCTTTTAGGAAGTTCTCCCTGGCTTCAGTCAAGTGTATACCTTTATCGTCTTCCGGCCAGAAGTGTGTCAGCAGTAATCTCTTCACATCTGACTCACGGGCAATAATACCGGCCTCATAGGCAGTAAGATGAGGTGCATCCTTACTCTTCTTGTCCTTTGAAAGCAGTCCCGCATCGCAAAGAAGTATATCTGCATTTCTTGCAAACTCAACCAGGGATTTTGTATATGAAGTATCTCCGGAATAAACAAATATCCTGCTGTCCTGCTGTATTCTAACCGCATAGCAGGTAATCGGATGATTCACCTTGGCAAAGCTGACATGCAGTTCACCTATATTCAAGCTTAAATCTTCCGTAATGGCCGCATAATCAAATACATCCTTGGAAATAAGCTTTTCGTAGACATCTTTGGGCTCAGACGGAAGATATAGTTTAACCGGCCGGAGCTTTCCCCCTCTCTTTGCCTTCCCCTCGATTGAGTATCTGAATACCATCATGTCGCCCATATGGTCATAATGCAGGTGAGATAGAATAACATGTGTAATTTCATCAATACTGCAGTAGTTCTGAAGCTTGCCCAGCACTCCGCTTCCACAGTCCAGTAATATTTTTGCGTCTCCACTCTCAATCAGATACCCCGAGCAGGCTCTTCCTGCACCCGGGTAAGGTCCACAGTTACCGATAACAGTAATTTTCATGAATCCGCCTCCTAGTTATATTCTTGTTATTCACAGATACCAGTCTGACATTTCCCCATGCCGCCATTTTATCGTCCTTAATGGCAATCGCCCCCAGCACGCCCGGTATCCGGGCTGCAAAATTCACACCTTTCTCAACATCATCAGGCAGCTGGACAATATTCCCCACTGCTGTGGCAGCTGCGTCTGCCAGCGCCCCGTTTTTTGCAATAACAACTGCTGCATCAGCTTTACCAAAGCTGAGTGATGGCCCTACAGTTCCTGATGACGTGCATAAACCTATTGTTCCCCATTCAGGTAGTATTTCAACAGCTATTTTATCGGTGAAAGGTGAGCTGCCTGCAAATATCCCAACACTACGTTTTCTGGTGGTCGATATATACAGGTCTCCTCCGTTTTCAACTATTACATCCTTTGAGTACCGGGATAACTCTTTACCCACATATTCTGCAATTGTTCCTGCAACTGCGGCCATAGGCCCCACTCCTGAAGCCTCGGCTGCATGAGCCATTTCAGCCACAATCTCCGGCGCATCATTACGTACAACCCTGGGTATTAGAGAAGCCCCAAATCCGGGGTCTTCCTGTATATATTCTTCAAGCTGCTTCCTGAGCCCGTTAACAAAATTGTGTAGATGCCCAACCAAATCCTGTGAGAAGCTGTCCTTGCATACCCCAATATCCAGGTCGGTAGTTCTAATTGAAACTCTGAAATGCTTCAGGTCCTCTGAAAAAAACATATCCCTGTAAGTCCTTTTAACGTACTCCATCAGAAGCGGACCTCCATCGCTCGCTGGGGACAAGCCTTCACACATTCACCGCATACAAGGCATTCATTGCCGTCAAAGATGACCTCCATGGTCTCTCTTTTTACACTTAACGCTGAGGATGGGCAGAGTGTTACACAGGCACTACAGTGTGTACACCGTTCATCATCCCTTATAACCTCCTGGGCTAGTGACTTTATTCCGATTCCCAGGGTTCTAAGATATTCCATCCCCTCCTCAAAGTTTTCTCCCTCTATCTCAACAAGCATGGTACCTTTCTTATTGAGGTCAATGTTTGCCTTTAGTATATTGACCATGAGGTCATAGTCCTTTATCAGCTTGTAGACAATTGGCTTCTCAACTATAGAAGCATTAAAACTCAATATCAGCTTACCATTCATAACCATCGTCCTCCTTATCTCATTCTAACATGATTTTTCTTTCAGCGGCTTAGTCTTTATGCCATCTCCTGATGACGGAAGAGCTTTAACAGGTCGTGTAAGTGTAAACTTTCCAGCTTGTATCCAGCCCTTGAGTATATTGGCAATCTCTCTTGCCTTCGGATAGCTTGAAAGCGAGGATGTAGGTACCTTCTTCCCATTGACCTCAATAGTTCCCGACTTCAGCTCGGCATAGCTGACAAACCCAAGATTCTCCGGCCTACGGTTGGGAAAAGCATCACTGTAATCAACCAGGGGAGCATATAGCTGCTCATCCTTTACCGAAACATACTCCATCATTTCTTCATTAAGTATAGGTATTGGTATACCCACACCTACTGTCAGTGTTGCACCGTATCCAAGAATACTGGTTCCTCTGAGCCACTCCGCCTTCATTCCCTTGAGGTCTCCCATTACGGCAAGTGTACCGCCGGAAGCCGTCATTGCAAAACCTTCAGGGTGCGTGGAAACCGATGGAGCATGCTGTGTACCATTCCAGACAACATAACCTTCGCCTCCACCAAGAAATATCCTTGTCCCTATACCAATTGTTTTAAAATCAGGGTCATTCAGTAGAGGACTTAACTGTCCTGCACTGCAGTAATTTGCATTTCCGAGTTTGGACTTAAGAACACCAAGATATGTATAAATAGTCTTATCAGAAAGATTAACAGCGCAGTTGTAGTTTTGGTAGGCGTTTCTTGGGTTGAACAGCACTGCTTCATTAATATCATCCAGAGTTATGTAGGTTTCGATATGCTTCCTTGGATAACAGTCGGTTCCGTACCCTTCAGCTTTGAGTTTGACGGCCTTACCTTCAAGCAGGTCTTGAATCACATGCCCTCCCCCGTAACGGAACTCGCCCGGGTAATTTGAATTCAGGGGATCATTCTCCTGCAGCTCGGTGGCCCCCAGGATTGCATCTGCAGATGCAATTCCAGCATAGGCAGGTATGTCATTCAACCACACCCTGCTCATCCTGATTCTAGGCTCTGAATGCCCAAAGTTGAAATAGGCTGCCGAAGAGCACATAGGTCCAAAGGTACCGGTTGTAACAACATCAACAGATTTAGCCGCCTCCTTTATACCCTTTTCATTTACCATTGTTATTATCTCTTCTGCTGTAACAACAACAGCCTTCCCGGACTTTATCTTCTGATTAATTTCCTCATACGTTCTGTTCAAAGACATAGCTGTCTTCCCCCTTATACATATATTCGGCCTCTCCCTGGAAGGAAGAGGCCGACCCGATTACTTCGACAAATAACCTCTTATCTCCCAGAAGACCGTTCTTCTGCTGGAATTAGCACCACTGCATCTCTGCCGGTTGCCGGGTTTCATCGGGCCAGTCCCTCCACCACTCTTGATAAGATAATACTATTAAATTAGAATGATTTTAGCACTATAGTTTTCCTATGTCAATTTTATTACATAAACAGACTTCTAAGATTCAGGCGGAGTGTTTTTCTACGCCTGAATCTTAGAAGCCGTTATCCAGGGACGTAGCGCCGCTTCTCCCTCACTTGAAGAAGAGGGGAGTCTTAGCGGCGATAGTCATCGGATAAATTTTTTTGCTTCCTGGGTAAGCTTGTCCCTGAATTCCTTATGAAGCTCATGCCACCTTATTCCCTGGACTGCACCTTCAAGTGCAAACAGCATGCTCAAGCACGAGCTTGTATCCACACCAGCCCTGATTCTTCTGAAAGCTTCCAGGCTGCCCATCTCCTTCAACTGGTCCGCACTTGCTATTCCAGCTTTTATCAGCTTTTCCTCTAAAGTCTTACCTATATTGGGCAGCCCTCTAAGACTGTTGTCCATATCTGCACCTCCATCTGCAATTTCCGTTCAGCCTTTACTCTCCAATTTGGTCAAGCTTAAACTTATTATGGATAAAGTTGACGGCTTTTGCTGCATCTTTTTCATCAATCAGTACAGAGATTTTTATCTCGGAAGTACTTATCATGTGAATATTCACACCAGCGTCAAATAATGCCTCAAACATTGTGGCTGCTACTCCCGGGTGGTTGACCATACCAGCTCCGACAATCGATACCTTGGATAATTTGTCCGAGCACTTCACATCGGTTGCGCCCAAAACCGAAAGATTGTTCTTAATTGTATCCATAGCCTTTTCAATGTACTCTTTGCTGGTAGTAAAGGAGATATTCTTTACATCATTCCAACCTATGGATTGGATGATAAGGTCTACACTGATATCTTCCTTGGCCAGCAGAGAGAAAAGCTGAAACGCCTTGCCGGGTTTATCCTCAATTCCAACAACTGCAATTCTTGCAACATCATCATCTCTTGTTACTCCCCTTACTATCATTTTCTCCACGGAATCTACCTCCTTAACAACTGTCCCTTCGGCACTGCTGAAGCTTGATCTAACAACCATATTTACACCAAACTTCTTGGCTAACTCGACAGATCTATTATGTAGGACATTTGCACCCAGACTGGATAGCTCCAGCATTTCATCATACGAAATGTCCTTCAACTTCCTTGCATCGGCAACAATCCTGGGGTCGGCAGTGTATACTCCTTCAACATCCGTATATATTTCACAGAGATCCGCCTTCAAAACAGCCGCCAGTGCCACTGCAGTCGTATCTGACCCCCCCCTTCCCAGCGTTGTAATATCGTCATACTTATTCATTCCCTGGAAACCGGCAACAATAACTATATTTTTCTTATCTAATTCCTTAAAAATCCTTTCGGTATTGATATGCTTAATCCTTGCATTTCCGTGGTTGCTATCTGTATAGATTCCCACTTGATGTCCAGTCAGTGACACAACATGATAACCCAGCTTCTCTATTGCCATCGCCATCAGCGCAATGGAGATTTGCTCCCCGGTTGATAGCAGTACATCTATCTCCCTTTTTGATGGGTTTGGATTTATCTCCTTGTACTTTTCTATCAGTTCATCGGTTGTATGCCCTTGTGCAGAGACCACTACAACAACGGAATTACCCTGCTTATACGTCTCTATTATTCTCCTGGATGCATTCATCACCTTGTCTGCATCAGCTACCGACGTTCCTCCGAATTTTTGAACAATAAGTCCCACAGTCCTACCCCCTAATCAGTATATCAACTAAGCGAGAAGTCATTTCCGATAAACAGGATTCTTGGATTCAGGTGGAGTTTTT
This sequence comes from Clostridia bacterium, assembly GCA_041687355.1. Taxonomy (GTDB): domain Bacteria; phylum Bacillota; class Clostridia; order Acetivibrionales; family UBA4821; genus JAWLCD01. The sequence continues at coordinate 30,470 of JAWLCD010000007.1, read as the reverse complement.
TGGCTAATAATTTCTTGTTATCTTTGATAACTTAGAAATCATTGTCCACCTTGTGTGCCCCATCTGAATCTTAGAAGGCGTTATCCAGGGACGTAGCGCCGCTTGTCTCCCTCTTGAAGAAGAGGGGAGTCTTAGCGGCAGTAGTCATCGGATAAAAATCCTGCTGCACTGCTTATATATTCTATATGGCTTATTTCTATAGTATGTTAAAGGTAAACTTTAGTTTACAAAAACATCTACTCCCTTTTTATCCAGTTCAAGAATCTTTAACTCCCACCTGGGAATCAATGACTTTAGGTATGAACTTGCACGGGAATAGAATTGGTCGTAGTCCCTGTCGAGCAATGCCATTAGTACAGGGCCTGCACCACTGAGATAGCAGCCTCTCGCACCACACCTGAGACTTATATCAAATATCCTGTCTATAGAAGGAATAAGCTTTTTCCTATATGGCTGATGAATCCTGTCTTCAACTGCACAGGACAGATTTTCAAGTTTTCCTGATGACAGTGATGCTGCAAGTAAGGCTGCCCTTCCTGCATTAAACACGGCATCCTTGTGTTGAACCCTTTCTGGAAGCATCATCCTGGCTTTTGTAGTAGGCAGCGTAAAGTCAGGAATAAAGGCGGCAAACCTTATTCTGTCGGGAATCTCTATCCTGGAGTAGAATATATTACCCCCTTCCAGAACCGAAACAGCCAACCCCCCTGTAATTGCTGCCGTTGTGTTATCAGGGTGGCCATCAAGCTGCGCAGCCATTACTGTTAACTCATCTCTGCTCAAATTACTATCCACCATACGGTTTGCAGCAAACAATCCTCCTACAATACTGGCTGCACTGCTTCCTAATCCCTTGGTTATGGGAATATTATTTGTCTGCTTTATCCTTAATCCCCTGGGGTTATATCCTACCTTATCAAAAACCGTCTTCATTGCTTTATATACAAGGTTGCTTTCATCACATGGTATTCTTCCGGTAAGGCCACTAATCTCAATCTTCAATCCCTCATCCGATTCTTCAACTTCAACGGTATTATATATGTTTAATGCTGCTCCCATACAATCAAACCCAGGTCCAAGGTTTGCTGATGTAGCAGGCACAGAAACTTTAATCATTGAAAGCCTCCAATTCAGTTGTAGAATTAAACTGCCGTTTTTGACTTACTGCTCAAGTATGGTTAAGGTTGTAATAATGTCACTGATTGAACCAGTACCCCGAAGTTGTGAGATTCTATCTTTTAATAACCTGTCACTGCTTCTGTTGGTCTTGAACATCAGCTGGTTTTCGAATTCTGGCATTTCCAGAAACTCTACTTCCCCAAATCTTTCATTTATAAGCCGTCTTGCCTCTTCACCGCTTCGAACCTTTACTCTTACAAAGTATCTTGTGTCAACTGAATCCGGGTCGACCAGGTTCTGCCGGTCATCCTGATTCCATATGTATATCCGGCTTCTATCCGTATTTCTTGCAATATCAATTATATCACCAACTACTGCACTGGCGGTAGGAAGCTTTCCAGCTCCCCTGCCGTAAAACATGACATCCCCAATAGAATCTCCACTAATCAGTATTGCGTTGAACACGTCTTCAACATTGGCAAGCGGATGGTCGGATTCAAGCATGGCTGGGCACACCCTTGCAAAAACTTTTCCATCCACCTTTCTGCTTAAAGCAATCAGTTTTACCCTATAATTCATCATATCTGCAATCTTTAAGTCTTCATAAGTAATGCGTGATATGCCTTCAGTGGGAATATTTCTGTAATCCAGGTGATGTCCATAAGCAATAGAGGAAAGAATAGCAATCTTCCTGCAGGAATCCATGCCCTCTATATCGGCTTCGGGATTTGCTTCCGCATATCCTTCACGACGGGCATCACTCAATGCTGAGTCAAAATCTTTTCCTTCTCTAGCCATGCATGTAAGGATATAATTTGTGGTGCCGTTAAGTATGCCTGTAACAGAAGTGATCTCGTTTGCAGCCAGGCATTCGCTGAGCGGCTTTATTATTGGAATTCCGCCTCCCACACTGGCTTCAAACATATAATGAACATTATTTTGTCTGGCTGTATTAAGCAGTTCAGTACCATGTGCAGCAACCAGTTCCTTATTAGATGTCACTACATGCCTACCTGAAAGCAAAGCCCTTTTGGTAAGCTCATAAGCCGGGCCAATACCTCCTATTGTCTCAACTACTATATTTACCTCAGGGTCATTAAAGATAATATCAGGGCTTGCGGTAATTATTCCGTTCTCCGGGTGGCCTGAAAAATTCCTTATATCAAGAATATGCCTTAGTTCAATATTATCTCCGGCCTTTCTGTTTATACTCTCCTGGCCTTTCCTGATTACTTCAACTACCCCTGAGCCTACCACGCCAAAACCCAGGACGGCTATACCTGCCAAAATCAGACTCCCCTTTCAACTAAACTCTTTAGTACAGCAGACCTCTCTATCCGTTTTATTACAACTCCATGGATTTAACACTCACTCCATCAAGAGTTGAGAGTTGCTCTTCCAATTGACTGAGCTGGTCATCACTTCCCACAAAATTAAGGGTAACCAGACCTCTCTCTTTCTCCCCAATGTCATGTACCCCGAACCTTGCGATTATCTGGTCCCCAAATCTGGTCAGGACTTCCTGAACTACCGGGGCCGACTTTGTTCTCTTATCTATCGATATGCCAATAATTCTTATACCGCTCACGTACATCACTCCTTGCCTTCAAATATACTTAGATATATAATTGTAGGTTCTAGTATATGTCTACTATTATATAATTTCAAGGTTGAGTTTACAATATACTACAAAACAAAAAACCACAGTATTTCTTTTATACTGTGGCTTCAAATCAATTAACTACAGATAAGGTAAAAACTACGCCGCACTATCTATTATTCTGTCAATATCCAGGAGTATAACCATTCTTTTTCCCTTTTTTATTACCCCTTCTATCATCTCGGCATCCACCTTGGAAATTACATCAGGTACCTTGTCTATTTCATCTTCTTCTACCTTGATAATTTCAGTAACGGCATCCACTACTATGCCCACAAGTTGTTCTTGCTTGTTAATAAGTATGATTTTTGTCTGGTCATCAAACTGTTTTCTCTCAACGTGAAACCTTCTCCTGAGATTAACAACTGCATGCACACTGCCCCTCATGTTTATCAGCCCTTCAACAAAGTCAGGAACATTCGGCACTCTTGCAATTTCAATGGGATTGATAATCTCCTTCACCTTGGAAACATCCAGGGCCAAATCCTCATTTTCAATCCTGAAGACTACGTACTGACCTCCATATGGCATACTTATGCCCCCTTTACGGTAACATTATATTTGTTACACTAACAGGTAAAAATACAGGTCCAGATTAGCAGTTGAATTACAAAGACCAATGATTTGTTCTTAATATTTATTATAACATAGATAGCTGCAGTTTTAAAGCAGATATTTCCTATTTGGATACTGGAGACTGGAGGGTTAAGTAGTTAAGTCTATACTTCTTCTAATACAGGGGAAATGAATTAACTGGCGAATAAGTTTTTACGGAGAAAAAGGGCGAGTCAATGCCTCGCCCCTACTTATTATCGAGAATATTTTTTCTGAGGAACCCACTAATAAATTCATCAAGCTCTCCATCCATAACAGCATTAACATTACCAATCTCTACATTGGTACGGTGATCCTTGACCATGCTGTAGGGATGGAACACATACGACCTTATCTGGCTTCCCCACGCAATATCACGCTGTTCACCCTTTATGCCGTCCTGCTTTTCCTTCTGCTCACGTTCCTTCAGTTCCAGCAGCTTTGCTTTCAACATCTTCATTGCAGTTTCTTTGTTCTGGAATTGTGACCTTTCATTCTGGCATGCTACTACGATGCCTGTAGGTATATGAGTTATCCTGATTGCAGATTCAGTCTTGTTCACATGCTGTCCACCCGCGCCGCTTGACCTGTACGTATCAATCTTTAGATCCTCAGGGTTGACCTCAACCTCCATATCATCTTCCAGCTCCGGCATTACCTCTGCCGATGCAAATGAGGTGTGCCTCCTGCCCGAAGCATCGAACGGTGAAATCCTTACCAGTCTATGCACTCCCTTTTCACATTTGAGATAACCATAGGCATACTGCCCGCTTATCAGAACCGATACACTCTTAATACCTGCTTCCTCACCCTCAAGATAATCCAGTTCCTTGATGTCGTAGCCCCTTTTTTCTGCCCACCTTGTATACATTCTGTAGAGCATTGCCACCCAGTCCTGCGCCTCGGTGCCACCTGCACCCGAATGCAAAGTCAGTATTGCATTATTCCTGTCATAAGGGCCGCTTAACAGGGTCTGAATGCGGAGGCTGTCAATGTTTTCCCTAAGAAACCTCATATCCTCTCTGACTTCATCAATGACAGAGCCATCCTCTTCTTCCAATCCAAGCTCAATAAGTGTGCAGGTATCCTCATATTTTTGGGCAAGGTCCTGGAACCTCCTGAGCCCTTCCTTTAATCCCTTGGTCTTTTGTAGAACTTTCTGGGAGTTCTGCGTATCATCCCAGAATCCTGACTTTGACGCCTCGTGCTCCAGCTGTTCTATCTCTCTTTCCATCCCTGGGATGTCAAAGAGACCCCCTTATTTCATTAATTTCTTCCTTCATTGCTTCAGCTTCCTGTTTGAACTGCTCAAGTTCAACCAATCAAATCACTCTCCTTAAAATCTAGTCCTCAAAAACAAGTCCTCAGCCGTGGAGCAAAGCCTCCGGGGTCAGTCCTGGGTCTACGCGCCGCAGCACTTCTTATACTTCTTTCCACTTCCGCATGGACAGGGTTCATTCCTTCCTACCTTGGACTTCTTAGTGGTTAATACTGCTCCTGCAACTGAAGAGCGTTCCTCGGTAGGTTTGGCTACATGTTCTCTCTGGAGCATATTTTCCAGCCTGACATGCATAAGCGCAGTTATAGTATCACGCTGTATGGCTCTTATCATCTCCTCAAACATATCGTAGCCTTCAAACCTGAATTCTACTACGGGGTCCCTCTGTCCGTAAGCTCTCAAGCCTATACCATGGCGAAGCTGGTCCATATCGTCAATGTGGTCCATCCACTTCTGGTCAACCATCCTGAGCATGATTATCCGCTCAAGGTCACGCATTCTTTCAGGGCCAATCTCCTGTTCCTTAGCCCTATAAGCTTCTTCTGAAGCCTCAAGGACAATACTTCTGAGCTCGGCCTTATCAAGACTCTCCATCTCTTCCTTGGAAATCTGGAGTATCCCCTGCTGCAGGAATATCGATTCAAAAGCCTCAGTCAATCCCTTTAAGTCCCACAAGTCAGGTAAGTCAGCCTCACCTGTATACCGGGCAACAAGGTTATCCACAACAGCTTCACGCATTTTGGAAATGGGCTCTGTAAGATCCATCCCGTCAAGAACCATTCTCCTCTGCCTGTAGACAACTTCTCTCTGCTTGTTCATTACATCGTCAAACTGGAGAACATGCTTCCTTATACTGAAGTTTCTACCTTCAACTCTTCTCTGTGCGTTTTCAATTGCTCCTGAAAGCATGCGGTTTTCAATTGGCATATCCTCTTCAAGCCCTAGAGTATTAACAACACCCATTATCCTGTCCGAGCCAAACAACCTCATCAGGTCATCCTCAAGGGAAATAAAGAACCTGGATTCACCCGGGTCACCCTGACGTCCCGAACGCCCTCTCAGCTGGTTGTCAATACGCCTGCTCTCGTGTCTTTCGGTACCTAATATCTTAAGTCCTCCGGCCTCTACAACCTTCTTGCGTTCTTCCTCAGCTATCTCTTTGAACTTCTCATAATACTTCCTGAAGGTTTTTCTAGCCTCCAAAATACTCTCGTCTGTTGTATCATTATAGCCTGTAGACTCTACTATCAGCCATTCTTCTATTCCCTCTTTCCTCATCTCCTGCTTTGCCAGAAACTCCGGATTACCACCAAGTACAATATCGGTACCACGTCCGGCCATATTTGTAGCTATGGTAACTGCTCCATACTTTCCGGCCTGCGCAACAATCTCAGCTTCTTTTTCATGGTACTTGGCATTCAGCACTTCGTGTTTGATGCCTCTCTTCTTAAGCATATCACTTAGAAGCTCGGATTTTTCTATTGTGATGGTACCAACAAGTACTGGCTGGCCAATTTTATGTGCCTCAACTATTTCATTTACAACGGAATTAAACTTGCCTTTTTCATTCTTGTAAACAACATCTGCCTGGTCAACTCTAACCATAGGCATATTTGTCGGTATCTCAATAACATCCAGCTTGTATATCTGCCTGAACTCATCCTCCTCGGTTTTAGCCGTACCGGTCATACCGGCAAGCTTGTTATATAACCTGAAGTAATTCTGGAAGGTAATGGTCGCCAGGGTCTTGCTTTCCCTCTCAACCTTAACACCTTCCTTAGCTTCTATTGCCTGATGAAGACCATCACTATACCTTCTACCGAACATAAGCCTTCCGGTAAATTCATCGACAATAATAACTTCGCCATCTCTGACAACATAGTCTTTATCCCTCTTAAATATTCCATGGGCTTTCAATGCCTGGTTAACATGGTGTGAGATTGTAAGGTTCTCAGCATCAGCAAGGTTCTCAAGCCCAAAGAACTGCTCAACCTTTTTAACACCTCTGATAGTCAGGGATGCCGAATGTGCCTTTTCATCGACAATATAGTCGTATTCATCATTTTCGTCATCATCCAGCTTCTTGTCGTCTGACTCTGCAATCACCTTACGCTTCATTTTGCGCACAAGCATATCAGCCTTTTTATACAGGTCGGTTGACTTCTCGGCCGTACCTGAGATTATCAGCGGCGTTCTGGCTTCATCAATAAGAATACTGTCAACCTCGTCGATTATTGCATAGTTCAGCTCTCTTTGAACCATCTCTTCCTTGTATATAGCCATGTTATCCCTGAGATAATCAAAGCCGAACTCATTATTGGTACCATAGGTTATGTCACAATTGTATGCCGCCCTTCTTTCTTCAGGTGTAAGTCCATGCACAATGAGACCTACACTCAGGCCAAGGAAGTTGTAGATTTTACCCATCCATTCACTGTCTCTCTTAGCCAGGTAATCATTCACTGTTACTACATGGACTCCTTTACCTTCAAGCGCATTGAGGTAAACCGGAAGGGTTGCCACAAGTGTCTTACCTTCACCTGTCTTCATTTCCGATATCCTTCCCTGGTGAAGGACGATACCGCCTAGAAGCTGTACCCTGAAGTGCCTCATACCCAGCACCCTATTTGAAGCTTCTCTTACAACCGCAAAAGCCTCAATTAATATATCATCCAGGGTTTCCCCGTTCTGCAGTCTTTCTTTAAACTCTGAGGTCTTGTTCCTGAGTTCATCATCGCTTAACGCTTGTATGGAGGATTCTATTTCATCAATATCTTCCACCATCCACATTATTCTTTTTATCTCTCTTTTGCTATATGAACCAATTACTTTTTCTATTAACGACTTTATCACACAAAATACCCCCTTTTGGCTCACATTATTGTATCACTTGGTGCTTTTATATTCAACAGTATATTCAACAAAAAACAGGCCTGGCTCAGCCTGTCTTTAAATAATTCCAGATACCTATTGAAATGATTCCCTGGGCCTGTATTCACACCCCATAAACTGATGTAAAATATAATCAGGAGCTGATTTTATGTTAACCAATACCAACGCTCAGGCTATCATTGAGTATCTGTTTGTAGTATCTATAATTACTATTTCTCTGCTTACAATGCTTTTGCTGTCACAGGATGTCCTAGTCTCACTTTATAATCAGATATGGTCGGTAATTAACAGCGTAACAGCGTGACAGGGGACGGTTCTCTGACACATTTTAGAAATGTGTCAGAGAACCGTCCCCTGTCACGTTCCGTTCGTTTGTTTATTTACACTGTTCTTGCTCTTGGAGACTTCTTTCGAGCCTCAGCCTTGGCCATAGAGTCTTTCCACCATGCCCATATGGGACTGGCAATAAATATCGATGAATACGTACCGCTTGCCAGACCAATAATCATTGGCAGTGTAAACTCTTTTATAGACTGAACCCCATATATATATCCAAATATATACAGCGTGACTACGCAAATCAGAACGGTTACTACTGTATTAATAGACCTAACCAGGGTCTGCATTATGCTCTTGTTCACCAGTTCTGCAGTAGTAGTCTTTTTCAACAGCTTCTGGTTCTCCCTTATCCTGTCATAAATAATTATGGTGTCGTTTATAGAGTAACCTATTATTGTCAGTACTGCAGCAACAAATGACGAATTTATCGGTATCCTCAGCATTGAATAAACCGTAAACATTACAAAGGCATCATGCAGAAGAGCCATAATAGCCGTTGAGCCTGCAGAAAGCCCGGACATAACCCTGAACCTCACTCCGACATAAATCAGAATCAGTCCTGAAGCCAGAACCATTGCCAGTAAACCGTTCTGCCATATTTCCCTACCTATCATAGGTTGAACGGTTCTGGATGAAAGCAAAGCTTCATCACCCAGTCCGTACTTTTCCTTCAGGGCTTCAAACGCTTTAGTTATCTGCTCAGGGGTTAGCGGCTCTGTCTTTATAGAAGCCTTATCCTTATCTGCACCCAGTTTCTGAACAACAACTGCATCAACCTTAATAGCATTTCTGATTGTATCGGTAACTTCCTTATTATCAAACTGCTTACCCATATTCACTTCTATGATATTTCCACCCTTAAAGTCTATATCCATTACCATGGGATTTCCGGTTGTTACTCCATAGTATATAAACGCCCCAATGCCTACAATAAATATGAGCAGAGAAAATATCATACAATACTTGCTGTACTTGACGAAATCAAGCATTTACCGCACCTCCCTTGTTCCCGTATAACCATGGCTGTCTTAAACCCAATCCCATTGTCTGAACAAGCATATACCTTGTCAACGTTATTGCAGACAAGAAGCTCAGTGCTACTCCAAGCATAAGCGTTATGGCAAACCCGCGGATAGGTCCTGTTCCTAACAAGAACAGCAGTGCTCCAACTATCATTGTAGTTATATTGGCATCTACAATGGTTGTAAATGCTCTTTTGAAGCCCAATTCAACGGCACCCCTCAAGGTCTTTCCTGCTCTTAGCTCCTCTTTCACCCTTTCAAATATTAGGATATTGGCGTCAACCGCCATACCTACCGATAGGATTATACCTGCAATACCGGGAAGCGTAAGCGCAATCTGTGCCCCCGACAGTATAATAATTGTAACAGCAACATAAGCTGTCAGGGCAAAACTTGCTACAATTCCGGAAAGCCTGTACCATGCAATCATGTATATGCAAACCAGAACAAACGCAATCATTCCGGCTTTAATACTGATATTCAGAGCCTGCTGTCCAAGGATAGGCCCTATTCCTTCAACCTGGACAGGCTTTAAGCTGAACGGGAGAGCACCTGAGCGTATCAGGCTAGCTGTCTCCTTTGCCTCATCCGCAGTAAAATCGCCTGTAATTTCAGCACTTCCGCCGTCTATCCTTCCACTCACCGAAGGGTTCGATATCATTACTTCGTCGAGGTATATACCTATGCGGTTTTTATCATCCGGCAGTTGTGATACCCTTCCGGTAGCCTCGGCAAACTTCCCTGCAGCTTTCGAGGAGAACTTCAAGGTAACCTTCCAACCGGCCCTGTTTTCATTTTTCTCATACCCTGCATCAACAATATCGTTTCCTTCAATAACAACATTTCCGTCTGAGTCTCTAAACTGCAGCTTGGCAGTCTTACCAATATCCTGCACGGCTTTCTGAGCATTTGTCTCACCTGGTATCTCAACAATCAATCTGTTGTTGGTACTGTCCACAATTACATTTGAATCAAAAAGTGCCTTACTGTCCAAGCGTTTTTGTATTACTTCCTTTGCAGAATCCATCTGCTGAGGAGTAATTTCCTTGTCGGTGTCCGGCTGATATACGATATAAACACCGCCTTTGAGATCCAATCCCTGACGTATGTGCTCGGCACCCAAGGTCAGAGCTTGTCCTTTGGCGGGGTTATTGAAAAGCACAATACCGCTATAAGCCAGATATGACAGTAAACCGATTACCAGTATTACTGCAGCAATCTTAGCAAGGCTGATACCTCTCATATATTGATTCCCCCTTTATTTTTTGCCACATAGGGTATTATATATCCCGCCCGATAACTGCGTCAATAGTTTTCAAATGTAAATTATTTGTATCATGACTTGCATACCTTTACCCTTGATATCCTTTTCTCACTAACTTCTTCTACTTTGAAAACAAGTGTATCGTATTCCACTATGGGTTTTTCCCCCTGCAAGGGTATTCTCCCCAACTGTCCGATAATAAAACCACCTAGCGTATCGTATTCATCGACCGGAAGTTCAACTTCAAGCAATTCTCTAACATCGCACAGGTCAGCAGTCCCATTAACCATAAAGGTATTCTGGTCAATTTTTTGGATATCAATCTCCTCTTCGTCATACTCGTCAAAGATATTGCCTACGATTTCTTCAATAAGATCCTCTATGGTTACAAGTCCTGCTGTACCGCCATACTCGTCAATAATAACAGCTATATGGCTCTTCCTCCGTTGAAGTTCTTTAAAAACCTGGTCGGTTTTCTTCGAGGCAGGTACAAATACAGGTTCTCTGATTAGATTCCTTAGATTGAACTGTTCCTTTTCGTTTGAGTTTATCAAATACAAAAGGTCCTTAATATATAGTATCCCGATAATATTATCCATACCATTTTCATAAACCGGTATCCTTGAATACTGTTCCCTTTTAACGACATCCAGAACCCGTTCCAGATTATCATCTGCTTCCAGGGCAGCAATGTCTGTTCTGTGGGTCATAATCCTCGATACCTGTATATCATCAAATTCGAAGATATTATCTATCATTTCTTTCTCTGTTTCACGTATTAGTCCTTTCTCCTCTCCTACATCAATCATCAACCGTATTTCTTCCTCTGTTATTTTTTTGTCCTGGTCAGGCGGAGGCCCGTCAAAAAACCTGACTACAAAGTTGGTCGAAGCTGTCAGCAGCCTGACAAATGGCGATGTGAATCTTGATATAAAGCTTAACGGCCCCACCGAAAACATTGATATCTGCTCAGGCTTCTGCATGGCCAATCTCTTCGGAACCAGCTCACCTAAAACCAGAGTTATGTATGATAATGCAATCACTACAAAGATGAGAGAAATGCTGCTTATTAAACCATATGGCAGCGGTACACCGAGCCAGGCCAGAAAGCCCGCCAGCTCATCCGAAAAACCCTGGGCTGCGGCGGCACTAGCCAGAAAACCTGCAAAAGTGATACCCACCTGTATTGTTGCTAAAAATCTGCTGGGCTCACTTACCAGTTCAAAGAGCTTCTGAGCTCTTTTGTTTCCATTGTCGGCCCATTTTTTTAACCTGTTCTCATTGAGAGAGATAATTGCTATCTCAGATGCAGCAAAGAATGCATTCATTCCTATTAGTATAAATATGAGAACTACCTGCAGGACTAGATTATCATGCATATAATTCTTCGCCTCTCTTCCCAATTATTAATATCCATTCGTAGCTATATATAATATCTTTCCACAGAATCAGAATTTGTAGACAGTCGGCGATGATAAAAAAAAAGCCCTTGCCGCCATATTAAACGGCTCAGGCCTCTAATTACTAAATATCAGAGTTGCTCCAGGGCTTCTTTCTCGTTCTTGTAGACTTCAATAATCATATTCACTTTAGTTATTTCAAACAGTTTTCTTACATCAGGAACAAGGTTTGAAACAGCCAGTTTTTTTCTTTCACTCTTTAATCTCCTATGTAAATCAACAATATATCCGAACCCTTGGCTGTTGATATAGGTACAACTCTCCATATTCAACAGGTAAATTTTAAAATCTTCCTCCAACCTTTCTTCAATGACATTCTTTATCTCTGAAAGGTTTGTATGGGTTAGTTCGCACATAAGCTTTATTATACAAATATTTCCCTGGCTTTTTACTTCAATCATCGTTCCCACTCCTTTATTCAGCTTTCCGGCGCTGTTTACGCGTTTTAATATCCTTCAGAATGCCTGGTATATCCAGGATGAGTGCAAAGGTTCCGTCACCGAGTATGGTTGCACCCGATACACCCTTTATATCTCCGAATATCTTACCCTGGCCCAGGTATTCTCCAAGTGTCTTGATTACTATTTGCTGCTCACCGATAAGTTTTTCAACCAGCAGACATAGACGTTTATCTGAAAAAGTTAATATCACAGCAAAGTATTTATCAGTTGTATCGCTGGATGGTATGTCAAAATACCTGTCTAACCTTATAACCGGTATTACAGTATCCCTCCAGTCAAACATGTCCTTATCCTTAACATGCCTTATTAATGCATCAACTTCATTTTTGCTCAATCGAATAGTCTCAATAACCGATGTGAGAGGAACCGCAAATTTATTGCGACCTTGCCTGATTAATAAGGCCTGAATTATTGCCAGCGTTAAAGGTAGTTTGAGTGTTACTTTCGTACCTGCATCTTTTTGAGTAGAAATATCTATAAAACCATTAAGTTTTTGTATATTGGTTTTGACTACATCCATCCCAACCCCTCTGCCAGAGATTTCACTTACAATCTGAGAGGTTGTAAACCCGGACTTGAAGATAAATTCCAGAATTTCATTCTCGCTCATGTCTTTCAGACTTTCTTGGGTAGCAAATCCCTTATCTATTGCCTTCTGTTTTACTACCTCCAAATCTATACCTCTGCCGTCATCAGTAATCTCAATAACAACATTATTCTCTTCCTGCCTTGCTTCGAGCCTTATATTACCTATCGGGCTTTTCCCTTTCTCTATCCTTTCTTCCTTGGTCTCTATTCCATGGTCTACAGCATTCCTGAGCAGGTGCACTACAGGGTCAACTATTTCCTCAATTATACTTCTGTCCAGCTCGGTTTCCTTACCCTCGCTGGTAAAGTTTATCTCCTTTCCTGACCTATGGGCAAGGTCCCGAATCATCCTGGGGAACCTGTCAAAGACACTCTCAATTGTATACATTCTTACAGACATTATGGACTCCTGGATTTCATCCCCAATAAAATCCAGGTGTGGCATGGCTGCAAGAAGGTCCTGTACATCCTTGTCGTTACTATATTTATATCTGAGCTTTGAACCCAGTTGCATAAGACGTTCCTTGTCTATGACCAGTTCTCCGGCCAGTGCCATCAGTTTATCTAGCTTTCTGATATCCACCCTTATCGTACTTCTTTTTTCCTGCCTGAAGTCAAGGTTATCCTTTACATTGTTGGCTACTTTCAAGCCCACCCCTTTTTGATTTTCAGCTTCATCCCCCTGGTCTATCTCATCTAGGTAACTGTCTATTTTAACACTCTTTATCTCACTTACCAGCTCTATCTGTTCTTTAACAGTATCGGTATCTTCTATACTTATCAAGATTATGGACAAACTGTTTCCAAACTCAGTATCAGGCAGAGTTTCATAGTCCTCAGGAAAAACCCTTAAGACCTGTCCTATACCTTTCAAGTTATTAATCATAAGGAATGATTTAATGGATTTCATAACCACATCTTCTTCAATTTCTACTTTTATAATATATACGTGCTGACCCCTTCTTAACGCATCATCAATTATGCTTTTATCGTTCTTGCTGATTTTTAGCTCCTCAATGGCTGCACCAGATTTTTTTCTAACTGCTTTTTTACTTGGTTTAAGTGTGTTGGTAAGCTGTTCTATCTGACTTATCAGGGGTTCAGGGTCGAATTCTTCATTATTATTATGTCCTTGCACTGAATTCTTCATTACCTTCAGCATATCAAGGCTTCTAAAAAGCACATCTATTACTTCAGCAGTAACTACGACTTCCCTGTCCTTTACTTTCTGCAGCATATTTTCAAGGGCGTGTGTCAGGCTTGTCATTTTTTCAAGACCCATAAGAGAGGATGAGCCCTTAAGAGAATGAGCCATTCGAAATACTTCTTCCAGTGCTTCTTCATTCTCTGAATCCTTCTCCAGTTTCAGAATTTCCTGTTCAATCACTTCCAACTGTTCTGTAGACTCTTCAATAAAGGTTCCAAACAGTTTATTGAAATCCATCTGGTTCATTTTTTCATAACCCCTTTACAGAATTCTCAACCACGTCACTTTCCTCAAGTGATAATACCTCATCTATATTGATCAGTAGAATCAGCCTCTTATCTGAAGTCCTTGCAACACTATTAATAAATTTTGTCTCCACATCAGATATTTCCTCTGGAGTAGGACTTATGCTGCTTTCATAAACACTTATCACTTCACTTACCCCATCAACCAGAAGCCCTATTACCTTCTTTGTCAGTTTTACAATAAGTATTCTTGAAGACTTATCAATCTCTTTTGGTACCATTCCGAGCTTTTTCCTCAAGTCAATTATCGGAACTACATCACCCCTAAGGTTTATAATCCCTTCAACAAATTCCGGTGTTTTTGGAACAGGGCTTATTACTATTTCCTTAAGCCTGTCAATTTCATGCACCTGTGCTATATCTATACCATACTCCTGATTTTCGAGCAGAAATACCACAAACTGTTTTTCATTTCCGGTATTTCTTTTCTCATCGCCCCCCTTCCCAGTCTCTACATCCGATTCCTGTTGGTTCTGCTGTTCCAGACTATCTTCGGTCTCCGGATTTTCTGTTTCAGGAAGATTCTGTTTATCAGGCATCTGTTTTTCCTTGGGTTTTTTCATGATAAACACCTCATAAAATTGTTTATACTTAATTCATTTTAAACTGGCTAATGCTTTCGGACAGTTTCTGGGCCTCTTTTGCCAGGCCTTCTGTAGATGCTGCAATTTCTCCTGTTCCGGTAGCTATCTGGTTTGCAGACTGGCTTACATTCTCAACTGCCCTTACTACCTCGGAGCTTGCTGCCGTCTGTTCCTGTACAGTTGCAGCCATGGTCTGGGCAAGGTCGTTTATGTTCTCCGACGCTCCCACTACTTCCTTTATTGACTTCTCCTGTTCCTGGGTAAGTGCACTCACCTTCTCTACCTCTCTGGCTGTATTATCTACCGCTTCCTTTATTACTGCAAGCGCCTTTCCGGTCTCTCCGGCAAGCTGTACCCCCTTATCCACTTCTTCTGCTCCTTCCTTTGCTGTCTCGACTGCTCGTCCCACTTCTTCCTGTATACCTCTTATAAGCTTGGATATCTCTTTTGTTGCCTCACCGCTCTTTTCTGCAAGGTTTCTTATTGCACTTGCCACCACCGCAAATCCTTTTCCGTGCTCTCCGGCTCTTGCAGCCTCAATTGCCGCATTCAATGCAAGAAGGTTGGTCTGCTCAGCTATGTCGTCTATTACCTCTACTATCTCTCCTATGTCAACTGCTGATTTACCAAGCCCTTTTACCACTGCAACCAGGTTACCTACCGACTGGTTTATTCTCTCCATGCCCTCCTTGGACCTTTCTATTGCTTCCATACCATTCTCAGCAGCCTTTATTGTATTTACGGTCTGCCCGTTAACCTGCTCCATACTTCCGGATATATTATCCACAGACTTTTCCATGTCTTCTATGAGCTTCGCTACTCCAGCAATGCTGACAGTCACTTCCTGGACATTCCTGGATATGTTCTGTATGCTGGCATCCAGTTCTTCCATTGAACTGAGAGTCTGCTCGGTTGCTGCCGACTGATTCTGACTGCTGGATGCTATCTCCTCGGATATTGCACTCATTTGCTGTGACGACGCTGCTACTGTATCCGATGCTTGCCTTACCCTGGATATAATCTGTTTAAGGTTTTCAATCATAGTATTGAATGATTGTGACAATTCACCAATCTCATCCTCGCTGGTTGAGTTTAATCTTGTCCCCAGATTTCCTTCGGCAACCTTCTTTGTTGCTTCAACCATTTTCTTGACCGGTGAAATAATTATATTTATCAGTGAAAGCACAACTCCTGATATTATAAGTACAGCCACAAACCCAACCACAGCAGCATAATTTCTAAGGGCTGTAACATTCGCGGCTGCTTCGTCGTATTCAACAGTAACAAACACCGGCCACCCTGTGGCCTTGACCGGAGCGTACGAAATAATTCTTTGTGCACCGTTAAGCTCACAATAACCTGTTTCTTTATTACCCTGTACTGCTTTCTTGCCTATCTCGGTCAATGTTTTATTTTTATCTTCAACCAGATTAAATTTCAATATTTGATTTGGGTCCGGGTGGGCTATGACTAAACCGTCTTTTCCAGCCATAAATGCATAACCCGTTTTCCCAACTTTGATTGAACCAACCATCTCGGACAGCTCGGTAAGTTCCTTTGTACCTCCGAATACTCCGATAATCTTCCCATAATTATCCCTGACCGGTGCAGCAATAGAAAAAATCAGCTTATTTGATGCTTTAGAAACCATTGGGTCGGAAATAACTGTCTCACCCTTTATAGCCTTCTTGAAATAATCCCTGTCCGATATATCGGCAGCTGCACCTGAAGTTGTTCTGGCCTTTCCCGAAGTGTCTGCCAGGAAAAGCATTTCGTAATGTCCAGTGATATCCTTTCTCAACGCAAGGTATCGCCTTATTGTATCAAAATCGGCGCTTTTTACTGCATTAGTTTGTGCCAACACCGCAATTTCGGTTTTCCACATTTCAAGCTTGGTACTTGTAACCTCAGACGCCTTCTCAACTTCATATGCAGCTATTTTTTCAACATTCTTAATCTCAATTCCACGGGCTTGAAAGTAAACTATTGAAACCACAAGAATAAAACCAATGACTACCAAGGCTAGTACAGGTGCTAGTATCTTCATTCTAATGCTTCGTACTTTAAACATCTTCAACTGATTCTCCTCCATTCGGTGTAATTTGTTAAACAGATTTAGGTTCTAAATCTAGCAGCGAACTCGGACAGTTTCTGGGCCTCTTTTGCCAGGCCTTCTGTAGATGCTGCAATTTCTCCTGTTCCGGTAGCTATCTGGTTTGCAGACTGGCTTACATTCTCAACTGCCCTTACTACCTCGGAGCTTGCTGCCGTCTGTTCCTGTACAGTTGCAGCCATGGTCTGGGCAAGGTCGTTTATGTTCTCCGACGCTCCCACTACTTCCTTTATTGACTTCTCCTGTTCCTGGGTAAGTGCACTCACCTTCTCTACCTCTCTGGCTGTATTATCTACCGCTTCCTTTATTACTGCAAGCGCCTTTCCGGTCTCTCCGGCAAGCTGTACCCCCTTATCCACTTCTTCTGCTCCTTCCTTTGCTGTCTCGACTGCTCGTCCCACTTCTTCCTGTATACCTCTTATAAGCTTGGATATCTCTTTTGTTGCCTCACCGCTCTTTTCTGCAAGGTTTCTTATTGCACTTGCCACCACCGCAAATCCTTTTCCGTGCTCTCCGGCTCTTGCAGCCTCAATTGCCGCATTCAATGCAAGAAGGTTGGTCTGCTCAGCTATGTCGTCTATTACCTCTACTATCTCTCCTATGTCAACTGCTGATTTACCAAGCCCTTTTACCACTGCAACCAGGTTACCTACCGACTGGTTTATTCTCTCCATGCCCTCCCTGGACTTTTCCACGGCATCGGCACCAAATTCAGTAGCACTTATTGTATTCAGTGCTTCACTATTTACATGGTTCATACTTGCCGATATGTTTTCTATTGCCTTATCCATGTCTTCAACCAGTCTTGCCACTCCTGAAATATTGGTTACCACTTCCTGGACATTCCTGGATATGTTCTGTATGCTGGCATCCAGTTCTTCCATTGAACTGAGGGTCTGCTCGGTTGCTGCCGACTGATTCTGACTGCTGGATGCTATCTCCTCGGATATTGCACTCATTTGCTGCGATGACGCCGCTACTGTATCAGTACTCGATTTTATACTGTTTATCATGGTTTTTTGTGTTTCTAATAGTTCATTGAACGCCTTTGTAATGTCCCCGATTTCATCGTTTGTCATAATCCTGGCTTTAACGGTCAGGTCTCCGTCTGCAGCCCTTCCCATTGTTTCTTTCAGCTTAATTATTGAACCTGAAATCCACCTTGATACCATAACAGATACACCACAGACAATTAGTATAAGTATACTGCCAAAAATAACTGCCGAATTGCGTATCTTATTTATATAAACGTATAAGGCATCATCGTCCAGAGTAATACCTACTGCCCACTTTATCCCTAAAGACTCTACCTGTATAGGAGCATATCCTACAGATTTTGTTACACCTTCATAGTTATAATGTCCAGAACCTGACTTCTGCTCCAGCATACGGCCTACAATTTCCTTAAGGTCAGCTGTACCGGTTTCCGACAGATTTTCATTAAAAGCCTTTTCAGTTTTCACGTGGCCTATCAGAAGACCTGTCCCGTCAACAAACCATGGATAACCTATAAAGCCCCTTTCCTGGTAAGATTTTTGGGTTTCCTGAATGTATGAACTGAAGAACTTCTCCATATCTTTCCTTATAACTACAACTCCCTGAAAGTTACCGCTCTGGTCTCTAACCGCCTTTGACACAGCCAGAACCCATCTTCCTCCCAGGTTTACCGATGGTCGAAGCTCTGCATGCAGGTCCTTGGCAAGTGCATTTGAGTACCATGTCCTGTCTCTGACACTACCTGCAGCACTAAGAGTATCTGCCACCATTATACCCTTGCTGTCTGCAAAAGAAATATCTTCATATCTGCCCGTCTCTTCCATGAAGTCCTTTAGTTCCCGAAGCTTATT
Organism: Clostridia bacterium; assembly: GCA_041687355.1. GTDB lineage: Bacteria > Bacillota > Clostridia > Acetivibrionales > UBA4821 > JAWLCD01. The sequence continues at coordinate 11,736 of JAWLCD010000007.1, read as the reverse complement.
TTCCCGGGAAATACTTGGGTCATACAATGTCTGCTCATGACTCAGGTGTTTGATATCCTCGATAATACCAAGAATATACTCTTCTACATCTCCGGCTTCCGTTTCTGCCAGTATTGAAAGCTGTATCCTTGAAAGGCCGGTCATTCCCTCCTTAGCGTAGAAAAACGATGCCACACCAATGGGGATAGTAGAAACTAGGGCAACAATTATTCCGACAAGCATAAGCTTAGTACTGATACTGTTTACTTTTATTTTCCTGAACATGATATTTCCCCCCTGGGTATAAGATTGTTCGATTTTAATATACTCTTGTAAACTTTCGAATACCAAGCACTTATTTTCTGTGTGCGCAACTTGGAAAAACTGTTTAATTTGGTTAGTAAGGAATTGAGATAGAAAAACTCTGTAGGGAACTTTAGATTAAGTATATATACTATATAAACTTGATATTATATTAATATTCTAATTCATTATCGGCAACTTTACAATACTTTAGTATCTGGCCGAACAAAATTTGAGTACTCAAGGTGGATTTATATCTTATAAGGTTGACTAAGTAAATATAGTATAATATGATTGACTGGAAAGTTAGTATATTTTTCCTTGTAGAAACTGTTAATAATAGTTAGGAGGTAGGTATTATGGAACTTAAAGGTTCAAAAACCGAAGAGTGCTTAAAGGCGTCATTTTCAGGTGAATCCCAGGCACGCAATAAATACACCTACTTTGCAGGCGTGGCAAAAAGAGAAGGTTATGAACAGATTGCTGAAATCTTCATCGAAACCGCTGATAACGAAAAAGAACATGCCAAGATGGCACTGAAGTATCTAAAAGGTATAGGCGACACAAAACAAAATCTAAAAGAAGCCGCTAGTGGAGAAAACTATGAATGGACCAGCATGTATGCTAAGTTTGCGCAGGTAGCCGATAGTGAAGGCTTCTCTGAAATAGCTGAATTCTTCAGGGGTGTGGCCAGAATAGAGAAGGAACATGAGAAGCGTTTCAAGGCTTTTCTAAGCAGTCTTGAAAATGAAACTGCTTTTAAAAAAGAAAAGGTTGTGGAGTGGAAGTGCAGAAACTGCGGAAATATTCATGAAGGAACTGAAGCACCCAAAGTATGCCCGGTCTGCAAGCACCCGCAAGCTTTCTATGAGGTACGGCTTGAAAACTATTAGGCATAAGGCTCGAATACATCAATTCCTGGTGGAATATTGTGAATTGGGAGGAAGTAAATAAAAAACTACTGAAAGCAAAAATGCAGTAGAATTGTTCAAGGAGGTAATATTTATATTACCTCCTTATTCTCAGGATATTAAATATAATTTATTGTTACCTGCATCCATCATTTTTACAGCGGTCATCAGTTGCACAATTCTTTCTTGCACAATTACCTGTGTTGGGTGCCAGTTCCTTTGATGCCTCAACCCTTGACTTAGCCTTTCTCTCTTTATTTTTCTTTGCCATAAAAACACCTCCTGTTTTTATCGAGTTCCATTTTTATTATCTTCAATTCTGTCTATAATAATCATGATGGCATAAGTTACATCAAATGCAAGGAATTAAAGCGGCCTTTCTGTGAATACTATCTGAAGGAGGCTGATAATATGTCAAAAAGAAAAACCAGCAACTCACCAAATACCAGAAATCCTCAAAGACCAGCAGGCAAACCGTCACGTCTGGACCAGTTTGCCGATGATTTATTTGATGATGACAGGACAGAAGAGGAATTAATGGACGTAACATCAAATAAGGAAAAAAGAAAATGGTTTAAGTAAAGGAGCAAACTATGCCTGGATACGACATAAACCTTTTGGACGCAGTGAATTTTAGCACAAAGAAAAATTATAATATAAAAAATAAATATAATTCCAATACAAAAATGAGTGATACTGCAAGTGAGAATCGGAGTAATTTCAGATACCCATATTCCTCGGGCCGCAAAAAAAATTCCCCGGAAGGTATATGAACTTTTTAGTAATGTTGAATTAATCATGCATGCCGGAGATATTACGGATAGATATGCCCTTGAACAGCTTCGGTCAATCGCTCCGGTAATTGCCGTTCATGGAAACAGAGATTCTCAGGAGCTTAAGCTTTCACTTCCTGAGGAAAGAATAGTCGAACTAAATGGCTTCAGAATAGGTATCCTTCACGGACATGGAGACAAGGGAACCACCCTTGATAGGCTTCCGGGGTTTCTTAAAGGTATCACACTGGACTGTATAGTTTTTGGCCACAGCCACATCCCCTTTAATAGCACCATAAATGAAACCCTATACTTCAATCCAGGATCCCCAACCAGCAAAAAGCGCCAACCACTGTATTCAGTTGGAATACTGATACTGGAAGATAGAATCAAGGGAAAAATTGAATGCTTCGATACCGGTCAGGATAAACCGGAATCAAAGTAGTACTACTAACGCTGCAGTCCCTATTATAAGTCTGTATATGGCAAAAGGAATGAATGAAACCTTGGAAATAAGCTTCATAAAATATACTATCGATAAATATGCTAAGAAGAACGATACTATAAAACCTACTGCAAGCTGAAGTATATCACCTGCAGAAAAAGTCGTTATAACTTCTTTCATCTCAAGGGTGGTGGCTGCAACCATTATAGGCACTGCCAGTATAAAGGAAAACTCAGCAGCCGACTTCCTGTCCAGTCCGAAAAACACTCCGCCAGAAATGGTTGCGCCTGACCTGGAAAAACCCGGCCATAATGCAAGACACTGCATCACGCCTATAAGAAAAGCCTGCTTAACCGTAACATCATCAACACTCGTAACGGTTGTCCTGATATGTACCTTCTCAACTATTATAAGAAGGATACCTCCCGCAATCAAGCCTATTGCTACAGTCAATGGATTAAATCCAGTTTTTATCAAATCTCTTAACAGAAAACCCAAAATAACAGCCGGTATCATTCCAGCTGCAATCTCTAACAGCGTAAGCCCACTGCGTGGAGCCTTTTTTCCGGTTACCAGACCTTTCATTCTTTCAAGAAGCGGTTCAACCTTAAGAAAATATAAAAACTTATCCTTATAAAGCCACACAACTGCCATAATGGCTCCAAGCTGAATAATTACCTCGAAAGCAGATGCCTTTGGACCGGTAAAGCCAAGAAAGTGACCTGCGAAAATCAGGTGGCCTGTAGAGGATACAGGTATAAATTCCGTCAATCCTTCAACAATTCCCAGTATTACTGCAACAATAAAATCATACATAGACTATTCCCCTTAATCATCTTTTGTAGTACTTATTAATTATAACTTTCAAATATACCGTAAATCAATATAAAGATTCTATTTATTACGGTTCTATTGGGTATGCCAGCATTTAATTGATATCTGGTTCTTAATTTCAGTTCAGCTTTATAATGCTCCTAAAATTAACAGTAAAATTGTAAAAAATATTTGAAAAACTATTGCAATAATTCAAAATATTTTATAAAATTTTATTGAGTAAACGCTCAATTAAATAAAGGAGGGGTAAATATGCTAGCAGCACCGAGAAGTACTGTTTTGGGAAAGCTTGGGATATACTCCCAGATAATAACCATTGCTAGCGTAGAACGGTCATCTGGTGGAAACGCAAGAGATAAAGATATGAACTACAGCCGTCGAGAAAAGCCGTACCGGATTTTTACTGCCAGTAATGGTGATAGTTCCTCATTCCAAATTTGTGAACTAGTGAAACCATCTATTGTTGACTGAGGTATGCTAATAACATAGAAATTGCAGCCTGATTCTGTATATAATTTAGGCTGGAGATTTAATCTCCAGCCCTTTGATTGTTATTTGTCAATGAATACTGTCTTCCTGTCCATGACCGAGGCCTGTGCTGCAGCAAGTCTTGCTATAGGTACCCTGAACGGTGAGCATGAAACATAGTCCAGACCTATCGTATGGCAGAACTCAACTGAAGATGGGTCGCCTCCATGTTCCCCGCAAATACCCAGCTTGAGGTTTGCCCTGGTTTTTCTCCCAAGCTCCACCGACATCTGCACTAGCTTTCCGACTCCCTTCCGGTCAAGCCTTGCAAACGGGTCTGACTCAAATATCTTCTTATTGTAGTACTCTTCAAGAAACTTACCTGCATCGTCTCTTGAGAACCCGTAAGTCATCTGGGTCAAATCGTTTGTACCGAATGAGAAGAACTCAGCTTCCTCAGCAATTTCATCAGCCGTAATGGCGGCTCTCGGTATCTCTATCATCGTCCCCACCATGTAGCTTAATTCTACTCCGGCATTTCTGATAACCTCATCTGCTGTCTTTACAACTATATCTTTCACGTACTTTAATTCTTTGATTTCACCAACCAGGGGAATCATTATCTCGGGCACAACCTGCATCCCCCGCCTGTTGACATGTATTGCAGCTTCAACAATAGCCCTGGTCTGCATCTCGGCTATCTCCGGATATGTTACGGCAAGGCGGCACCCCCTATGCCCCATCATTGGATTGAACTCATGCAGTTCGGATATCCGTGATGTCAGGTCTTCAAATGCTAAACCCAACTCCCCTGCAAGCTCACGAATATCGTCATCCTCCTTGGGCACGAACTCATGTAAGGGCGGGTCAAGGAGCCTGATTGTAACAGGATAACCCTTCATCTCGGTAAACAAACCTTCAAAATCGCTTCTCTGCATTGGGAGGAGTTTATCAAGTGCCTTTCTTCTCTGTTCCTCAGTTTTAGCAACTATCATTTCCCTCATGGGGCCAATCCTGTCCGGTGCAAAAAACATATGCTCAGTTCTGCATAGTCCTATACCCTCAGCTCCAAACCTGACAGCAGCGGCTGCATCCTCAGGTGTATCTGCATTGGCCCTGACCCTGAGACTTCTAATCTCATCAGCCCAGCCCATAAGTTTTGCAAAATCACCGGTCATGCCAGGCTCAACCGTAGGAATCCTTTCACCGTACACATTACCTGTACTTCCATCAAGAGAAATGTACTCGCCCTCTGAATACCTTCTGCCATTTTTATCTATAAAGTACTTTTCATCTTCGTTTATCCTCACATCACCGCAGCCGGCAACACAGCAAATACCCATTCCCCTTGCTACAACTGCGGCATGAGAGGTCATTCCTCCCCTTCCGGTCAGTATACCCTGAGAGACATGCATTCCTTCAATATCTTCAGGCGAGGTTTCAAGCCTGACAAGAATGATGGCTTTCTCACCGTTTTTAGCTGCATTTACCGCGTCCTCTGCATGGAAATAGACCTTCCCTGCTGCCGCCCCGGGAGAGGCAGGCAGTCCTTTAGCTACGGGCTCCGCAGCCTTTAGCGCACCAGGTTCGAAGTTGGGATGCAAAAGCTGGTCAAGCTGCTTGGGGTCAACCTTCAAGACTGCATCCTCTCTCGATATCATTCCCTCTTCAACCATATCAACCGCAATTTTCAGGGCGGCCTGGGCTGTTCTTTTTCCGTTCCTGGTCTGAAGCATGAACAGCTTACCCTTCTCTATGGTAAACTCCATATCCTGCATATCTCTGAAGTGCCTTTCAAGGGACTCGGCTACCCTGGCAAACTCATTATAAACATCCGGCATAACCTCTTTAAGCTGTTCTATTGACTGAGGAGTCCTGATACCGGCAACAACATCTTCCCCCTGAGCGTTAATAAGGAACTCACCATACAGCTTTCTCTCACCGGTTGCAGGGTTTCTTGTAAATGCAACACCTGTTCCCGAGTCATTTCCCATATTTCCGAAAACCATTTCCTGAACGTTGACCGCTGTCCCCCATTCACCGGGAATGTCATTCAGCCTCCTGTATACAATTGCCCTTGGGTTGTTCCACGAGCGAAAAACAGCTTTTACTGCCTCTATTAATTGGGTTCTGGGATTCTGGGGAAACTCATCCCCCTTCTCGCTTCTGTATAATTCCTTGTATCTTCTCACTACTTCCCTCAGATTATGGGCAGTAAGGTCGGTATCATATTTTGCCCCATTCTCCTCTTTCACCGCATCAAGAACCTTTTCAAACTTTGACTTGTCGACTTCCATCACCACATCGGCAAACATCTGAATAAATCTCCTGTAACTGTCAAAGGCAAACCGCTCATTGTCTGTAAGCCTTGCCAGACTTTCTACAACGGTATCATTCAATCCCAGGTTCAATATTGTATCCATCATTCCCGGCATTGAAGCCCTTGCGCCCGAACGTACCGAGACCAGAAGCGGATTGTCTGTATCCCCAAATTTCTTTCCTATAGTTTGTTCCATCCTCGAAAGCATTTGATGAATTTCATTTTCAATTTCCGGGGCAATCATTCTTCCATCTTCATAATACCTCGTACAGGCTTCGGTTGTTACAGTAAATCCTCTCGGAACAGGCAGGCCGAGTCCGGTCATTTCGGCAAGATTTGCTCCTTTTCCACCTAGAAGGTTTCTCATTCCAGCATTTCCTTCGTTAAACATATAGACGTACTTCTTATTTTCCATAGAAATACTCTGCCTCCTTTAAAGTTTGTAATTGGTTGGTTGACCTTTGCCCCCAGTATCATTATCTGATATGAACTGCCACGTAAACCTAGTTAATAACCAGTAATTATTTTCTGTTGTTATATTATACCACAAATAGCTTTTTTTAAATTATTTTTTTTGTGATTACAATATAACTTTAAATACATAAAACTTCATAAATATGGCAATAATATGAAATGTTGGGTTCGGATTGTATGTCCTCTGCCCAGTTTGGATGCTTAACAGTCTGGTTGAAGACTAATATGAACTAGGGGTAGTATTATGGTTAAAACAATAATGGATTACTTAAAAAGAATATTAATATTCCAGGAGCCGCGTGAAGCCCAGGAGCAGTTTATCCTGAAGGAATATAAGGAAGAATCCGACCAGAAGGTCAAGCAGGAGGCTCAATCCGATAAGCATAAAGGCACCGTCAGTTCGGATGAGAAGGGAAGAATAAAAAAACCTTCAAAGGTTGAAGACATTAACAAAAAAGATGGGACAGACTCAGATAAGAATCCATTCAAGACAGGCAAGGTGTCACCCGTCCTTGACGACAACCTGACCTTCCTGAAGGAAAAGTATTCTATTCCTAAAAACTCAGACGTTAAGATTAGAAGCTTTGATATAACTCTCAAAAAAAAAGTATATAAAGCATTTATCATATTCATTGACGGACTGAGTGACAAAAAAGTAATCAATAAGCATATTCTCCAGCCGCTTATGCTTTTTACCTCTTTGGAGAAACCTGAAAACATTGATAACATAATCACATATATCGAAAGAAACCTGGTAACCCAGAATCAGCTTATGAAAAGCACTGATTTTCAGGAGATACTTGACTCGGTAAACTTCGGTGAATGCGTGCTGTTTGTAGACGGAGCTGACCAGGCGCTCATATTCGACGTTAAATCCTGGGAACACAGGACTGTCGACAGACCCAATGTGGAAATCACTATACGCGGACCCCAGGAAGGATTTGGGGAAACCGTCAGAGCAAACACAGCACTTATACGGAAAAACCTCAAAAATGAAAACCTTACTATAGAAAGTATAACCATTGGACAAAGAAGCAGGACTCCCTGCTCAATAATGTACCTGAAGGATCTGGCCAATCCAAAGCTGGTAGATGAGGTAAGAAGACGGCTGAGAAGCCTTAAACTTGATTATGCAAACGATTCGGGGATAATTGAACAGCTCATTGAAGACAATTCATTTTTGTCTGCACCACAGGTTATTGCCACAGAAAGACCCGACCGTGTGGCTTCCATGCTGTCAGACGGAAGGGTTGCCATCCTGGTTGACGGTAATCCCTTTGTACTGGTTGTCCCGGCTACTCTTTATTCCTTGATACATTCCCCTGAGGACGTCTATCTCAGGTTTCCATTTGCCAACTTCATGAGATTCATAAGGTACCTGGGAATTGCTGCCGCCCTGCTCCTGCCCGGATTGTATTTAGCAGTAACCAATTATCACCATGAGATGATACCCACTGACTTGATTCTGGCCATATCAGGCGCCAGGGAAAGGGTTCCATTTCCTACGGTATTTGAAATACTCATCATGGAAATATCCTTTGAACTCATCAGGGAGGCAGGTATCAGGATGCCGGGGACAATCGGTCCTACGCTCGGTATAATCGGCGCCCTGATTCTGGGTCAGGCTGCGGTAGCTGCCAACATAGTCAGCCCCATACTTATAATAATTGTTGCAGTAACAGGTATAGGCGCGCTGGCTGTACCCAACTTTTCTCTTGCCTTTGCTTTCAGGGTTATGAGGTTCGGATATATTATTCTTGGAGCGGTGGCCGGCCTGTTAGGTATAACACTAGGACTGTTCATTCAGGGACTTTTTCTTGTATCCCAGAAATCGTTCGGGGTTCCTTTCCTGTCACCCATTGCGCCAAGGACATCAGGCAGCATAACCAGCGCAATAACCAGACCGGTTATGTGGAAGCGGGAGAAACGGCCTGATTATTTAAACCCACTTGATGTTACAAGCCAGCCCAAAATTAGCAGGGGCTGGGTTAAGAAAAAAAAGAAGCCGGAGAAATAGCTATAGGCTATTAGCTATTAGCAATTGGCTAAAACTTTAAATAAAAAAAACTAGAAACTAGTCGTAAATATAAGAGGTTTAGCTAGAGGCCAACAGCCAAATGCGAAGAAGGAGATACATGTATGCAAAGGAGTTTTATATACCGTATTCTATTAATAGCTCTGACAGTCACATCTTGCCTCATGCTCTCAGGGTGTTATGACGCAAGGGAAACCGACGACCTGGCGTACGTCATTGCAATAGGACTGGATAAGGGAAAGACAAATGCGCTCAGACTGACCCTGCAGTATGCGGTTCCCAAGAACATTGGCTCCGGAGGAGGCGGCGGCCAGGGAGGCGGAGGAGGAGAAAACCCCTCATCAATCACTACAGTTGAAACCCCCACCCTGTGGTCAGGTTTGAATATGGTAAACAACTATACAAGCAGGCAGGTTAACATGGCGCACATAAAGGCCCTTGTTATTTCGGAGGAGCTGGCCAGGGAAGGTATTGAACAATACCTTCATGCAATCATACGAAGCAGGGAATTCAGGCCGTCCACTCATGTTGTGGTCAGTACAAGACCTGCCCACGAGTATATCGAAGCCGCTCAGCCCATCCTGGAGCTTAATCCTGCAAAATACTATGAGCTGGCCTTCAGGTCCTCAGACTACACAGGCTTTATACCCAGGATAAACTTACATGATTTTTATTTTAATACTGAATCTCTGCACCAGCAGGGCTATGCCATAATATCCTGCGTAAATCAATATGAAGATGTTAATGAATTCAATCTTAGTGAATCAACTTTTAGGGAAAAGGGGCACAAGGGTCCATTTGAGGGGGACTTCTATGCTGGAGATGTTACAAGAGTGGGTGACGTGAAGGCCGAGGTTATTGGCACCGCAGTATTCGACGGAGCAAAGATGGTAGGGAAGCTGGACGGAGAGGAAACCAGCTACTTCCTTATGTCTGCAGGGCAGTTCATCCATGCTTACTGGTCTTTCCCTGACCCAAGGGTTCCGGATAGGTTTGTGATTCTCGATGTAAGGCAGAACAGAAAGCCAAAAATTAATGTTACTCTTGCGAATAACAGGCCCTTCATCACCCTCAGACTTAACCTCGAGGCCGATATACTCTCCATTCAGTCGGGTGAAAACTACGAGGCTCCTGAACAACTAGACATTCTGGAGGCCCATGCGGAAGAAATCCTGAAAAAAGGTACCCTCAGAACCGTTAATAAAACTGCGCACCAGTACCGTTCAGATATATTCGGGTTCGGGCGTCACGCCAGAAACATGTTCTTAACATGGAAGCAGTGGGAGGAACTCAATTGGAAGGAAATATTTCAGAATTCCGAGTTCAGTGTCAATGTTGACCTGAATATAAGACGTCCCGGACTTATCATAAGGTCAAGCCCTGCCGTGTCTTCACAAGGAAAGACCCAGTAAACTGTCTGACAGGAGAGGTGAGATAAAATGCCTGAAAAGATAACAATAGGAAAGTGGGAGGCTGTCTGCCTTCTTCTTAACACAATCAACATACAGATATTCCTTAACCTTCCCAGATATGTCATGGAAGTGGGTGGAACAGCTGGATGGATACTGTCGATTTACATTACCATCCTTGTACTGCTTATATTTTCTGTTGTACTGGTGCTTTTTAAAAGATTTCCGGGAAAGGACATAGTTGGAATAGGAGATACCGTTGCCGGAAAGATAGGTCGTATTACGGTTGGCCTTATATTTACACTGTTGTCCTTCTCTGCAACAGCCCTGGTGCTAAGAGAGTTTTCCGAAAACGTCAAGATAATAGCTCTGCCCAGTTCACCTCTGAGCTATATTATGTCATTCTTTATAATTGGCTTTGTAATCGCAGGCTTTCTTGGCTTTGAAAACATCATAAGGATTAATGGGTTTCTGATTCCTGTAATAACCGCCGGGTTTTTGGCAATCATACTGTTGGTATCGCCTCTTATTGAATTCAATAATATCTTCCCTATTATGGGCAATGGATTTATGAGTGTTTTTGGAGAGGGCTTCCTCAAAATTTCTCTATTTATCGGTATATCAATGATATATTGGTTCCCTCCCTTCCTGAAAACATTTGAAAGGTTCAGGACTGTAAGCTACTGGAGCTTGGCTTTGTCGGGAATATTTATACTGCTCTCGGTATTTGTTTATTCGGCGGTTATTGAATACCCGGCTGCTGTTGAAAGTATAATGCCTATATATACCCTCAGCCGCCTGATTGAGTTCGGGAGGTTTCTGGAAAGAATTGAACCGCTTTTCCTTATCATCTGGTCGCTTTCAGCGTTTCTTTACACCAGCGCATGCTTGTTCTGTGCCATATACGGTTTCAAAAGGGCATTTAACCTGCCATTTACAAAACCGCTGGTTATTCCTTTTTCCATACTTGCCTTCAACGTAGCATTCCTGCCTGAAGATATTATGAGCACCATTGAGTTGGACAGGCTCTACTTCAGGACACTAGGCTTCCTGCCTGTTTTTGGGGTTCCAATATTACTCCTGCTCATAGCCTGGTTTAGAAAAAAAGGTGAGGTCCATAAAGCAAAATGATTTCTATATGGAGGTAGCAATTATGCTAAGCAGATACCTGATTTACATTATTCTTATCTATGCATTCATTCATACTGTAAGCTATGGAATATATTTATGGAATAAGAAAAACAGAACCGGAGCCACCGCCGTATTCGTACTGGCACTGATAGCACTCACTCTTCCCCTTCTAACAATATACTTTAGAGGATAATTATGTCAAAGTCGAGTAAGCTAGGTGCATCACTGCACCTGCTTCTCACAGAACCGGACGTGCCCTATTAAGGCATCCGGCTCTTCATAACAATATTCACAGATATATCTTAAGTATTATATATACTTACTCTGATATGTGGTTGAACCAGTGGGTATTTAGTCATTAGTCTTTCAAACTTTAGAAAATCACAAGGCTTACCCTGCCTTCTTCTGTTTATGTGCCTATACAAAGCTCTCCTGACTACATAAGCATATTTCTTTACTCCCGGAGAGTTATCAGTTATCCCATAGTAGTTATAGTGCCCGGTTAGCTTTATATTCAGTTCTTTAATGAGGTCAACTATAGGTTTTCTTCTGCATACCTTCCAAATTCAATTATCTTTGATTTTTCTGCTGCTACTTCAAGATTGAATTTTGCAAGTCTCTCTTTTAGCTCTGCATAAAATCTTTCTGCATCAT
>JAWLCD010000006.1:0-97825 GCA_041687355.1 Clostridia bacterium | reverse complement strand
TAAGAGACCTCCTTTATTTGTGGTGTTCAGCAAATTCATTATATCTAAAGGATGTGTCTCTTATCTATTTTTTTCCTACAATAACTTTACACTAAGTTTTATCAACAAAAAAGTTTAAGCCGCTTGTGAAAGCGGCCCAGGAGGATTTCTTCCTTTAATATTAACCTGTCTTTATAAAGGGCTTTATAAGTTACACCATTGCATCTATCTTTATCTCCGGATATACCTGGTTTATCTTCGATAAGCCCATACCGCTCAGAAGAGAATCATGCCCCGACATAATCTTCAGCGCCTTTTGCTTGTCAGTCGTAAATTCATAACAGTTTACCAGCTCTACCTGAATATCCATACCTGAAGTAAAGGTTCTAATCTTTTCGGTTATTTCCTCCGCTTCAAGCTTAGGCTTTTGTATGCAGATTATCAGTCCTTTATCCGAACAATTCATCCCCAGCAGTTCAACCATACTCTTCAAATGCCGGGCAAAAAATTCTTTGCCGTCCATCTTTTGCACTGTACTTACAGGATACTGAACCACGTTTTCCTGCCAGTCACTATATTCAAAGCCCATACCAAGCCGGCCCAGAAATTCCGGCACTTTGTTTTTTATACCATCGTCCATAAAGATTATAACCCTGGCTCCATTCTTTATCCTTCTTGCAAGGTATGGCAGGACCATGGCAAGGAAATGCCCCTCTCCGGCAAAAAAGCAGCACGCCTTTTTTATTCCTGCTTCCCTTTTGTCTTCAGTCATTTTAAACACGGACACCTCATTTCGTACTATATATGTTATAACTCTGTGCATAATACATCATCCATATTTTTCCTGTCAACCAGAATTATGTCACCTGCCAAAAAAGTTTTTTACAAATAAATACCTTGTTTGAGTACTTTCGAAGATATCATCCATAAATCATCACTAATTATGATGGCTTTTGTTTTATATTCCAGATATTTGAAAAACACTTTTCCCTGACGTCTCCGATTTTTACATTTAATCCAGGTATAAACGTAAAACAATCAGTGAATAATTAAATAAACATAATAAATAAAAATCTAAAAATGTTCTGCTCAAAAAAATAAGGGGTGATTATTATGAAGGTTTTCGAAAAACTTGGACATAATTTATGGTTAAATAAAAAACGCCAACGGGCTCTTGTTTATATACCAGCACTCTTACTGCTGACTTTTATACTGGCTCTGACATCTGCCTACACATACTCGGATAATATCCAGGAGGGCCTGGCAACAAGCTTGATTCGACTTCATGTTGTAGCCAACAGTGATTCAGAAACAGACCAGAATATAAAGTATAAGGTAAGGGATAATATACTCAAATATATGAGTTCACAATCAGCCGACCTTGAATCGGTGGACGATGCAAAGAAGCTGATACAGGGTAACATGGACAAGATTGAACAGATAGCAAGGGATACTTTAAGGAGCAGTGGGTTCAGTTACAATGTCAGGGTGTATTACGGCAACTATATGTTCCCTACAAAGGTATATGGAGACATTATCCTCCCGCCCGGCGAGTATGAGTCCCTGAGGGTAGTCCTGGGTAACGGAACGGGAGCCAACTGGTGGTGCGTAATGTTCCCACCCCTGTGCTTTGTAGACGCATCAAAAGGAGTTGTCCCTGATTCATCAAAAGCCCAATTGAAAAGTACGTTAAGCGATGAAGAATTTGAAATCGCAACAAGTAATATCCCGGGTTCAGACATGGATATCAAGGTAAAATTCAAGATAGTGGAACTGCTTCAGCAGTCCAAACACAAGCTTGCCTCACTGAAAAACAATAGGTAAAAACCTATTGTTTTTTCTTAATCAATTTTTTGATAACTAACCCCAGACTTAAATTAATACTTCTATCACTATGATATTGTCATTCCGAGCGAAGCGCGGGAATCTCAGACCCATAATTCGCTATTGGCGATTGGCTTTTGGCTTTTTACCAATGGCTAATAGCCAACAGCTAGTAGCTAGCTGCCAGGATTGCAGTTTGAGATTGCCTCACCCCTAAGTTATTGATTTTTCTATTGTTTGTGCTATACTCAATATATACATTCCATACATCAGGCGGTGATTTTTTGGAGTTTCTATTCAACTGGTTTATTAATAATATCTATTATTTTGAGATGTTTGGGAAACTGCTTCTTGCAGCTTTTCTGGGTGGATTAATCGGATATCAGAGAGAGAATTCGCACAGGCCAGCAGGTCTGCGAACCCATATACTTGTCTGTGTCGGGTCAGCGCTGGTTATGATTACATCCGAATATATTTTTCAGGTTTACCAGGGGACTGCTACCCTTGACCCTGCAAGACTTGGTGCCCAGGTTATTAGCGGCATCGGATTTCTCGGTGCAGGAACCATTCTGCGCGACGGTTCAACAATTAAAGGACTTACTACTGCTGCAGGCTTGTGGGCAGTTGCATGCGTAGGTATAGCTATAGGAATAGGCTTCTATCTGGGTGGCATATTTGCTGCAGCTCTGGTATATATTACCCTTCTCATCTCAAAGGATTGGGAAACAGTACGTGATTCCAAATCAAATTCGAGGAAGATAAAAATAGTAGCAGAAAATCGTCCCGGGATTGTCGGCGCTGTCGAGGCCAAATTTGCCGAAGCCGGAGTTACCATAAGGTCCATTAAGCTTGTACAGACTCCCAATAACTGTGTAAAGCTTTTCCTTACAGTAAAATACCCCGGCGCAACTGCAAGGGAAAAAATACTGGATACTCTCTCCGAGACCGATGGAATAATAAAAGCAAACTAAAGTGCACAAAATTATACTGATTATGCACCGACTTTTGATATACAAAGGATGTATGATATGCCGCTGAACCAAAACAGAACTCCACTCTTTGATGCAATGAAAAAACACATGGAGAGGGATATAGTACCGTTTCACGTGCCTGGCCACAAATATGGTTATGGCTTGGAAGACTTCAGAAACCTGGTGGGTGACAACGTTCTGAAGATGGATCTGAACGCCATGGAAGACCTTGATGATGCCTGTAATCCTATAGGAGTGATTGCCGAATCCGAGCAGCTTCTTGCAGAAGCGTTCGGAGCCGAGACCGCATACTTTCTGGTCAACGGTACATCCTCAGGGGTTCAGGCTATGATTATGAGCACATGCAAGCCCGGTGACCAGATAATCCTCCCAAGAAACTCTCACAAATCAACCCTTGGAGGTATTATACTGAGCGGTGCTATTCCCGTATACCTTCAGCCTGAAGTTAGTGAAGAACTGGGAATTGCAATGGGCGTTACACCCGTCAGCGTCAAAAATGCCGTAAAGCAGAATCCATTTGCCAAGGCTGTTTTTGTAATCAATCCTACATATTATGGAGCGGCTTCAGACCTTAAGTCCATTACGCGGCTGGCTCACCGCAGCGGCATGGCAGTGTTGGTTGATGAAGCCCATGGTGCCCACATGTCCTTCCATGATGACTTTCCTCTGACCGCCATGGAGGTGGGAGCCGACATGAGCGCAGTGAGCATGCACAAGACCGGCGGTTCCATGACCCAGACATCGGCGCTTCTCCTCCGTGGAGATATTGTAGACCCTTCAGTTGTAAAACAAATCCTCGGCCTGACTTATACAACAAGTGCATCCTATGTACTTATGTGCTCTATCGATGCAGCAAGAAAGCAGCTGGCAGTCAGGGGTTCGGAAATACTTGACAATGTTCTGTCTATGGCAAGGTGGGCCCGGGATGAAATCAACAAAATAGAAGGCCTTTATGCCCCTGGAAAGGAACTTATCGGTACACCAGGCTGTTATGATTTTGATGAGACCAGACTTACAATCAATGTAAAGAAGCTGGGAATTACAGGTTATGAAGCTGAAAAAAATCTTATAAACAATTATAATATTCAGGTAGAATTATCGGATATGTATAATATATTTGCCGTAATCAGCCTTGGCGACAGAAAAGAATACCTTGAGGCTCTTATAAATGCTTTAAAGGATATGGCTCAGAAACTGGGCGTAAAGGAATTCGGGAAAACCATTTCAATACCTTTCAATTCGGAAATGATTGTCTCGCCTCGCGACGCTTTCTACAGCTCAAAAAAAGCTGTACGTCTGGAGGATTCTGCCGGAGAAATATCCGGTGAGATGATTATGTCATACCCGCCGGGAATCCCGGTGGTCTGTATGGGCGAAAGGATAACCCCCGATATCATCGATTATGTCAGACTTCTCAAAGAAGAAAAATGCCTTCTGCAGGGAACAGTGGATCCTTATGTCGATTATGTGATGGTTCTGGGAAGGGATTAGCTTCTATCGACCTGCTTGAAAATTAAATTATTTTAAAAAACTATTTGGTTACCAAAAAACATGCTATAATAGAATTGTCACAATCACTGTGAAGTTTGTTTTTATCTTTGTATTTTACCCTGTCTCTGATTAAAAAGGAAGTGAATATACCAATGCATAAATTAGTGGTGACCGGAGGGACACCTCTCGAAGGAGAAATAACTATAAGCGGCGCCAAAAATTCAGCAGTAGCCATCATCCCGGCAACACTTCTGGTCGACGGCCCGTGCAGAATTGAAAACATACCGGATATCAAAGATGTGAAGATATTCCTGAGTATACTTGAAAGTATAGGCGCAAAAATCGAGTACATAGATGAGTGCACAGTAACCGTTGACACCTCAAGCGTTGATTGCTATGAGGCAAAATACAGTGAAGCCAATAAAATCCGTGCATCCTATTACCTGATTGGCGCCCTTCTGGGAAGATTTAAGAATGCAAAAGTCAGCTTCCCTGGTGGGTGTGATTTCGGGACACGTCCTATTGACCAGCACATTAAAGCTTTTGAGGCAATCGGGGCCGTGGTGGATATATCGCACGGATTTATCCATGCAAGGGCTGAAGAACTTACAGGTTCATCAATTTATATGGACGTTGTCAGCGTCGGTGCTACCATAAATGCTATGCTTGCAGCAGTTAAGGCAAATGGAACCACTGTAATAGAAAACGCTGCAAAGGAACCTCATATAGTTGACGTGGCTAATTTCCTTAACAACATGGGCGCAAATATTGTAGGAGCCGGAACCGATATAATAAAGATAAGAGGGGTTGATATCCTCCCAGGGGGAACTACATACAGTATAGTCCCTGACCAGATTGAGGCCGGGACTTTCATGATTGCGTCGGCAATAACCAGAGGAGATGTTACAATACGCAATTGTATACCCAAACATCTGGAATCACTCTCAGCAAAACTTATCGAGATGGGTGCAAGGGTTGAAGAGAATGAAGACGGAGACACGCTCAGGGTATCGGCAGACAGCAAGCTGTCTGCCGCAAATATCAAAACACAGCCATACCCCGGATTCCCAACCGACCTCCATCCGCAGATGGCTGCTCTCCTGTCACAGTCTGAGGGCGTGAGTATCATTACCGAGGCTGTCTGGGATTCCAGATTCCAGTATGTCCCGGAGTTGAGGCGTATGGGCGCACAGATAAAGGTTGAGGGTAGAATTGCAGTCATTGAGGGAATAGAAAGATTATGGGGAGCAAAAGTCAAAGCAACCGATTTGAGGGCAGGTGCAGCAATGATTGTTGCCGGACTTGGTGCCGAAGGTGTGACCGAGGTTCATAACCTTGAAATAATAGACCGTGGATATGAAAAAGTTGAAGAGAAGTTTAATCAACTGGGAGCTAAGATTGAACGTGTTGAAATATCTGAATCAGACCACTAGGATACAAGGAGCTTACAAATGATAAAATGTTGTTCATTATTCAGCGGCAGCAGCGGCAATTCAATTTTTTTAAGTGATGATAATACCAGAATACTGATTGATGCCGGTGTAAGCGGCAGAAAAATAGAAGAGGGTCTGAATTCTATAGATATGCAGTGTTCAGACATAAATGCCATTCTTATCTCACATGAACATTCTGACCATATATGCAGTGTAGGTTACTTGTCTAAAAAATATGATATACCTGTATATGCCAGTGAGCCCACCTGGAAAGGTATGGCCAATCAAGCCTTAAAAATCCGCTCCGATAACTGTATGGTGTTTGAACCTGACAAGTGGTTTGAGGTTGGAAGTCTTGATATTCTGCCATTTACTATTCCCCATGATGCAAATCAACCCTGCGGATTCAGCATACACCAGAATGGTACAAAAGTAACCGTTGCAACAGATATTGGACACATGAACCGTTACCTGGTTGAAAATATGGAATCTAGCGACCTGCTTCTCCTGGAATCAAACCATGATATTGAAATGCTCAGATGCGGAAGGTATCCATGGTTCCTGAAGCGGCGCATACTGGGTGAACAAGGACATCTATGTAATGAAACTGCTGCCAAGACTATTACCTGGCTGGCCAAATCGGGAATGAAGAAATTCATTCTGGGTCACCTCAGTGCTGAGAATAACTTCCCTGAGCTTGCACTTCAAACCGTTTCCAACTGTCTTGAAGAAATAGGCGCAAGGATTGGCACAGACGTCTTTGTAGAAGTAGCTCCGAGGAGTACCCGCTCTACCCTGTGGGAGCTTGTATAATAAATATGAGGTTAAAATGAATATTACGATTGTAAGTGTAGGAAAGATTAAGGAAGATTATCTTAAAGCAGGTATAGATGAATACCTGAAAAGGCTGTCCAGATACTGCAGAGTCAATATCATCGAACTCGACGATGAAAAGGTACCTGACAGGCTGAGTGACAGGGAACTTGAAATTATACAGAAGGCAGAAGGTGACCGGATTAAATCGGTAATTAGACCAGGCTGGTATACAATTTCGCTTGATTCAAAAGGAAAGCATTTCACTTCAGAAGAATTTGCATCAAAACTAGAAAACCTGGCTGTTTCAGGTCATAGCAATCTGGCCTTTATTATTGGCGGTACAACGGGATTGGCCGGGGAAATTCTCGATTCATCTCATTTGCGTATGTCTTTCTCCAAACTTACCTTTCCCCATCAAATGATTAGACTTTTTCTGCTGGAACAATTATTTAGGTGTTATAAAATCAACAAAGGTGAGACATACCATAGGTAGTATTTTTTTTACTATCTGTAGGAGGTTAGCTTAAATATGGTGGTAAGAGCTTTGGGCGCTGGCTTATTATTAATTACGGCAGCTGCATTCATTGCAGAGTATTTTGTCTCAACCGAGAAAATGAACGAACTTACACTGTACACCATCAAAGAAGAATATACCAGGGCAAAATATGAACCGGATAATGGGATATACCTGGGTGCATATGTTCTCCAGGACATAACTATCAACTATAGTATGGCCAGATTTAATGAGTTAACCGGTAAAAAGCACGCCAGTTTCTTCAGGTACTTGGGGTACGGTAAACCGTTTCCTGTCGAATGGGTTGCGAAGGTTAAGTCGGTCGGTGCAGTACCTCATATAGCCCTTGAGCCTAATGATGGGCTGGATGAGGTGAAAGACGATGAATATCTGAGGACATTTGCAAGGGAAGCAAGAAAATCCGGAGTACCGATATTCCTCAGGTATGCCAGTGAAATGAACGGCGACTGGACCCAATACTCGGGAAAGCCAGAGCTTTATATTCAGAAATGGCGGCTTGTCCATCGTATTATGGAGGAGGAAGCTCCAAATGTAATAATGGTCTGGACTGTTTTTACCTTCCCCGAATCCACCATAGAATCGTTCTACCCGGGTGACGAGTATGTAGATTGGGTAGGGGTAAATATCTATAACGTTGTATACCATAATGACAGCATAGAGAACAAGGCTGACTATGAGGACCCGCTCAAGCTTCTGAATTATGTCTATAATACCTACAGCTATAAAAAGCCTATCCAGATATCAGAGTACGGTGCTACGCACTATGCAAGTACAGATGGTAAGTATTACATCGATTTCGCCAAGGAAAAAATTACGAGATTCTATAAGAACCTGCCTGAAAAGTATCCGCGTGTCAAATCGGTCTACTATTTCGATGTCAACAATCTGGTCAATGCGCCTCCGGGAAGAAAGATAAACGATTATTCTGTGACCAATGACCCGCAAATACTTAACACATATGCTTCACTTGTTAAAAATGAAAATTATCTTACCGATGTTGTGCCTGAAAAACCGGGTACAGCTGAAGAGGTATTATCTTACAGAGGATGCTCATCCAGAAAACTCGGCAAAACATATGTCGACCTGGAGTTCTACAGAAACTACCTCAATCTTAATGTAGAGGTATCAGACAGAAAAGCCCGGGTATCTGACGGCGCTAAAACGGCCTGGTACAGAATAACCTCCAGGTGGATACCGAAGGGCTACCAGAACGCATACCGGAAAATATCCGGCCTTCCGTTGGAAGATGTGGTCCGTGACTTTAAGTACAGATTGGAGTACAACCCTGAAGGGAATAGTCTGTTTATACATAAGTAGGGGCGAGACACCGTCTCGCCCTTCCCTCACTTTCATTCCATCTGCTGTCTATCCACATCTATAAGCTCATTTATTCCAGCTCCCGGCGGAACAATGGGATACACCTTCTCATCCCTGTCAATTTCACAATTTATAACAACCGGCCGGTCTGCATCCAGTGCCTTGCTCAGCACATTATCAACCTCACCGGGACTTGTGACACTCATACCTATTGCCCCGTAGGCTTCAGCCAGTTTGACAAAATCGGTACATCTGTCCAGGGTGGTTTCCGAATACCTTGAATCATAGAAAAGATTCTGCCACTGCCTTACCATACCGAGAACATGGTTGTTCATAACCAGCACAACTATTGGAAGTTTATATTCCACAGCTGTTGCAAGCTCGTTGCTGTTCATCCTGAAGCTCCCGTCTCCGGCTATATTAATAACCTTCTTGTCCGGCCTCCCGATTTGAGCGCCGATACTTGCGCCCAAACCAAATCCCATTGTGCCCAATCCTCCTGAAGATATGAAAGTTCTGGGCTGGTTGTATTTATAGTACTGAGCCGCCCATATCTGATGCTGCCCGACCTCTGTAGTTATAATTGCATCCCCTTTTGTCATCTCATGCAGTTTCTCAATTATGAACTGGGGCCTCAGAATATGATCGTCCTTATAAACCGGTGGATAACTCCGCTTCCATTCAGAAATTTGGTTTATCCATTCAGAGTTCTTTTTGCTCTTTACCTTTTTATTCAGCATGGATAAAATCTTTTTTACATTTCCAACCAGCGCGTACTGAACATTGACATTCTTCCCAACCTCTGCCGGGTCTGCATCAATGTGTATTACCCTTGATTCCGGAGCAAACTTCTTGACATTGCTTATTACCCTGTCACTGAATCTGGCTCCTACAGCAATAAACAGGTCACATTCCGACACTGCTAGGTTGGTTGTTTTTGAACCGTGCATACCGCACAATCCAGTAAATAGTTCATGGCTGCCGGGGAAAACTCCCAGCCCCATGAGGGTTGTGGTAACAGGTGCGTCAATTTTCTCGGCAAACCCAACCAATTCTGCGCTGGCATCTGCAGGAATCACACCTCCTCCCGCAAGTATAACAGGTCTCCGGCTCTCATTGACAGCTTCTGCAGCCCTGTCAATATCTTCTTCGGCCGCAGTTACAGGCAGTTCCCTGACTTCACTTCCAGGGATGTACTCATATTCTGCTTTAATGGCAGTTACATCCTTGCATATGTCAACAAGTACCGGCCCGGGTCTTCCCTCCCCGGCAATCCTGAAAGCGGCTCTTACTGTATCCGCAAGTTGTTCTATATCCTTTACAATAAAATTATGCTTGGTTATAGGCATGGTTATGCCTGTAATATCAACCTCCTGGAAGGAGTCCCTGCCAAGCAGGGCTTTCGGTACCTGCCCTGTTATTGCCACCATAGGTATTGAGTCCATGTAGGCCGTAGCAATACCGGTAACCAGATTAGTAGCTCCAGGGCCTGATGTAGCCATGCAAACCCCTATCTTCCCGGTAGCACGGGCATAACCATCGGCAGCATGTGCAGCTCCCTGTTCGTGAGAGGTCAGTATATGGCGTATTTCATCCTTGTGTCTGTATAACTCATCATATATGTTAAGGACCGCCCCTCCGGGAAAGCCGAATACAGTATCAACTCCCTGCTCCCTTAAACATTTTATTAAGATTTCCGCTCCCGTAAGCTTCATAAATCCTCACCTTCTTCTAAATTACGTTTTAAAGTTATACCTAATAGTAGTCTGGGCATACGGCTGGGATGAATCTTCCCCAGCCAAAGCCCAGACCTACTTTGACCCAGGGCTATGCCTTAAAATCTTCCCAGGCTAAAGTACCAACTCAATATATCATTTCCCCAGAAAGCTGCAGCCATGCTTCCCATTACAATAAATGGTCCAAATGGTATCTGGTCCTTCCTGCCCTTAATCCTGGTTGCCAGCAGGAATATACTTACAACCGACCCGACAATGAAAGCAAGCATCATGGATAAAACAGTTAGTTTTAGCCCAAGGAACAGTCCCACAACACCCATAAGCTTGACGTCTCCCATACCCATGGCTTCAGCCTTCATCAACCACTCTCCTACAACAACTATAAGCAGAAAAGTGAGCAGACCGACTACAAATCCCAGTCCTGCATCCTTCAGAAAATTCCAGTCGTAGATGACCGGATTGGCAAAGTTTATCCCCTTTAGGCCAGCGAATATCAGACCTGATACCAATCCGAAAACTATTATTTCATTTGGTATGATATAGTGCTTAAGGTCTATAAAGAACACAGCTATAAACATAGCTGTCAGAACCATTATAGCTAGCGTATGGACAGGTGCTGCCCACCCAAACCAGTGGTAGATTCCTACAAGCAGTAATCCTGTTAATAATTCAACCAGAGGGTACTGTATTGAAAACTTGTCACCACAGTGCCTGCACTTACCCCTCAGGATAATATAGCTGAGCACCGGAATCAGGTCATAAAACTTTATCCGCTTTCCGCATTTCATACAGTGTGATGGTTTAATTACTATGCCTTCACCTGCCGGTATACGGTATATGACTACATTCAGAAAACTTCCCAAAGCCAAACCTACCAGGAATACAAATGTGTAAATCAGTATACTTTCCATCATAAACCCCCTATAGTTTTTATCTGATTACCGCTCCGGTACTGGCCGAAGACACCAGCCTGGCATATTTAGCTAAATATCCTTTTGTAACCCTCGGCTTGGGAGGTTCCCACTCCCTGCGTCTTTTATCCAGTTCAGCCTGGGGTATCTCTATATCAATGCTGTTATTGGGTATATCGATGCTGATAATATCGCCTTCCCTAACTAAGGCTATGGGCCCTCCATCTGCTGCTTCGGGAGATATATGCCCTATTGAAGCCCCCCTGGTTGCGCCTGAGAAACGGCCGTCGGTAATAAGAGCAACGTCCTTATCCAGGCCCATGCCTGCTATGGCTGAAGTAGGTGCAAGCATCTCTCTCATGCCCGGCCCTCCTTTGGGGCCTTCACAGCGGATAACAACAACATCCCCTTTTTTCACCTTTCCGGCAAGTATTGCATCATAGGCTTCGTCACCCGACTCAAATACCTTTGCAGGCCCTTTATGCTTAAGCATCTCCGGCGCAACTGCCGCCCTTTTTACTACTGCTCCATCGGGCGCAAGTGTTCCTCTCAGGACTGCAATTCCTCCAGAAGTACTGTAAGGGTTGTCAATATCCCTTATTACCTCCCTGTCTTTGACCTCTGCACCCTTGATATTCTCACCAACAGTCTTGCCTGTAACTGTCATCAGGTCAGGGTTCAAGAGATTCTTCCGGGTCAGTTCATTCATTACGGCCTGAACCCCGCCTGCCTGGTACAGATCCTGAACATGATGGGCTCCCGAAGGTGCAAGCTTGCAAAGGTTGGGCGTTCTTTCGCTTATCCTGTTCACTATGTCAAGATTGATTTCTACCCCGGCTTCATTGGCTATGGCAGGGAGATGCAGGATGGAATTTGTAGAGCATCCAAGCGCCATATCTACCGTCAGGGCATTTTCGAATGCCTTTGAGGTCATTATCATCGAAGGCTTTATACCTTTTTCTACAAGTTCCATAACTTTCATACCCGACTTCTTGGCCAGCCTTATTCTTTCAGCATATACTGCGGGAACTGTACCATTGCCCGGCAGGGCCATTCCAAGAGCCTCACTCAGGCAGTTCATTGAATTTGCGGTAAACATTCCCGAACATGAACCGCAGCCCGGACACGCATGGTCCTCATATTCAGCCATATCTTCCTCGGACATCTTGCCGGCCCTCACAGCACCGACAGCCTCAAATACCGAATTGAGGTCAAGAAATTTCCCATTTCTGCTTACTGAGAGCATAGGGCCTCCGCTTATTACCACTGACGGCAAATCGAGTCTTGCGGCCGCCATAAGCATCCCGGGTACAATCTTATCACAGTTGGGCACAAATACCATGCCGTCAAATACGTGCGCAAGAGCCATACACTCTATTGAATCAGCGATTATTTCCCTTGTTGCAAGAGAGTATTTCATTCCCTCATGGCCCATGGCAATTCCGTCGCATACTCCTATAGTTCCGAATTCCACAGGCGTTCCTCCCGCCATTCTTATTCCGGCTTTTACGGCTTCAACAATTTTGTCCAGATGTATATGCCCCGGTACTATCTCGTTTCTTGAATTAACAATACCTATCAGCGGTCTTTGTATTTCCTCGTCGGTATAACCCATTGCTTTAAACAGTGAACGGTGAGGAGCCCGTTCCAACCCTTTTTTTACTTTATCGCTCAGCATTGAATACTCCCCCTAATTTTTTCTGATTAATCTTTTATATAATACTAATCTAATTTACCGGGCAAATCAACACCCTTCGGCAAATCTGCCCATGTTTACTTGATACGAATAAATTAATAGAGAAAAATTGAAATGGATGATAGATATGATAGAATAAGAATCAACATCGAATTTTGTGAAGCAGTAGCCTATGCTTCAGGATGCATTGCTTCGAAGATGGTCAGGCTGAAAGGCGCCTCAAGTAAGTATTCCTGATAAGCAGCACCTTAAAGCCTAACCTACTTGAAAGATGCATCCTTCAGCATAGGCGGAAATATAGCATATCACAAAAATCAATGTTGAACCTAAAATGATTACTACGCAGTTTAAAAGAAAAAGAAAGGAATATATCCCATGGACTGGTTCGGGTTGGCCTTGCTCTCAGCACTGGCGTTCGGCATACAGGGATTTCTTTTTAAACAGTCCAGTCAGAAAGGTTGCAACAAATTTACAGTTACTCTGGTTTTTATGCTTACCGTTGAACTTCTGTCCGTAATTGTTTTTCTGTCTACAGGTTCCAAGATAGTCTATCTTCTGCCGACACTGGTTCTGGGATTCCTGTTCGCTGCATTCTTCTATATAAAAACAATCCTGGATTTGAAAGCGCTTGATTACCTGCCCACCAGCAAGGTGTTCCCCATTACTTCAAGCAGTGCTGTCCTGGTAGTTTTTTATGCTGTGTTTTTTTTCAATGAACGCCTGAACCTTACCGAGATTCTGGGCATATGTGCAGTCATTACGGCAATAATGTTTATTCATTCGGATTCAAGAAAGCATGTCGACTATTCCAGCGCAAAGATAGGATTATTGATTGCCACGCTTGCAATACTGCCGGGGGCAGCAATGAAAATCGTTAACAAGTATGCTGCGGTTTCGGCCGACACTATTGCTTTCACGGTGATTACATACCTCTTCCTGGTTATTATTTCAGCGTCCGGGTATAAATTGAATACTAGAACACCGCAGTCCGCCGCAACTGCAAGCAGTTCGGTTATTATTGGCTTACTCATAGGAATTGTTAACTTTGCAGGTTTTTATACCCACCTCTTCGCCTTGAAATCAGGCCCTCTTTCAATCATATCCACAATTCATGCATCGTATCTGGTTATATCGGTACTCCTTGCCAGATTATTCTGCGGCGAACAGCTTACAAAAAAGCAGTTTGCCCTTGTCATCCTATCGGTCATAGGCATGATTCTGCTGAGAATAAACCCTTCATAAAACAAGGAAGCAGCAGAACCGCCCCCTTGCTTCTTGATAATTCATCTGTAAAATGTTATAATCTGGAATAATAATAGCATACGAGGAGAAATCAGTTTATGAAAATAAAGTTAGTATTTAAGATAATTTTTATAGTGGTTTTTATGGTTATGTATCTTGGTAATGTTTTATACGCAAACCAAATTAATAGCAGTTCTAAACCATTAAGAATTATTTGGCAGAACAGAGATATTGCTCACAAAATATATCCTGCAATGGGAAAAGGAAAAGTATATGTTATAGATAAAAATTTCATCCGTGAAGTTCTTGGCTATTCTATGCAATCTCCTTTATTTAAAAAGAATGATAAGAATGAATGGAGTCAATTAGCACTGTGTTACGGAATAGAGAAACCCTCTTTGCTTGAAAGAGTATTTGATATTAGGGTATATACAGATTCAACACTAGTAAGCATTACGAATGCATCTAGTATTAATAATTATAATATGAAACTGCCGGCAGTAAAATGTAAAAGTAAATCTGGAAAATTATATTTCATTAAAGAGGAACGAAAATGGACTGCTGAAGGAAAAGGATATTCGTATGAACCTGATAAAATTGTAGAAATAAGAGAAGGAGAGTATTTTTTGCACTATGTATCACTGGAAAACTTTTGTCAATTTCTAAATAAGGAATTGGTATACTACAAGGATAGCAATACTTATAAGATTTATAATAAACAATAGGAAGGCCACAAAAAAATTGCGAGATAAACTGAATACCCCTCCCAAGAAGGGAAGGGCATCCTGGATTTCCGGCTGAGACACATCAGTTTTGCTGAGTACCCTTAAGTTCGACAGATAATGAATCCTCGACCAATATGCAAATATCACCTCTAGAAATAGGCTTATTGGCTTCAACACTCAGACGTTTAGTAATATCAATCTCCCCTGCCCTGTCCAGGTAATTCTGCGGCCATTTACCCTTAAGCTGGTTTTCATACCCCAGTACTCTTACCATTATCGCTGCTGCCTCGGCATATGTTATATTGTTTGACGGCTTAAAGGTCTTATCGGGATACCCGTTAATGTAACCCAGGCTTGCTGCCATTCTTACCGTCGAGTATGCCCAATGCTTACTGGTAAGGTCCTTGAAATTTATATCATTTCCTACTGCAAAAGGTTTTGCCTCGTATCCCATCATTCTTATTATTATTGTTGCAAACTCTGCTCTGGATATATTCCTCTCAAGTCCAAGTTCTCCATTTCCATAGCCTTTCATTAGACCCAACCTGACCATTACCTCAGCCGCCTTTTGCTGAATCTCTTCCTGCGAGGCCTCCTCCTGCAGAGGCTGGGCAAAGGCAAAACTGCCGAGAACCAGTAATATAAGTACAAAAATAAAAATCCGTGTTTTCAAAGCTTCTCCCCACCTTTAGTTTTTATAACTTATTTTAACATATTAACCACTTTAAATTATTAATCCGGAAAAATTTTAATAGTATTTTAATATTTGAGGGAAGACTAATTAACCAGCAAATAAGCAGAAGCCTTTTTAAAACCTCTATAAAGGTATAATAAATCTTTTTTGAGTTATATTAATAAATGAGAAATCAAAGAATATTTGTAATATTCTTCAACAAACTTATACAAGGAGGATGTATTATGTCAAAAACAGTAGTTGGCATCTTCAATTCCCAGCAGGATGCCGAGAAAGCGGCAAGAATGGTAAAGGATGCCGGCCTTAGAACTTCAGACATATCAATAATTACCAAGAACGATGGTAATAACCAGGCCGGTCAGAATACCGGAAGAAATACTGCTGCAGGTACAACTACAGCTCCAAACATGACTATGGGAAAGGGAGGAATTAACGATAACATTTCTGACGGTGTAATAACCGGCGGTGTTCTGGGTGGACTGGCAGGCCTGCTGGTAGGTGCAGGGACAATGATTGTGCCCGGCTTTGGTATTGTTGCCGCTGCCGGTCCTATAACCGGCCTTCTATCAGGTGCTGTTACCGGCGGTATTGTCGGCGGACTGGTTGACCTTGGCATACCTGAGGCCAAAGGAAGGCAATATGAGAAGAACATAAAAGAAGGGAAAATTCTTTGGAGCATGAGAACTGATGATAAGGATGTAAGTGAAATTCAATCCATACTCAGAACGTGCGGAGCCTCCGAAGTAGAAACCTATTAGTAGGAATGCCCCTTGAAATCAAGGGGCATCCTTGTATACTTTTTTTGCCACTTATTATTCTGAATATAAATTTTATTAAAGGACACAATAATATCACGAAGGGTTCATAGTGGTTGAGCCAAGGGTGATACAGGGTCTAACGGCTCTGTATTATCCGGTCGAAGGTCCGCATTCGGTCAGGAATGGCTGGATGCTGGCCGGAGAGCAGAGCATTATATGTCCTGTAAGGCTGTATGCATGCCCAACTGTATGCATGCGGTCGAAAGGGATGTATAATGTTCGAGCTAAGATTGCCGGGGGTTCCGCAGGTTCTTATTCCTGCAGCCCTGCACAGTCGTAAGACTTGTGTTACCTCAGGTTAACTGAACTGGGGGTTGCATGCAGCCTCATAAGGTTGCATGCAGCTTCTAAGGTACTTTCGGCAGTCGAGCAAAGGTTGGTATAGGTTTTGTAATGCTTGTGTGTAGTCGAAAGATTGCATATAGGTATGTAGAGATTTGTATCAGCTGTAGCGTAAATCACTATGGGCTCTTTTTGATTGAAGTGCATAGTTTTTTTTATTTAACTTTATATAGAAAAAATGTATCCGGATATGTTATAATTGACTCGCCTAGAAAAAAAAGGAGGATACATTCCCATGCCTACAGGTACAAGATTTCTTATTCCTCTCACTTTGACATTTACTAACCTTTCACTTGGAGTAATAGCAATTCTTTCGTCAAATATTCCACTATCTGCCGTCCTTATAATAATCGCAGCGTTTGCAGACAGGATGGATGGAAAGATTGCCCGAAAGCTCCAATGTGACAGTGAGCTGGGAAAACAGCTCGATTCACTGTCTGACATCGTCTCCTTTGGAATTGCACCTGCAGTGGTAATGTGGAAGGCGGGCTTAAGTATGTTAGGCTTCTGGGCATATGTTCTGGTTTTAATCTATGTAATGGCTGGCACCTTTAGACTTGCTAGGTTCAATGTAACCAACCTTACCGGTTTTTTCATGGGTTTGCCCATATCTTTAGCTGGAGCAGTTCTTGCTATAATAGCTATGTTCAAGCCTGACAATATTATTTATATAATTTTTATTCCGATTTTTGCAATTCTAATGATTAGTAATATTAAAATTAAAAAAATTTAAATTCTAAAAAAAAGACAGCTGCCCTCCGGCAGCTTTTTTTATGACTTATTTATCACCCTTCTTTTCGCCTTTCTTGCTGCCGCAGCAGCCACCTTTCTTGCTCTCACCCGACTTCTTTGAACCACAACATGGCATAGCATTCACCTCCTGTCTCTCCGTGACAGGGGACGGTTCTCTGTCACGTTTTGATTATTAAGTAATCTCAGTATTGAAGACACTTTCTTGCTTTACTTTATAGTTTCATTATAGTATATTTAAATAAGAATAGTCAATTCGTGTCCAAGCCTGTAGATTACTCATTTCCTACATATGAGGACTGTCCCTCTGGACATTTCTTACTACAAATGATAACAGGGAGGTAGTGTCCACTTGAAAAAGACCTATGTTCTTGATACCAATGTATTGCTTCAATCTCCTAATGCATTTATGTCTTTTGGTGATAATATTGTTATAATTCCCGAAGTAGTTCTGGAAGAACTGGACAGATTTAAAAAAGAAAACAGTGAGCTGGGAGCGCATGCCCGTCAGGCGGCGCGTTTTTTGGATAAACTCCGGGAACATGGTAAGCTCAGCGAAGGAGTCCAGCTTGAGAGCGGTACAACAATCCGGATAGAACTTAACAGACGTGATTACAAGCTGCCGCATGGATGGGATAGTTCAAAGAATGATAATAGGATACTTCAGGTATGCAAGGCTATAGAGGAAGAAACCAAGGAAAAGGTTTACCTTGTCACCAAGGATGTGTTTCAAAGAATTAAAGCTGACGTCGTTGACGTTATTGCACAGGACTTCTATTCCGAACAGGTTCCGTCTTATGACAAACAGTACAGGGGGCGTATCGATGTTTATGCTTCTCCCGAAAAAATTACTGAGTTTTATCAAAAAAAGGTACTGGCTCCTGAAGATGTAAAACTAACCATCAGTGATGATATTGTTCCGGAAGAGGAATCACTTGAGGTCAATCAGTTCCTGATAATCCGTTCTTTCAGCAACCCCAAGCAGACAGCTCTTGGACGGTTCGACGGTACAAAGATTGTTCCCCTCAGATATCTGGAGGATTATCCTTTCGGGGTTATACCGAGAAATGTCGGGCAAAAATTCATGCAGGAAGCACTTATGGAAAGTGCCGAAACCACTCCGCTCGTAATTGTTAAGGGCCCGGCAGGCACAGCAAAGACCTTTTATTCATTGGCGGTTGGGCTGCATAAAATTATGTGTGACGAGACCAAGTCATACCGTAAGATTCTTATTTGCCGGCCAAATATCAAGATGGATGAAGATATTGGATTCCTCCCCGGTACTGAACAGGAAAAGATTGCTCCCTACATGAGGCCAATAATTGATAATCTTGAAATCCTTCTGGATAATGATGAAATCAACAGGTATAAAAATGAAAAAGAACTCCGCGATAAAGTAGAGGAGTTGTTTGAGAGGAATATAATTGTGACTGAGTCCATTGCATACTTAAGGGGAAGATCAATTGTTAAGCATTGGATTATTATAGACGAGGCACAGAACCTGACTCCCCGTCAGGTCAAAGGGATAATTACCAGGGCAGGGGTAGGTACAAAAATCATTCTGGTTGGTGACCCTGAGCAGATAGACCACCCTTACTTGGATATCAGAACTAATGGCCTTTGCTATGCTGCAGAAAACATGAAAGGCAGCCATTTATGCTGCCAGATAGCACTTAATGATGAGGAATGTGAGCGTTCACCACTGTCGTCTGAAGGTGCAAGAAGGATGTAGGAAAGCCTTCTATTTCATGCGTTTCCTTCTTTTCCTGAAAAACCTGAAATATATATATATTCCTATGGCTGCAGCACCCGCTGCAGCCAAAACAATTATATTATATGTTTTAATAAGTGACTCGATATATTCCATATTGTATCCAAGGAATCTGCCTAAAAGCGTTAATATGGTATTATGTATAATTGCTGCAGAAACAAAAGACAGGTATACAATGTGCTTCTTCATTTTGAATATTCCAGCAAATAGTATTATTATAGTGTTTATCCCTGGAACAAATTTGCTAATAAACACGGCTCCAGCACCGTATTTTTTGAACAGCAGCTTGGCTTTTCTTTCTTTCCTTTCAGGCAAGAACTTTCTAACCCATTTATAATTCAGAACACTTTCTCCTTTACGGAATCCTACTGCATGTACAACATACGAACCCAGTATAGTCCCGCAAACGGAAGTAATAATTATCGAAACAATCCCGAACGAATTGCTTATAGCAGTGGCATACCCTGCCAATACTGTAACGCTGTCTCCAGGATACGGTGGGAAAGTAACCTGTAAAAAGCTCGATATAAAGAAAACAATGTAGGATAGTTGTACATTGAATTCTAACAGGCCCCTTATGAACTGGACTATCTGTTCTTCCATAGCTACCTCATTCTCTTCTCAGTTTATTTTTCAATGCCGTGAGGCCAGCTGCCTATTCCTCCAAGGTCGTATACACTACGATACCCAAGCCTGATAAGTATTTCACAGGCTCTCCTGCTCCTTCTTCCGGTTGCGCAGTAGGCAACTATCGCCATATTTTTGTCCGGAACCCTTGAGCTTATTTCGTTCTCAAGGGCATGGAGTGGAACCAATATACTCCCTGGAATATGCCCCGAGTTATATTCATCCAGTGTCCTTACATCCAGCAGAGTAATATTCTCACCAGAATCCAGTCTTATCTTAGCTTCCTCAGGAGATATTTTTTTATACTCTCCAACCTCATCAGATGGCTTAAGCCATTTAACCGTAAACAATTTGCCTGTAGACACCCCTTTGAAATGTTTAATAAGATTACTGTAACATAAATCATTAATACTACAGCTGCTATACTTTCCATTATTACCTTTTATGACCGGAGTCTGTCCGAATACTACCAGCACAAGAATCTTGTGTTTTTGCTCTAAAGCCGGAGTCTTCATCAGATTTGAAACTGCCTAAGGTATTGAGTATTTCCCGCCAGCTATCGCAGTGCACGGCCATTGAATTTTTGAACCAACTGTTGTACTCAGTCCTGTAAAGTATAACAGGAATACCATGCTTAACAATATCCGAGGCATTCACTGCAGAATCTTCAATAAAGACATCCAATCCTAGTTCCTTACAAACTCCTGCCTTGGATTTTCCAGCTGTGAGTATAAGATTTCGATATGGAATTCCGTACTTTTTAAGCCACTTGAGCGTAGAGTTATAGGCAGTTTTCTGCCTTGAGCTGATAAAAAACAATTCGTGCTTTTCATGAAGGAGATTAACAGCAGCTACTGCATCCTCCCAAGGTTCCAGCGAGCAAAGGAGGTAGTCTTCCTTCCCCGATAAAAACTCGCCTCCCCCCTTGATTCTATCAAACCAGTGGGCTATATCTTCACATGTTATTTCATATCCAAAATGGTCAGAAAATTCCCGTGCACAGAAGTTAATTGTATCTACAATCACTCCGTCAATATCTATACCGATTTTCATTATTACTCCCATATAGCATAAAGTAATTTATGTTTCATTTTAAAATCCATTACAATTACGTGGTAATTATACCATTGCCGGAGACTTTTTTAAATATAAATCTATAAGGAGAATTTTTGAGGCATACATGATTGCGCTGCCGTATCAAACCGTCCACCTGTCACGCTGACACGTTGCTACTTCTCAATTGATATTTATGATATAATTAAACTTAGACAATAAATAGAATAATCTCTAAGGACTTCTCAGTTCGCATATAGTCTAACAGGAGGAATCCAATGGCAAACTTATCAAAAAATCAGCATCTTAGAACATACGCATTCCTATGCGATATAGATGGAACCCTAACCGGCTCCGACGGTAAGGTTACCCCGGAGAATGTTGAGGCTTTTAGAGAAATTAACAGTAAGTGCGGAGTTACAGGAGTAGCTACCGGTAGAGCACGTAACGAAGCATTGGAAGATATTAGAGAGACCAATCCCCTAATAATAATTGCAAACAACGGAGCCGATGTGTTTGCAAGAACCAGCCAGGAAGGCACGGATAAGTACAAACATATTTATTCGCGTCCTATTGAGGAAAGTACATTAAGACAAATCTTTGAAGCAATTGATGAATACGATGGACCAGGTAAGGAAAACATGGTGTTCCATGCAAATACACCTGAGTGTTTTCTAGTAAAGGGCAAAAAGGGAGATTCTTCAAAAGGCACTTTGGATGATGATAACTTTAAAAAAGCATGGAACAGGTTCTACCCAAACAAGGATTCATCTGAGTGCAGCTGGGTACAAGGATTCAAGGACTTTGAAGATTTAAAAAGGCAGGGTTTGCACAGAAGTATCTCCAGGATGTGTGTAAACTTCGGGAAAGATGGTGACGAATATGTCAAACAGTTCGAAGAATATTTGGAACAAAAACTTCAAGGTAAGATTAATATAAACAGGATAGGAAAAGGTAAAATTGACTTTACAAATCCTGAAGTGGATAAAGCCAAAGCAGCAAGGTTTGTTGTTGAGAAACTAAGGGAGGGCAATATCAACATACAACAATTATATGTATTTGGAGACCAGGGCAACGACCTCCCCTTGCTGAACCTTGACCTTTCAGATTATGATATTAAAGTAACAGGCTGTCTAGTAAAGAATGCTCCCCGGGAAGTCAAAGCAGCAGTTAGTTACCTCAGCGGTTCCAGGATTGTTCCCAGCAATGATAAAAGCGGTGTTGCAAAAGGCTATAAGGAAATATATCGGGAGGATAATAGAAGCTCTCATAACCCGCGTAATCCAAAGGTGTCTATTATAAACCGCTTAGACCAAAGAGCCAGGGCACGCCGTCCGGATAAAAAGCATACTGTCAAGGAAACTGGTAAGGAAGATAGGTAAAACATTTTTAACTATTAATATACTACTTTTCAACCGTTAAATTATCTTTTACCCATCCATTACCCCATCCGCCAAGCACGGACACAACATCATAGCCAAGCATCCATAAAGTCCCTACAAGCTGGGCACTTGATTGTCCTGTAAAGCAATATATAACTATAGTTTTGTCTTTTGGTAAACTATCAAGATTTTTCCCAACATCAAACCACCAAATATGCTTTGCCCCAGGTATATGTCCTGCATCATAATCTGTCTTTTGTCTTATGTCTAGAATGTATATCTGGTTAGTATCCTTTGTGATTATATCATTCAGCTGCTTGGCAGTTATCCAGTATGTATTATCAGCAGCAAGTATTTGAACCAGAAGAATTACAGCATGGAGAATCTATTTTAAGGCTAGCATCTTTTTCTGCCTCAATAATAAACGATGAGACAAAGTCTTCAATATTCTTACCTGGTGCCCATGTCTTTACAATCTCTCTACTGTTATCTTTTGGTACCATTCTAATATTTGCAAAACCAGCATTTTCAATCATTGCTCTTATATCCTCAACATATTCTGCTCCACCGATACAACTAGCAATCATAGCTAAGTCCTGCTTTATATCCTGAGTTAACTTTACTGTAGCAACAACATCAGATATTGATAGCCTTCCTCCCGGTTTGAGAACCCTGAAAGCTTCTCTGAATACCTGCTCTTTATCAAGAGATAGGTTAATTACACAATTTGATATGATAATGTCCGCTGATTCATTTGCCACTGGCAGATGTTCAATTTCTCCTAGCCTGAATTCCACATTAGTATATCCACTTTTTTCTGCATTTTCCCGAGCTAATTTAATCATTTCAGGTGTCATATCTATTCCTATTACATGTCCTGTTTCCCCTACCTGCTTCCTAGCAAGAAAGCAATCAAAACCTCCCCCGCTTCCGAGGTCAATAACTACTTCTCCTTTTTTAAGACCTGCAATTGCAATAGGGTTGCCGCATCCCAATCCCATGTTAGCTCCAGCAGGTGCATTCTTAAGGTCCTCTTCCGAATAACCAATTTGAGCAGACGTTGTATTGATATCAAATGCAGTATCATTACAACTACAACCACAACCACAACCTTCTGAACCCTTCCTTGCTATGTCAGCATAGCTTTTGCGAATATGATCCCTAACTTCTTCTCTACTATTCATAATAATTAACCCTCCAATTTTTTTCAAAGTATTAAGGCGTATCAAAAGAAAACAAATATCATGCAATCGCTCCGTAAACCATCCCGGTTAACGTAGCAAATACTATAACAAGCGACACATAAGTTACTGTCTTTTTTGTTCCCAGAACACTTCTTATTACAAGCATATTAGGCAGACTCAATGCAGGTCCTGCAAGCAGAAGAGCCAGACTGGGCCCCTTGCCCATGCCCGAACCTACCAAGCCTTGAATTATGGGTATTTCAGTCAGGGTTGCAAAGTACATAAAGGCACCGGCAACAGAAGCAATCAGATTTGCCAGAAGTGAATTTCCACCAACAACTGCAGATACATACTCTGATGGAATCAAACCGGAGTCGGTTCCGGGCCTACCCATAAGAAACCCTGCTATAAGAACTCCTACAAATAAAAGCGGCAGTATCTGTTTGGCAAATCCCCATGTTGAGCCAACCCATTCGCCCCTTTCTTCACTGTTAAACCATTTGTAAATAATGTATGCAAGAAAAACCAGCAGTATTGTAGTTACATACCATTTAACGCTGAATATTGCAGCCCAAAAACCTACCTCTTCAGAGGGTTTTGCCCACGCTGCAAAAATTAGTATTAAAATAAGGGTAAAAAAGTATACTATGTTTTGCAGCAAGCTTCGGGTAGTCTGGGGTTCCTCCATATGAGCCATTGCACCTTTTAACCGTTCATCATCCTCTTTTTTATACAACGCCGCCATTATCAACCCGATTACAGCCGCAAATAAAACAGCACCTATAAACCTCGCCAATCCAAGTTCCCATCCCAATACCCTGGCAGTCAGGATAATTGCCAGAACATTAATTGCAGGGCCTGAGTACAGAAAAGCTATAGCAGGGCCAATCCCCGCTCCTCTCTTATAAATGCCTGCAAAAAGAGGTAGTACGGTACATGAGCACACTGCCAGGATTGTGCCTGACACCGATGCAACTGAATAAGACACCCACTTTTTTGCTTCTCCCCCAAAATACTTTATTACCGCATCCTGCGAAATGAAATTTGCTATTGCTCCAGCTATGAAAAAAGCTGGAATCAAGCAGAATAATACGTGCTCTCTGGCATACTCCTGCAGCATATGGAATGATTCCAGTATTGCAGAGCTTACGCGGGGATTAGCCAGGGGAATATAGTATACCGTGAGAAAAACTCCAATAATTAACGCAAGCTTTTTCCACTCTTTCAATTTAACCACCCCATTAAGTATAGTAATCTGATAAGCACTCTATTCTGTCTTTTTTATACTTCGTCTTCAATATACTTTTTAATCTCTTCCTTACCTGGTACTTTACCGTACACCTTAACCTTTTCGTTAATCACAAGTGCCGGAGTTCTCATAACTCCATAATCAATAATTTTTTGAATGTCCTCTACTTTTTCAAATGCTGCCTCTACACCAAGCTCCTTTGCAGCTTCTTCTGCTGCTTGAAAAAGTTTTTTGCAATTTGGACAGCCTGAACCTAAGATTTTTATTACCATAACACATTCCTCCTAGATATTATTGTTTTAGTATGAAAAGATACTGTTTGGGACGGGGGGACGGTTCTCCCGTCCCACATTGTTAAAACCCAATATAAAATAAATATAAACCAACTAATATTACTATTATTCCAAATAATATTTTTAATTTTTTACCCCACTTTTCAGTTTTTGGAGATGAAGCAAGCTTCTGCACCGCTCCTACAGACATACCGGCAATCAACAGCAGTGCACAATGACCTATTGAATAGACAGCCAACAGTGCAACTCCTAACACTATATTCCCCTGTCCGGCAACAAATGCAAGTATTTCAATCAGAACAGGTGTTGCACATGGAGAAGATAGTGCTCCTCCTACAATTCCAAGAATGAAGGCACCAATCAGCCCTTTTCTCTTGCTAGGCATCTTGCATGATTCCGGCATTAGATTTATTACACCCAATAACTGCAATCCAACAGCCAGCATAATAATCCCAAGTATAATATACCACCAGCCACCTGTTCCGGTCACTAACCGGCCTAGAACTGCCGATGCAGCTCCAAGTGCAGTAAATGTCAGTGCCAATCCTATACAAAATGTTACAGAGTATGTAAATGCCCTCTTTCTATCGTTGCCTGCGTAACCTCCTACATATCCAATTACTAAAGGAACTGCCGACAACACGCACGGACTGAAGGATGATATTATGCCTGCTATTAATGCCATTACGAACGCAAGCCATATGTTCTGTGCCAGAGCGTCTGCAAAATTAGCAGAAATCCCTCCATTACTCTACCTCCTGAAAACTGTTATTATAAAGATATATTCTTTAAAAGTAAATTGCCGCTACTGTAAATACTATCAGGCTGATTATCCCTATTTTAACGCTTTTACTCATTTGCTTTCCTCCGTTAATTTATTCTTTGCAAAAACAGCAATTATCAAAGAACTTACAATAGTACCCAAAAATATTCCAGAAGAAATTAACAAATTATTTAGTATTGACGGGTCCACTATTAAAATCAACCCCAACCCGAACATTATAGTTCCTGATACAAATTTAAGCACTCTCCCCTGCCATTCCGATACATTTCTTTTCCCGAGGGTAACAGTAAATACCAATACAATTACTGTCAGAGGAATAATATAAATAAGATTATAAAGCATAAGGTACATGTAACATGTGAAAGAAGGCAAATTGTTTAATGTAAGCACCTTCGTAAACACCATTGGAAAACCTGCCGTACAAAGAAGCTCATAGGAATTAGCTACAACTGCCAGAATTACCGTTCCGACAATAATTGATGGAAGCGAAGTAGATTTAATGAGCTTTCTCATCCTGTCAAAAAGCTTTGGCTTGGCATCATCAGGTATAGTAAGAGATATCCCTTTCTTGAATAAGAAGAAATCCTTTATATTTATTACAGCAATTAATACAGAAACTATACCCGCAATCAGTGTTACGGTTTTTATATGACCTAATACAAGAAATAGATTTAACCATGCAGCCATAAAAATATAATATATAAAACCTGAAAAGAATACGAAAATGCTTCCTAATTGTAACATTTATGTAAGTTCGCACATATGGCTGGATTCATGCCTCAACCATATGCGCTGTCCACTAACAACTGCATCCGCATCCCGAGCCTGAACAGCAGCTCCCTGTGCTGTCACCTACATACTCAATTGCTCCTTCGGGACAACGTTTTGAACATCCTTTTCAGCCATGCACGCAGCCTTCGGGATTAGTCACAACTGGTCTGCCGTTTTTCTCCATGTAGACACCATGCTTGCAGAAGTCAACGCATATCAAACATTCAGAGCACTTCTCCAAACTTATTACCGGATACCATGTTTTTGACATCACAAATTCCCCCTTATTGTTTTAATCATTTTTAAATATACCTTTCTACTTCTAATTATGATATTTGCTCTTGCGGAAACCAATTTCTGGTCCTGTTTGCTATTGAAACAAGCACCAGCATAACAGGTACTTCAACCAGAACACCAACTACCGTTGCAAGCACTGCTCCCGACTCCAATCCAAATAAGGATATTGCCACCGCCACTGCCAATTCAAAGAAGTTGCTCGCTCCAATCATCCCGGCAGGAGCTGCAATATTGTGCGGCAGTTTCCATAGCTTTGCCCATCCATATGCCAGTGTAAAAATGAAAAATGTCTGAATTATCAAAGGTATGGCAATCAATGCAATATGCAGAGGGTTTTTTAGAATTACTTCTCCCTGGAATGAGAAAATGATAATCAGTGTCAGAAGAAGTCCTATAATTGTTATATGGTTAAACTTATTCAAGAATACATTTTCAAAGTACTCCTTACCCTTTTTCTCAATAATAAATCTTCTTGAAAGATAACCGGCTATAAGTGGAATTACTACAAACAGTACTACCGATAAAATCAATGTATCATAAGGCACGAATACATTGCTTACACCTAAAAGAACTGCTACAATAGGCGTAAATGCAAACAACAGGATTAAGTCATTGATTGCAACCTGCACCACCGTATATGCAGGGTCTCCCTTTGTAAGATGACTCCATACAAATACCATAGCAGTACAGGGCGCTGCACCTAAAAGTACGGCTCCCGCCAGATAATCGGTAGCCAGGTCTTCAGGGATAAACATCTTAAATACTACCTTTAAAAAGAACCAAGCAATAATAAACATTGTAAAGGGTTTAATAAGCCAATTTATCACACATGTAACTGTTAGCCCTTTTGGCTTCTTTGTTGCGTTTATAATACTTGTGAAATCAACTTTAAGCATCATAGGATAAATCATAAGCCATATTAAAACAGCTACCGGTATGGAAACTCTTGCATATTCAAATTGGCTCAAGGTTTGTGAAACTGCAGGAATGAATTCTCCTATTACAACTCCTGTCACAATACAAAACGCTACCCAAAAGGTTAAATATTTTTCAAAAATACCCAGTCCTTTCCCTTCCTGCTTAATGTTTTGCTCTTCCATCTTTTAATACCTACCTTCTGACAAATTTAAAGCTTATTAATTTCACTATGATTACTGTGCAGCTTTGCAGGTAATTAATCCTCTTCCTTTTTGAAGCCTGGTATTTAAGGCTTCAATATCTTTTGCAAAAAACGGTTTACTTCTCATTTCATTCTCAATAAGAATTCTTATAAATTCATTTCTTACCAGTAGTCTATAAACAACCCACTGGCCTTGCTTTTTATCTTCAACAAGACCAGCATTTCTTAATACTGCAAGATGTCTTGAAATAGTAGATTGAGGCAGTTTAAGCGCATCAACCATTTCACAAACACATAATTCCTGTTCGTATAAAATATTAACTATTCTAAGTCTGATCTCATCTGAAAGTGCCTTGATACTACTAACTAAACTTCTCAAGTTAATCTCACTCCTATCTTTTATTATGTTATCCGCTAATCCGAATGTACGCATATATTGTATGCATATTTGGCTTGTTTAGTCAATAAAACTAGTTTTAAATATTAACTAAGTTCTTCTATTTTAATTGTCAACAGATATGTTTTTATCTAACATTTTTATGTGCCTTGAAAAGAAACAGCCGGCCTCCGCCAGATACACAAAAAATCCCATACCTTCATAATATACAATAAAAATAATATGGAGGTATAAATATGTACATAGACCAGGATGTCCCCAGAGTATGCCTACCTCAGATAGGTGCAAAGGCTCCTGACTTTGAAGCTGAAACAACATTTGGAAGAATAAAGCTTTCTGACTACAAAGGAAAATGGGTGGTGCTTTTTTCTCATCCGGGCGATTTCACTCCGGTATGTACCACCGAGTTCATTGCTTTTGCCAGATACTGCCCGCACTTTGCACAAAGAAATGTTCAGTTGATTGGTCTGAGCATTGACAGTCTTCATGCCCACCTGGGATGGGTTTACAATATCTTCAGAAATACCAGGATAGAGATTCCTTTTCCCATTATTGCCGACAGAGACATGGCAGTTTCAAAGCTTTACGGCATGATATCTTCGTCAATGAGCGATACTTCAACTGTGAGAAGCGTCTTCATTATTGATGAGAATCAGATTCTTAGAGCCATACTTTACTATCCGCAGACCACAGGCAGATACATACCTGAAATCATCAGGATAATCGACTCCTTAAAGACCGCAGATGCAAAGAAGGTTGTGACACCGGCAAACTGGCTTCCCGGCTCACCGGTGGTAGTGCCGCCGCCTATGACCTACCAGCAGCTTAAGGAAAGGGTTCAAAATCCTCATGGATACAGCTGCATGGACTGGTATCTATGCATGAAACCCGACAAACCAAAAGGGGAAAAAGAATAGGAAGGCCGCGGTCTTCCTATTCTACTTTTTTAACCCAAGCAGCCTCATCATCTACCCTCATGTCGATTTTGGTACCGAAATTCCAGTCGGCAATAGTCTTCTTATATGCCGGTTCTGAGATGAAAATTGCGAAGATATTTTTGGGGATACGATAGAAGAGAATATTACAATTCTGTTTCTATTGTCGGCAAATTCAGCCTGTTTAGCATTTGAGAAATCTTATTGCTTCAATTTTGCCGCAATTTAGGCTAATATAAATACCTGTCTTTTCCGATAAGCATATAGAGAAAATGCAGGGATGCGTATCAAATATATTGGGAGGTAGTACGATGAAGGTATGTCTGTTGAAAATTCTTTTTCTGACAACAGTGTTATTAGGTTTCTCAATGAATTTAAACACTACATATGCTCAAACAGCTTCGAGCGCACCAAGTCCTGGTAATATAATCATAACCAATAACACAGGTAAGCCAGACACCATTTTAGTATCCGGTCTTTGGTCCGGAGATAGGGCTAATGTATATAATTCAGCTTCAGGAGGAAAGCTTCTTGGTTCTGCGTATGTTTATTCCAACAAGACCGAAGCTACTATAAGAATATCTCAGCTGGGCACAGAAGCTGGAAGCGTATATGTTTCGGTTATATGTAAAGGGGAATCGGAAAGCAGCAGAACAAAAGTTGATTATGGAGCAGAGGTGAAAACTGACGCTCCTACTGCTGAAAATATATCGATAGTTAATTATGTAGGAAAATCCGATACCGTGACTGTAACAGGTCTCTATGGCGGTGAGGTAATAAAGGTGTACAGTTCAGCTTCAGGAGGAAGACTTCTGGGCTCTGTAGGCGTTTCTGCCAGCAAGACAGAAGCAACCGCATTTATAAGGCAGCTTGGAACATCAGCCGGTACTGTATATGTTTCGCTTACTAACAAAGGAGAGATTGAAAGTGATAGGGTAAAGGTTGATTTTTTGGAAGAACCCAAATCTGCCCCCATAGACGCGGGCTATATAAGCGTAACCAATAATGCAGGAGTTAATGACACAATATTTGTAACCTACCTTTCAATCGGCGATGTGGTTAAAGCATATGACTCTGCAAAGGGAGGAATCCTGCTGGGTTCTGCAGGCGTAGCATACTCCAAGACAGAAGCAAGTATAACAGTACCGCAACTAAGCAAGTCGGAGGGTAGTGTATATATCTCGGTTACCAGTAAAGGAAAGCTTGAAAGTGAAAGGACAAAGGTTGATTACTCAGCTGAGCCCTCAACTGAGTCTCCAGATACAGTAAATATAACCGTAACAAACAACGGAGGGATGTCCGACACGGTTAATGTGACAAAT
Source organism: Clostridia bacterium (assembly GCA_041687355.1). GTDB lineage: Bacteria > Bacillota > Clostridia > Acetivibrionales > UBA4821 > JAWLCD01. Next base: position 67,339 of record JAWLCD010000006.1, on the reverse strand, counting down.
CTTTCTGCCGGCGACATGGTTAGAGTATATAACTCTGCTTCAGGAGGAACCCTGCTGGGTTCTGCAACAGTTGCAGGCTCTAAAACAGAAGCATCTATAACAATATCACAGCTTGGTAGAGCCAATGGAAGTGTGTACGTTTCCATTACCAGCAAAGGAAAGTATGAAAGCAAAAGGATTCGGGCCGACTATTCCGGTGAATCCGAAACAGATTATAAAAATTCTGATGATATTACCGTAACCAATAATGCCAGTACATCTGATACGGTGAAGGTAATCAATCTCACTGCCGGTGATGTAGTTAAGGTATATGATTCCGTTGCAGGGGGAAATCTTCTGGGCTCTGCAACAGTTCCTGCTTCAAACACAGAAACAACTGTATTAATATCACAGCTTGGTACATCAGCCGGAAGCGTATATGTTTCAGTTACCGGCGAAGGAAAGCTTGAAAGCAAGAGGACAACTGCATCTTACTCTGCCGAACCTGCATCCGATTCAGTTGATGTGAATGATATAATTGTCACCAACAATGTGGCATCAAAAGCTGATACTGTTGAAGTAACAGGCCTCAGCGCCAGCGATGTTGTCAAGGTATACGATAGGCATACGGGAGGCAGATTGTTGGGTTCTGCTACCGTGTCTGAATACAGTTCGTATGTAACCATAACCATTCCTCAACTGGGAACGTCAGACGGAAGTGTGTATGTCTCTGTTACGGCTGCAAATAAGATTGAGAGCAGTAGAACGAAGGCAGACTACTCAGCCGAAGGCAAATCTGATACTGCTAATAGTGCAAATATTATTATCACCAATAATGCAGGAACATCAGACACTGTACAGGTAACAGGTATTGGTGCAAATGATGAGGTCAGGGTATATGATGCTGCCAGAGGAGGAAACCTGCTAGGCTCTGCTACTGTTTCAGAATACAGCTCATATACAACCGTAACCATACCACAATTGGGAATATCATCTGGAAGCGTGTATATCTCTATTACCAGTACAAACAAGATTGAAAGCGACAGGGTTAAAGTCGACTATGCCGAAGAGTCCAGATCTGAGTCTGCGGATGGCAATAACATTATAGTTACAAACAATGCAGGGTCATCCGATACCGTGCAGGTAACAGGCCTTAATACCGATGACATAGTCAAGGTATATGACTCTTCCAAAGGAGGAAGCCTGTTAGGTTCTGCGGGAGTTTCTACAGGCACTACCGCAACTGTCAGCATAACACAGCTAGGAATATCAGCCGGAAGTGTGTATGTTTCCATTACCGGTCCGGCTAAACTCGAGAGTGAAAGGACAAAGGTTGATTACCTTGCTGAGGCTGTATCCAATACACCTGATAAGGATAGAATAGAAATTTTCAACAATGTTGGTGCTTCAGATGTAGTGAAGGTAACCGGGCTGTCCGGGGGAGATGTTGTGAATGTGTTTGATTCAGCCATAGCAGGAATCCTGCTGGGTTCTGCAGAGGTATCAACCTATGATTCATCAGCCTCAATCGATATTACGCAGTTAGGAAGTACGGCGGGAAGCATATATGTTTCAGTTACCAGCAGGAACAAGCTGGAGAGCAATAGGACACAAGCGGATTATTCTGCTGAATCTAAATCTGATGCTCCGTCAGCCGACAATATCAGCATAGTAAACTATGCAGGAATGTCTGATACTGTAAAAGTCACCGGTCTTTCTGAAGGTGACGTGGTAAATATATATGATTCGGCCAAAGGTGGAAGCTTGCTGGGAACTGCGACTATTCCCACATATGAAAGCTCTGCAGTTATCTCTATCACGCAGTTGGGTAGTACAGCCGGAAGCATATATGTTTCAGTTACAGGTAAGTCTAAGCTGGAAAGCGACAGAACAAAGGCTGATTATTCTGCTGAAACTAAATCACCCGCTCCGGATGCAGATAGAATAACAATAGTAAATAATGCAGGAATATCCGATACAGTTAAGGTAACCGGTATCTCAGGCAGCGATACGGTAAACGTATATGATTCAGCTGCCGGAGGAACCTTACTGGGCTATGCAACCGCATCAACCTACGATTCGTATGCTGTTGTTAATATTACACAGCTTGGAAGCATAGCTGGAAGCGTATATGCTTCAGTTACAAGGAATGGATATCAGGAAAGCGATAGAACAAAGGCTGATTATTCTGCCGAGCCCAAGTCATCAGCTTCAGATTCCAGCAATATCTTAGTCATCAACAATGCCGGAGTGGATGATACGGTACAAATAAACGGACTTTCAGGCGGTGATATCGTAAACATATTTAATTCGGAAAAAGGAGGAACCATACTAGGTACTGGGACGGTATCCACATATGATTCATATGTAACCATTACAATAACACAGCTTGGCAGTTCAAGTGGGACCATATATGTTTCAGTTATAAGAAGAGGCAAGCTGGAAAGTGACAGAACCGCGGTCCCTTATGCCGCAGAACAGAAATCCGACCCGCCTGCTACAAGTGATATTACAGTTACAAATAACGCAGGAATATCTGATACTATTGAAGTCAGATACCTGGATGCGGGAGACATGGTTAAAGTATATGATTCACAAATTGGCGGAACACTTCTAGGCTCTGCAGTTGCTGATGAAGACAGCACGGAGGTAACCATTAAAATAACACAGCTTGGCTCTTCTGCAGGAGTTGTATATGTAACCATTACCAACCCGGAAAAGCTCGAGAGCGAAAGGTCAATAGCGTACTATGCTGAAGAGGCAATAACAGATGCTCCTGAAGCCGGCAGCATTAAAATTACCAACAATTATAAAATATCCGATACTGTAACAATCTCTTTCCTCAATACCAATGATATTGTAAAGGTATATAATGCAGCCAGCGGAGGAACCCTTCTAGGCACCGGAACAGCAGGAGAAGATATCACTGAGGCAACCATTAAAATAACACAGCTTGGTGCTTCTGAAGGAAATGTTTATGTTTCAGTTACAGCCTGGGGTAAGAAGGAAAGTGCCAGAACAAAAGTTGGTTATTGCGAAGAGCAAAAAACCACAGCACCTTCATCCAATAATATCATAGTGAAGAATAATGCTGGAATGTCTGATACTATAACAGTAGCTTTCCTGGATGCCGGTGATGTAGTAAACGTATATGATTCAGCAAGTGGAGGAAATTGGCTTGGTTCTGCAGTCGTGGATGAAGGCAGCACAGAGGTGACCATCAAGATAACACAGCTTGGTGCTTCTGCGGGAACTGCATACGTGTCGGTTACAACCTCAGGAAAAAAGGAAAGCGACAGAACTATGGTTTATTATACAAAAGAAGCTACCTCTGATGCTCCTCTGGACAGCAATATAACAGTTACCAATAACACAGGCAAAGCCGATACTGTTGAAGTTACCGGGCTTGAAGAATATGATGTAGTGAAGGTATACAATGCAGCAAGCGGAGGAACCCTACTCGGTCTGGAAACAGTTGAGGAGGATAGTGCAGAAGTTACAATTAAGATTACACAGCTGGGTACTTTTTCCGGAAACGTATATGTATCGGTTACAAGCGTAGGCGCATATGAAAGTGAAAGAACTGAGGTTGGCTATAGTGCTGAGAATTAAATATACAGAATAAGAATATCGACTGAATTGAGACTGTAAAAAAAGTTGTGTATAGATAGCTTGGATACTCTCCTTTCTGGTAAGAATTAGAAATATAAACCAGAGAGGAGATTTTTTATGGGAGCATTACCAAAGGAAGTAGTAAGAGAAATAGTTTATACTACCAATATTATTGAGGGGTTACACAGGCAATTTAGGAAAGTAACTATATATAACGCGTTAATGTAACTACATTAACAAGCATTGCCAGAGCAATCACCCTCTAATTGGTGTTATTATGTTAACTATAAACACTAATAGAATGGTGGTATAGCTAATGAATAAAACAGATAACACCTATATAGTTGAAGATACCGACTCCAAAATCCAAGAGGTCAAGGAGGCGATGAAGAAAACCAAGGAAAAACGAATGTATCAACGGTATCATGTTATATACCTGCACATTTTAGGAAGAATGAACAAAGATATCGCAGGTATGGTTGGACTCTGTCAGCATACCGTAGGCAACTATGTTAATGCCTATAAGGTAAATGGTCTTGATGGACTGGTAATGGGTAAAAGCACTGTGCTCCTAGGTTTTTAACAGCAGAATAAGAGCAGAAGTTGTCTGAAGTTATTACCACCAAGACACCTGACCAGGTCGGAATTCCTAACAGGAAGAATTGGGACTCCCATATTGCCTGCGAATGGGTCAAGATAAACTTTGGAGTAAAATATTCCCCGCGTGGGATGCTGGATGTCCTTCACCGGCTAAACTTAAGTTACACAAGACCGACTTATACCTTGGCAAAAGCTAATCCTCAGAAACAAGAAGAGTTTAAGAAGGAATTTGAGCTTTTAAACTATGAAACCGGGCACATCTATTGTGTGGAAGAGGAAAAGTACGATGCTGAAGTATTCTTGAAGTTCCTTAAGAAAGTACTTATACTCTATCCTACTGGTAAGATTGTACAAGGTTTTCTATCTTCAATTAACAAGGTACCCGAAATTATCATTAACAGGCTATGCCTGAGAATGTAAAATCTTTTTCACGTTATATATAGCTATTACCTATTCCAAATACGGTTTTGTAGCTTTACCCATTTATGTAGCCTTTGTATTAGATTTTTGTTAATCGAGCCAAGATTTTATTCCACACTTCCTTCAGCTCACACCTTGCGATGGATACCTTGTGCTTCATTAGTGGTTGGTTGATGTGTACCTCCACAGTGGACTTTCACCACCTAGTCGTATGTCATGCCTGGCGCACAAAGAATAGGAAGACTGCAGTCTTCCTATTCTACTATTTCGAATCCAATTTGCAGCTGCAGTTTTCATTTCCACTTTGCGAGCATCCTGCACAGTCTCCATTTACAATGCTTTTCTTCAAGCTCATCATAAGAAGTATACCTGCTCCCACTCCCATTAACAGTAAACACAATATATCCATTTTATACACCTCTTTCAATTCATATTCGAATTGCCTGAAACTCAGGAGTCAAGAATCAGGACATAGGTCTTTATTCCAACTCCTGTATTCTGGATATCACCGGATTCACGAAAAACCCATAAACTTACCAATCTGAAAAACACCTACAGCCAGGAACCATCCTAACACAGTCGTATATCCCACTGCAAACAGCGTCCATCTCCATGAATTTGTCTCTCTCTTAATAGCTCCAACCGTCGCCACGCAAGGCATATAGATAAGCGTCATAATCATGAAGGTCAGAGCGGACAGCGGCGTAAAGTATTGTGCAGCTGCACTTGAAATAGCTGCTTCATCTTCTCCGGCTCCTGAAATCACTCCAAATGTCCCTACCACAACTTCTTTAGCCAACACACCGAACAACAAAGCTGCAGACGCCTCCCAAGTTCCGAAACCTGCTGGTTGAAATATGGGGGCAATTGCCCCTCCCAGCCTTGCAATGTAGCTATCGGCACTTGCATATTCTACACCGGCAGGAAGGTTTGATAAAACCCATATTATAACTACAACTGAAAAAATTACAGTGCCTGCTTTTCTGATAAACGAACTTCCCTTCTCCCACATATGAATGAACAATCCCTTAATTGTAGGTATACGGTAAGGTGGAAGCTCCATCACAAAATGCGAATTATCACCTTTAAAAAGCGCCTTGCTTAATATCTTACCTGTCATTACCGCAAGTACGATACCTAATACATACAATGAGAAAATTACAATGCCTTCCCGGCCTGTAAAAAACGCTCCTGCCAACAGTACATAAATCGGGAGCCGTGCCATACATGACATAAAAGGAATAGTCATGATAGCAATCATGCGGTCCTTTCTACTTTCCAATGTTCTGGTGCCCATAACACCAGGTACATTGCACCCAAAACCAATTAAATAGGATATGAATGATTTTCCGTGAAGCCCCAACGCACGCATTAATCTGTCCATTACATAAGCCGCCCTCGCCATATATCCGCTGTCCTCAAGCAGTGACATAAACAAAAACATCATAAAGATTGGGGGAATGAAAACCAGTATTGAACCTACGCCGTTAACGACTCCATCAACTACAAATGAGCTCATCAGCTCTGAAACACCTGCTGAAGTCATGCCTACTGCAGCCAATTCACCAAGCCACCCGAAAAATGTTTCAATCCATCCTATCATCGGGTCGGATAGTGCAAACGTTAGACTGAATACACTATACATAACCAGTGCAAAAATAGGTATCCCCCAAATTCTGCTGGTCGTGATCCGGTCTATTCTGTCAGACAGAGTTTCTGCATATGCCTGACTTTTTTTGGTGCTAGCTTCAACTATTTTCGATATAAATTGATACCTCTTATCAATAATGAGGGTCTCAGGTTCTTCTCCTTTTGATTGTGATATGCGGTTATTTATTTCACTTAACTGTTGTTTAATAAGAATTGCTTTAGGAGTTTTTTTAATTTCCTCCAGGAAATATTTATCATTTTCCAGAAGCTTTATTGCTACCCAGCGTAAATGATATTTTCGTTTTAATTCAACAGAATCACTCATTATATGCACAAGAGCATCAATTTCTCTTTCGATTGTTTCCCCATAATTGATTTGAAAGCTTTCATTCGGCTTTGCTTCTGCAATTCTAACAGCTTTTTCCATAAGTTCATGGATTCCTATCCTTTTGGGAGCTACCGTAGCCACTACCGGAATACCAAGCCTCTGGGACAGCTTCTGAATGTCTATGCCTATCTGGCGTTTTTGGGCCTCATCCATCATATTTACAGCCAGAACAAGCGGTATACCCATTTCCAGGAGCTGTACGGTTAAATAGAGGTTCCGCTCTAAATTTGTTGCATCTGCAACATCAATCACTACTTCAGGACGTTCCTGTATAATATAATTCCGTGCCACCAATTCATCCTCGGAGTACGCTCCGAGGCTATATGTGCCTGGAAGGTCAACAATTACCGCTGATTTTCCATCATGCGTGTATTTACCCACTTTTTTCTCAACCGTAACCCCCGGCCAGTTTCCAACATGCTGACGGGCCCCTGTTAATTCATTGAAAAGGCTTGTTTTCCCACAATTCGGGTTGCCTATCAGTCCAACATTCATTCTAGAACCACCTCGTTAACCAATACTTTATGAGCCATCCCTCTACCTAATATCATCCGGATTTCACCAACAGCTATGATAAGAGGACCTCTATCATTTTGCAAAACCTTTACATTAACCCCTTTACGGATTCCCATCTCCATCAACCTTTGAGTAACACAGTCTCCGCCAGCAACATTTATAACCGTAGAATCCCGTCCGGGAGTCATCATGCTTAATGGCTTCACCTTAAATCACCTCCACCAGAATACCGGCTGCTTCTTCCTTGCGGAGCGATAGGCTATAACCTCTTAAAACCACATGTATAGGGTCACCTAAAAAGGCCTTGCCTTTTATTGCTATCTCTACACCAGGTACAACCCCCATATCCATTATCCGTCTTCGCAGAGCACCTGTTGATGTTACTTTGAATACTTTTACGTTTTTCCCTTTTGCTACCTTGTCAAGTGTGATTAAACTTTCCATAAACACTCCTCCATTACTTTAAATACTAAAAAATATACCGTTTGTTCCATACTATGCCGCGATTATGATAATCATTATCATTTATTAAATATAAAAAACAACCTCCATTTTAATTTCTACTTACTCTTACACTTTGAACAACAACCATAAAATTTCAGGCTGTGGTCATTTATCAGGAAATCATACTTCGATGATATCAAGTCTTCAAGCCTCTCAAGAAAATCCTCTTCAACCTCGGTTACTTCCCCGCATACTGAGCAAATAAGATGATGATGCTTATGGGACTCACCGTTTCTATCTATTTCATACTTCCATCTCCCTGCTCCAAGGTCAATTTTGTTTATTATATCCATCTCCTCAAGAAGGGCCAGTGTTCTGTAAACGGTAGCAATTCCTACCCCGGGAAGACTGACTTTAACAAGATCGTATATCTCCTCGGTATCAAGGTGTTTGCCTTCATTCTTTCTTATTACGTCAAGTATAATTTCCCTTTGGTTAGTAACCTTATAGCCCTTATTTATTAGTTTTTCTTTAAAGCTCTGGTTATTTTCCATTACCATCTCTCACCCTTCCAAATGATAATGATTATCAAAATCTCTAATTTAATAATAACACTTTTAGGTCTACTTCACAAGATAATAATTAAAAATAACTTAAGGCGTGACAGAGAACCGTCCCCTGTCACGGCGACTATGCTCCTATCTTTACTACCATGATACTTTTTACTATTATCCTTATCGCTCTTCTTGGTTTTTCAGCTCTTGTTGTTGATGTTGGAAATGTTATGCTTCATAAAGTGAAGATTCAAGCCGCAGTAGATGCAGTTGCGCTTGCAGCCGCTCAGGATTTACCTGATACATCCAAAGCCATGGATACTATAGAACAATACGCTGAATTGAACGGTATTTCCCCGTCTGATATTGCGGTAACATTCTCCAATTGGGACAATACTATTTCAGTACAAGCTAATAGGAGCATAGAATATTATTTTGCGAAAATCTTCAATCTATCTGGAACTTCTGTTATCTCCAAAGCCGTAGCCACAAAATCAAGCATTGGAGGCGCATTTGACTATGTACTGTTTTCAGGCAGCACGTCTGCTGCCCTGGTATTAAACGGCAGCAATATGCTTGTTCAAGGAAGTTCACATACAAATAAGAACTTTGTTGCCAACGGCTCAAAGCTAAAGATTACCGGAGCATGCGAGTCGGTTACCACAATTACCGTAAACGGCAGTCAGATAGATATAAACAACCGTGTTCCCAACGCTTCTTATTTTGAAATGCCTGATTTTTCCGAGACAATCAGGCTTCAGGCTGAACAGGCCGGAACATTATATAATGGCAGCAAATCGTATAATAGAAGCAATATTGATGTTGATTCGGATATCTATATAAACGGCAGCCTGACCATAAACGGCAGCCGGTTTTACGGGAAAGGCTGTATACTGGCGACCGGAGACATTACATTTAATGGAAGCAATTTGAATCAATCATCGGTCGACGCGGTATGCATATATTCGAAGAACGGCAATATTACCATCAATGGTTCACATGCAGAAATTGACGGTATTCTTTATGCTCCAAACGGAACAATAACATTCAACGGGTCGAATCAGACTGTTAACGGAAGGGTTATTGGAAATGAGGTCAGATTTAACGGCAGCAACCAAAGTATCATTGGTGGAACAAATGAACTAAACAGTCTGCCATCGTATGATGTAAAACTTGAAATGTAACAGAAATTGGATTAGACACTATATAAAATAACCCAAGGATGTTAACTATTAACGCCCCTGGGTTAGAACTTAGTACTCTTTATTTTAGAAAGAATGGGTCTTATAAAGCATAATTTTTATATCCCTGCCGCTATTTTTCTGCCATCAACCTCTACTATTACCGGTCTTGAAGCCCAACTCCAGCTGCCTCCCCAAGCCAACTTCATTATAGCAGTATCCTGAGCGGTTAAAGTCTCTACATCTGCATGGCTTGCTCCTATAGTCCTCTTTATATACCAACTTTTGCCCGTATAGAAATCAATAGCTTTAGCTGTCTTCCCTATTTGAAAAACATATTGGGCTTGTGTCCACCAGTCCAGATATTCACCATACTGAGTACCCTTTGTAGGTGTTACAGGGACATGATGAACCGGAATAATTATTTTCTGGCCGACATATATAATGCTGCTTCCAGTTAACCCGTTTTTCTGTAATATACTATTCAAATTCGCATTATACTTTACACTTATTCTCCACAAGGTATCCCCTGACACTGCTATGAACCAGATCTATAGGTTTTGGTATGCTTTCAATACTTGTCACAGGAATATTCAGCTTCTGGCCTATGTAATGCGTCTTCATTATATTTTTTTAATATCAATTTATATGGGTAATATTTAATGCTATAATTATATGTATAAAAACCATCAGAATAATGAACTATAGGGGGGCACAAGAATGGAAGATGCAGTATTAATAGGTATTGCAGGAGGAACTGGCTCGGGGAAAACTACACTTGCCAAGAGGCTGAAAGAAGACTTTCATAATGATGTTTTACTTCTGTGTCAGGATTATTATTATAAATCTCATAATGATTTATCCTATGAAGAAAGAAGAAAGCTCAACTTTGACCACCCGAACGCCTTTGATACTGATTTATTGATAGAACAGTTAACAAGCCTGAAGAATCATCAACCAATACATAGACCGGTATACTCTTTTATTGAACACGACAGACTTGACGAAACCATATATGAAGAAGCAAAGAGGGTTATAATCCTCGAAGGTATTCTTATTTTTGAAAATGCTAAACTCCGTGAACTGATGGATATCAAGGTATTTGTTGATACAGACGCTGATATAAGATTTGCACGAAGACTGGTAAGGGATATCCACGAAAGGGGAAGGGATATAGATTCAGTTGTAGAGCAATATATTAATACTGTAAAGCCTATGCATGAAGCATTTATCGAACCAAGCAAAAAGCATGCAGATATAATTATTCCTGAAGGTGGAATGAATGATGTTGCATTTTCTATGCTGGTTGACAAAATAAAAAGCATACTTGACAAATGGAAAGACTGAGAATAAAGCATTTGCTTAGCTTTCTTATTTTTCGCTGAGGTTTATCATATCTAATATTGGAATAGTATTTCCGGTATAAAAAACATACAACTTGTGAAGAGCTCTAGTCATTGCTACGTATAAAAGTTTTAAATCAAGTTCTTCATCAGTATATGTTTCTTCTATATTCACTATAATAACTACGTCAAATTCCAGTCCTTTTGCTATATAAGAAGGAAGAATTACTATCCCGCTTGAATAGTTTTTGTCTTCACCGCTTAATAAGTTTAATTTTACTTTTTTATTTTTATCCATATGTTTTTTTACTCTTTTACATTCATCAAGTGTTTTACATATTACAGCTACTGATTTGTATCCTTCCTTTTGCAGTTTCTCTATACTGTTTTCCAGCATTTTTATTATTTCATTTTCTGAGCCAAGCTTACTAATACCAGGTTCTTGGCCATGCCTGACCACAGGTTTTGCTAAAATCAATCCTGGAATCGGACACATACTTATTACCTTATTTGCAAGGTTCATAATTTCAATAGTAGTCCTGTAACTCTGTTTCAAGGTTAAAAATCTACTTTTCTTATCGTCAAATACCTTCCCTGAAACTTCATCCCAGTCTGATATTGCCCTATATGAGTGAATTCCTTGTGATAAATCTCCTAGTATTGTAAACAGGTTGGTGTCTAATATGTCCTTCAAAGTATAGAACTGAAAAAGGCTCAGATCTTGTGCTTCATCAATTACTACATACTTAATTCCTAATTTTTTTTCGAAACCGAAAACCCTATGCTCCAGGTATACCAAAGCAGCTAAATCCTCAAACTCAATTTGTTTGTTATCCAGTATTTTCAAAGAATAGTCACATAAAAAGTTCACAAGTTCTTCACCCGGCTGCTTATAGTTAATACGTGTTTTATCTGTAAAAATATCTCTATAGTAATCAAAAAGATCAATTTTAGGGAACTTTGAAAGATATTTTGCAATTAGTGTTCTTGAACTTTTTTTTATTGACTCAATTGATTTATCTCTCTTGTCTATTAGTTCAACTATCATTCTCCGTTTTTGTTCACTCTTTTGACCATCATATCTTAGATGTTCAATTTGTTTATCAAAATAGTTCTCAATATTCTCTATAATTTTTTTCTTGTCTATTTTTAATCTGCTGGACAAATTCTTCTTTATCTCATTTAGTCTTTTGTACAAAGGAAGATAATTATATTCATTTATAAACAAGTTTCTAATATATTCATAGTCAAATATTACGTAATCTTCTAAAGTGAAATCCATACGCGGAACAAATGTTTGTTCAATTTCTTCGACGTATTTATCTATAATCTCTTTAAAAGCCAGTGAGCCTTTAAAAGCTGCAGCTTCTTTCACCAGTATACTGTTATAGTCATTTACGCCTTCATTTATTAATGATATTAATTTTTGATTGGTGTCAACAACTTTATATTTATTGCCAATCAGTTCAAGCATAAATTCAACCATCGTAGTTTGCTTAACTTTTTCCACACCAAGCTCTGGTAAAACTTCAGATATATAATTTAAGAACAATCTATTTGGTGCAATAATCATAAAATCTTCAGAATCAAATGTTTCCTCATAGGTATAAATCAAATATGCTATCCTATGAAGCGCAATTGTTGTTTTACCGCTTCCTGCGGCCCCTTGCACTATTAATGGTTTCGAAATATCCGATCTGATAACTTCATTTTGTTCTGCTTGAATTGTAGAAACTATATCTTTAAGCCTGCTGTCTGCGTTTGCTTCCAACGACGCCTGTAAAAATGTATCGGTGGCTGTGATATCTATATCCAGAATGTTTTCTAGTTCCCCATCATTAATGGTATATTGTCTTTTTAGGTATAACTCCCCATTGATAGTATCTGTCTGTGTTGAATAAGATACTTCTCCCAATCTACCTTCATAGTACACACTGGCTATTGGCGATCTCCAGTCAACAATTAGAGGTATATTATCTTCTGCTCTTGATAAAGACATTTTGCCTATATATATTCTTTCGATCTTTGAACTATCCTCCTGCCTAAAGTCTATTCTACAAAAGTATGGCTTTCTTCTTGCTCTTAGAAGGCCATCAAAGTTTTTCTCGAGAAATTGCAATAGCTGAGAATTCAGAAGAATGCTGATATAGCTTTCGCTGCTTTCTGAAGGCTTAAGATGTTTAAATGCCTCCCTTATCTCCCCCTTGTATGATTTCCTGTTTCTTTGAGCAGCTGAAATAGCATCTTCAATATATTTAATTGTATATTCAAGTCTATCTATCTCTTCGTTATAATTTGGGTGTTCTTTAAATGACATATCATTCTTCCTCTTATATTTTTGAATATTAGTTAACTGGAGGCATCGACACGAATTGCATATCCTTATTGTTCTCAATTACTTTTTCTAGTGACCATCTATCCTTGAAAAGAACAACCTGCCTTTGATGTTGGTCTACTACCAACATTGTACTCTGAGTATATCCTAAGTCATTTTTATTAACTTTTTGTCCAACTATCCACCGTGAAGTATAATAAGATAGATTATCAATTCTAATGTCAACTCCATATTCATTTTTCAACCTATACTCCAGCACCTCAAGCTGCAGTAGACCAACAACACCTATTATAGGATTTCCGTTTCCCTGATCTATTGGTTTAAATACTTGGATTGCGCCTTCTTGCGAAATCTGGCTAATACCTTTAATAAACTGTTTTCGTTTAGATACATCCACAACATTTACCGAAGCAAAATGTTCCGGAGGAAAAACAGGAATACCTTCAAAGCTAAATGCTTGCTTGCCCTCATATAAAGTGTCTCCAATATTAAAAATACCTGGGTCAAAGACTCCAATAATATCTCCTGCATATGCTTCTTCAATAATTGTTCTATCTTGTGCCAAAAACTGCTGAGGTTGTGAGAGCTTCACCTGCTTCCCACGCCGGGCATGTGTTACTTCCATGCCTTTATTAAACTTACCAGAGCAAATACGAATAAAGGCAATTCTATCTCTATGAGCAGGGTTCATATTGGCTTGAATCTTAAATACAAATCCTGAAAAAATGGACTCTCAGGATTTATTGGCCCCTCTGTCGATATCCGTGACACAGGAGAATGTGCTAGATTCAGGAACTCTTCCAGCAGAAACCTTACGCCAAAACTTGTCATAGCACTTCCGAAAAACAATGGCGTCAATTTGCCTGTTTTTTTTTTCAAGACTAAACTCATCTCCTGCTATATCTAAAAGTTCAACATCCTCACACAGCTGGTTATACAGGTGTTCTCCCAAATATCTTTTTAGTTCTTCATCTTCAATCTTACCTGCTTTGGCTTGTTTAATAGTTTGCTGCCCTTCCTCTTCGCATTCAAACACTTCTATCTGAGATAGTCTTCTATTGTAAACACCTCTGAAATCGCCTTCTATTCCTATAGGCCAGTTCATTGGATATGCTCGGATTCCCAAAGTGTTTTCAATCTCTTCCATTAATTCAAAGGGATTTTTACAATGTCTATCAAGCTTGTTTACAAATGTAAAAATAGGTATTCCTCTTAAACGGCATACTTCAAATAACTTTTTTGTCTGCTCCTCAACACCTTTGGCACCATCAATAAGCATAACTGCACTATCAGCGGCCATTAATGTCCTATAGGTATCTTCACTGAAATCCTGATGTCCAGGTGTATCTAAAATATTAATACGATAATTGTTGTAGTCAAACTGAAGTACGCTTGATGTTACTGATATTCCTCTTTCCTTTTCAATCTCCATCCAGTCTGATACAGCGTACTTCTTTGATTCCCTTGATTTAACCGTCCCTGCTAATCTAATAGCTCCTCCGAGTAATAAAAGCTTCTCGGTTAAGGTAGTTTTCCCTGCATCCGGGTGGGAAATAATCGCAAAGGTCCGTCTTCTTCCCACTTCTTTTTTCAGCTCATTATCTTGCAGCATATATATTCACCTTGTTTCATCAAACTCTCAACTCCTTTGTAATTTTGATAATGGTATTCAATGTTTATAAACTGCAGCCAAATCAGAAGCTCATCAGTTCTCCTCTTACTTTAAGCATAATTCAGTTATTTTATCTACATCAATCGTTTTCAGGTATTTTCTGAAATAATCTGCCTCCTCCAGGAGGCCTACCAGTATATTTTCATATCTTCTTACATCAGGGAGCTTCCTTCCGTCTCCACGGTACAGCAGCAGGTCCCCGCAGTCTTCTTGAAATCCAATCAATCCACAGCTGTACAAGTACTTCAGAAGAACATCTGCTGCTTCCAAAGACATACCCAGCAGACAGGCCAACTCGGCACTGCTTGACCTTCCGTTTTTCCTGTTTACAATGTATTTTATTATCCCCAATGCCTTTTGGATGGTTCCAACTGCGTCAGGGTTTGTATCCTTGCATACAAGGGTTACTTTCTCAGGCATTGATTTCTTAATTATATGCTTTAAAACCTCTACACCGGGCGGAGCAGAATATATTATCAAGTGCTTTGATTTAACCAGCTCGAATCTGTTGAATACCCTCTTTTCAAAAGGACTTTCCAGGCCTTCGTAAAACACGGCATCATCCTTCCCCGGTACAAATGTTGCTTCAAAATTCTCGGTATGGCGAAGGTCACTGAATGCCGTCCTTGGCAGGGCAAATGCAGGTGCTTTTCGGGTACTTTCATGCTGAATAATGTGCAGTATATTGAGCTTAATCTCGGTTTCACCCCGGAAACTACTGCGGTTCAGATTGTAGACTATATCTACTCCGTCACAGTTACTGTCAAATCCCGCATCACTCCAGAATACAGCCGGAAGTCTGCACGACTTGTCTGCAATAACCATTCTTCTGCCTTTATCCTTTATTGGAAGGTTGGCAGCAATACTTACTCCTCTGGAAATAAATGCCGGCTTGGGAAAACCCTCACCAAAAGGAGCAAGCTTTCTTATGCTGGAGTATAAGCTCTCATCAATATCTGAAAGGTTGAATTCCATGTCAATGTTTACGGTCTTTAAGCGGTCGGCGTGATGCGTTCCCGCCACCCGCTCAACCTCTCTTAAAAACCTGTCCAAATTGCACAATTCAAGATTCAGACCCGCTGCAGCTGAATGTCCTCCGAAATTGACTATCTGTGGGTTACATTCTTTTAGAATATTATAGATTGAGATTCCTTCCGGTGCCCTGGCTGATCCGGTTACAGTCTTACCATCTTCCTTCAGGGCAAGAAGTATGGTAGGTTTGTTGTATTTTTCACATATCTTTCCGGCCGCGATACCCAGTACTCCATGATGCCAGCTGCTCCCGTAAAGTGCAATTATGCTTCTGCGGCCTGCATTGTCTGAAACCTGTTCTTCGGCCTCCTTCAAAATTTGGGCTTCTATCTCTTTCCTGATTGTGTTCATGCTGTTCAGTTCCCGTGCCAGGCTGTCTGCTCCGGCTTTATCTGATGCGGTAAGCAAATCAACTGCCTTCCTTGCCGTGTCCACCCTTCCGGCAGCATTTATCCTCGGGGCTATCTGAAATCCTACAAATTCTTCATCTATGTCACCTGTAAAATTAAATGCCGTTCGGAATAGACTCTGCAGTCCGGGTCTCGGACTGACCTGCAGCATGGGAAGGGCCTTCTTCAACAGATACCTGTTCTCCCGCCCCAGAGGTACGACATCGGCAACAATGGAAAGGGCAATGAGGTCCAGGTACTTGTCTTTACATGCATTTTCGGCACGGCTCTCCAGCAAGGCTCTGGCAAGATAGTATGCCACAACTGCTCCCGACACATCATAAGCTTTGTGCTCCCGTCCCCAAAGCTTAGGGTTTATTATACAGTAGGCTGATGGAGTTTCTTCGGGTATTGAATGGTGGTCGGTTACAATTGTATCTATCCCAAGCTCTGCTGCAAGTGCAACTTCTTTGACATTTGAGATACCGCAGTCACATGTTATTATCAGTCCGATACCCTCTCCGGCCAGCTCCCTTATCACATCACTGCTCATACCGTAACCCTCGGAGAACCTGTCGGGAACATGATAGATACAATCCGCTCCCAGCTCCTTCAGGCTCTCCATAAGAATGGCAGTTGAAGTTACTCCGTCAACATCATAGTCACCATATACACATATTCTTTCTTGCGCTTCAACCGCCTTAGTTATCCGTTCAACCGCTCTATCTATGCAGGGTATGTCCATGGTCTGGACAGGGTTATAGTCATTTAAAAAGAAGTCCCTGATTTTTTCAGCAGTATCATACCCCCTGCCGCAGAGAATCCCGGCAGCCACCGGGTCATCTCCGGCTGCCGTAATAACCTCAGGGGGTATATTATCTTTTTGGAGCAGCTTTATATTCAATTCAGTCATTGTACCTCCACTAAAACTCTATCTCCTCAATCTCTTCCCACTCCAACTCCGGCTCTATTCCGTCATAAGCTATCTGCTCAGGTTGATAGTGATTGCATATACTGCAGAATTCGCAGTGTTTGCATATTCTTTCATCTGTCGTCTTTAAAATGAGTGATGTAAAATCACATTCCATTATTTTCTGAATCTGATTCCTGATAAACCTGTCATCCTCTTCAAAAAGACTTGTCGAATAGGTTATTCTGACCGGCCTGTCCGGAAACTCGGGCTGCCAGTAAACCATGGAAATATCTTCAGGCTTTATCGGTGTACCTTTTACGGTTTCACCCGCTCTGGTCAGCAGGTATCTGTATAGTATAGTCTGGTAGGACTGTTCCAGGCGCTTTCTGTTAAGAGGCTTCCCCTGAACCTTCCAGTCATAGATGGTTACTCTGCCGTCATCATTCAGGGCAATCAGGTCAAACTTTGCCTGTAGCCTCATTATATCTTCCGAGATTTTCAGCTCAAATTCCGGGAAAAGCGGACTGCCGCCTTCTGCCTTGAGAAAGCGTTTAAGTTTATCGAGCCAACCGGCTATACAGCCGTCGTCCTCACCCCTGCACCCTGCTTGTGTATCCAGCCCCAATGCATACCTGTATGCATAGAGGTGAAACAGCCTCCCTTTTTCAAGCCTTTTCAGGTCCTCTGAATCAGGAGTCCAGTTTCTCCAGTAAAGACCATCCAGATATCTCTTCTTGAATTTCATCCTGCACTGGCTGAAAATCTCCAGGGAATTCTGGCTGAAATACATTTTCTCTAGTACATTCTTCATTTTTCATCCTACCTTTTGATTACTAAAATCATACTACACCGACACACTTGCGAATTAACTTTTTCGCCTGCTAAAGTCAAGCCTGTTTTCCTCTACAAACCTTCCTATTTCCTGCAAGTATTGGGTAGGAAGGGTCTTCATCCTCTTGCCTAAATCCCTGTTCAGGAACTCCTTGTGTGAAGTCATGAGCAGATTCTCTTTTGCCCGGGTTATTCCAACATAGAGCAGCCTTAGTCTTTCACCTATGACCTCTATCTTGGCCATCTTACCGGGGTCGTCAACCTCCCCGCCGCCTTTCAGCCTGTCTACCTCAACCTTCATTACCGATACAGGATTCCTGTAATCCGGCCTCAAGCACCAGTAATCACTCAGAAACCTGTCGTTCAACGTAACAGGAAAATCCGAAGAAGTCATGCCCGAAAGATAAACCGTATCAAACTCCAGACCCTTGCTCTTATGGTAAGTAAGCAGGTTAATTTCTCCGGGCACCGGTTCAAAGCCTTTCCTGTCGTACACTATATTTGCAAAATAGTTCAGAGAATTCTTTATGGATTTCAGTTCCCGGGCTACTTCCTTAACACCCCATTCTGGGTTCAGGAGAAGCATATACCTGATATCTGAAGCAATTTTCTGGGCTATGGCCGACATCTCCTCGTCAAAATCCAGCATATCGGCGATGAATATCACCAGCGCCCCAAGTTCGACTCCCTTGGCTTCGAGCATAACCCGTATGGTTCTGAGATACTGGGAAAATTCCTCCCAGGTTATTTCCTTAAGTACCTCATCAGGAATCTTCCTCATATCTATTTCGCCGGAAGCAGGATATAAAAGTTCTTCTACCCTGCAGTTCCTTATAAACTCCTTGAAGCTTGGTAGTTCCTGTTCCTGCTGGAGGTCCTGCATAAAGCATGTCTCCAGGAGCTTGTAAAACAGGCTGCTGTCGTACGGTGCCGCCGCGAAATCAAGCACCGTACCGATAATTGATGCCGCTCTAGCCCTTTCAGCCGGGAAACTGGTCACCTCCCTGTACCTTGCACCTAAAAGGTCAAGCTGCTCCTTGAATTCGTCTATTACATAGTTTGTCGGCACAAGTATGGCTATGGTTTTGTCAGGGTTGTCCCTGGCGTACCTGTCAGCCCTTTTTGATATATCCCTTATTTCTTTTTCTCTTGTATCATAAACCCTCGCCCCGATGGTATACGAGTCGGTTACAGGGTTGGGAAAAGGGTCATCCTCCTCTACTTCCCTTATTCTCTGGTTCTCAAGACTGCTTCTGCACTCGGGGGTGGGATGAAGTTCCTGGGACCATTCAACCAGAAAATTGGCCATATTAATTATTTCTTTTGTGCTTCTGCTAGCGCATTCTATCTTCTTTTTCTGAACATCATCCCTTGAGCAGTACTGTTTAAAAAGCTTGGGGTCTGAAACTGTAAATGAAGACATAATGCTCTGGTTGCTATCTCCAACCCTCACGAGGTTTTTGTTTTCTCCGCATATTATAAAAAGCATTTCTTCCTGAAGACTGCTTGAATCCTGGGCTTCATCCTCAAATACATAGGTATACCTCTTCTGAATCTTCTCCCTGAGGTCTTCATCAACTTTCAGCACCTCTATGGCCTTGCAGATAATATCGTCAAAGTCCAGAAGCCCCTTCCTTTTCAGCTCCGCCTCATAATTGGCATATATTTCAGAAACGCACCTGAGCAGTGAATTCTTGGACTCAGCTGTATGAGTGAGCAGCTCCTGGCCTGAACAGCCTTTGCACTTGAAGTAGGGAATCATCTCACTGACAACCCTTGTAAACTTCTTAAGCCATGCGTCGGTCTTCCTGTTTCTCTGCCAGGTAGACTCGCCTTCACGGTAGTCTACAAATGAATAGAATCTGTCTGTATTTCTTGATATCCATTCATTTACCAACTTATGCAGAAGCCTGTCCTTTGAGATATCCTCCAGTATGTCAAATTCTCCTGATACAAGGGCATGTTCAGGTTTTTCCTTTATGATTTTCATTGCAAGCGAATGAAGGGTCATTACCTCATAACCCTTGTTTCTCGGCAGCCCTTCTTTCTCAAGCATGCTGCCTATACGTGTCTTGAAATTGCTTACAGCTGAATTCATATAGGTAACAACCAGAATTCTGCCGGGCCTGTGCTTCTCTTCTTTTATCAGCTGCGTTGCAAGGACAGCGAGCGTAAAGGTCTTGCCTGCACCCGGTATTGCAGGTACAGCCATATATCCGCCTCTGTATTTGCATACTTGTTCCTGGTCAGGTCTAAGCTTCATTCCCCTTCCTCCAGTCTACCATCAAGGTACTATCTGCAATTCCCGCCTCGTCCAAAACCTCTCCCAGTACACCGTCGTTCTCATAGCCATCCTGATTGTAAAGGCTTCCGGCGGCAATAACCACCCCGGGGCATCTTCTAAGTAGACGTTTTACCAGCACACTGCATTTCTGCATCCTGTATTTCTCATCCAGTTCTCCTGTCCATTTACCTCCTGTATCCCAGTTAGGCAGGAATATGTAAGGGTTGGAAAGTTCCTCTATGTCACTTCTGTACCAAAGCGGCGACCATGCGTCAACCCATACCTGAACCTTCCTGCTCATGGATGAGGCCAGATATGCCTGAGGGGTAGAAATGATTAAATCCTGTGAATAAATCTTCTGTTCCAAGTCCTGTATGGTCTCGGCAGGCTTGACACCCTGTTTAATCATCCTCACGAAAGCCCTTCCTGAATCATCATCCAGGGCATTATCCAAAGTCTTCAGGAAGGCTGTAGAAGACTCAATAAGCAGCCTGCAGGAATTAACATGTTCCTCAACTCTCGGTAAATCCAGCAGTATTGTTATAAATGCACTTTGGAAGAAACTGTCTATTGGAAGAGGCTGGCCTTCCCTGTATTCCTCTATCCATTTTTTCAGGAAATAGTACTTGTCCGTATTCTTGAATCCTATTCTATCCCTGAACTCCAGATTATCAATAACTGGAAGGGCAAATGGCTTGAGGCTCATTACCTCCTTCGCGATGAGACTGCTTCTGACCGGGTCAAGACCCAGTACCATTCCCACAAGATTTGCAATATCGTGTTCCGGAGGATTCATCTCCCACTGTGGATGGCACAGGCAGGCAAGGGTTATAAGCGCTCTTGAAAAACTTCCATCCATATACCTGCCTGTCCTTGAGATATTTATTACAGCCGCTCTTTCATTTCTGAAGAAGCTTTTAAGACAGTATTCCAGCACGCTGTCTACAACCGGGCACAGGACTACAATGTCAGCAGGCTTAAATCCATTACCCAGCAGTTGTCGGATTCTCCGGCAAACAAGCCTTATCATCTCACTTCTAAGCTCGGTCTGTATAGCTTCCATTCCACAGTCCGGGGCTTTCGGGATAACAGCTTCAGCATTTCGTTCATCGCTTCGGAATGATTCTTCACCCTTACCTGCAAGATATATGGAAACAGCATCCGAAAAGTCAAAAAAAGGCTTAGCACAAGTAAAAGAACCTTCAAGTTCAATAACCTTTGTACACTTCGGTACAAGAGATTCCCCAGCATATTCCGGGCAGGCCCCCTGCCTCCTTGAAAATGTATCATCGGTTGACAATGAGATATATGCGCTTTCCAGGTTATCCAGCGCCATTTTGATAAAATCAATCTCACAGGGTGTAGCGTCTTCTATCCCATCGACAATAAGATGTCTTATCTCATGCTCTAGTCTTTGCAAGTAAGCCTCATTTCTCAGCATACAGTTGTTGTATATGTCAACAGCAGTGAAGTAATCTATGTAACCATTTTGCCTGCAGGAGTCAATATAGTAGTTCAGCACTTCCTGAAATTCCCGAAACACTCTTTCCCTTGCAGCAGTAACTGTTTGATATGAGCTGAGCATAAATCCTATGGAATCCGGTTTTATTCCAGCTGCTGCAGCTCTAGACAGGTTGCTCAGTCCCTCTATAGCAATTCTCTGAGAACTTGCAGTTATGTCCATAAGCTTTCCTTGTTCCCTGAAATCTTCAATATATTTTGTCAGCAGGAACTGTGAAGCTTCTGAGGTTAAAAACACAGGCTCGCTCATCCCGGATTTGAAGCCGTTAATATCCGACATTATAAGCGGCCAGTATTTTTTTATTTCACCCTGGATAAATCCAAAAAAAGATTGGATTTTCATGTTAGCTGCCGTCCTGAACCTGATACTATCTCTCCAGAGTATGGATTGACGCCTGTTTCTGACAAGAACCAATATCCTGTCACTCCGCACGCCTTCTCGAAGAAGGGTCTGGTATCTCTCCTTGAGCATATGCGTCTTCCCTGCTCCGGTGGGGCCCTTAATAAGGACCACATCAGTTTTATTTGCCTGCTTGTCAGTCATAACTCAATCTCCATGAAAATTTTTCTATTTCACATTATATCATAAACAGGATTCTTGATTCAGGTGGAGTATTGGCTAATAATTTCTTGTTATGTTTGATAACTTAGAAATCATTGTCCACCTTGTGTGCTCCATCTGAATCTTAGAAGCCGTTATCCAGGGACGTAGCGCCGCTTGTCTCACACTTGAAGAGGGGAGTCTTAGCGGCGGTAGTCATCGGATAAAAACACCGGCTGTCATAAGAGCAGCCGGCAGAATCCAAAATTCTTGTTCTTTTTATTATAAGCTCTACAGCAAATCGTACAATCTCTTTGCAATAACTGCTGTTTCTGCTCTTGTAGCATATTCATCCGGATTTATTGTTGAGGCTGTTCTACCCTTAATTATTTCTTCCCTTATGCTGAATGCTGCAGCTTCTCTTGCCCACTGCGCTATCTTATTCCTGTCTGAGAAGGCGTTCAGAATTGAGCTTGCCTGGCTGCTGTTGGGCGGGGCCATTCCCAGACCCTTCTCCATAGCGTTTGCTGTCATTTTCATCATTTCCTGTCTGCTTATAGGAGCCTTGGGTTCGAAAACATTGTTACTTCGTCCGGTTACTATCCCAGCCTGATATGCTGATGCAACAGCTGTATAGTACCAATCACCGGTATTCACATCATTGAAACTCACACTCGCACTTTTGTCCAGCAGCCCTAAGGTCCTGACTACCAAAGCCGCAAACTCTGCCCTTGTAACCCTGGCAGATGGGTCAAAGTCACTGGTAGTCCTACCGGTCACAACTCCCTTTGAAGCCATGAGTTCAATATCTCTCCTGGCCCACTCAAATCCTGTCAGGTCATCGAAGCTTTTGTTAATCTGCATTATGGTATACATGCTGAACCACCTTCGTTTGAACTTAAAGGAACCGGCGTCAGCATAGTACTTTCCTCCAACCGGCTGCCATGTATTCAGCATGTCAGTATTTTTCGGATTTTCAAGCTGATTCACATCTTCTATATATACTGCAGCAGTTAATTTATCGGTATCAACCTCGCTGCCCATCTGTGTCATATCAATACTGTCCATAGGTACTACAACATTTACGCCTTCACCAAGGTCCTGGTTGAGCATAGAACTTGAACCGGTTTCGGCATCAACCACCGCCGCATTAAGGTCTAATACCGGTATCTCTTTAAAAACCCTGGCTTCTCCTGGGGCTTTCTCAAGCACTTCTTCTTTTGCCTGGGAATCTAGCCCATTGGCTTTAAAGGTGACTTTTAGTTTTTCAGACTGCTGTTTACCTACCGCTACTTCCTTTATATAAGGAGTAACCTCTACTTTTGCTTTACCCAGGTTTACTGAGAGAATATCTATATCATTCTGCTCCAGCGTATCCAGTACCTGTGCAGTTATCTCGGCCTGAATTTCATCTGCCTGCTGCATATTTACAGCCTGGACATGGAGTTTCCGGAGTTTTTGGTCATCTTCTGTATTGGTTTTTCTGAGTTCTTCTATTGCCTGCCTTAAATTTTCTGCATTGATAACCAGTTTCCCCTGGTCTGCACTTATCTCAGCCTGACCTGTTACTGCTTCTTTGGAGAAGTTTATTGCTCCGGCGGAGGCTTTTGCTAGTTTTCTTATCAGTTCCTTGATTCTTTCCTGGTTTTCAGGGTTGGCTAATTGGTAAACCTGATTTGCATAGTCGGTAAACCTGTTTATTATTTCCTGCTGTTTTTCAGTTTTATATCTAGATAATACATATGTTATACTCTCCATGGTACGAACAAAACTGGCTATGGCCCTATTCCTGAGCTCAGTATTTTTTGCAGCCTTAATAATTCTTACCATAGAATCGGGTATTTTATAAATCTCATCGGCTCCATCGGCCTTTGCACTAGTCAGGAAACCAATTACCTTCTCCTTTAGTTGCTGAATTAATGCCGAGGTCTCGCTGTCATCTTCCTCCTGGTCTCCAACCACCTTAACTGTGCATATCTTGCCATTACCATCTCCGGTTTTGGCTGTAATTATGGCTGTTCCGACGGTCTTTCCTGTTATCTTGCCTTCTTCTACGGTTACAACTCCAACGTTGCTGCTGCTCCAAATTACCCTTTTATTAGTTGCATTACTTGGAAGCACTGTCGCACTAAGTATGTATGATTCACCTTCCTTAATTTCAACAGTATCTCTACCCAACCTGATTTCTGTAGTAGCGATATATTGAGTGGCCTGGGATGTATTACTCACCGGTTGGGTTTCTTCCGGTACTATTTCAGTTGTCTGCTCCTGGGTTACTACACATTCGGCAACTAAATACATATTGCTCAATACAGCTTTAATTCTTGCTGTTCCCGGAGATACCCCGACAATCCTGTCGGCCTCCACTTTAACAATGGCCGGGCTGCTTGATATCACCTGTTCAACGGGATTATCGCCATAGTATGGGGAAAAAACTTCAGTCATGGTAAGTGCCTGTCCGACATTCAGCGTTATATCCGGCATCTCTCGGGTGGGCTTTGTAGTTTCAGCTGCTGCGTATATCATTATCCCAATCAGTACTATGAATGTAATTATTGCAGAAAACAGCACAGATTTGAAGCTTCTCATGAGCAATCCTCCTTGAACTCAGCATATTTATAAACAGGATTCTTGGATTCAGGTGGAGTGTGTTCCAACTGAATCTTAGAAGCCGTTATCCAGGGACGTAGCGCCGCTTCTCTCCCACTTGAAGAATTAGCGGCGGTAGTCATCGGATAAATATATGTCTAATTATATCATAAGACACCATATTCTGTAATTGGGCCACCCCTGGTCAGCTGATATGAATCTTGGTTTATATAGGAATAATCATGCTTTCTGAACGGCTTTAGTACCTACATGGTCGGATTTTATGTGTAATTTATTGTATCTGGCGTGTATGAAAAGAGCAGCCGCCATAAGTACCAGGGCAAAGGTTACAATTATACCACCCTCAGGACCAATCTTTCCTCCGGTAAAAAGAGCGTGCACTCTGTTTATTGAAAGATTTACGTCCATAATGCTGGCAGTTTCAATGCCGCTGACATTAAAACCGAAGACGCTTCCCTGCATAAAATTCCAGGAAAAGTGAGTTCCGATAACAAGCCACAGGTTTCTTGAGAAAAGATAGTAGGTACCAAAGATAATACCTACAAGAAATATGTTGAACAAAGCTATCAGTGTAATTGCAGCCCTTCTTCCATCTTCAAATGAAAACTCATTATTGCCGAGATGCATAAGAGAGAATATTGCTGCAGGCACACCTACTGCCACTATAGGTCTGTGCATGAGCAGGTCGGAAATCATATACCCTCTGCACAGAAGTTCCTCCTGAAAGGCAACCAGAATAAACAGCAGCATTATATAAGTAATTGAGGCAGCTGCCTCAACACTATGTATTCCGTTAAAACTTATATTACGTATAAGTTTTATGCCAAAACCCTCCATTGTTGAGAAAACGGCAAATACAACAGACATCCCGAAGGCACCTAACAGCAGTCCTAAAACAAACTCCTTGACTCCAGTACAATTGAGTCTGACTCCAAACTGTTTGAGACTCAGCCCATCGACTTTGTATGCGAAGAATAATATTACAGAAAACATAATCAGCTGCTCAATTATCAGGGTAAACCACCAGACTACCTGATTGCTTTGAAGTGTTCCTATGTTAATCACCTCTCCACTGACAGCTGCAAAGTATAACATAAAAATATAGCCAAGAAGCATCCCGGTTATTTTCCCTGCTGCAAGACCGGCTGCAACAATAAGACTGAATCTCCATACAAACCTCAGCCTGCCGTCATGATGTCTTGTAAATATACGTTTCAGCATCTTTCTGCCTCCAGAGAACAAGGGAATATAATGCATAAAATCCTAGCCCCTCTTATATGCACTAGGAAAATACGCTCAACATCTTGGAAATATCCAAGTCCTTTTCTATTTCCAGGCTATTCTCTTTAACATAATTCATTACAGTCTCAACTACTTTTGGGCAGAATTGAGTGCCCGAACCTTTCCTCAATTCATCCAGCGCCTGTTCCATCGTCATTCCTTTCCTGTAAGGCCTGTCGCTGGTCATGGCATCAATAGCGTCTGCAACACCGATTATTCTTGCCTCCAGCGATATATTCTCACCTGAAATTCCCTTTGGATAACCTCTTCCATCATAACGCTCGTGGTGACTGTTGGCAATGTCACAAATCAGTTTAAATTCATCATCTTCGCTTTGCCTGTCAGCCCGATATATTCTTTCAAGAATTTCCACCCCATAATCAGGGTGCTTCTTTATCTCGTCGTACTCTTCATCTGTTAGCTTATCCTGCTTGTTTATTATATTTATGTCAACACCCATCTTTCCTATGTCGTGAAGCAGGGCGGCCATCTCAAGCATCTCACATCTTGCTTGGCCAAGCTCCAGCTTATTTGCAATAGTCTTTGAATAGAAAGCCACTCTTTCCGAGTGTCCCGATGTGTAAGGGTCTCTCTTTTCAAGCATGGAAATGAATGCTCTTACTACTCTTTTATTGGTTTGTTTAAGTTTCTGGCTAAGTTGGGTAAGGTCAGCATTCTGCCTTTTAAAATCAATGAGAAGATTAAACGCTACAAGCCTCTCCCTAATAGGATAATAGAATATGAACGCAACTACAATTATTCCGGTAAGTATTATTAACTCCATTGACCCTATATGCGACTGGCCGTGGGTATACTGCTGATATATGTCTCCGAAATAAAGTCTAACCGTATTTACAATTAATATTGCATATATGGCCTGCCACAAATCATACTTTAGAAGCCATAAGAATTCTCTTCTTATGAGACTGAAAAGGTTGGTATTGAAATTGTACAGGTATATCCATATGGTGAAGACAAGTGTATTTACAGTAAAATTGGATACTGCTCCCGCAAGTACGGAAAGAACATTGTAAGGGAAATTGGGTTCGAATACCTCTCCCCCAAGCTGGAAGAATACAAGAGACATTACATTTATCGATAATGTCAGAGACAGTATGTGTAAAAGAACGCTGGGAACATCAATTTTCCCAAGCCTCTTTAATTGATTGATTGGTACATAAAACAGTGATGCAATTAGTATGGACATATATGCTACAAAAGGCCCGCAAATCAGGAGAGCTACGAGATTTATTATAAAGTTGAATCTGTATCTTTTCTCTATACCATTATCAAGAATAATCACTTCCTTGATACCAAACAGTATATTGAGTACTGTAAAAAAGAATATTAATGAAACAACCGGGCTGTCCGGACTATAGTTTGCAAAGGCAACACTTCGGGCAAGCCATATCTCAAGCAGGATTAGAAATAATATGTACAGATAATGGGTAAGGTTCTTTTCTCTTTTACCCAAAGCAAATACCTCCGCAGCACTATAATAGGGAACTATTTCAGATGTGAAGTCTAGAATCAAGTGCAGATGGCAGTATATATTTATCTTATATATTAATTCTACAGGCTGGCATGCCAAAATTCAATAAAAAAGTGTATATTCTGTATAAAAGCCTTCGGCCGGAAGTCGGCCGAAAGCTTTTAATTTGGAGAGAGGTATACTATAATCAGTCTAAAATTCCTTCTTCCTGTAAATCCTTATGGATATCAGCATTGATACAAGCATAACCGCCAGTACGCTTGCCACAATTCCCGACATTATCATCCATTCGGGTATACTCCTTATCGTTTCTAGAACAGATGTTATGAATTCATTATTGCCGTTTTTCTTCATATAATTTGCGATGTTGACCGGACCAAAGAACAATGCCAGAAACAAAAATATGTTAAAGATTCTTACATTTGCACTTCCAAACTTGTAGTATACCGGAAAGTAGATGGAGCATAATATGCCTATACTCATTAGTATGGCAACCAGTTCGGCCATGCTCACCAGTCTGTAGTTTATTGGCATACCAAGAAACTTCAAAGCAAGACCAATAACCATCATTGCTGCAATTCCTGCGACAATGTAAACGAATATCGACAGGTACTTGGCTATGATAATGCTGTCTCTTTTTACCGGAAGGCTGTTTAATATTACCTCGCTCCTGTTCTTATCATCCATAGCGGTTGCGGTTAGAATCAGGATATATGCAATTGCAATTGTCCCCATTGCATATATGGTTTGCTCAAAAACCGGCGTATTGAACGCAAAGAATACAAAGGTGCTGTAGAATACGGCAAATATGAATGACTTTTTTTGCACAAGTAAATCTTTTATAATCAGATTAAGCATTCTTACTCCCCCTTACTGTATAAAGCATTATATCCTCTAATGTCGGCTTCTCTATAACTATATCGCCTTTAAACTGACTGCGGAGCTTTTTAACATCAGAAGTGACAGCTTCAAATCCGTACTTATTTTCCCGTATACCAACAAGTTCTCTTTTAATACTTTCATCAATCAGTTCCTTGCCACCCTTGACCAGTGCATAGTTTTCAAGTATAGAGTCTTTGGTCTCACTGAATACTAATTCTCCATTATTTATAAATGTAATGTAATCAGCTATCTTTTCAAGGTCAGTTGTTATGTGCGTTGAAAAGAGAACGGCCTTTTTCTCGTCCTGTATAAAAGAAGCGAGTATATCGAGTATTTCACTTCTGAATACAGGGTCAAGCCCCGATGTAGGTTCATCCATTATTATGAAGTCTGCATCATGCGAAAGTGCAACCGCCAGTGAAAACTTTGTCTTCATACCCTTGGACAGCTCTTTGATTTTCTTCCTTAGCGGCAAGTCAAAGTCCTTGAGGTACCTCTCAAAATGCTCATTATTCCAATTCTTATAGAAAGGTGCAATTATGCCTTTCATCTCCATAATGCTGAGCTCATCATAGAAATGGTTTTCATCGTATACAAACCCGATTCTCTCCTTTATATGCCTTTCATCCTTAATATTATCCAGACCGAAAACATTGATTTCTCCACCGTCTCTATTTATCAGGTTCATTATCAGCTTTATCGTTGTACTTTTCCCAGCCCCGTTCGGGCCAATGAAGCCCATGATGTAACCCTTCTCAAGGCTGAAGCTTAAGTTGTTTAGGGTAAATCCTTTGTATACCTTTTTGAGGCCTTTGACCTCCAGAATGTTATTATCCATAGTTATCCCTCCTCATAAAGAAGTTTAATCATTTCCTGCAGTACCTGAAGGCTTATATCCAGCGACTTGCTCTCCTGAACGATATGAGCTAACTTCTCTTCGATCATTTCCATCCTTTTCTCTTTCATCATTTCCCTATTATATTGGGAAACAAATGAACCTTTTCCTGCAACCGTCTCTATAAGTCCTTCTCTTTCAAGGTCTTCAAACGCTCTCTTTGTTGTAATAACACTAATATGCAGCTCCCTGGCCAGATTTCTGATGGATGGAAGTAAGTCCCCTGGGTTAAGCTCACCGGTCATAATCATTTTCTTAATTTGCGTTGTTATCTGCTTGTATATTGGTTCCTGTGAAGAGTTTGAAATAATTATTTTCACATTTTATCACCTTCTGTGTATAAAGTATATACTGTATATATTCATTATATACAGTATATACAAAGATGTCAATAATTTATTTAAAAAAGAGCCTTTGTATAAAGGCCCTCCTGCTATTGACTTAAGTATTTACTCCTTTTCCCCTTTTAAGTATACTGTTCTGATAGGGAAAGGAATTTCTATGTTCTCCATCCTGTATCGTTCATGCAGCCTCTTTATAAACTCGTGCTTAATAAGATATTGGCTGCCGAAGTCCTTTGCCCTAAGTACAACTGTGAAGTTGATACTGGAGTCGCCAAATTCGTTGTACCTTACAACCGGCTCATGCTCAGGTATTCCGCCCTTTACCTTGGTCATAACCTCCTTGGCCACCTCTGCAGTAACCTCTTCGACCTTGTTGAGGTCGCTGTCGTAGCTTACCCTGGCAGTCACATATACAGACATTTCTTTCTGAGGGCTGTTATAATTGGTTATGATGGCCGAGGCCAGCTTGTAGTTCGGAACCACAACCATATTATTGGGCAGCGCCTTGATTGTGGTATTCCTCCATGAAATATCGGTTACGTGGCCCTCTTCACCCGAGTCCAGCTTGACGTAATCTCCAAGCTTCACCTGGCCGGAGATTATCAGGTGCAGTCCGGAAAACAAGTTGCTCAGGGTATCCTGCAGTGCAAGTGCAACGGCAAGACCTCCAACTCCCAAAGCTGTAAGTATGGGCGTAACAGGTATTCCCAGTGACTGGAGTACTATCAGTATACCTATTGAGAATATCAATATTCTTGTAAGAACAGCAAATATCGATGTTGATGGCAGTACCCCCTGAAGCTTGTTCGAGTAAAGCCTTACAAAATCATCTGCCATTCTGGCAAGAACCACGGTACCCAGGACTATTACTATTGCCAAAATAATCTTCTGAACCAGAGCCAGCATCTCAGGACTGATTGGCGATACGATAACCGCACCATATACACCTGCTATGGTAAACAGAAGCAGTATTGCCCCCCGGCTGGCCTTGATTACAATGTCATCCCCTTCCCATTTTGTCAGGCTGGATAGTTTCTTGATTCTCTTAATTACAATCTTTTCAAACACAAGGCCGGTAACAAGCCCACCTATGACAAGAGCCAAAGGCAGTACCATTTTCATAAGTGCGTCGTAATCCACGCTTGTTTCCTCCTTTCAGTCAATTAAAAAGCCTGGCTATTAACCAAGCTTCCAGTTTCAAATATAACATAATATATATATGTATGCAAATTATGCAATACTGTAATGCTTACATATTAATTCCATCCCAGGAATTCCTTCACTCCCTGTTCCCTGGGCTTATGCTTGACAATTTCGTCCATTGCTTTTTGCAGGATTTTCTTAAGTTCGGTTTTTTGTGACTCACTCAAGCTCTTTCCCAGATTGTTATCTTTCCAGATAAATTCCGGAGTCCCTCCATTTGTTTCATTAACCGAAAGCTCAATAACATCTCCGGCATAATTGTAGCATTTGTAGCAAAACTCATCAATCAGCGACTCAAATTTCTGCATCCTATACACAATTAATCCTCTCCTTTACATAACATGCCTAATACTAAGATACCTATCACACTCAAGGAAGTCAATAAAAATTTGTAAACTTAGATTTAGATTCTTTGTCAATCCTAAATCCCTTTATGTAGCCTCCATGTCAAAGGGACGGTTCTAGTGACAGTTTTTGATGCTGTCAACAGAACCGTCCCCTGACTCGTTTGAGTTATGCTTACTTCTGTATATATTGTTCAAAATCTGCTCTTTCGAAAGGTCTGGTGAAATCGTAGTGACCCTTGAAGTCCCCTACATCCTTCCCGCCAATTTTGAACTTGACCTTTTCTACTCCTTCAAGGTCTGTAAGTGTCAGAACTATGGGCGCAACGGCCATGGTTGTTCCGGTTGAACCTCCGACATTGTCTCTGTCAAATTCCTCCGACAGGTCAACTACCAGGGTATCACCCTCTTTAACCACACTCCTTACCTTGGATGCATCCGGTATAGAATCCATTAACCCCGAACTTTTGGGACCCTTTATCAGTTCCTCGACGCAGGCTTTTGCCTTCTCCTCAACGGTCAGGTTTTCATCAGCCTCAAGGTTTCTGGTTTCCTTAATAATGTTTATACCATCGCTGTCCGAAAAGTACAGTACAGGCTGCCACTGGTTGGAATCCTTGCTGCTGTCGGAACCTTTATCTGCATCTGCCGAACCGCTGTCCAGCGGATTTGAGTCAACAACTACTGAATCACCCTCGCTGCTGTTGTCTGTTACACTGCCGCATCCGGCAAAGCCAACTGCCAGCAGTCCTAAAATAAGCATTGTCATTATTATTCTTTTCATATTAACACCTCTCTAATATTCCATAAACTGTATAGCATATTATCTGAGCTCTATCCTGTTCGCCTCACTCTGAAGCTTGATTCCCAATCTCGCCAGGTTGATAACATACTGCTTTGCATTACCGGCGCTGAACACTACCGAGCTCTCACTATTTCCCAGACTGCAGATACCTTCCGTAGGAACAGCATAATTATCGTTGTGATTTCTTATCCTGGCATCCAGGATATAGCTATTCATTGTCTTACCACTGCTGTTACTGACCTGATATACCAGATTGATTTTTCCTGCATCAAGGCTGGCAGATTTAATCAGAAGGTTCAGTCCCTCTATATTATACTCCTTGTTTAGCTCCAGTCTGGCCTGGTTTGTAAAGTCCAAGGTAATTTCCTTGTTCTCCAGTCCATAATATCCGTAAAGCTCTTCCATCTGAAATTTCAGGTTTTGTGTCTCAGGAGCAACCGGGTTCAGTATGAATTTATAACTGTCACGGCTGTCTTGCTTAATCACCCCGGCCTCAGTGTCCTTTTCATGTGTAATATCCTCTATGGATAATATTCTGACCATATTACCGGTTGCTTCATCCCTGAAGGATGCCTTGTTTCTGTTTTCAATTGTATCCCTCTGATACCACCCAAGCGTTACACCGTCATAATCGGTGTCTGCTCTGTCAAAGGTACAGTATATCTCACTCTGGCTGGTTCCAAGCACAACTCTGTCAATACTGAACCCAACACCACTGATATCCTGTCTGACCACATCCTTGTATTCCCTGACAGCCTTAAGCTGCTCCTTTCCTCCAACATCCACCGTGAATGATAGTTTTTCTACCGGGTGCCATTTTATCAGTTCCAACTCCAGGGTTTTTACCTCTCCGGATACAGGCTTGAAGTTTAATACTGTATAACTATTTGATTTCTGATACTTCTGAGGTACTGAATTTGTAAACATATTAATCTTGCCGTAATAATTACCCTTGTCATCCTTTAACGTAACACTGTCAAATTTGTCAAAATCGTATGAGGACTTAACAATCAAACTGGTAACCGAATTGTCCAGAAGAACTTTCTCAAGTACAATCTTATTTCCATCGAAATCCCTTTGCTGGTTTACGTCTATAAACAGATTCTTCTCCTCAGCCAATCTGAATCTTTCTGCATACACACCGGTTTTCTTCCCGACTTCGAAAGATAATACCGTTGAAGATGCTATGACCAGTATCAGAACTGCCGTAAGTGCATATATTGCCCTTTTGGCTTTTATCAGGAACCTCTTATCCTTAGGCATTTCAGGCTCTTCAAGTTTCGCTTCACCAAATACATTCTTATCAGCCTGACTGTTAAGTCTTCTGCATGAGCTGCATTCCTCCAAGTGAGCCTTTATTATTACTTTTGTCTCCTCACTGACCTCACCCTCATTATATAATGGCATGAGATCTTCTATTAATGAGCAGTTTATTCTCTTCATAGTTTTCTCTCACCTTCTTCTATTTTTGTGAACTCCTCCCTGAACTTCCGTCTTGCCCTGAAAAGATTAACCTTTACAGAGGAGTCGCTCATTCCGGTAATTCCGGTAATTTCGCTGTAACTCAGTCCCTCTCTGTCACGCAGGATCAGGATTGTTGCGTATTTCTCAGGGAGTCTATTTAAAACCATTGCAATGGATTTTACTGTTTCCTTTCTATCAATAATATCTTCAGTGGTGCAGCCTGAATGTAGCTCATTAATAGTGTTCTCATCCAATTGAACCTGTGCGGGCCCTTGCTTCCGCAGACTTTTAAGATAGACATTGCGTGCTATACCGTATATCCAGGTCAACACGGTACTTCTTTCCTTGAATTTCGGTATGGAAACTATGACCTGATAGAACGTTTCCTGGGTCAAATCATTTGACCTGTCGGTATCTTGAGTCAGGTAGTAAAAGTAATTGAATATCCTTTTACTGTATTTTTCATATAGTTCCTCTATCTGATTCATAGCTTCCCTTCAACGGTTTAGATACTATTTGTCAACAGGTTCATTTATCACAATTACACTGCCCTCGGGGAGCCATGTAACCTTGGTGTCAAGCGATTCGGATACAAACCTTAGAGGTATCATAGTTGACCCTGAAATAATCTCGGCAGGGACACTGAGTTTAACCGATTTTCCATTGACATAGGATTTCTTATCCTTTATCAGAAATACGATTTCCTTACCGCCTTTTTTCATGGTAACCTTATGATTCTTCCCGTCCCAGGAAACATCAGCTCCAAGGCTCTCTGCAATAGCTCTGAAAGGAACCAGTGTATTGCCCTTTTTAATTATAGGCGAAACACTGAATTTCAGTTTTTCTCCGTTTACGTAAATACTTATTGCTCCCTTACCTTTATTCTTTTTCTCTAAAAAACGCCCCAGTTCTTTATACTTACCCAAATCAGCATTTCTACCGTCAAGGGCAACCAACTGCTCCAGCATATGGATTACATCGTTCTGCAGTATCTCAAGCTCTTCTACATAGTGCCTTACCTCAGATGAGTCTTTTCCGTACTGCTTTATATAGCTGCTCATATTCTTGTTAATATCTTCTATAGCCACTATGCTCATCTTTATCTGTAAAGCAAGGTTATTCTTCTCATCTTCAACGTTTACAGCCTCAATACTTTCCACCTTAATTGCCTTGGTCATATATATACTTGGTGAGTTATCCGGCTCTCCGGTTACTCTGACAACCTTTCCCGCATACTGACTGAAATCGAAGTCGCCTGCAAGTCTGTAACCCTCTACCTCATAGAATCCACCCTCAAGGGTATTGTGGGTAACCATGCCCTCAAGCTCCATAGGAGTTGGATATTCTCCATTAGCCTCTTTTATCTTATACAGCTCGAGCCGGAGATTCACCTGGTCTTTGTACAGTATATCCAGTTCCTCCTTGTAGTGTCTGACCTCGGAAGAATCCTCGCCATACTGCTCAATATATTCAGGCATATTTTCCAGTATTGATTTGATTTGTTCTTCGGTGTTGGCCAGCTGTTTTTCGAGCTGCTCCTTCTTATTTATATCACCCATGGGAGTTAAAACCTCAATACTCTCAACCTTGATAGCTTTGGTCATATATATACTGGGTGATGTATCCAGTTCCCCCAATACTACTACCATCTTGTTCTCATACTGGCTAAAATCGGTATCTCCGACCAATCTGTAGCCTCCAACTTCATAAAAACCCGTTTCCAGATTATTGTGAGTTACAACACCTGTAACCTTAAGCTGGTTTGACTCCTCTCCTTCAACAATGGTTCTGGTAACCTCCGTGCCCTCTGCAAAACTCATAAAACCTACCGTTAGTCCAAGGACAAATGTAAATACCAGTCCCACAACAGATACCTTCAATGTCTTTGCCATAATGCACTCTCCTTCTTAAATAATTGATAATACAGTTTCATTTATTTACCCGTACATCTAATTAGTACCATTTAGACTTCAAAAGTTACACTGACATAAAAAATTTTTTGGAAGCATGGGGACGGTTCTGCTGCTTCCTTTATTTTTTGATAAGGTTGCCGGTAATCAGGTTGTCTGAAATGCCGAGCTGCTTTACAGCGCTCTCATATTGGTCTTTATATGCTTCCGGAGAAATTTTCTCTCCCGTGGACAACAGATAGCATTCACCATGCTCAAACACACCGTCCTGAGCAGGTATATAGAATACCTCTCGGTTGGTGAACGAACCGTTCCTGAATACAACCAAATTGGCATCTTCGGCCAACATATTCCTGCCCATCATATGCAGATTATCTGCCCGGATTCCCAACAGGTGCAGCAGCGTGGGAGCAAAGTCTACCTGCCCGGCCGGCTGATTGTAGAGACCTGCATACCTGTCCTCCGGCATATGGATTATGAGCGGAACCCTTCCAGTTATCTGACTCATGGAGAAATCAGAAACCTCCAAGCCCAGCAAGGAGAACAATTCATTATCAGCCGGGAGCTTGGAGTCATGGTCTCCATAGATTATAACCACCGAATTATCCCACAGCCCTTCTTCCTTCAGATGGTCAACCAATTCACCGAGAGCCCGGTCGAGATAGTTAATACAGTGGATATAATTCCCCTGCTCCGTACCCTCGAAAGCTCCAACATCCAACTGCTTATGGCTGCCAATATAGTTGAAAGGATGGTGGCTTGAAAGTGAAATGAGGAACGCATAGAATGGCTGCTGAAAGCCTTTAAGCTTTTGGACCGACTGGCCAAAGAATGACCGGTCGCTGAGCCCCCAGCCTATCTCCTCATCCAGTGTGTAGTCTTCCTTACTGTAGAAGGTTTCAAATCCAATATTGCTGTAAATGGTATATCGATTCCAGAAGCTGGGGTCATTGGCATGGAATGCTGCAGTTTTATATCCTTTCTGCCTCAGCCTTTCAGGTAAACTGTCGTACCGGTTTCCTGAATAACGTATATACGCAGCTCCCGATGGCAGAGGATACAGTGAGCATTGTGTCAGAAGCTCGGCGTCAGATGTTGTACCCTGAGCAGTCTGGTGATAGAAGTTATTAAAGTACATACTGTCCTTGATAAGCATATTCAGGTTCGGGGTAATCTCCTGCCCCATTATACTGCGCCCAATAACAAAATCCTGAAGAGCCTCAGCCTGCACAACAATAACGTTCAAGTCCTCGGCTGCGCCGAAAAAGGGTGTGTCTTTCGATAAAGCCTTCTCATGTTCAGATAACCATTCAAAAGTCTCCTCCACTTCTTCTGATGAGACCTTTTCTTCTTCCAGAACGTGTTCGGATATGTACCTGTATATGTCATAACCATGGAAACCCAGAAGGCCGGTTGCATTATAGACCGAGATGTTCCACCAGTTAACCCTCAGAAAATCCTTTCCCCAATCTTCTACCTTAATACTGACTGAACTGTATATGGCAAGACAACCTATGAGCAGAACGGCAGTTCCTTTAAGAATCCTGGCCTTCCATGAACATTCACCTGAATCCACGAACTTTTTCTTTGAGCATGCATACAACATTAAGGGAAGCAGGATTATCAAGTCTGCAATAAACAGGATATCGCCCAGCTGGATTAGATTCAGAATGCTGTCGCCAACCGATTTCACCTGGAAAGCCTGTACCAATACAGGTATAGAGATTATGTCGTTGTAATATCTGAAATATATAAGGTCTGCAAAAATAATAAACGTAAGTACAATGTCCATAACCATTAAGGCCATGCGCCTCGAAGATGAAGAGAGGAACAGTGTCCAGAAGGATACCACCAGCACTGCGCCAAGGCTTACCATATAGATACCCTGAAGCAGTGCAAAAGCATCTCCCCTGAAAATCAAGTCGAAGAATCCCAACCTAAGATACTCCCCAAATCCCCTTTCTAAAAAAGAAGCATCTATGTAATGTTCAAAAAGAATGACTTTAAAGCTAATCAAACATACAAATAAGAAATAGTCAATATTTTGTAGTGCGGAACCACCCATCCTCAAAATTCCGGGAAACTTGTTAACTACAATATTATGTAACAGTTTTTGCATAATTTCCTCCTGCTGTTGGTATTTACATCATGAGACAACCTTTTTCATTTGAAAGAAACAGCCAATTCTATAATAAATTTTAAACCTAACCTGGTAATTAATCAATGGTCATGTCAGCCTGAGCGACGTTTATATACTTTCTTTATATATACTATCTGCTTCGGATCTAAAACAATAAATGTACAAAAATAGATGACTACACCTGATAACGCCAGCACTGCGAGCTTTATAATTTCATTTACAACAAGCACGTGGTTCAAAAATGACAAGCCTGCGAACATAAGCAAGGCTGCAGTCAGAGCCTTAAATAATGTAACTGCCGTCCGTCTAACCCCCAAGTATCCCTGCATCCTATACATACTGACAAACATCAATGCTGCAGATATACTTGCCGCAGCCGAGGCTGCAAGTGCTATTCCACCGTGGCCCAAAAATTTTGCCAGCATGAGGTTTAAGACTATGTTTATGGTAATTCCTGCGCTGCTGCAAAGAACAGGAGTCCTTGTGTCTTTTACAGCAAAAAAACTCCTTTCGAGCAGAGATTCAAAAACAGTACCCAGGATTCCGAGAGAATAAAAGAATAAAGCTGTGGATGTCATTAATACTGCATACCGGTCAAATGCTCCCCTTTCGAAGAAGACTTGTATTATAGGTTCTCTCAGTAGAATTATTCCAGCGGTACATGGCACGAGAACCACTATCAGAATATTGACTGTTCTGGCCAGTAAAGCCTTATACTGCCTTTTATTTCCTGTTACGTGATGCTTGGATAGTATTGGAAATATCAAGGTGACAACAATACTCTCAATAAAACCGGAGCACAGCAGGAGAAGCTTCTTGGCATAATTCAAAGCTGAAATACTTCCCGGAAGCAGGTAGGAGCCAACCATCCTCTCAACAAAAACATTTATTCTTGAAAGTATACTGCCGAAAATTATTGGCAGCATGAGCCCAACCAGCTTCCTTAGCGCGGGGTCTCTCAGGTTGAGATATAGTCTGTACCTGAAGCCTTGTTTATACAAAGCAGGAAGCAGAAAAATAAACTTTGCCATTTCGGCAAAGACCGTACCTGCAGCCAGCCCTCCAATACCCCATAGTTTTGCTCCCAGGA
The DNA here is from genome assembly GCA_041687355.1 of Clostridia bacterium. Classification (GTDB taxonomy): domain Bacteria; phylum Bacillota; class Clostridia; order Acetivibrionales; family UBA4821; genus JAWLCD01. Next base: position 28,674 of record JAWLCD010000006.1, on the reverse strand, counting down.
ATGCAAAAACAATAAGTACTATGCTGTAAATAATTCCTGTAAGCTCGGGGTAGACAAATACATTTCTGAGGTTTAACAGGCCGCCGGAGATGGGGGCAAGAGAGGTAAATACAATCATAAACATTACAATCTGCGTTAACTGTATGGTTAGTCTCATACCATCCTCATCAAATCCGAAGGGTAGATACGGCATAATGTGAGGAACCGCGAATACCCCAATTAAAGATACTGCAAGGGTCAATACAAAAATTATATTGATAAGATTGTTAAAAAAAAGCCATAAGCTGTCCTCATTATTGATGTAGTCTGCCGTCACAGGTATAAAGGACAGCCTGAGAGCTTCTCCGAAGCTTTCGAAGACCAGCACCGGAATAATCAGTGCAACCAGATATGCGTCCATCTCCAATGTAGTACCAAACAAATATGCCAGGGATATTTCCCTGAACAATCCTACAAACTTGCTTACTGCAGTTACTACAGTCAATGCTGCTGCAGTATTTAGAATATATCCTTTCATTGCAACGACATCCCTTTTAATACTATATTAATACTTCAAGCCTGTTAACCAGCACAGGAATACTATGATTCTGCTCGACGTAGGCCCTGCCCCTTTGACCCATCTGATTTCTTTCTTCAGGAGCAAGGTTGTAAATACACTCCACTGCTTCTGCAAACAACTTTGGGGAACCCGAAGGTACCCTGATTCCGCATCCAGCTTCCTCAACAAAACTGTTGGCTGCATTTGTCGCAATTATTATAGGCTTTGCACTTGCAAGGTAATCGAACATTTTATTGAGGCTGATACCATACCGGTATATGGGCAGGTCGTACAGAGACGCCATATTACAATCTGTACGGGTCATCAGGTAAGGAATTGAACCTTTATCAATCCTTTCATAGAAAAAGAGATTCCGGAGTTCAATCTCTTCACTCAAACAAATGAGTTCCTGCTTCTTTATGCCGCCGCCAACCATTATAAACCGTATATTATCCAATCCCCTGTTCTGGATTATCCGCGCAGCAAACAGTATGATTTCCAGAGCATCGGTATTGTCGTGTGAGCCCGCATATACCAGCTTGAAGTGATTCTTATGCTGTTCGAGAATCCGCTGCGACTCGGTTGTAGGTTTATTCTTAAGCAGCTCAAACGCTTCAAGGTTTACTCCATTGGGTATATAAGTAATCTTCCCCAGGCCGACCGCATACCGTTCGTCAATGTACATACCGGCATTCGGAAGAACCGAGATAATTTCATCGGCTTTCTTGTATGCAAATCCTTCTATAAAGCCTAAAAATCTCGATACAATACCGTTTTTACTTATTACCCCCAAATCAATCAGGGTCTGGGGCCATAAATCCCGAACCTCGGCCACAAATTTGCACTTCAATTTCTTTGAAATAAGATAACCGGCTATCCATGTAAGCGGATGAACGGAGGAAGCAATAACTGTATGGGGTCTGCTGAATTTTTTATATATCCTCATCAGATTCATTACATAGGAAGCCATATTCATTACTCTTCGGAGACCGTTGGTCTTGTATGGCGGGGTTCGTATGGATACATAGTTGACCTTGTCATATACTTCATGCCTGAAAAGCTCGGCCTTATCCAATCTGCTGGTTCTGGTTGGATGACTGTATGAGGATAGAAATATGAAGACGTCATATCCTCTTTTAACAAGCTCCCTAGCGAAGCTGTCGTGCCTGAATCCTATTCTGCCTGCAGGTACCTCAGCGTAATGGTTAAGGATCCATATTGTCTTTTTCATGGGCACCTCCTGCTAAAGCATAATCCTGAGACCGGTTTCCGCAGTTGAAAAGCAAATCCAGTATGGATAGATTGGGAATAAAGTCCCTCCAGAGCTGTGGATAAACAGGATGCACGAAGTCTGAGTAGACAAGCTTTATGTCTTCTTCGAAAAATCTTGCCTCATCCATATATTTTTTACCTCCTTTACCCGAAAGGTACGTATCCGCCCCCACCTGTTTGCATATATCTATAAGAAGTTCAGTTCCTTTTCCCTGTGGCTTCAGTGAAGACGCAAAAACTATCTGCTTCCTGATGCCCAGTTCATTCAGAATGTACTTGATAACTTCCATGTTCAGGTCGGACATGTATTCCCAGTCAGTCTTATAAATCTTCTTTAAATCAGGGAAGTATTGCTCAAAGTACTTTGTTCTCCTGTAATTATGCACGTAGTAATTCAGGTGCATCTCTCTCCAGTCAATGTTGTTCTTAAGCCTGATTTCATTTATACTGCCTTTATTCTGAACCGGCAGCACCACCCAAAGCTCTCCATCCGGAGTCTTTATCTTATTCCTGTGAGTTACACCCCGCTTGATAAACTGGACATTATCAAGAACAATAAAAATGTCGCATCTGGAAACCTTATAAAAAAAACCAAGCCACGGTATATAGTTTGGTTGATGTATTGCAGCAATCATATTTTCACTCCTTACAAAATCAACCTCATTACCTCGAAAGCTTCGGCAAACCTGCATCCTGCCTGTATACCCCTTGTCAGTGCAAGACCTGTGATGAAGCTCTCATCCATATATGGTCTTCCGGCCTGCGATTCATAGCACTTCAATGCGCAGACCTTCTTAGTCAAATATTCTTCTTCAAGCTCGAAAAACGCCTGTGCCGGAAACCCGTCGTTGTTCCAGGGAAGCTCATACCCCAGCACCGTACACCTTTTGAATGCCCTGAAACCTTCAGATGAAATAACACCATGGTCCTGATGCCTGTCATTCCGTGAGGGAACGAACACAGTTTTTGGAATGACAAGTTTATTGAGCTCGACCATATCTTCAAGAATACTCTGCCGGAATCCCGTGAACTTCCTGACTTTATAGTCATATACAATCAGGTTTTGCGGATTGATTCCCAGTACACTTACAGCTTCATGCAGTTCATCCCTTAGTATGTCTTTTCTCAATCCCTCCGGCACTGAATCCTCTGCAATAGAAAAAGCCGCATAGAAAACTTCTTTACCCTCTCCAACCAACCTTGCTATTGTTCCTCCGCACCCAAGCTCTCCGTCATCTGTGTGTGGAGCAATAATTAGTATTGTGTTACCTGTCATGCATCCACACCCTCCTTATTTCCCTCTAGATACCCGTAAAGGTTTATCAGTTTTTTTTCAACCGTTTCCCAGTTGTATTCCTGCTCAACTGCTCTGCGGCTGTTTCTCATTAATTTGTTCATTTCGGCCTGGCTGCTCAATAATCTTTTAACCGCCTGCGCAATTTCGAGAGGGTCTTGAGGGTTGACGAGAATACCACATCCGTATTTTCCTACAACTTCCCTTACTGCGGGGAAATCACTGACAATAACACAATTTCCCCCTGCCATATATTCAAAGAGTTTTATAGGCTGGCATGTTGTCTGCCTGATATTTGCCGGTTGAATCACTGATAAACCGATGCATTTTCTTGCAATAATCCTCAGAGCTTCCTGATGATTAACATATCCGGTAAATTTGACGTACTCCTCAAGATTGTTTTCCCTGACAAAATTATGGATATCTCTTCTGAAATCCCTGTCTGTAAAATAGCCTACAAAAGTAATTGCTGTATTAGTCCCGTCTTTAACAAGGATATATAGCGCTTCAACTATTTGGGCAATTCCGTTTTCCGGTGATAGGCCTCCCACATAGACCAGTTCCCTGTCCCTGTCCTGGAAATCTACCTCCTGAACCAGTTCCAGCTTAGGATAGTTTGGAAGTTTAAGAACATTTGCACACCTTTTAAACCTGTCAACAAGAAAATCGTTTACAGTTATTACACAGTCGGAATGCGACGCCAGAAAGTCTTCCAGGCCTCGTACCACTAACTCTGCCGGTTTCCTGAGTATAAGCGGCAGACTTTCTGAGAAGGACTCGGGGTGAAATTCATGGCTGTCATATACCAGCATACTGCCAAGTTTCCTCTGCAGGAGCCAGCCAATTAGTAAGGAGTCGGGTTCGTGACAGTGGTAGACATCCGCCTTAAGACTTAAGCCTCTTCTGTAGAGGTCCTGTAAGGTTGCAAACCTGTTATACCTGTTCTTCCATCTCCTGATTCCAAACACGTCAACGTCATTTATCCTTACATATCCAGTCTCCATGGGACAGACAAAAGCAACATGTTCATATTCCCTTTTCAAAGTCATTAATTCCTTATGAAAAACTCTGCTGTCATCTATTGAATGTCCCGAACTCAGGACACATACTCTCACTCCTGTCTCTCTCCTTCCCGGAAACACCTGTTATAATGCTGAGAGAATTAACCAACCCAAGCATAAACCACAAATCCTTATTATCATTAACATCTCCACTGAACTGGGCACAGCACAACATAAAGGTCAGCAGGGTAAAAAGTGTAATTAATAAGCTTCGGCAGTACTTCCTATTATGCTTCGAGCGGAAAATCATGGTCAGCAGCCTCATGTAACTTACAGAGATAAATACAAAAAATCCGCATAGAACCGGCAGTCCAAATTCACATCCAAATTCGAGGAAAATATTATGGGGATAATCTCTGTCTATTGAGCCCGAGTATATTGCATAGCTGCCAATCCCTACCCCCAGCGCAGGGTGATTGCTCATTATTTCTAATGAGCGCCATATATGCTCAACCCTTTCAGTATATGAAGCTCCATGGTCGAAAGTACTATCCTGCGGAAGCAAAAACGACATTCTTTCTATAAAAACATCGGGAATAGCTCCAAACCGTATGCAAACTAGAAACAGGGCTGTGACAGTTAAAACAATAACACCTGATTTTACTGCTTTTTGGATTGTAAAATTGCTAACCAAACTAACTACCGTCCCCAGAACACAAGCAGCAGCAAAAGCTACAGTTGGTCCCCGTGCGCCTGAAGCAAGCATGACATAGGCAAGGAATAAAGATAAAATTATGACAAAAAGCTTACCTGGATACTTTACCTTATTCCATATGAAGAAAAGACTTATAATCAATGCTGTACCCATTATCCTGGCAACAAATAAATAGTTTGATGCAAAAGACTCCCTGGTATGGGTAAACAATGCATAAACACCTATGACTGATGATAAGAACACGATAAAATAAAAAACCTTCTCGATACTTCTGCTGTCCTTAATAACCAATTGCGACGTAAACAGGCACATCCCTATTGAAACAGCAATAAACTTGAAATACTTTTCTACACCGTAAGAGGTAAGCGGGAAATACAGTATACTTATAGACGCACTAAATGCAAGAAATAAAACCATTATTAATAGATGGTTATCTATCTCGACCCTCTGCTTTTTTACCATAATCAGATAAAAAATGTATCCCATAATCAGCAGCCCGGACAGCAGGGTCAAATCAATGCGTCCCTGTAAAAAATCAAGGAAAGGTGCGGCTTTGACTGCTCCGGAATAGACTACCAATCCTGCCAGAGCCTCAGGTATTTTATTCAATACGGGAATTAGTCCCATTCCGGCAAGAATAACAATGCCAAGTTTGATGTCAAAGAAACCCAAGGCATATGCCGTCAATGATACAGAAGCAAGTAAAATAATTAGAATGTAACTTACATTTCTGCAGCAAAGCATGACTACCACTTCCCCCATAATTGTTTGAGGGTATTGGCGGCTTGACATCCGGTAATAGATAGAGGTTCAAGTTTATGAAGGTACTGCAGAGCCTCTTCGATAATCCGGTTCCAGCCGTCCCAATCATATGAATCCAATGCATCGTTGTGCCACAACAAGCTAATGATACCTTTATACATTCTGCATGTATCAATATGCTGTTTTATTACCTCAATAGACTGGGCTGCATTGTATCTGGCGTTAAGTGTAGTATCCATTATCACCAGCGGCACCTCGACCAGATTCAGCATCCGGTTTTCTTCAAGGTCAAAGGCTCTGTAAGGATAACATATACCGCATCTGTAACCCTCAATATCGTGGAACCCGAAAGACGCATCGTATTTCAGACCCAACTGTTCCTGAATCCTCCAAGTCAAAGGGGCACTAACCTGCAGATAGTGATGCCTGCACCCTTCAACCCTGTATCCCAGAACCTTCTCCATTTTGCTCTTCTCAGCTGCCAGTTTCTCAAGACAGTTATAAGTTCCTGTATTGGGGTGGAGTCCTATCTCTCCTTCGAACGCTCGTATAATTTCCAGCAGTTTTCCTGCATGCCGGCTGTCCATTCTGTATGATGAACTGGTCATCCAATAAAAAGATGACCTGAATCCATACCGGCTTTCAAGTCTGCAAATGGTATCCAGACAATATGCCGGGTCATTCTCAATATTTAATAAAGACCTGATAAAATCTATCCCTGCGCGGCAGCCTTTTGATATATCCTGTTCAAGTAAGAAGTACCTGGCTGCAGGGTAAATTGTACGAAACTTTCGTATGTGGTCTATATCGTGACTGATAAAGGCTGCAAAGCTCCTGTCTCCCCATAATGTTCTTCGCTCTGCCTTGGGATACAGGTGTTTAATCCATTCCCAAAGAAGCTCAATATACTGGTTTACAATCGGACTCCCTATAAACCTCTCTTCATATGCCAGACTGTCTGAGCCCTTAAATCTGTTGTAGTTATCTCTCTGCTGCAGAAGATATTCTTCGTATCTTGTGAGCATGAAAAACGCAGAGGCCAGAATATCTATATCAGTCCTTATGGTATCAGCCTGCATCATTACCCTGTTCTCCACACCGGTTTTTCCGCTGTATACAACAGGTATATTCCTGTATCTCTTTAACGGTTTTTCCGGAAGCGAGCAGGGTTTAAGATAATCCTTCCCAAACAGCCTGGATTGATAAATGTGTATCCTTTTACTGCATTCCACATCAAAGTATCTCTCACCGTACGTAATAACCAATCCATCATTTGTTATAGAAGCTTCAGATTTATTAACAGCAACCTCATAGTTTTCATCAGTCAGAAAATTTATAATGGTTCTGAAAGAGTATTCAATCTGCTTATTAAATCCTTCTCCCGAGTATATAAAATTAATCATACTAGCCCTTAAAAAGCCTCCCTAATATTCTCTTGCAGGAAATAAGCATCCTGAAAAGCCGTGAATTCCCGGCCTCAAAGTAATGCTCCAGTGAACCGCCGAATTTTTTCTTGTAGTCACTTATGGAAGGGATATTTGCACCAACCAGGTCCATTTTTTTCACTTTCCCGGACATCTCTTCAATCACTTTCCAGAGCATAAGGGAGTAGGCATTACTTCCTCTACATTCGGTACTTGCCCCTCCCAGCAGGTAGTAGGCAGTTTTTGAATCATATACAACCATACTGCTGCAGTGTATGTTTTTCAATCTGTCTCTTACTGAAAAAATTCTCGCCCTATCCTCCTTTGCCAGATTATCATGGAGCTTTTTCATTTCGGAATATCCCATAGGGCAGGGAATATTCTGTCTCTCGAAGGTCTGCTTGTATACAGCCCACAAACTATCGACATTATCTTCCTCTGTTACATCTAGTGCATCTTTGGCAGAAATAATTTGCCGCCTTAACGAGTTTTTAAAACCTCCCCAGGTTTCTTCAATCCTTTCCAGGTTTATTACGTAGGTATAATTGACAGTTATATCAAAGCGGTTCAGGTCAAACGGACGGATATCCTTAAGGGGAATACTATTGCTTACATTCACAACATGATAATTGCAGCTTAAATATCTGACTATCTCATCAGCCACACCATACTCCACCGATTGTCTGCGTACGGCATTTAGTTTGGAACAGTCCCTGATAATAATCCCGTTGTATCTGGTGAGGGTTGGTATATATATGCATTTCAAGGGACCGACTTTCCGGAATGCAAATGCTATTCCTCCTACAATCTCATCTCCCTTATAGCAGGCCAGAACTCTATAATTACAATCGAACGAATCAAGCCATGTTGTGGTTGAAAACAGGGTTCCCTGAGGCGAACTCTCTACAAACGAATTCCAAACACCATACTGGTCTTCATCCAGATAATGCAGATAATACACAGAATCACCTCCCCGCATTAGAAATTGTTGTCAAGAAGCTGTTGGTCCGGCACCTTGCCAAAGTATCTTGCCGGATTTCCAACAACTACCGTGGCCTCTTGTACGTCTTTGGTTACGACACTGCCTGCTCCTACAAATCCATCCCGGCAAACGGTCTTTCCTGGAAGAATGGTAGCCTGCGCCCCTATTCTGCCGCCGGTTTCAACCGTAATACCTTTTAAATGCTTTAACCTTTCCGGATTTCTTCCTGCAAAGTTGTCATTGGATGTAACTACACCCGGGGCCAAAAAGGCATAGTCGCCAATATCTGAATATGCTGTTACATATACATTTGTTTCAAGCTTGCAGAACCGCCCGACCGTATAATTATTCTCAACAGCGGCTCCTCTCCCCACTATGGTTTTCTCTCCAATGACTACAGATTCCCTTACTGTTGCAATATCAGCTATCATTGTATAGTCACCAATAGTACATCCTGCATAAATAACAGCCGACGTACCGATAATACAGTTACTGCCTATCCTGCACGGCGGCTGACGGGTGTCTGATGTGGTAATACTCCTGATTGATTTAAGAGGTTGCTTACCGATAACCGCGTAATCATCAATGCGTACATCCCTTCCGATTTGCGTTCCGCTGTAAATGACAACTCCATTTCCAACAGTACAGTAATCTCCTATTGATACATCATCTTCAATTACTGCAAACATTCCAATTTCAACATTCCTGCCTAAAACAGCATTCTGTGATACATAGTTCATAATACACTCTCCCTAAACCTTAGCTGTACATATTTATGGTTGAAAACTCCTTTAGCGGCATCCGGACAGGCATTCCCTCTTTTGAAGACATATAGGCAGCAAGAACGATTTCCAACGACTTCCTGGCCTCTCTCCCATCCACCAGTGGAGTTCTATTGTTCTCAATTGAATCAATAAAATCCAGATAAAGCTGAATATACTCAGACCCTTCCGGTGAGGTATCGCTAATAGGAACCTCCTTTTCAAACTCCCATACTCTGATATTGTTGATGCTCAGTCCGCCCAGACAAACCGTTCCCTTTTCCCCGAAAATATTCAGTGTCTGCTCCAGATTCTTCCGATATATGCAGGTAGTACCCTCAACTATACCAACCGAACCGTTCCTGAACCTTATTAACACAGCGCCAAAGTCTTCAGCCTCGATAGGCCGGAGATAGGTGTCAGTCATGGAGTAAACCGTTTCGGCACTGCCCATAACCCACTGAAGCAGGTCAATATTGTGGATGCATTGGTTCATTAGAGCGCCTCCATCAAGTCCCCATTTTCCCCTCCACGACGCCTGCTGGTAATATTCGCTGCTCCTGTTCCATCTTGTACTGGATACTGCGTGAACCAACCTGCCAAACATATCGGCCTCAACTGCTCTCCTGAGCTTCCGTACTGTTCCGCTGAATCTGTTCTGGAAACACACTCCCAGTTTAAGCCCCTTCCTATCGGCACATTCTATAAGCATATCCATTTCCATGAGTGAAAGGGTCGGAGGCTTTTCTACAATAACATGCATACCCGCATTCAGGCATTCCATGGCAATAACTCCATGGTACCCCGTAGGCACTGTAACTGCAGCTATATCGCATACATCGTCCTGGAGCATTTGCCTGTAATCATTGTATTCCCTGATTTTAATTCTGCTCTCATTCAAGTCGGGAAAGCTTTGTTTGAGAACCGAACAGTAATGTGCGACTGCTTCATTTGTCCTGTCAGGGTCCTTGTCACATACAGCAGTCAGCACACACATTGGAAACATCCGTGCAGCTGCATCAATATGCTTTTTTGAAACATACCCACATCCGATTAGTGCTTCCTTATATGTCTTCATATGTCAACCTTCTTTACAAAATTTATAACCTGATAACCTTTTCCTTATCAAAGTTTTTAAGAACACATCTCGTATCAAAAACCAATTCTGCATTTTCCACAATAAGCTTATAGTCGTAACTTGAATGGTCTGTGGTTACTACCACCATATCCATGTTCTTAATAAGTTTTTCGTCCAGTTCTATAGACTCAATTCTTTCTCCATCAATCTCAACCTCCGGAATATAAGGGTCATTTACAAAAACGTCGGCCTCATACATTTTGAGGAGTTTTATAATTCTCAGTACCGGTGACTCTCTGTAATCATCTATATCCTTCTTGTATGCTATGCCCAGCAGAAGTACCTTGGACATCTTCAACGGCCTGCCTTTTCCATTCAGGATTCTTACTATTCTTTCGACTATATATTCCGGCATCGAGGTATTAATCTCACCGGCAGTGTCAATCAGACTTGTATGGTAATTATAGCTCCTGGCCTTCCATGTCAGATAAAATGGATCAATAGGAATGCAGTGGCCGCCAGGGCCCGGACCTGGGTAGAATGCCATAAACCCGTAAGGTTTTGTTTTGGCTGCCTCAATTACCTCCAGTACATCAATATTCATCTTGTTGCATAAGATAGCAATCTGGTTAATCAAAGCAATATTTACGTATCTGAATGTATTTTCCAGAATCTTTTCCATCTCAGCAGCTGAAGGGCTTGAAACCTTATATACTTCCCCTTCAAGTATACTGCCGTATAAACCGGAGGCAGCTTCCAGGCATCTCGGAGTCACTCCTCCAACCACCTTGGGTGTATTCTTTACCTTATAAATATTATTACCGGGGTCAACCCTTTCAGGTGAGTAAGCCAGGAAAAAGTCTCTTCCGCATTTTAGCCCAGTACCTTCAAGTATGGGTTTTATCACTTCCTCTGTAGTCCCCGGGTAAGTTGTACTTTCCAGGACAACCAGCATGCCCTCATGAAGGTGCTTGGCAATTTCCTCGGCAGAGCTTATAACAAAAGACAGGTCAGGCTGTTGGTATTCATCCAATGGAGTAGGAACACATATGGTTATGGTATCTACGTTCTTTATTCTCCTGAAATCCGAGGTTGCTTCAAACCTGCTGTTATCAACCAACTTCTCCAACTCACCGCTGATTATGCCTCCAATATAGTTTTCTCCCCTGTTTAGCATCTCTACTTTGGACTGTTGTATATCGAATCCGATAACACTAAATCCCGCCTTGGCCTTTTCAATTGCCAGCGGCAGACCGACATACCCAAGTCCTATTACACCAACAACAGCTGTCTTGTTACAAATCTTTTGGTTAAGTGTTTCAAATATATGGTCATAATTGTTATTATCGTGTGTCAAGCAGAACACCCTCTCTATACTCTCCAGATTAATTAAAGAACTCTTTTATCCTGTTAACCACACAAAGCTGGTCCTCCAAAGCTAATTCCGGATACATGGGTATTGCCAGGGCTTTTCTGCAAAGCGATTCTGCTGTTGGAAGGTCTCCTTCATTGTAGTTAAGGTCCCCATATGCCTCCTGAAGATGAAGCGGCACCGGATAATATATTCCGGTTCCTATACCGCTGTTTCTTAAATGCTTAATCAAGCGGTCACGCTCATCAGTCTGAAGGATATACAGGTGATATACATGTTCAACCACAGGACTTACATAGGGCCTGACAACATCGTAGTCATTCAGCAGTCGATTATACCTCGAGGCTGCCTGCCTTCTTCTCTCATTCCACTGGTTTAGGTATTTTAGCTTTACATTCAATACTGCAGCATGAATCTCATCCAGTCTACTGTTGTATCCAATGGTTGAGTTAAAATACTTTCTTTTACTGCCGTGGGTTCGAAGCATCCTTATTCTATCTGCTAGTCTGTGGTGGTTGGTTACTACCATTCCTCCGTCCCCGTAAGTTCCCAGGTTCTTTGTAGGAAAAAACGAGAAGCAGGCTGCATCCCCGAATGAGCCAACCTGTCTGTCCATATATTTTGCCCCAATTGCCTGGCATGCATCTTCAACAACTGCAAGGTTATAGCTCTGTGCAAGTTCCATTATCGGCTCCATATCTGCCGGTTGGCCAAAGATATGAACAGGAATTATAGCTTTGGTACTGCTGTTTATTTTTTCTTCTATTAGCTCAGGCTGAATATTGTATGTCTCTTGGTCAACATCAACGAATACAGGTTTTGCCCCAACCCTGGAAATGGCTTCGGCTGTTGCAAAAAATGTGTATGGAGATGTTATAACCTCATCACCTGCTCCTACCTCCAGTGCTTCCAATACCAATACCAGGGCATCCGTACCGCTTGCAACACCTATTGCATGGCTGACACCTATATACTCTGCAATACTTTCTTCAAATTTTTCAACATTAGGACCAAGGATGTATTTTGATGAGTCTAATACATTCTTTAGTACTTCATCTACTTCGTCTTTTACAGCTTCATATTGTTTTTTTAAATCAATCAGTGGTACGTTCATCAAGAGTCACCTCCAAAGATGTAATCCCGAGGAGTTATTAACATAATATGAGCTTCAAGACTATATGTTACATAATCTTACCTTAAGCAGTTCATGCTTCATCACAGTTGAACAGGTACGGACCTCCGATATGCCTTCCAGGGCCATTTGTTTACATAATATTTTTCCAGAAGGAACACTATGAGATAAAAATCATACTATATCATATAAACTCTTTATTGATTATGGGAAACTGAGAATGCCATGGAAATAACAAGATTTATATCTCTTATTACTAAGAAAATATTGATAGTACTTCTATCGGGAATAGTTATGTCAGCCATATGCTGGACATATATCTCAACTACTGCACAGTCTGTTTTCGAGTCAGCTGCTACCATAATGGTCGAAGTCAGAAATGATGAGATTAATTCCATAACCTATGATGACATCATTACTGCACAGTATCTTTCAAAAACATACGGCGAAATCCTGAGAAGCAATAAAATTTTAGGCATGGTAATTTCAGATTTGAATCTATCCGCCTCCGAATCGGAACTCTTGAATAATGTCAGTATAAAAGTTGTTGAAGATACCCAGATAATTAAAATCCGGGTCCGGTCTGAAGGCAGCACTCTTGCAGCCAATATTGCAAATCAATTCGCCAGGTCTTTGATTAATTATACGACCAGGGTTATGAATCTCGATAATGTTAGAATTATTGACAGCGCACAACCTCCAACCGAACCGGTATGGCCGAATTATTCATTCACAGCAATCATAGGATTCTTTGCAGGATGTATCTGCGGAGTAGGAATCATACTATTTCTGGAGCTTAAAACTCCTGCCGGAAAGATTCCTCTTCAGCCTAGTCCAGGAAACAAGTCTGAAGGTATGGCCCCATGAACAGGCATATAAGAAAAATAGCCTTTTTGGCCGCAGACTCTATTCTGATAATTCTATCTTTTGGGCTGGCAACTTTTCTGGTAAGTCAGAGGTTTACCGTACCTCCACTGCAGCTATTCATTCACCTTCTGCTCTGGATTTTGGTTGTAAAGCTCCTTGTATATTATGTCTTCAGCCTGTATTCAAGCATATGGAAATATGCATCTATCCAGGAAATGATTGAGGTTTTTGCAGCTGCAACTACGGCATCAGCCATTTCACTGTTTATTATTTATCCTTACGCCAATATTCTTTGGGCAAGAATTTTATTTGTGGACTGGATATTGAATATTTTATTGATAGGAGGCATAAGACTTGGTCTTCGCGTTTTTGACGGTACTCTCGAGAAGGCCCGTAATGAAAGATACAAACCAAAAAATGTGCTCGTATATGGGGCCGGGAAGATTGGAGCAATAATTCTTAAGGAACTTATAGAACATCCACATTACAATCCTATAGGGATTATTGATGACGATAGAGACAAAAAAGGAACTAGAATTCACGGCGTACCGGTGCTTGGAGAAACAGCCGGGATAGATGGAATAGTGCAGAGAAAGGAAATCAGAGAAATAATAATTGCAGTACCTTCAATGAACAAGACGAAGTTCAGAGATACTCTCGATTTCTTTAATAAATTGGGATGCAAGGTTAAAACCGTTCCCGGTATGCATGATTTGATTGACGGGAGGGTAAGCATAAAAGTATTAAGGGATGTCAATATTGAAGACCTTCTTGGTAGAACTCCGGTAGACTTGAATATCGAGGAAATATCCGAATATATAAAAGGACGAACTGTACTGGTAACCGGCGGTGGAGGCTCAATAGGTTCAGAGTTATGCTGCCAGCTTGCCCGGTTCTCTCCGGAAAAGCTCCTTGTACTTGACATAAGTGAAAACGACCCCTATATGCTCCAACAGGAACTGAATTATAAATTCCCAGACCTCAAGACAAAATTTCTGATTGGTTCCATAACCGACCATTGCTGGATTACCCATATATTCAACACCTACACACCGGATGTTGTCTTTCACACTGCCGCACACAAACATGTACCCTTAATGGAGGAAAACCCATACGAAGCAGTTAAGAATAATGTGTTCGGAACTCTAAACCTGGCAAAAAGCGCAGCTGTTTCAGGAGCAGAAAGATTTGTACTTATTTCAACCGATAAGGCAGTAAATCCGGCAAATATTATGGGTGTTACCAAGCGTATTTCGGAAATGATTGTCCAATCCATGGATAGGGATGCTTCTACTAAATTCTCCGCGGTACGATTTGGAAATGTACTGGGCAGCAAAGGAAGTGTGATTCCACTATTCCGCAAGCAGATTGAATGGTCAAATACCATAAGAGTCACTCATCCTGACGTCACCAGGTACTTCATGACCATAACCGAGGCCGTTCAGCTTGTAATCCAGGCTGGCTCAATGGCAAGGGGAGGGGAAGTTTTTGTTCTGGACATGGGGAAGCCTGTTAAGATATTGGATTTGGCTAAAGACCTTACCCGAATACTTGGTGTAGAAAATGAAACCCAGATTATATTCACGGGCCTAAGACCTGGTGAGAAGCGTAATGAAGAACTGTTTAAGAGCGGCAGCACCTTGAAACGTACCCACCATGAAAAAATCTACGTGGAAACAGCAAATGTTCATACACCTTCCATCAGCCTGAATGAGCAGCTTGAAAGCCTTTGGACGGCATGCAATGATTTCAATAGCAACATTACCAGTATACTTGCCCAAATTGTTCCGGACTATAGAGAAAACAACAGAACACAATAACAAGGTTTGCATAATATGTAGAATAAGGCTTTGGCTTATACGTAGAAACATAAAGTATATGAGGGGTTGAAACCATGTATAGTATATTATCTCTTGCAGACAGCCATGATTGGACAGAAGCACTGTCGGAAATTATTGCTCATGATGTATACTATCTGCCTGAGTACTGCCGGGTTTTCCAGGAAAACGGGGATGGTACCGCCTGCCTGTTTATTTCAAAAGGTAGCAGCGGATATGTTGTGTATCCTTTTCTAAAAAGGGAAATTGATTTACCATTTGCAAACCTCAGCAAAAAATATTTTGACATAATCACACCGTACGGATACGGCGGTCCCACATGTTCCATAGATGAGTGTAAATCAAAGCTTATGCAGGATTTCGGCAGGGAATTCCATGAATACTGCATGGATAATGGTATAGTGTCCGAGTTTGTTAGATTCCATCCTATAATCCAGAACCAAGAATACTGTTCCGACTTTATGGAGGTCGCGTATAACAGAGATACAGCCTATATTGACCTATCTCAAAGTGAGGATGAAATCTGGAATAATATGTCTTCAACCCACAGAAACAGAGTCAGAAAAGCCCGTACGGAAGGGTTAACTGTTGAAAATGCGGCCGCCTGTCAGGCATCAATTGACCTGTTCTATGAAATGTATATCAAGACGATGATAAAGAATAACGCCGAACAGTACTATTTTTTCAGCCGGGAATTCTTCTACAGGATGCTCCACCATTTAAAGGACTCCTCCAGCCTTTTTTTTGTCAAATTGGGCAGCAAGGTAATTTCAGGGGTATACCTTCTACACCATGGCGAAAAGCTGCACTACCACTTCAATGCATCAGACACTGATTATCTCAGGTATGGTTCCAACAACCTCCTAATCTATGAAACTGCCCTCTGGGGTAAGGAACAAGGATACTCAGTTTATCACCTGGGTGGGGGATACACAGGTGAGGATAAGCTGTTCCGGTTTAAAAGAAAGTTTTCCCGGAATAACCTTTTTAAGTTTTACATAGGCAAAAAGGTTCATAACACTAAAGTCTATAAAACCTTATGCAGTAAATGGCGCGAACATTGGGGTATAGATGAAGAACCGGGAGACATTAACTATTTCCCACTATATAGATATAAGTATTGAAAGAAGGGGTATAAGATGATAATCCCACTTGCTTTACCTGATATTACAAGAAAAGAAATAAAGAGTGTGGTTAAAGTCCTCAAATCAAATATTTTAAGCATCGGGCCTGAACTTGAAAGCTTTGAAAGAAAGGCAGCCCAATATAAAGGAGTCAAGCATGCAATCGGAGTAAGCAGTGGAAC
The DNA here is from genome assembly GCA_041687355.1 of Clostridia bacterium. GTDB lineage: Bacteria > Bacillota > Clostridia > Acetivibrionales > UBA4821 > JAWLCD01. Next base: position 12,332 of record JAWLCD010000006.1, on the reverse strand, counting down.
CGCCGGGCTCCATCTGCTCATCAGAGCAATGGGCATAGGAAGGGATGATGAAGTAATAACCACCCCGTTCAGTTTTGCAGCCTCAACAAACTGCATACTCTACGAAGGTGCAAAACCCGTATTCATTGATATAGATCCTGATACTCTAAATATGGATATTGACAGTATTGAAGAAAAGATAACCGCAAAGACAAAAGCAATCCTTCCGGTTGACGTTTTCGGCCAGCCAATGGATATAAGAAAGGTCACACGTATAGCAAGTAAATATAATCTGAAAGTCATTGAAGACTCATGCGAAGCAATAGGCTCTGAATATGAAGACATCAGGAGTGGCTCATACGCTGACGGAGCTGTATTCGCATTTTATCCTAATAAACAGATAACCACCGGAGAGGGGGGCGTTATTGTAACAAACGATGAAAATATTGCCAACCTCTGCAGGAGTATGAGGAATCAGGGCAGAGGAATTAATAGTTCATGGCTTCAGCATGAAAGACTAGGCTATAATTACAGAATGGATGAGCTCAGTGCTGCATTAGGTTCAATACAGATGGATAGATTGGACAGCATTCTGAGTATGCGGGAGAAAATAGCCTCAATGTATAATCAAAGGCTCCAGAGTATTAAAGATATTAAACTGCCATACATCTCCCCATCTGTTACACGAATGAGTTGGTTTGTATATGTTATCAGGCTGGAGTCTTATATAGACAGGGATAAGGTAATGGAATACCTGATAGACAGTGGAGTTTCTTGCAGACCGTATTTTCCTCCCATTCATCTCCAGCCATATATCAGGGAAACGCTTGGCTGCAAAGAAGGCACCTTCCCCATCACCGAAAAGGTTTCTGCTTCAACCTTGGCCCTGCCGTTTTTTAACAAGCTTAAGCGGAAACAGGTTGACTATGTGGCCGTCAAGCTTGAAGAAGCCATAAAAATGTGCAGAAAGCTGTGCTGAGATGAAGAGGGCATTTGATATAGTCTTTAGTATTATATTCCTGATTCTTCTTTCCCCTCTGATGATGTTTATATGCTTATTAATACTTTTAACCTCTGGAAAACCGGCTGTCTTTAAGCAAGTCCGCGTTGGGAGATATGGAAAAGAGTTCACCCTGTATAAATTCCGAACCATGCTAACCGACCATGAAGCAGAACAGAAGCTTGACTTTAGTAAGGATGGTATTAGAACAACGCGGTTTGGAAAGTTGTTGAGAAGAATAAAGCTTGATGAGCTCCCCCAGCTTTTCAACGTCCTTATGGGTGATATGAGTATTGTAGGCCCAAGACCAACACTGAAGTACCAGGTAGAGAAATATAGTGAACGCCAAAGGAAACGGTTAAGTGTACGGCCCGGATTGACAGGTCTCGCTCAGATAAGTGGAGGCACCACCATGTCATGGGATGAAAGGATAGAATATGACTTAATTTATATTGAGAAACAGTCCATGTTCTTTGATCTCAGAATCATCCTTAAAACAATAGTTGTGGCTGTACGTGGCGAAGGAGTTTTTAAAAAGGATAGTTCTTAAAAACGGATTATTCTTTTATCTGACTATGGCCCAAAGAGTCTTTATTTTGTATCAGAGACTGCACCCACTCGCGGTTCTCCCACAGTGTACATCCTCCATGACTCTCACTCAACTGGCCATGTGTTTCGCGAACTGTCTTCAGGAACTTGGACTGCAGAGCGTCCTTGAGCGATAGGCTTCTCAGGCTTGTATCCGAATACGGAGCAAAAGGGCAAGGCTCAAGGTCACCTTCAGGGCTGATATGCACAAAGCCTCTGCACGAAGCCAGACAGCCGCCGAACTCCTCTTCATCACCCGGAAAGGCTATGAACAAAGCCGGATATTCCTCTCTTAACCGGTGTGTCATATCTGAAATCTTGAATCTCTGTTCCTCGGTCAGCACATTGTCTTCTGTTCCTTCTCTGACCGGGACATACTCATCAAAGAAAAACAATTTGCATCCTGACTTGATAAGGTCCTGTATAAACTCCCACCCTGTCACTAAGTCGAACGTTGACCTTGTCATGGTAATGGAAACGCCGAAGAATAGCCCTTCTTTTGATACCTTCCCAATTACTTTCTTTACATTCTGATATACACCTTTTCCCCTGCGTTCATCGGTGTCACAGTCGTAGCCTTCAAGGCTGATTATAGGAACCAGGTTCTTCTGTTTTTTAAGCTTCATAACAGTCTGGTCATTCATCATAAGTCCGTTTGTAAACAGCGGAAAGATTATCTCAGGGAAATCCCTGGTCAGAGCAAGAATCTCCGGCCTCACCAGCGGTTCGCCGCCTGCAAGCAGTATGATTGAAATCCCCAGCTCCCTTGCCTCTGAGAATACTCTTTTCATCATATCCTCACTCATCTCCGGCTGAGCCTGCTTGCGCCTGGCCATAGCATAACAACCCTTGCAGTTCAAGTTGCATCTATTGGTAATACTAGCAATCATAAAAGCTGGTACCTGAACACCCTGCTCATGCCAGTATCGTCTGGTCCTGGCCGCTCTTTTCTGCGACCTTATAGTCTTAAGTAGAAAAAAAACGTACGAAGGATTTCTTAAAACAACCTTTAATGCATCCTTGAAAAGTCTGTTGATAGATTCATCAACAAGACCTGTAAGCCTTTCCTGTTCCATCAGTATGCGCCACCTTTTTATATTTATGCTGCCATTGTTTAGATATAATATGTTCCAATAACTCCTAAGGTCACACCATATTATATCACGCAAAAATACTTTAAGCACCACGAAACTTCCAGCTCAGATAGAGCCCTTCTGCTTACAGGGCAAATGAATTAACTGGCGAGTAAGTAGCCCGGGCAGACGGCTGGGGATTTAACCCAGCCGTCTGCCCGGGCCTACAGTTATGCTCAAATTTCAGGAAGAATTGATAGAATGAAGGGGGACGCGCCATCCGCTTCTCTCAAGGAACGTCCCCTACCTTATTATTCTACTACAGCCCACTTAGATGCTCCTTATTTAAGGTATTAACCTTCCAGTAATTCTGGTTTTTTCTATCCAGCACCAGCTTATATATCTCCTCTTTGCCGTTTCCGGATACCTTAAGGTAAACCTTACAGTAGTTTGCAGTATCAACATCGGGAGACAGATGCGGCTCGCTCAGCCTCCAGAACTGAACCTGCCCAACCTTTACCTGCTTGCCTTTAAGGACGCCCCCATACAGTCCCTTATCCTGTATTTCCTTCACAGACTGCTCGGCCTTCTGCCTCAATTCCCTTGCCTTGGCCGAGTATGGAAATGTGCTCAGTCCGGTTACATACCACTTGCCGTCCTCTTTCTTTATCAGCTCCAGCGCATGCTCCATTCCCATCCCACTTCCGAATGAATTGTGTGCACTGATACTGATATTGGCCGATGCCCTTGGTCTATCCGACATTGGTGAAAAAAGCACTGTAGGTTTTTTGAAGTTTGCAGTATTCTCATAATCCTTCCAGTATATGTGAAGGGTATAAAAGTCTGCATTGGCTGAGTATTTCCTCTCACGAACCTTTGTCAATACATCAAAGTATCCCCACTGTTCAGGGTTGGAGCTGTCGGTAAAATACCTTGCAATTCCACTTTCATCCTTCCCCTTAACCAATTCTGATTTATAGTAAGCATCCATGGCCCCTCTGACAGCCCTGTATATCTCTTTATGCTCCTGGCTTTCAGCAGGCTGAATTTCCGGTATCTCCAGGCCTTTCCCCCCGGCAAGCAGTTCTTCGAATTTTACAACTTCCCTGTCCGGTCCGGTCCCATATCCAATCTTCCCATCAGGAGACAAGCATATCCTCGAGCTGGAAACCACCAGATTTTTAATCTTATTGCCCTGACTGTCGGCAATATGCAGAACAAAATTGTTTTCCTCAGCATTGGTGTCCTTTGTAGTGTAAATAATCCTGCCCCCCCGGATGAATTTCGCATCGTAGACATATTCGCCGGTGAGGGTTTTGATTTCCGGGCTGTTAATGTCAGGGAAATAGCTCAACCCGAATCCGCTTAGTGAAGTCTGCAGCATGGCCCTTTTATATGAAGCCCTGAACCTTCCTTCAGGCAGTTCCTTGACAACGTTCCTATTAATATCAATTATGACTGTCTTTATCTCCTGTGTCTTTCCTCTTTGCTTAAGCAGTTTTTCAATTTCTTCCTTGCTTATGTCCTCACCCATTTCCTCCCGGATTTGCTGTTCAACCAAATATATTTTCGTTCCATAGTAGTGTTCTTTGTCCAGAATACCTTTTACATAAGTATCCTCATTACTGCTGTCGTATGCACGAACAACCTTACCTGTACCGGCATACACTATACTACCGTTAGCAAGATTGGGATGCTCGGTATATATCTTGTTACCGTCCGGAGACCACTCAAAATGGCTTACAGGCAAGTTCATATCTGCATCTACCTTATTCCGGACAGTATCATAAATATGTAGATTCTGATTTGATAGAAAGGCTACCTTATCTCCGGCCTTGTTCCACTTGGCCTCGGATATGAATGGTATTCCTACTCCCAATACAGTCTGGTTTTTGGTCTGCACATCGTACCTTATAAGATCTACATAGCTGAAGTCTTCACCTTTTATCACCTTTTCGCCATGGTTCGGAAACTGCTGCATCAGGTAAACCGATTTTCCGTCAGGTGATACCGTTACAGGAATGCCAATATCTTTTACTGCTGAATAGTCAAATTCCCGAAAAGGTATCAGACCTTCGGTATCAATCCTCACATCTGTTAATATTGATTCTGCTCCATACCTGTCGCCGCCCGCAGTATAAACCTGATTGTCCCTAATCGCATTTTTACTGCATCCTGCAGCCAGAACCAATACGCTTATAAATAAAACTGCAAGTACCTTCTTTCTCATATTATCATCCTCCTTTCTCTTAGGATAACACCCTGCTGTATAGAAACCTCATCCACATTGTAAACAAGTTGTAAAAATCAATGCGGTTAATTTATTTTTCCTGCAACCAGCTAATTATTCTGGAAGAGTATCCTTACAACTGTACCTTCCCCTACCTTGCTTTCTATCTTGAGTTCAGCCTGATGTGCCTTGACTACCTCACTACAGATGCTCAGCCCCAGGCCCAGGCCGCCCTGCCTTCTTGAACGTGATTTATCCACCCTGTAGAATGGCTCCATAACCCTGCATATTTCCGAATCCCCCATTCCCTTTCCCTGGTCTTTGACATAGATAGAGGTGTCCTGCCCTTCCTTTGATACTCCAAGCGTAACAGAACTTCCGGCCTTGGAAGCATTTATGGCATTATCCACAAGATTAATCAAGACCCCTTTCATCATATCCCAATCCAGTGATACCTTCAGATTCTGCCCTTCAACTGCAAGACTGACCTCTTTCTCTTCTGCCTTCGCCCTCATTACCCCTGCAGTTTCTTCAAGCAAGTTCAGCGCGTTGTGTTTTTCAATACTAACCCCATTTTTTCTCAGAAGAATCATTTCCATCAACCTATTGACCATTATGAGCATTCTCTTCCCTTCAGAGTTGATGTAGCCAAGACTTTTATGAAATGCAGCCTGGTCATGCTTTGCACTCATAAGAAAATCTGAGTATCCAATTATCGAAGTCAATGGAGTTCTAAGTTCGTGGGTAAGGTTATCAATAAACCTCTGCTTTCTCTCTCCTTCTTTCTCCAGTTCATCTATGCGTCTTTCAACTTCATGTGCCATTGTATTAAACTGCCGTGCGAGTGCGGCAATCTCATCATTGCCCGATATCTCTACCCTTTCCCCGTAACTTCCTGAAGCAATTTTCCCGGCTGTCCCGGAAAGCACCTCAATTCGTCTTGTAACATACTTGCTCATGACTGCAGTTATCAGAGCTACAAAAACCATCCCTACAATACCGAATTGCATAAAGAATAAATACAGATTGGCCTTCTGCCGGTCTACATGGGTAATATCTTTTATAACCGTCATAAGCATTTTCTGACCGTTTACCTCAATAAGCTCGGATATATATAGAAGATGCTTTTCCCCGATTGTCCTGAGTATATAACTCCTGCTGCCCTTTGCGGCCTCGTTCAGTTCATCCCTGGAGGCCGGACTGCTGCCTGCATAGCTCGAGGCAATCATCTCGCTATTTTCTTTCAATAGTTCGATATTTGTGTCTTCCGACCTGAACATGTCTACCAGTCTCTGACCATAGCTCTCTATGCCGGTCCTAATCTCATCCTGCTTAAGGTTAGTTATCAGGTATAGAACCGAAGTGGAATAAATACTGCCCTGTTCACCAAGGCATCGATTAATCTCGGTCTTGAGCAGCCCCTGATAACTGCTCTCGGTTATCACGATGCAGGTAACTGCAAGGGTGAGAATGTATACTGTTATACATAGCAAAAAGATTTTCAGTCTGAAACTCATATCAACCATCCAGTCTGTAGCCAAGCTTGTATATTGTTTTGATTCTGTCGGTACCAAGTTTGTCCCTCAGTCTTTGAATATGCATGTCAACCGTTCTTGTATTACCTTCAAAGTCGTAATCCCATACCATTTGCAGGAGCTTTTCTCGTGACATGACCATATTCCTGTTTTCTGCAAGCACTCTGAGTAAATCGAATTCCTTTGGAGTAAGTATTATTTCGTTACCGTTCCTGAGTACCTTTCTTTGATGCAGCAGTATCTCGATGTCATCCAGATTGAGGCTGTCCTTTTGCCTGCCTGCCCGCCTCAGTACACTGCGAACCCTTGCAAGCAGTTCAAGCCCTTCAAAAGGCTTGACTATATAGTCATCTGCCCCCATATTCAGTCCCTTGACCCTGTCACCCAAGCCATCCTTTGCAGTCACAACTATAACAGGGATATTCCTTTGGATTATTGAAGGAAGCAGTTCGTATCCATCTTTTTTCGGGAGCATTATATCCAGAATAACCAGGTCAATGTTCCCGTTTTTGATATGGTTCAGTCCGTCTTCCCCATCGGAAGCAATCAGGGTTTCATAGCCCACTGTAGACAGGTTTAGTCTTATAAGCTCGGAAATGGGCTCCTCATCCTCTATAATCAATATTTTCTCCATATGCTCCACCTGACCAGAATTAATTATACTAATATTATAAGATAATACTGTCCGTGAAACAAACAAATAGTATTATCACTGCAGCAGTAAAACAGTCCACCATTTCAACGATGGACTGTTTGCTGAGCAAAATTAATTCGTGACCTAATTGTTGTAATTATCCTTGCATTTGCATTTGATTAGTAGGACCAGAGCAATCAAGAGTAATAGTATACCTATGGCAATAAGAGCTAGAGCCAGGGACAGTATACAGGGTATGAACGTAAGAAGACAAGCTCCCAGCAGAATATGGCCTATACCTATAAGGGTCAACAGCCCGAACACATATGGTATGAGACTGCATTTATGCAGAACTATACCCAGAATTGTTGTGACTATTCCTCCTACAATGAGTGCAGGAGGTACAAATGGCAGCGATATGCTATTGATAACCAGGCACAGACCCAGGAGCGTTTGTATTACTCCAAGAGTAACTACAGATGTTTTAGCAGTTGCAGATGTTCCGGTAGTCATTCTATACCTCTCCTTCCAGTATATTCACAAAGCCCTTATGAGCTTTATATTAATAACATATGCTTAATGGTGCTGCCTGGTGACATAACACTGCTCCGTATTTTAGAAAATTAAGAATGAAAAAAGGAATGGCAGCAAGCCTGTTCGGCTGTATTACCATCCCTTCACGGTCTGAGGTCCGAAGACCAGTAATCAAATTGTTATTCTGGACATGGTTCTCCTAGGCCTCTCGCACGTTCCTGCTGCAAGGCATTTCTTCAGAAAAATAAATGAAACTCCAAAGCTGATACTGCGACTAATGAACCCCAGTACAATAAATACAGATTCATGTATCCCTATGCTATAGGTCTGGTTAAGAACATACTTGCCAAATGTATTATGAATAGGCCCGAATACCAATATTTCAAGCAAGGTGACTGTAAATATGTATGCTATATAAATAACCGAAAAATATATAAGTACTTTATTGGATTCCGCGCTTTCTACAGTTGCCCGGTTGAATGTCCTTCTGGCTGAAAACCATACTAGAAATATTGCAATAGCTGCTGATATAAGCAGTGATACTATATACCAGACCACAATCAGTCCTATAAAATTATCCTTGGGTACAAAGCCTAGGAAAGAGTCCACTATGCCCTGCTTCAGTTTGGTTACTGAAAATAAAATTTCAATTATTATGCTTAAAGCAATGAAATAGAACAGAAATCTCTTAAAGAATTTCGCTGGTGATACAACCTTCTGCTTATACATATTTTATTTTTCAACCCCCTGGCCTTTTGGATTTCAAAAACTATATAGCGTGAATTCTACAAAAACTCCTATATTCCTTTTTAGAGGCAAAATTTAACTTACTTGAATAATTAACCTGTCTAACGGGACAAATAAAAGAAAACAATGGAGGGATATTATGCAGTACGAGCATGAAAGTATGTCCGCACATGAAAAAGCCACATTTGCAGGAGGGTGCTTCTGGTGTATGGTTCCACCATTTCAGAATATGGACGGAGTAGTTGACGTCAAGGCTGGTTATACGGGAGGGGATTCACCAAATCCGACTTACAGGCAGGTTTGCTCCGGTGGCTCGGGACACTATGAGGCAGTTCAGGTCCTGTATGACCCTTCTAAGATAACTTACAATCAACTGCTTGATATATTCTGGAGACAGATAGACCCTACCGACACCGGCGGCCAGTTCTATGACAGGGGTCAGCAGTACCAGACCGCAATCTTTTATCACAATCGTGAGCAGAAAGAACTTGCTGAGAAATCCAAAAAGAAGCTTGAAGATTCAGGCAGATTTGCCAACCCCATTGTGACCGACATCCTTGAGGCCTCAGAGTTTTATCCTGCCGAGGAATACCATCAGGACTACCACAAAAAGAATCCACAGTACTATGAACGTTATAAGGCCGGCTCCGGACGGGCTGAATATATAAAGGAAACCTGGGCAGATGATAAGAGCCGTCATACTTGCTGTACCCCCTGCCTGGAAAAGGCCGGTGACAACGAGCTTCGCAGAACCTTAACTCCAATCCAATACCATGTTACCCGGGAGAATGGTACTGAAATGCCTTTCAAAAATGAATACTGGAACAATAAAGAAGATGGAATTTATGTAGATATTGTTTCGGGACAGCCTATATTCAGTTCACTTGATAAATTTGATTCCGGCACTGGGTGGCCAAGCTTCACCAGGCCTTTAAAAAAAGACAGTATAGTGAAAAAACAGGATGAGAGTCACGGTATGCTCAGGACCGAAGTCAGAAGCAGGAACGCCGACTCCCATCTGGGCCACGTATTTGATGACGGGCCGCAGCCTACAGGTTTAAGGTACTGCATCAATTCGGCAGCGCTTAAATTTATTCCTGTTGAAGATATGGAAAAAGAAGGTTATGGTGAATACCTCTATCTGTTTGACTCCTCCCGCGAGAACCATAAAGGGGATACCGGATAATTCCGCCATCCCCTGAAGTCATGCAGTATGGCAGTACTGGTTCTAGGGGTCCAACACTTCCGTAACCGTCCCAAAGCTGTATCCCAACTGTCTGAGCCTTGATATTATCCTGGGAAGCGCCTGTGGTGTTTGAACTGCTGCCTGGTGCATAAGTATTATTGCGCCGGTTTGTACATTGTTTACTACCCGGTTCACAATAGCATCTACTCCTGGATTTTGCCAGTCAAGCGAGTCAACGGTCCACATTATTGTCACATAGCCCAGCTGGGCCAACACATTGAGCATAGCCTGGTCATACTCTCCGAACGGCGGCCTGAACAGGTATGTGTCTCTCCCTGTTATGCTCCTGATTACAGCCTCTGCTCTGATAATCTGATTCCTTATTTCAGGCTGTGAAAGCTGAGGCATATGCGGATGAGTATAGCTATGATTTCCTATCTCATGACCCTCTGCGGCTATAGACCTCGCAAGGTCCGGGAAATTCACCGGCCATATCCCTGAAAGAAAGAATGTTGCCCTTATCCCGTTATTCCTAAGTATTTCGAGCAGCCTCGGTGTCTGGTTATCCCCATATGTTGCATCAAAAGTCAGTGCAACCATTCTCTTGGCCGGATTACCTCTGTAGATTGCTACAGCATTTGGAGGTACTCTGATTCTTATTACCTGGCCTACCCTAAGATTTGCGGGATTTATGCCCGGATTCTGTGCGGTTATTGCACTGACTGTGGTCCCAAACCTCCTGGCAATGAAATAAAGCGTATCCCCGGGCCTCACAGTATATTCAATTATTCCGGCAGGTGTAGGCTGAAACGGGTTTACAGCATTCCGGGGGAGAAGCAGCTGGGTCCCGGGGTAGATTAAAGTTGGGTTGGTGATATTATTCAACTCTATTATGCTTCGTGTACTAACCCCGAACAATAGTGCAATGGTATAAAGCGTATCCCCGGGCTGAACAACGTATACCAGCCCTCCGGGTGGAACGCCGCCCGGCTCTGTCTCTTCCACAGGTATGGTAAGAACGGTACCTGGGTATATCAATTGTGGATTTTGTATATTGTTTGCCCTAACTATGGCACTTACCGTGGTTCCATAAGTTCTAGCAATACTGCTTAAAGTATCACCGCGCTTCACTGTATAGATAATTTGCGGCATAAAAAGCACCTCCTTGATTTACAATATATGGAGGTGTAATCCAAAGGGTGCTCCGACCTCAAAGCTTATCAGGGTGCGACTTCTCGACTTACTTGAGTATCTATCATCTATCTCTGCTATTATGGGTCTTACCCGTCTCCTCTCTGCACATATGTCTGGGGAATGGAACTGCTTTAGTTTTTGATTTCAGTTTAAAAGGCATATCTTTTCTTTTATATTCTGTGCTATGCTGATTTATTTGTGAGCTCTCCTCATGCTCGTGTGCATGATGTATAGTCTCACCCTTTTCGTTTAACTCAGATTTAAACACTTTCTTGACATTAGATATCATTCCTTTTAATGCTTCGGGAATTCTGAACTTCTTCTTACTCCCATAAGGTGCCCTCATTTCTTCCAGATTTTTGTCCAAACTGAAGGACTGTTCACGGTTAAATCTCTTTTCGCACATCTCCAGAAGTAAAAGATATGATACTTCAGCAGCCTCTCTTATATCAATATCAAGAGTTCTTCTGAATCCTGCTTCAGCAGCCTCTTTTCTATACCGCTCATGAACCTTAGCTATATGCTGAAGCAGGTCATCCGGTCTATCAATGCTGATAAGCCGCTTCATATTATCATTTAGGATTCTCTTTCCTTCAATAAATGCTTTTGCATCCTGGGCAATTTCATAAGCAGCGTGGAGCGGCAAACTGAAGATTGATGCCCCTCGCCGATACTCACGAAAGTTATGTGCGGCGCTTACAGAATCCGATGCAAGGTGAACCAGGATACCCAATTGCATTGGATTGAGTGGTTTGTTACCATAATCCAGATGAACCAATTCATTCTCCAGCCACTGCACAACTGATGCAGGTTTATCTTTTTTTTGAGAATTTGCTTCTTTCTTTACTGCATAATGCCGGTCCCCACCCAGTTTTAATGCAGGTGCAGAATCAGGTATAACCGCTCCCTGAAGAAACGGTTCCAGTGGAATCTCTATTCCTGTTTTCTCTTTCAGCGCTTCTCTTGCAGTTAAGGCAACTAGTTTATGCGTTTGAGGAAACATAGAATAACCCCTTCCTGTCCATACTCACAGGTATAAATTATAAACAGGATTCTTGGATTCAGGTGGAGTTTTTCCAACTGAATCTTAGAAGCCGTTATCCAGGAACTTATCGCCACTTATCTACAATATTGAAGCTGGAATCTTAGTGGCGGTTAGTTATCGGATAAACAGGATTCTTGGATTCAGGTGGAGTTTTTCCAACTGAATCTTAGAAGCCGTTATCCAGGAACTTATCGCCACTTATCTACAATATTGAAGCTGGAATCTTAGTGGCGGTTAGTTATCGGATAAACAGGATTCTTGGATTCAGGTGGAGTTTTTCCAACTGAATCTTAGAAGCCGTTATCCAGGAACTTATCGCCACTTAGATTACTAGTCGCTTGATTTCAAAGAAATCTTAGCGATAGTGTCCATCTTTGATGCTCCCGAAGGGAGTCTTAGCGGCGGTAGTCATCGGACAAGCTGTCATAGAAAGCTTACTAATGATTATACCAGATTTTTATCGATCAGTCATGGACCGGTGACCTGACTGGATTGCGTCAACTTACTGTAGGAAAATATTTTTTAGACTACACCCTTAGAAACGCTTATAGTGCTCGGTATCTAAGTTGTTTTAGCTCTAAAAATAG
>JAWLCD010000005.1:0-102101 GCA_041687355.1 Clostridia bacterium | reverse complement strand
GTAATGATTCTTTTTCTCGCCATAAAAATCTCCTCCTATGATTTTAGTATTCTACCATAGAAGGAGATAATTAGTTTACATAAAATATTTTACAGCCTCAATAATTTACACTACCAAATATTTTGTTATATTTCTACTTTCACCGCTGTCATCTATGTAAAATATTTTTAGTACTGTATATTCCCCTACCTTTAAATGTTTTTCATATTCTATCGTACAAGAAGCTGCATAAACACTTTGAGGGACAATTAAAGTGATTGTACCAAGCATTAGTAAAACTATTAGAGAAATTAATACTCTTTTTCTCATAAATTAAGTCCTCCATAAATGAATCTTGTGCCGCGACCTAACCATTACCTATTTGCCTACTCGCTGAAGCTGACCGCTGCCTTGTAGGAAGTTGTAGGAGCTTCTACCACCTTGAACAATAGAGTTTTTCCGCCTATGGTTATTGTTTTGACTCCTGCCGTATTTATGGTTCCGGTAATAGTGGTATATCCCGAGCCTGCGGCTGATGTTGCTGTTACTCCTCCAGATGAACCGTTTATCTCTCCGTACATTATCTCAGTGAATGCCTGTCCTTTCACAACCCTGAATACATTCGGCCGTTCAGCTGCCTCTTTTGCCTCTACAGCATTGGCTGCCGCTGTATTGGCTCTGTCATAAGTAGCTGAAAGTGATTTACCCCCATTGGCTGTACCGTCAAGTATCTCTTTTGCTCCTTTGGAATAGGTTTCAATATTCTGCAGCCTGGTGCTGTTTATTATCCTGTTTGCAATATCTTGCTTTTCAGCTTCGGTTATGGCTGCCGAGACTGAGCCGGAGATGTTGGCTGTGTAGCAAAACGTTGGAGCTGTGATATCAGAAGCATTACGGTTATCATCAAAAGTATCAGACCATGGAGTGTCTGCATCAATGGTTCTAGAATCTATGCCTTCAATATATTCTCCATTTACTGGATCCCAATTTTCATACATACTATATGCTCGATATTGTGTACACGTCCATGACAAATCTGCAGATGCCTTTGGTGCGCTGAAAACGAATACTGCTACAAACATTGACAAGCAGATTACCGAACTAATAATTCTTTTCATACAAAACCCTCCTTTTTTAGTTTACAGTTTACAGTCTACAGTTATTAAAATCTTAATAGTTAATAGTAAGTTATGGTTTTAACTGTCAACTATTCCCCTCTTCTTCCTATTGGGTCTCCACGCTTACCTTCTTCGATTTATACTCAACCGGAAGGCCAAGAGGTGTCTTTATCCTGAGATAGTAGTTTACAGCGCTGCTTAGCCCCGTCACCGTTACCTCCGTACCCTCAGTGTTCCACGTGCAGCTAGCTTCTGTCCAATTTATACCGTCTGTGCTTTTTTCTGCTACTGCATTCTTGAATCCCCTGCCGTCCCATGCTGTCTGCAGAACTACGGAGTTATTAGTAACAGACTTAACTAGCAGTTTAAATTCCGGATCATATTTGTAATACTGCCTCTTCCATTCGCTGTCCTGTATTACTACCATACCGTCCTCTCGCGGGAATGCCGATTGTATGTTTGTCAGGTCGTATTGTCCCTTTGTTCCCGGTGTCAGGTTGTATTCATTATCGGCATTAAGCTCCTGGAAGTACCCGTCTCCCCCTGTCATCAGAATATCCCCGTTCGGCAAAAATGTCAGGGTTCTTATGTCTTCGGTATAGTCCCATGTCCCAGGGGATTTCCAGACTCCTGCCGGGTCTCTCCTTTGATATTTTCCTCCTTCTCCTGCAAAGAGCATGCTGCCGTCGGGCAAGGCCAATACTGCTTTTATCTGTTTACTGTCCGACCATGTTTCTTCTTTTACTATGGTCTTCCCGTCAGGGTGTATTATTTTCACCTTACCCTCGCTTCCTGCAAGTATTATATATCCGTCTTCCCTGCCTGCAGCTCCCGTTATTTGTCCTATATCGCATATCCCTTTCTTTGTTGTGCTCAATATTCCATTTGCATTCCTTACCTGCCACCTTCCACCGTTTCCTGCCATTAAAAATTCTCCCGAAGGTGTACCGTCGGTATTATATAAAGGTGTTATTGTTTTTATGGAGTATCCTGGCTGGTACCATGTCTCAGGGTTCTTCATGTTACCGTCCGGAGCTCTTAACTGATACTTGCCATCCTGTCCTGCAAAAAGTACTTTTCCGTTGTGGTCGGTCTGTATAGCATATATGTTTGATGCACTGTGTCCCCATGTTTCGTCTTTCAGTTCCTGACCATGTTTGCTCAACAATAACATTCTGCCGCCTGTTCCACCTATTGTCATGACTCCATCTGTTCTTACCGCTATTGCCAGTTTAGGTATTATGATATAGGTTTTGTATGCGCTTGCTTGGTTTCCTGCATTATCAGCTGCCCGTATATGCAGATACTGCGTCCCTTGTCCCGCTTGTTTGACTGCTCCGGGGCTGGTAAACGGTACCCAGGATGAATCGGAATCGCCGGGCGGGGTTTCATCGTTATCCCATGCGTAGTAGCTGTTTGCTACCCCGCTTTCCGTATCGATGCATGTTATGGATATATTGATATCGCCGGTGTAGGTTCCGTTATCCGGGTTGATTGTTATGGCAGGCGGCGTTGTATCGGGTACCGTGTATGTATATGTCTTACCTGAGTTTGCATTTCCGGCTGTATCATATGCCGTGACGGTAAGCGTATGGTCTCCGTATGTATCAGGCACAGGAGTTGAAATTGCTCCTGTATATGGAGTGACCAGTGTTGCCGGCTCTACACCCCATTTATAGTATACCTTGTCAACTCCGCTGGATGAATCGGTCACTGTTATTGTCACGTTTGCTCCGGCTGTTATGGTTCCCGGCGCCGGGTTGGTTGATATTGAAGGCGCTGTCTTGTCTATTTTGGCTGTTTGGACTGCAGCTGCCGTCCCTGCATTTCCTGCATTATCTACCGCTCTTGCCTTAATGGTTGTCTGGCCTTCTGTACTTATGGTTCTTGAGCTTCCATCGGTCCATGCTCCACCATTTAAACTGTATTGGTATTTTGCTATTCCTGAACCAGTATCGCTTCCTCCCGATATACTGAAGGATACATTGCTATTAGTCCAACTTCCGGGTGTGTATGCACCGAAGCTTATTGACGGAGCTGTAGGCCCCGTTTTATCTATTTTAACTGTATATGATGGTGTTGATGTTCCTGCATTTCCTACATTGTCTACCGCTCTTGCCCTTATGGTTGTCTGGCCTTCCGTACTTATTGTTCCTGAACTGCCGTTTGTCCATGCCCCACCATTTATGCTATATTGGTATTTTGCTATTCCTGAGCCGCTGTCGCTTCCGCCTGATATGCTAAAGGTCACGTTCAGGGTGCTCCAGCTTCCTGAAGTGTATCCACTTGGAGAGGTAAAGGATATGCTTGGTGCCGTTGGCCCCGTCTTGTCAATCCGAAAAGTCCTAGATATTTCAGAACTTTTACTACCTTTGTTATCCTCCACCCATAGATAAAGTGTATGTGTCCCTTCAGCAATACTCGATACACTAATATTACCGCTAAATGGTTGGTTAGCACCATTTGAAGTAATATTTGACCCCAATTGTGTACCTGCCTGACCAGCACTGCCGTCAATTCTGTAATATACCTTAAGAATATCTCCGATATTCGGGTCGTTTACGGTACCGGATACAGCTATCTGGTTATAGCCCGATACTGCAGAAAATATCTGATTATTCTGAGGAGAAGATATACTTAAACTTAAGGACGACAATGTGCTGAATGATTTTGTAACAGGCTTTGATAGGTAAGTAGATCCATCAGCTGTAAATGCTGCTGAAACTGAAACACTATAAGAAGTATTGGCTTTCAGGCCAGTTAGTGTGCGGCTTGTTCCTGTACCTGTCCAAACAACATTACCGTCCAATTTTACTTGATACTTAGTATCGGACGAGTTACCATTGTTTGACCATGATATAGTTAAACTTTTATCAGTCTTGCCTGTACATGTCAGGTTTATTGGGTTTTTCAGATATGTAAATGTCATATAAGGCTTGTTGGTTGCTTCATGCCTTGAAGTATATTCAACTGATCCTTTATATACACTAAATGGATGCTGCAATGTTACTCCATAGTTAGGGTAATTTCCGGCACTCCAGTTTCGAGCAAATTTACCAATGTCAAATGCATACCAGTAGCCACCAGGTTCAAGTAATTCTACAGTAGAAGCATCAACTGGGCGGGGGCGGTTATTATATGTTAAGGTTGCTTCATCAAAAGAAGCATTTAATCTGGCTATGTTGGTTAAAATATATGATGGGTCAAGGTACTGGCATCCATCATCTATTGTACAGTGGGCCTCTGTATCGCAATTTACACTTTTTACATATACATTAAATGTTCCGCCAGTAATAAGGTAATCTCCGCTTACGGGTATAGGAGCATAAAAATATGCCCAATCCTCATTTTTTACCCTGAATTGCTCAAAATAAATCCTGCTGGAATATTGTTTATTAAAACTGAGAACATCGCTCCATAACGTATTACGGGACTCCTCCGTAAAATCCAAACTGGACCACATATATGCATCCTGGGTTATATCACTTCTCACACTCCATTCTGCATATGCAGTAGATGGACTGCTATAAAAAAGTAGACAAACGCAGGCAAAAACCAGAAGCACCTGCCATGCTTCAAACCATTTCTTCATAGTTATAATAGTTCTCCAGCAGCAAGCCACTGGAAAACACCCTCCTTGTAAAAATAATATTATCAAGTACTACTCACTGAAGCTGACTGCCGCCTTGTAGGAAGTTGTGGGAGCTTCAACCACTTTAAATAGTAAAGCTTTTCCGCCGATAGTGATTGTCTGAACTCCAGCCGTACTTAAGGTACCGGTAATGGTGGTATATCCAGAACCTGCGGTTGAAGAAGCTGTCACCCCTCCCGATGTGCCGTTTATCTCTCCATACATTATTTCGCTGAATGCTTGTCCTTTTACAACCCTGAATACGTCCGGACGCTCGGCTGCCGCTTTTGCTGCATCTGCAGAGGTTTTGGCGTTGGCTGCGTTTGCTGCAGCTGCGTTGGCTCTGTCATAGGCTGCTGCCAGTGATTTTCCACCATTTTTTGTTCCATCAAGGTAGCCCTCAATATTCTGCAATCTGGTGCTGTTTATAATCCTGTTTGCAATATCCTGCTTTTCAGCTTCGGTTATGGCTGCCGAGACTGAGCCTGTAATATTGGCTGAAGTACAATATGCAGATACGCCATCCCTGCCATTATAAACGCTGAAGTTGGAATAAGGAATTTGTTTAGTTTCTGAATGATATATAATACCGTTTTCCGAGTTATATGTATTAAAGTGTACTTCCATACATGTCCACGTCAAATCAGCATATGCCTTTGGCGAACTGAAAGAGAGTACAGCTCCAAACATAAACAAGCAAATTACCGAACTAATAATTCTTTTCATATAACCCTCTCCCTTATATGTTAAATTTTAAAAAAATCTTACTCCCCGTTCAATATTGTAGCCAGCATCCCTATCCTCAGTACATCATCATTCTTCACCAGCCACTTACCGTCCTTAAATGTCAGAGTATCTGCCAGGTCATATTTGAAGTACTGACCGTCCTTTCCAATCAGGTATATCTTGTTCTCCTCATCGGTCAGTACCAGTCCGCTGTATGTCGGGTTATCATTCAATATTAAGATATCTTCATTTTCAAAGAAGAAATCATCCTCGGCCAGACCTCCGAGCATGAGCATATTCTCCAGGTCGTAGTACTTATCTTCTCCCTCGGTCAATACCGGTATAGGGTCGGGGACGGACTTGCTCACCAGCTTGTTTTCAGGTTCAGCTACTATGACTCGACCATCTTTCCACTTAACAACGTAACCTAGCGCCTCTGCCACATACCTTGCCGGAAGGAAGGAGTAACTACCCTCAATTACCGGGGCAGCATCAATTTCTTTTAGCGACTCATTAATCTTTATGGTCTTTAGTCCTATTTTAAGTTCTATTGTAATACTGTCTTTTTTTAGTATAATGGTTCGATTTGAGTAAGAAATATTCTCATCATGTATACCGAGAGAATTTGATAGAGCGCGCAAAGGCACATAAGCCCTTGCACCCCTGATGAAAGGCATAGTTCCGATTTCTACTTCTTTGCCGTTTTTTATGTACGCTTTCTTACCAATAGTGAATTCTATTACTCCAGAAGGTTTGAACAGCACAGCAACCATTGCATCCAGCTGTTCTTCTGATTGGGTACCCTGTCCCGTAGATATAACCTCTCCATACTTGTTTTTAACCTGAAAGTATGGAATTCCCTGCTGATTGTAACCTCTGCTCAAGGCTTTTGCATGCTCGGCTGAAACATTAATTTTCTCTGTGGTTACCCGGGCTAGTTTTTCCCGATTGTCCTCAAGCCACTTATCCCAGATAACTGCCTGCTCCTGACACGACCCGCACCCAGGTGAGTAGAAATACTCAATGGTTCCGACAGGTGTTTCTTGGGCGTGGATATTTATTCCGGCGAACAGCATCATAAGCAGCGCAATTGTTATGCTTACTACAAAGTATCTGCGCATAGAATTCTCGCCCCCAATAATAATATTGATTTCAACCTACCTTCTGCAAGTATATAGTTAATAAGTTATATCTTCAAACACACAAGGCAGCAGCTCCTTGAACTTGTCCAACAGCGGCTTCATAACCTCCTGTATTTGGGGATGAGCCTTCAGTGAAGTTCTTTGTTTCAGAATTGTTCTCCACTCCCTAAGGTTTGCCGTAACTACTATCTCGGTCTTTATACTGTTCGGCAGTATACTCCTGGCTTCCTGCGGAGTTGCTCCATTATCTATCAATTCAAGATAAGCTTTTTCGGCTTCCAGGCATGCCCTTTCCCAAAGCTTATAGTTGCTGCTGTCCTTTTCCCAGAAAAAAGGCCTGATAAAAGTCAGCTGGCTGTCATACTTGTCTTTACTGTAGTTACAATACCTCGTACTCTCCTGACTGTAGCTGGCCAGCCTGTGTCTGACCAATTCGTGGGTTACTCCCCTGTCACAAATGAAGCGAACGGTTATTTTTTCATGTTCTATAACCGATTCGTGACCTGATTGAACAATCTTCTTTATAAAGGTTGCGGCTGAATCTCCGGTTATTCTGTCTTCACTCTTGTAGCATGTCCTGCCTGCTTTTTCGATTTTTCTCAGCATCTGCTCCGGATTGATTTCATCTTCGATAATGAATTCTGCGTCAATTACCTTCATTTGTTAACCCCCTTGGAAATGATATTTTTTAGATATTAAATTTAAATTAAAGTCAAAAACAAGGTTATATACCAGGATGATGCTCAACTGCTTTTACGCTTAATTCCAGTATCTCTGCTAGACGCTCATATTTCTCCGATAGATACAAATAACCTATAAGAGTCTCAAAGCCCGTAGCATGGCGGTATTCCATTATATCTGCATTTCTAGGCAGCGAAGACGGTTTTACGTTTCTTCCTCTTCTTACAATATCGGTTTCTTCTTCAGTGAGTATATCGGTTAAGCTGCGGACTATTTCTGCCTGTGCTTTAGCCTTGACATAATCAATAGACTTCTTATGCAGCTGCCCTACCTTCCCTCCACCCCGGCCAACCATTACTGTGCGTATATAAAGTTCAAGTACCGCATCACCCACGTATGCAAGTACAAGGGGTGAAAGCTGCTCGGCAGAGGCAAAACGTGCCTTATATTTATCAAATATATCTTTAAAAAAATCCATAGCATCCCCTAACAATATTTTCAACTTATTATAACACAATGTCAAATATTATGTCAGTAAGTACTATTTTTATAGGTCTATAGACCTATAAAAATAGTACTTACTGTGGATTATTCCTGCAGTAAATTACTGGTATAATATAATTATAGGATTAGAAAGGAGGGACATACTGATGAGTATATGCTGCAAAAGATGCGGGAAACCCCATGAAGCTGAACACCAGACACTCTGTATGTCCTGCGTCGAACGTGAAGAATCTGAATTTGCAAAAATCAAGGAATATCTCATTGACCACCCTTATTCTACTGTACTCGAAGTAGCAATGAACCTCGATGTACCAGTCAGGCACATAAAATACTACCTGCGCGAATGCAGGCTGGAGATTGTGGAAAGAGGAAGTCAGAAGAACGTCCTGCTGACATGTGAGAAATGCGGGATTGCGATATCTTCAGGTCACTACTGCATGACCTGCGAATCTGTCGCTGCACACAACTTTAAAGGAACAGCTGTGGTTCCGTACAACCGCGGCAGCCTTGGTAAGAGCCAGGTGAAGGAGTCACCGCCAGAGACAAGGGTAACATATTTTCAGAAATCAAAAGCATATGCATGAAAAAAAGAAGACCTTGGAATCCATCCAAGGTTTTTTAACTGTTCCTAATCAATTCGCCAATTTCATTATACTGTTTTAGCAGCATGGCCCTGCTCAGCTCACCGGTTTTATTCCATATATCGTCTAACCGGTTTTTATAAAACATTACATTGTTTAAACCATACAGCCTGATTATGCAAAGAATTTTGGTAATATACCAAAGCATCTTCATGTTGGGCGTTACATCATAATCTTTTACCACTTCAAGGGTAAGATTTGCAGAAGAATAATCTTCAAATCTGTATGCCTGTACAAATGCAGTCTGTATTTCTGTCCAAACTCTGATTAGTGGAAAACATCTTCCCAACTGAATTTCTTTCAACATTCTGAATGCTAACTCCGGTCTATTCTTGCGGTACTCCTGTACAGCCTGCCAAACTCTGTTATGCTGAAGGCAGAACTCTATTCTCTCATTCTTATTGTTTTCCCTGAGTTTTAACAGTTTGTCATATGACTGTTCCAGCACGAAATCAAAAGCATAGATTGAAGAATCATTCTTTGTGTTAAGCTTGTGAAGGAGCGCTTCATAATAACCTGCACAGACTCTTTCCACTTGATGCTTCTGACTTTCAGCTTCTGTTTTCCGCATAAGCTCTCTGTAGCAGTTCCCGGCATGAACCTTGTCTCCAGGAGTACCCCGCTCGCTGTAGAAAAAAATTCTGAAAGTATTGACCTTTGCATACATGTCAGTGAGTCCGGATTCCTCTGACATTCTGTCAGCCATGTTAAGAAAGTATTCAGCTGAGTTGTAGTCTGCTTCAAGCATGTGCATTTTTCCAAGAAAGAACAACACCTTGACTCTCATCTCTTGAGGCAGTCTTTCAAACTGCTGTTTATTCCTTTCTACCTTTCTCAAATCCTTGAGGCAGTAAGTTCCCTTGAGAGACATGTCCTTTCTGGCAGCATACTCCAATAATTGTGCGGTCTGCTTTTCAAACTCGCTGTCCATCCTTTCAACGTCCATTATTTTCTCCTTCCTGAAACCGGAAAGACACTAAATAAAACCCTGCAGCCAACAGGCTCAGTATCCAGCCACGAAAAGTCTTCCACGGCCTCAAAAAAATATCAAACTTTACAAGTAATAAAATTATATTACAAAAAATAAAAAAAAACTACCTTTTGAGGCAGTTTATTGAGAAAAAAGAATTTTAAGCCATAAGCTGCTGTTAGCTCACATGTGCCTTGGCCTTGTCAAGAAAACCAAGAATTGAATCGGTAAAGGAAAGATATAATTTGGGCTTCAGCCCCTTTTCCTTGAGTTGGTTTTCAACAGTCTCAAGCAGCTCGTCATCAAAAATATTATTAACAGCTATCTTGATTTCTTTCCCTTCTTTTTCAAAAGGAACAAAATGATTTTCAACCATAAAGTTATAATCAAAAAGCTGTATGAGTTCTGCATTCGGAGTTCGCTCGTCCAGCGTCTCATACTCTGTATTCTCGTGCTGGGCAAGTTCCTTCAGTGTTTGCCCACGTTCCAGAATATTCATTTCGTAAATCAGCTCGCCAATCCGCTTATGTAAGAACTTTTTCTGATGCTGCAGAACTTCATCCATCTGCTCCCGGGTTATTATCTTCTTCTCTATGAGGTATTCACCGAACTTCCTGTTCTTACCCAGTATGTTGGGATAATAAGGATGCCTTGCGTAGGAGTTGTATATAAACCTGCTTATCATACTTGGGAGTGACAGATAATAGTTCACATGGTATTGAACATTGCCATTCCTGACAACCCCTTCAATATGTTTCCTGAGCCCAAAGTTGTTGATATCGGTTATTGCTATGCTGAGAAAATTTCCAGAGAGTTCAAATGGTGCAAACATATACTCCAGCATATCTTTTTTCTTGAACATCTTCTGATGGGCAAGTGGATATGTAAGCTTGCTCAGCACAACATATTCAACTCCCATATAACTGGCAAGTTCCCTGAGTACTTCTTCCTCTCCAAGTATATTAATTTCAGCAAGTATCTGACCTATCTTCTTCTGCGAGTGTTTACTCTGGTAATCAAGCGCCTTTTCCAGCTGTTCCTGGGTAATTATTCCTCTTTCCATCAGGAAATTACCAAGCCCTCTTTTTACATATGTAAGACTTGAAACCTCTTGGGGCCGAGAAAATGAGCCCTTTAACCCTGCTATTCCTTCTTTAAACTTTTCAATAAACCTATTCATATTGCCTCCTTTAATTCCAATACAATAATTCTTTGGCACACCAATCTGTCTATCTTCTTATCTGCACCGGCAGTTCCTGCTGACTATAACCTTTGCCCTGCAGATTCAGCAGAATTTTTTTGGGTACGCCGTCAGCTCCGGTGAAAAGTATATTATGGTCATAGCTAACCTTTGGCTTCACCGAGGTATTTAAACTGGCTGAAAACCCACCCGTTTGGGTAATCAGTGTAATATCTCCCTTCATCGGAATCTGCTTGTAAGAAATATTACTGATGTTTATCCTCAGGTTTATACCCTCAGCACAATATTCAATTTCCTCAGGCTTCAATTCAATATCTCCATTCGAACCAACAAACATCGAAAACGGTTCCAAATTGAACTTTTTCATCATTCCATCCAGGCTGATTCTCCATCCATCAGGTGTATTTTTAAGTAACATTGATTGCTTACGGCTTTGCGTAACACCCTTATCAACATACGAAACAAGCGCATGAACGATGGAATATTCACTTGTATCCTTTACATCAAGTATATCACAACCCACAATGTTTGTTGTTCCAAACTCACGTTTAATCATATCGGCAAGTACATCGGGTGAGGCCACTATGCTCCCAACATCCATAAGCTTAAGCGCCTCTGTATACCTTGAGTTTTCCAGCAAACTGAAGTAATTATATACAATTGATTTGCCGACTTTCTTGTTGGTCATCCCAGCCTCAAAGGAGTTGATGGTCGGAAAAACAAACCTGTACATCACTCCCAGCACCAGAAATATTAGAAAGAAAGTACTTATTATATTGCAGAAACTAAAATCAAGCTGCCGGCACTTCTCTCCTCGTGAGCCTGAATCCTTTTCTTTCGCAGATTCATCTTTCATCTGCTCTATGGGTTCACTGGATTCATCAGTCAATACATCAGTTTCTACCTTTGGTTCTTCTTGCTGCTCTGGTTTGATTGGTTTCTTCATAGATTAGTACCTTTCCAAATATACCTATAATTAAATTATAATATTTTTTTTTAATATTACAATATTTTAAAAGTGAATCTGTATGATATAATCTATTTATCTCAGGTCAATCTCTTGAAAAACATGATAAGGGGGCCTTTTTGTGGGTACATATTTGTTTGATATTAGCATGCTGTTTCTTTATCTGTTCTTTATACTTGCGACTGTAAGCCTGATTGGCTGGCTTGTCTACGATTTGCTGTTTTTACGGGGAATATCGCTCAAAGAAGAGCTGTTTCTGAACAACAGTCTTCCAATTTGGCTGGAATTCATCGGCGGTTTCCTGGCTCCGGTTCTCTTCTTGGTTGCCATCATTATAGAACCTTCCGGCAAGTTTGTATATCACGGCAATCTGACGGACATATGGATAGCTGTTTGTTATACTGCGGTGTACATAATTGTATTTTCAATTTTGAGATACCTGGCAGATAAAACTGTTAAGCTAATTGGTAAACTTAAGTTCAAACAAACTATTTCTCTAAAATACCAGATATTTAATAGAAAGAACGTTTCTGCCGCATTATTCAGCATTTCAATATCGGTTCTGGTTCTAGGAATGCTGCTTCAGGAAAATATGCTGGTTGAAAGTATAACAACCAATCTAATAAGAATAGGAATGGTATTTTTTATTACTTTGGGATTGTCGAGTGTGTTTTTCACATACTTCATACCCAGAAATCAATCTATGTTCAGGAAGATTTTTATTGATGCCAATGTCTCAACCGCAATTCTTGTTCTAGGAAATATTGTTGCAATAAACCTCATCATCTTCTCATGCTTTAAGTGGTTTAAAATACCACCTACCGGATGGCTTCAGATAATAAATCTTATTGATATTACCCTTCTCTGTTGTTTACTATATTTAATTATTCTGGTTGTTATAAGTATTACCAGAATGCTGATAAACAGGATATTCAAGGTTGACATCAGTCAGGAACTCTATGACCAGGATAGTACCGGCTACGCACTCTTCGAAAGCTCATTCTACATTCTGCTTACAACAATAACTATAAACGGCTTTCTGGTATAAGGTAGGGGGACGCGGCCATTCGCTCTGCTCAAGGAACGTCCCCCTCTTATCAGTTCCATATATTACTTGTAGGATGGCTGTAAGCCGCATGTTATAATATATTCAGGCCAAATTCTTTCGAAAGAAGCGGGGGAAACAAAACTGGGGTGAAGCCCGGCACTACCATACAGATGAGATGCCGGACAGGGTGTTATCTCTTTTACCTAACCCGACAACTAACCTCGCAGGCACACAAAAGAGAGGGGAAAAATATCATGCTTAGAAAGACAGTAATTGCACTGTCGGTGCTGTTCTTTCTCTTTGCCCTATTCCCTGACCATTATGCACATGCAGCAGCATCCTCAAAACCACTACTTAAGAAAGGAATGCGCGGTACTTACGTAAAAAACCTCCAGACTGATTTAAAAACCCTTGGATTCTTCTATGTGTCACCCACAGGTTATTTTGGGTCCATAACCAAAACCTCAGTCATAAAATTCCAGAAAAAATACAAACTGCAGGTGGATGGAATTGTAGGTCCCCAAACTCATTCAACCATTGACAAACTTTTGGGCAGAACCCGTTCAACCACAATCGCATCACGGAGCAGCTCACTTAATAGAAATCTTTTGGTACCGTGGTTCGACAACGCAGAAAATATACTATACAGGGGTGCAACTGCTAAGATTATCGATGTCGACACAGGTCTCAGCTTCAGTATCAAAAGGACATACGGGTACAATCATGCTGATTGTGAAACACTTACGGCATCAGATACTGCGATAATGAAAAAAATTTACGGGGGTCAATGGAGCTGGAGCAGAAGGGCAATTATAGTTGTGGTAAATGGTAGGAGACTTGCTGCATCAATGGCTGGAATGCCTCATGCGGGGCGGGAGGATTTAAAGTCCGACATCTGGGTTGATGGCTGGCGAACAGGTGGTTACGGAGACGGATACAATTTTGACAGGGTCAAAGGCAATAATATGTCCGGCCACTTTGATGTACACTTTCTGAACAGTAAGACACACGGAACAAATAGAGTTGACGAAGGACACCAGGCAATGGTGCAAAAAGCGTCAAAATCCGGTTATTGATTAAAAAGTATTAGAGAAGCGCTCACGGTGGGCGCTTCTCTGTTTGTCGGTTTAGTAGTACTTCTTGCTTGCAAGGTGGTCCTGTACAATCTCCAATGCCTCACCGAACCTCTGGAAGTGAACTACCTCCCTTTCCCTCAGAAACCTCAGCGGGTCTTTAACATCAGGGTCATCTGCAAGATTCAGCAGCCACTCATATGTCGCCCTTGCCTTCTGCTCTGCTGCCATATCTTCATGCAGGTCAGCTATTGGATCGCCTTTTGACTGGATGTACTTTGCCGACCAGGGGTTCCCAGTTGCATCAACATAAAATAATGCTTTATCATGGTCAGCATAATATCCCCCCATGTCTGCCGCCTTAATATCTTCAACCGATGCATTTTTCAGAAGCTGGTGTACCATTGTAGCAACAATTTCCAGATGTGCAAGCTCCTCAGTTCCAATATCGTTCAGTACAGCCTGTGCTTGTTTGGTAGGCATTGAATACCTCTGAGTCAGATATCTCAATGAGGCTGCCAGTTCACCATCAGGCCCTCCATACTGTGTAATAATATATTTTGCCATTTTGGGGTCTGGCCTCTTTATTTTTACAGGATATTCTAGTTTTTTTTCATAAATCCACATAACTAATATTCCTCCTCTTCACACATATACTGGCCTCTCATGGTCCACGGCCAGCCTCCGCCAGCCACCCAGCTGTACGGGTATTGATAGCTTGGGTGAAGTTCAACCAACTGTCTATAGCATCTGGAGAAAGTCTCCTTTAACATCTTCAACCGTTCTGCAAGCTGGTTATAAAGTGTTAACGCTTCCCTGTCTGTCGGGTGTGTGTCAAGATAAAGGTGCAAATCCACAACCGCAAATTCCACCTTCTGAATCTCTCTCATTAACTGTTCTTCAGAATAACTCATACTTGTGCCCCCCTTCATGCTTTCGAGGGTCGTATGGAATATACAGTTCGGGAAAAATTGTACCTTTATCCAGACCCTCCTCCAAACTGTATAGCTTCTTCAAATCCTGAAAAATGATATACGACTTAGCTAAAGGCGTATATCGATATCTTGGTATTGGAATTACCGTAGGAATAAAGTTCCTTTGAGGACATAAATCGTTCATAAAAGACCTCCATATACTCAGTTTATTTTATAATATTCATGGAAACCTCTTATGTTAACAATTCCAACTAAAAATTTAATTTATTTCGTCTGAAATTTTTTAAAATGCTGCAGTACTCAAATTACTTATATCATTTATTTATCTCCACCGTATGTATTTCCTCTCCAGCCATGATACCCACTGGTACATTAACGCAGCAAGTACGGCCAGGATAATTACGCTCGTCATAACAAGGTCGAGCTTGAATACCTGCCCCCCATAGACAATCAGATAGCCTAACCCTGCCCTTGATACAAGAAATTCACCGACAATTACTCCAACCCAGGAAAGTCCGATATTTATCTTTAGGGCCGATATGATTGTAGGTACGCTTGAGGGCAGAACGACTTTTTTGAGTATCTGAAGCCTTGTTGCCCCGAATGTTTCCAGCAGTTTGATTTTATCCTGGTCTACTTCAAGAAAACCGCTAAGTACACCTATTACCGTTACAACAACAGATATGAGCAGAGCCATAACAATTATTGCCGGTTGGCCATTTCCCACCCATACAATTATAATCGGTCCCAGCGCAATCTTCGGAAGGCTGTTTAGTACAACCAGATAAGGCTCCAATACCCTATATAAAAAATCTGACCACCAGAGTACAACCGCTGTCAGCGTACCCAGCAGAGTTCCCAGAATGAAACCTGCTATAGTCTCATAGAGTGTAACGGCTGTATGGATATAAAGCGAGCCCTCTGAGTGAAGTGATAGTAATGTACCAATTATTTTGGAGGGCTGGCTTGTGATAAATGGGTCAATTACCTTCAGTTGTGCCATTACCTCCCATACTGCAATAAATACTCCTAGCAGCAGCACTCGGGTTAAATTAATGAAAATTTTTTTATGCCTGACACTTCTTAAATATTCCAGATGCTTTCTGGAATACTGGACAGTCTTTGTATCTTTAGACATGCACGTCCAGCTCCTTCCATATCATGTTAAAATATTTACTAAACTCAGGAGCCTCCCTGCACCTCATCGGACTCCTCTTATCACAAGTCAGCTCAATAGGATGAACCGATTTAATATTCGCTGGTCTTTTAGATAGAACAATGACCCTGTCTGCCATTGAAATAGCTTCTGCAATATCATGTGTAACCAATATTGCAGTTTTTTTCTCTCTTTTAAGAATACTGCCTATCTCATCAGCTATGGCCAGTCTGGTCTGATAATCAAGCGCCGAGAAAGGTTCGTCGAGCAATAGAATTTCAGGTTCTGTTGCAAGTGTTCTGACCAGAGCTGCTCTCTGCCGCATTCCACCCGAGAGCTGGCTGGGATAGCAGTCCATGAAATCACCCAATCCATAGGCAACAAGCAAATCATGGACATAGCTTACCCTTTCTTTATTTATCATGTTTCTTATCTCAAGCCCTAGCACAGCATTTTCCTTAATGGTTCTCCATTCAAAAAGGTGGTCCTTCTGAAGCATATACCCGACCGACTGGAGATTGCCCTTCACCTCCCTGCCCTGTACCCAGACCTTACCCGCTGTCGGTTCAATAAGTCCCGATACAATGGACAGTAGAGTTGATTTGCCGCATCCACTTGGTCCAACAATACTCACGAATTCCCCCCTATCTACATCTAGCGAAATGTCTGCCAGAGCCTCTATCTCACCTTCAAGTGAGTGATAATTCTTTGAAACCCTATCAAGCTTGACAACCGGCAGCTCCATAACAGTTCCCCTTCCATACTATCTATAGTTACATAGTATGAAGACAGTAAAAAGTCCGGTGCACGAAACCGGACTTTTTGATAAATTCTTTATGACTTCCAAATATACTCTACTGTCGACTACTTTATATTCTGGACTGCAGTCCTTGCAAATTCATTATTTATAACCTTATCAAAGGGCACTTCTTCTTTTAATTCTCCTGCTTCCCTTATAACATCCTGAAGCCTGTTAAAGGCTTCCTTCTTCATGACTGGTGTTTCCATCCATGTATCCTGCTTTTTGTATCTTTCAGCAACCGTTTTCATTATTTCAAGGTCGGTGTCAGGGAAATGCTTTAGTATTTCATTGGCAATCTCTACCGGAGTATGGTTCCTGGCCCATACCTGCCCCCTGTAGAGAGCGTTGGTAACTTTTTGAATTACATCTTTGTTTTTCTGAATATAGCTCTTTGTTGCCGCAAGCCCTGTATATGGAATCTCACCACTGTCTCTTCCTATTGAAGCTACAATATACCCTGCCCCATCTTTCTCGAGTTGTGATGCCACAGGCTCAAATGCAGTAACAAAATCCCCTTTTCCTCCCTTAAACGCTCCTGCCATAAGAGCAAATTGTATACTTGTATCCACATGCACATCTTTTCCCGGAATAACTCTATGCTTCTTCAATACATACTCAAGGGTCATCTCCGGCACCCCGCCCTTTCGGCCGCCGATGATATACTTACCTTTCACCTTATCCCATGTAAAACCAGGGTCTGGCTCCCGGGCTAAAAGGAAAGAACCATCCCTTTTGGTAACCTGGGCAAACATCTGCACATAATCTTCCTTGCCCTGATTATATACATAAATTACTGCTTCCGGCCCTAGCAGTCCTACATCGGCACTTCCAGACAGCAGTGCAGTCATTACCTTGTCAGACCCCGCTCCATTTGTAAGTTCAATCTCGATTCCCTCCTGCTCGAAGAAACCCTGACTCATGGCTATGTACATAGGAGCATAGAAAACCGAGTGTGTCACTTCATTCAACCTTACCTTAACCAAATCTTTCTTTCCACACCCTGTAACAGCCAAAGATGCTGCAAAAACCACTACAAATATAGCAAGAAAAAGTTTTGCTGTTTTTCTCATCATATAGCCCTCCTTAAGATTTTTTGATATATTATATTTGCTTAAATGAAATTTGGTGTAGACCGCCGTTAAAAAACAAATACATAATTTTCTTTTGAAAAAAACTGTAATGTAGTTAAAATAGAATTAAGACAAAAACTTTTCTACGGAGAACTGAAAAATGGAGAATCTTTTAAATAACTATAATTTTGTAACCCCTCTTCTACTTGCTTTTATTATAGTACCATTATTAATTGGGTTAATCACAGGATTGACCAAGACCTCCATATGGATTATGCTTATTTCCTTATTAAGAACCTTTGTATTCATTGTCAGTATTGTCGCTTCAGTTTATATTTCAAAGCTTCTGTTCTTTGATTCTGATATACCTTTTTTTATGCAAATCAAGGATACGCTGACATCAAGTCTTCCACACACTTTAAACCCAGACACCCTTATATATCTTGTGAGCGTACCTATACTTATTGCCCTAATAACTCTTATTTTCAGGCTTTTACTATCTAGAGTCGAGTACAAGCTGTTTGACAAGCTGTCAACCTGGCTTTACCAGACCTATGTTTCGTTATGGACTCCGGTGAAACTAATAATTAAAATATTGATGCATCTTCCTCGAGCTGTTTTTAACACACTACTCATAGCTTTACTTCTCACCGTCTATAGTATGTATCTTCCTTCTCCAAATATTTCCGACCAGCTTGATCAGTCAAGGCTGTACAAACTTATAAACCGCCATACAATTGAACCTCTAATGAGTTCAAGTTATGTCCAGAAAATACCTGTACTCTTTAACCAGTCACTGTCAGAAATTGACGAATCCAAGTTCCTGAATGAATATTCCGATGGTCAGCAGCTGCCTAAAAAGCTTCCAAACGGCACAAAAATTGTGTGGTACTTTAATGGTGTTACACTCGATGACGCTGTCAAATCAAACCCTGAAATCGACTCATTTGCAATCAACCTTGTACAACCACACTCTGAAGACAGAAAGAAGGCAAGGGCTATTTACAAATGGATATCCACAAACATTAAATACGACTATAATAAAGCCGAAAAGATCAGCAGCGGACTGGGTGATGCCTCATCTGGTGCAATAATGGCCTTCGATACACGAAAAGGCATCTGCTTTGACACCTCTGCGCTTTACGTTGCCATGTGCAAGGCTGCCGGCTTGAAGGTAAGACTTATTGTGGGTATGGGCTTTAACGGTATAACCTGGGGTGAACACTCCTGGAACCAGGTATATATACCTGAAGAGGATGCATGGATTAATGTAGACACAACGTTCGCGATGGGCGGAAACTATTTTGATAGAATAAACTTCGATGTTGACCACAGAATGGCCAGAATTGCAGGAGAATGGTAAGAAAGCTTCGTAAAATCAAGTAATAAATTATCCTGTATACCATACTGTACTTATAACAAGAAAAACTAAGCTATTTATTGCTTTCCGGTTCATATCAGGTTTTAAACAGCAGTAATATGTGTTATAATTGGCCTAAGGAAAGCAATTACGCAGTCCAATACTTTCCTGCTGTATCAAAATAATTTAAAATACATACAATATAGAATATACACTCCTGAGATGTTCGGATGGTCTATATTTGAACCTACATTTGACATACGGGAGCTCGGAGTTTAGGTAAATATACCAGGCCCCATTCATAGGCTGGTCTTAACC
The DNA here is from genome assembly GCA_041687355.1 of Clostridia bacterium. GTDB lineage: Bacteria > Bacillota > Clostridia > Acetivibrionales > UBA4821 > JAWLCD01. Next base: position 82,779 of record JAWLCD010000005.1, on the reverse strand, counting down.
GGCCCAGGGGAAGGTAGAAAAGCTTAACAGGGCACCCACCTAGCAGGGGCTAGGTGTCAGAATATAGATCAACGGCATCTTGGGTTTTATATTTTCTATTATCCAACACCATATAGTGCCAGCCCTACTACCGCATCAATTGGCCTTCACAATGCAAGAACTTCTGTCCGGAAGAAAATTAATCCTGATTACATACAAAAATATAGGATAAATTCATTCAGGGGGATGGGATGAAGACCGGAAAAATTATTCTTAACACCCGTTTTTTAGCCATATTTCTTATTTCACTTTTGTCTGTAGTATTGACTGCAGCAGGAATATACCTGCTGCAGTCAAGGACACCCTTATACTATGTTGCACTTGGTGATTCACTTGCGCAGGGATACCCATATTACCTTGAAAAAAAGCCGCTCGGTTATACTGACTTAATATCCGCTCACCTTAGAAATGCAGAAGAATTTGATGTGGTCCATACGAACCTGGGCATAAGTGGTTATACAAGCACTGATTTACTCAACCTGCTGTCCGATGAACAGGTCGTACCGAAAATTTCCCGCGCCGATATTATTACGGTCAATATCGGTGGAAATGATATGCTAAGAGCATTGGGAAAGGACGGTAACAACTATGCCTCAGTCCTTGATTCAATAAGTATATACTCTGACAACCTGATACAGATTTTTGCAAAGATACGCTCACTTAACCCAGATGCTCATATTTATATTGCTAACATATTTAATCCTACTGTGCAGGATGATGAAGATATTAATCACACTGCCAGTGAAAAGCTTGTCTCTTATATTAACAAACTGATTCTGGAGGTAACAGGTCCTTACAATGTCAAAGTCATTGACATCAGTAATGTTTTTACCGGTCATGAGTACGGAACATCACATTCATGGTTTCATGACAGGATTCATCCTAACCACCTGGGCTACTCCAAAATGTCAAAACCCTTTATAGATGCGATACATCAGGACCTGGAGTCAGAAAACTTACTTGTAAAATTAAAAAGGCTATCTAAAGATTATCTACCTTACAATACTCAATCATCTGAAGGATTTCAGAATCCGGCTGTAGAATAATATCAAATAAACACCTATCTTAACCGGATTGAACAGGAGAGATACCACAATGAACAGATACATGAAATCTGCAATAGCTATCGCAGCAGTCATACCTATACTGATTCTGCCTATAAGTTCTCATGCATCAGAGCGTATTGAATATGTCCGGGAGACAGTCTCTACCGGAACAGCAAAGATTGTACTCGATATGCTAAAAATACCTCAGTCTGCTAAATACAGCATTGGAGTTGTACATAGTTCCCCTATCGGGACGGTAAGCCAGTTGAAAAATCTTGTCAGTAATTCAGACGCCTCAGCGGGAATAAACGGAACATTCTTCGATGCATACAATAAAGATTCAGCCAAACGCTATCCAAATGGAATTCTTATTGAGGACTACATTCTGACAAGAGCAGGAGAAAATGTATGCTTTCTCTCGAATGGGAGCGACCGGCTTATAGGAAAGCTGAAAACACGAATTACCGGTGCAATCAACGGTTCATATAAATGGCCCAACAACTGGTATGCCTGGAGCATCAACCATGTCTATCCTTCAGATAAACAGGTAGTAATATACACTTCAGCATTCGGGAAAACTCCGGATGATGGTGGAGTAAACGTCATTGTCAAAGGAGATTTGGTTACAGAAATTGTAGCACAGCCTGCTCTACCTCCCGAAAATGGCTATATTATACATATTGGCAAGTCTGAACAAATAAAGAATAGATTCCATTCAGGGGACACAGTTGAATACAAGGTTGAATATACTTTGGATGACCAGTTGTTTACTGAAAGCATAGAGTTTGCTGTAGGCGCAGGCCCTCGTCTGGTAAGCGGCGGCAAGGTGGATGTCGACTTTGACAGAGACGGATTTACTGAAGAAAAAATCCGGTCTATGCAGGCGGCCAGAAGCTTTATAGGCATTCACTCAGACGGCTCCACCATAATGGGCACAACTCCTCGGGCAAGCATCTATCAGCTTGCAGATGCGTTGGTAAAGGCAGGCTTAATCGATGCCATGAACCTTGACGGTGGAGCGAGCAGTGGTCTCTACTTCAACGGCAGATATATAACAAAGCCCGGGCGGGAGATTAGCAATGCCCTTGTGGTTATTGAAAACACCTGGCCCACTGCTGCAATAACAATTGATGGTCAGACTGTTGCCCATAAAGGTATGATAAGAGAAGGCACAACATTTGTCCCTCTAAGAGGAATTCTTGAACAAATGGGGATTGGGGTTGGGTGGAACAGTAGCAGCCACTCGGTAACCTGCCGGAAAAACGGTGAAGAAATGACCTTGGCTATCGGTTCCGGCGAAGAATATGACGGTTTTCTATATCAATCACGCAGCTACGTACCGCTTCGCATTATTGGTGAAAGGTTTGGCTGCAAAGTCAGCTGGAATGCACAAAAAAAACAGGTAGAAATACTCAGTCAACCGTCAGACTTATTACTCACTATCGAAGACTAGGAGAGAATTATGTTTGATAATAGAATTCAGACCCAGTTGTTGAATATCTTCGAAGCACTTTTGGGGCATTTCGGGCCAAGGCATTGGTGGCCGGCGGAATCACCACTTGAAGTCGTATTCGGGTGCATACTGACTCAGAATGTTGCCTGGAAGAACGTAGAGCTGGCTATTTCCAACCTGAAGACCCGGAATCTTATAGACATAAAAAATATACTTTCGGTAAACAGCATTGAACTTGCAGAGTTAATCAGAGCGACAAGGTATTACAATCAAAAGGCAGCCGCCCTTAAAAACACTTGCGCCTTTATCCTGGAAGACTATGACGGCAGTCTTTCAAAACTCTTCAAGCTTGAAACTCCTGAATTAAGAAATCAGCTTTTGGCATTGAAGGGTATCGGAAGGGAAACTGCTGACTCAATCATACTTTATGCCGCAGACAAACCCATTTTCGTAGTTGATGCTTATACCAAAAGAATATTTTCAAGACTAGGGTTTCTTCCCCCTGATACTGACTATGATAAGGTCCAGCAGTTCTTTACTATTAATCTTCCTCCTGAACTCTATGTTTATAACGAGTATCATGCATTGATAGACGCACTGGGTCACAATATCTGTAAGCCTAAAAGACCGGTCTGCATCGAATGCCCTTTAAACTCCCAATGCAACAAATTATTATCTGGTCAGACCTATACAAATTTATTATAAAATATGGTATAATTGCATTATTAATCACCTGCTCAATTAATTACAAAACCCAAATCCCAAAACTCTATTTACTATATAGGGGGAAAACAAGAATGACCAACCAGACTAATCAAAAGATTGAAGTTTTCGATATCGATAATGTAATGACTGGCATGAAGGTTTCACAGGATATCAAGGACCGCAATGGCCTTCTTCTTGTGGGAGCTAATACAGAGCTTAATCCTCGACTTATTGAGAAATTAAGGCAGCTTGGAATAACCAGAATCCCGATATTTGTATCTAAACCCAGCAACAGCATAACTGTTAATGACCTCGATTTGAATGAAGTTCTACGCCAGCACGTATTGATAAATGTTTCTTCAGCTGTAAATAAATATGTTAAAAATGACTCATTCAAAGAGAGGATAACAAGTTTTATTTTCGATTTCACAAAAGAGGACTTCTTCATGACCCTCATGATAGACATAAAGACAATAGGATATAATGTTTTTCCTCACAGCCTGAACGTCTTCGTACTTTCTGTGCTTATAGGTTTAAAGAACCATTTTCCTATTGACAGACTTCTAATTCTTGCCCAGGCTGCCCTGCTCCACGATATAGGCAAGAAATTTGTTCCCGAAGAGATACTTGGAAAGTCGGATAACCTCAGTCAGGAAGAACAGAAAGTGCTTCAACAGCATCCACATTTCGGATTCGAGTATTTGCAGTCTCTGGACAAGCTGCCCTATGAGGTATCAAAATTAATCCAGCAGCACCATGAAAGACTGGATGGCAGCGGGTATCCAAATGGACTTAAGGGACAGGACATTCACAGGCTTGCTCAAATAATATCCATTGCTGATTCTTTTGACCAGATAGTCGGTGCCCAGGACCTCCAGAACAGGTATATAGTTACCGAAGCAATCGAATTTCTTCAGGGTTCAGGAGGAATATTCTTCGACTACGACCTTGTAACCTGTCTTCTGGATGAAGTAGGTGTATATCATGTGCATGACTGGGTTACATTAAGTAACGGTGATATAGGGGTAATCTCTCACCTTAATGACGGTACACCTTTGAGGCCTGTAGTTACAGTATTCTTTGACAGATTTAAGCAGCGTTATACCCATCCGAAGATTATTGACCTCACCTCAAAGAATTTCATGTCGCTTTTCATTAGAAATATATTGGACTAAAGAATAAAGAAGGTGTCTTGAGACACCTTCTTTATTCTTTAAATCTTCATTACTACTCTACAAGGATTTGCTCATTATTACCGCTCCCCTGAGTCTACCTGCCAATGATATGTGATTTTCAATCCGTTTCACCTCTGAAAAACCTATACTTTTCCAGAACAGCATACCATCTGTGTTATCTTCTACGACTGATACGAATATCTTGGTTACCTTGCGGTACCTGCTCACATGGCTCACCATTGCGTCAACGGCGCTTCTTCCGTAGCCTTTTTTTCTGTGCAAAGGGTCAATTATAAGAGAATTAATCCAAATAGAATTTTTCTCCTGACACTTGATACTCCCTTTTATTATACCAACCTTCTCATTATCGGAAGTCGATATCCATACATAAAAATCGCAGCTGCTGACTGCGGTTTCAATATATTTTGCTGCCAATTCCCTCATGGTCATCGGCTTATCAATACCCGTGCCGAACATATAATCCTCAACTCTGTTATACCACTCTAGCACAGTCTGCAAATCATCCTTGCCTATATTAATGAATGTTAGCTTATCTGTTTTTAGGCCTAAATCAACCATGGACTTACCCCTCTGGTTGTAGGGAAGATAAATTAACCTGATGAGTGGTTAATTTATCTTCCCTACAATATTAAAAAATGCTGTACCTCTTAATTAATTCTATTAAAATAAAAAAAATCCTGCCGTGGTATGCGGCAGGAACTCTATCTATTTCAGCTCGCCTTTTCATTCATCTTTATAGATACCAGCTTGGATACTCCTCTTTCTTCCATTGTCACACCGTACAGTGCATCAGCAGACTGCATGGTACCCTTCCTGTGCGTTACAAGAATAAACTGAGTGTCATATGAAAACTTCTTCACATAATCCGCAAACTTGAAAACATTAACCTCATCCAGGGCGGCCTCAATCTCATCAAGTATGCAGAACGGAGATGGGTTGATTTTTAGGATTGCAAACAGCAGCGCAATTGCAGTAAAAGCCTTCTCTCCACCAGAAAGCAGCATCATATTCTGCAGTTTCTTACCGGGAGGCTGAACCTCTATTTCTATGCCGCTTTCCAGAATATTATTCTCATCTGCAAGCTTTAATGTTGCTCTTCCCCCACCGAATAGTTCCTTGAACACCTGTTCAAAGTTTCTGCAGATATGGTTAAATTGCTCCAGAAACTGTCGCTTCATTATTGAGGTCATTTCTGAAATAACTTTCCGTAATTTTTCCTCTGAAGCCTCAAGGTCATTTCTCTGACTGCTCAGAAATTCAAATCTTTCCCTGGTCTTTGTATATTCATCTATTGCTCCTACATTAACATTTCCAAGTCCCTTAATCTGGCTTCTCAAACTGTTAATTTCCCTCTGGGCAGTCTGAATACCCCCAATATCCTTTGTATACTCTACAGCAGAATTGAGGGTTACCTCGTATTCCTCCCACATCTTGTTCTGGAGTATCTCCATATCCATCTCAACTCTAGATTTTTTTAACTCGATTCTTGAACATTCATTTTTAAGAAGTTCAATATTCTTTAATCTATCAATAAGCTGTTCTTCCGTATTTGCCAGACTGGAGTTGATTTCCTCCCTTTGCTTCTTTTTACCGGCTAGTTCTTCTTCCTTGGCTCTCTTACCAGCTTCCAGTTCACCGGTCTGTTTTTCATGCTCAATAATTGAACTTTCAAGACGTGTTTTCTCTTCAGCAATCCTGTTTAATTCCTGTGTCCTCCTGGATATATTTCTATTGCAGGCTTCGGTCTCATCATCAATTCTGCCAGAAACCTCTTCAAGTGATGCTATACCCTCATCAATCGAAGACAATGATATCCTGATATTTGTAATCTGGTCATAAACCCTATCCTTTTCAGCATAGCCTTGCTTGGATTTTTCCTGTAAATCCTTGACGACCTGCTCAAGCTCCGCAGTATTATTTTCAAGTTCCTCGCTGCTTTTCTGCTTTGCCTCAATTGCTGCAAGGATTTCCTGACGCTGGCTGTCTATCTGTTCCCTCTCTGAATTCAACGCTGCCGCCTTCTCTTTATATCTTTCAAGATTGGATGTAATTCCAGACACCTTCTCCTCTTCCCTCGCAGCGACCATTTCCTTTTCCATTATTGTCTCATTCAGTTCACCAATCTTCTTCAATATTGTTTCAAAACCTTCCTTTGATGATGCAAAGGCGTCTGTCTTTTGTCTGCAGGTCTTCTCCAGCTTGCTGATACTCCGGGAAAGCTCTTTAATCTCTCTGCTCCTTCCAAGTATGCCTGAAGATTTCATGACACTGCTGCCACCTGACATGGAGCCAGATGTATTAACGACATCGCCGTCAAGAGTTACAATCCTGAAGCCATGACGGAATTTTCGCGCTATCTGAATGGCATTTTCAAGGTTGTCCACAATTATCGTGCGTCCAAGTAGGTTTTTCATTATGCCGCAGTATTTTTCATTAAATACTACAAGTGCGGAAGCAACTCCTAAGAAGCCTTTACTCAGGTACAGCTTATCAGCCTTATCATCTATCTCATTTCCTTTTATCACGCTAAGCGGAAGAAAGGTTGCCCTGCCTGATTTTCTTTCCTTTAAAAAATCAATTGCTTTTTTGGCCGTTTCTTCATTATCCGTAACAATATGCTGGAGTGCCGGACCCAAAACCATCTCAATTGCAGTCTCATATTCCGCTGGAACGGTTATCAATTGGGCAAGTGCTCCATGAATTCCAGACCTGAAGCTGCCGTCACGCTCACATTCTTCCAGGACAGCTCTAACGCTTCTTGAGTATCCCTCAAAATCCTTTTCAAGATCGCACAGAAGATTATATCTGACCTTCTTGTTATTTATCTGCGTTTTAAGGTTATCTATCTCTTTGCCGGCATTAGACAAGCTTGATTCAATCTTTTTCTGCTCCTGTTCCAGGCGAGTCTTTTCACCATTGGCAGTACCGATTTCCTTTTTTATTGCCAGGATGCTGTCGCTGATTTCATCAAGCTTAATCTTCTCTGAATCCGAATCCATAATCAACTGTTCGAGTTCTTCATCAACCTGGCCCTTTCTCCGTTCCATGCTTTCCAAAAGAACTCTTAGGCTTCCTGTCTCATTTCTGATGTCCGACGCCATATTCATTTTCTCAATGATTTCAGTTTTAATAGACTCTACCTTCTCCTGTTCCGAATCTAAAGATTCAGAGATAGTACTCAATTCTTTCTCTTTATCCAGTAATTCAGCCGAATACCTTTCCCTGTCAGCCTTGAGATTCTCCAACCGGGCAGCTTTATGCCCAAGCTCCGAACCAAGCTCTTCCATTCTCTGTTTGAATTCTTCAATTTCCCTTATAAGTCTTTCGCGGTTCAGACTATTATTTTCTATTCTTTCTCTCGCCAGTTTAATTTCTGTATTACTCTGTTCAATTGAGTTTGAGATATCGGATATGGCCTGGCGGATTTCTTCCATATTGTTTTCTATGGCCTCCAATTCAAGATGGAATTGTTTTTTTCCATCCTGAAGCTGGTCAAATGAACTCTGCTCATTCTCAATCTCGGAACCCAGGTCATCAATCATCTTCTTATATTCTTCGAGTTTAATCTCATATTTGGACATGTTTTCAATAAAAACATTTATTTCAAGTACCTTAAGTCTTTCCTTAAGTGTGAGGTACTTCCTGGCTACTTCTGCCTGTTCCTTCAACGGTTCCAGCTGGTTTTCAAGCTCCCCGATTATGTCTTGAATTCTCAGGAGGTTTTGTCTGGTCTGTTCAAGTTTACGTTCAGCCTCAATCTTCCTGACTTTATACTTCATTATCCCTGCAGCTTCTTCAAATATTAGCCTTCTATCGTCGGATTTTGCGCTTAATATCTCATCAATTCTTCCCTGGGCAATAATTGAGTAACCATCTTTCCCTACTCCAGTACCCATAAAAAGCTCTGAAATATCTTTAAGCCTGCATTGTGACTTGTTTATCAGAAATTCACTCTCTCCCGAACGGTAAACCCTTCTCGTAACTGTTACTTCGGAGTACTCAACCGGCAGAATTCCGGTTGAATTGTCTATGGTAAGCGATACTTCTGCAAAACCCATGGGTTTTCTATTTTCAGTACCGGCAAAAATTACATCTTCCATTCTGCTGCCTCTGAGGTTCTTCATACTTTGTTCGCCAAGAACCCATTTAACAGCATCAGAAATATTGCTCTTACCACTGCCGTTTGGTCCCACTACAGCAGTAACCCCCTTGTCCATTTCAAGAGTAACCTTTTCTGGAAAGGATTTAAATCCCTGTATCTCTATTTTCTTCAGAAACATCCGTGCACCCCTTCATGCGAGTTATTACGCAAACCCAAACCTTCTTTCAGTTCCCTTTATAACCTGGGAGCAGAACTGCTCCCAAATAGTGTACTCCTGGGAACCCGCTCTGATTAATTCACACTGGAAAACAGTTTCACTGCCCTCAGGGCACCTAATAATCCTGATAATATCCTTTTCTTCCGGAGCCAAATCAATTAATACCTTTGAGTATAGGTTAAAGCTGGTCTTACCCTCCTCCTGGTACAATTCTATCTGGTCAATACTTGAATTTTCCGGCGCTTCAACGTCAATAATCCTGCATGACACTTGCCATATTTTACATTTCTTACTGCTTTTGCCCCTAGACTGCGCCAGTTTATAGTTACCGGGCCATCCCCAGAACTCCGGGGAAAAATCCCTGGATGATGTGGGCATTCTAACTTCACCTGTAACCCCCTTGCCCTTCAGCTTATTGATTTGCACGAAGAACGCATTAATTATACCGGTATTTGTTTTTTTGAAGCTGGACGCAATAATAAACTTTTTCCTTGTACATTCATTCTGCTCTTGTTCAACCTTCTTATCTGTTTCGATTATGTCATCCGGAAGTATAGCTTCTCGCCTGCTTCTGTTTCGCTCAACCTTCTTTATCAACTGAAGGTCTTCGGTCCGTATGGCCTGATTCTGCTTTGATTCTTGCCTCTCTTCAGTTTCATCAGCACGGCTCCTGGCCAGAAGCATCTGCTCAATATCAATTACCTCATACTGTGTTATAAAACTATGCTTACCTTCATCTTCTGTATCCTTACTGTGTTTATCTTCTTTTCCATCATCAGATTCACCGAACTCTTCCATAATTAATTTCTCAACATTATTCTGTTTGTCCGGTTCCAACCCTTGAATCTCTATCTCAAGGTCATCCTTAATTTCCTGTGCATTTTCAGGCTGATCAGTCGGAACAATAGCCGCCTCTTCGCCGTCTTCAACCTGCTCCTTCTCCTGGACAGAAAACTTCTCACTGAGGTCTTCAGCACCGTCAAGTGAAACATCTATGGATTCACCACTGGGCAGGACTATAGACAGCATATCCAAATCTTCTCCTACAGTACTTTCCTGGACTGAGGCAACCTTTCTCCTCTTTTTTTCTTTTTTGGCATCAACCTCACAGCTTATTTCACCACTGTCAGCCAAGGCGTTTATCAGCTCTTTCGACAGCTGGTTAGCAATTTCCTCATTCGGTTCAAGCAGGTTGGATACAGAAATCTTAAACTCATTATAGCTGGGTTGGTCACCGTTTTCCAGGTCGTAGACCACATGTACAACCAACTCATGATTTTTATACAGGCCTCCCTCAGTAATATTACCCGAGCTTATAAACACTTCCGCTCTTTTACCTTCAGCTTCAAAGCAATATACTTTGGCGCCCATACAGGTGCCGGGTGCTCCTCTGAATATTTTTGTATTGCAGCCAATGCCCAGAATCTCTTCAAGTGCTTCTACCGTAGTTACACGGTTATTAACCCCTATAATAAGATTGATATGGGCACCATTCTGGGATGCTCTCTTAAGGGCAGTTTTTAATTTGGCAATTCCGGACATCTTGGCAAAAGAGGCAACCAGCCAGACTTTGTTATAAAAAATATCCTTGGACTTCAGCAGTTTGTTTATCCTCTCCCCAAGGAGAAACGATTTCCCTGAAGTGCTAAATGGTTGTGTGAGAAATTTAAATTCCAATCCCTAAGACCCCTTTGTTTATTTATTAGTTAATATTTTTATGTTAATTAGATAGTAGTTAATCAACCTTTCCAGACACTCGGCACAAAAAAACCTGTTTCATTGAAACAGGCAAACAAGCACTACTTATCTGGGCTCTACAATAAACTTGATTGCAGTCCTCTCCTCACCGTCAATACTTACCCCTGAGAATGCCGGTACCGCCACAAGGTCAATGCCGTTTGGTGCAACAAAGCCTCTGGTTATTGCAATTGCCTTCACTGCCTGGTTCACTGCGCCAGCACCAACTGCATGTATCTCGGCACTGCTGTCATTCCTAAGTACAGCTGCCAGCGCTCCTGCAACCGCCTTAGGTTGTGACTGCGCTGAAACTTTTAGTACTTCCATTTTCTATACCCCCTAGATTCCAGTTTAATTGATACCCAACTTCCTTAATCCATTACAACAGTGTCGATATATTCTCTTTCTGTTAACCTTGATTCATATTCAGCTGTGTTAATTATTATATCATTTTCTCTTATATGAGGTTCACCCAATACTTTTATTTTCCCAATAGGATATCTTTTATATAATCTCTTGAGATTACTTCTTTTATGTCCAACTGTTATAGACACTTCCCGTATATTGGTTCTGATAATAACCAGTTCATCCAGTTCAGCCTTCATACTATCCAGCATATAAGAAATCATATCATACCTGAGTTCGGATTCAACCAGTTCCCTGAACGCCGGATGAAACGGTCCAGCCGCTACTTCTTTCCGGTAATTTATGCTCTCAGTAGCCTGTAGGCCTAATCTTATAACATTTATACCATTCTTTTTGAATAATTTCAACAATTCTTTTGATATTTCTACAGCTGCTCCAAGGTCAAGCGGCCTATACCGACCCTTATTATAGTCTGCCTCAAGTTCTGTACCCTTGATGACTACAGCAGGATATATCCTGACCATTTCAGGCTCCAGGCTGATCAACTGCCTTGCAGTCTCCTTATCCTTCTCCGGCGTATCCCCTGGAAGCCCAATCATCATCTGGTGTCCAAGCTTGAAACCAAATCTTTTTATCATTGCGGAGGAGGCTTCTACATCTACTCTTGAGTGGCCCCTGCAGGCTGCCTGAAGGACTTCCTCATCCATGGACTGAACTCCCAACTCAATAGCATCTACTCCAAACTTCTTTAACCTATTCAGAGTATCAATATCGATATAGTCAGGTCTGGTGGAAATTCTAATACCTTGAATCTTCTCACTCTGCAGGAATTCAAACGCCGATGCAAGAAGTTCCTCCTGCTTTTGAGGGTCAATTCCGGTAAAACTCCCGCCATAAAATGCAACTTCAATGTACGCATTTGACGGCATAGTCCCCAGGTACTCCCGGATTATACTCTTTACCCGGTCGGCCGTCATCTCCTCCCAGGCTCCACTTATGCTTTTCTGGTTACAGAATATGCAGTTGTGCGGGCATCCTGCATGTGGAACGAAAACAGGAATGATATAGTGACGTTTATGCATATTTACCTCAACAGCTTAGAAACTCCAGAGCATTTTGAGCCGCAGCTTGCTCTGCTTCCTTTTTTGACTTTCCTTTTCCAGCCCCTAGAACCTTACCATCACATCTGACCTCGGTCTGAAACTCCTTATTGTGGTCAGGTCCGGTTTCATCTGTAACAATATAATCTATTCTGGCATCACCGTGTTTCTGAAGTACCTCCTGAAGCCTGGTCTTATAATCTGTCCTTCCTGTACCTCTGGCTGAACTCTTGATAAACCCTTCCAGCTGTGACAAGACAACCTTCTGAGCCTGTTCGAAGCCTCCATCAATATATATTGCTCCAACAACAGCTTCAAAAGCGTCAGCGAGAATTGAGGGTCTGCTTCTACCCCCGGTTATTTCCTCGCCCTTCCCAAGTCTCAACAAATCCCCGATACCCATCACAGCTGCTGCCTCTTTCAAGGCTTGTTCACACACTACACTAGCTCTGATTCTTGTCATCTCTCCCTCTGCAAGGTCAGAAAAATTTGCAAATACATGATTGGTCACAATCAGATTCAGCACTGAGTCCCCAAGAAACTCGAGCCTCTCGTTGCAGGAAACGTCGGAGGCTTTATTTTCATTTGCATAGGAACTATGTGTAAACGCCGTCTCAAGTAACCGGATATCGTCAAACCTATAGCCTATCCGGGTTTGAAATTCATCCAAATTCGCTTTCATTTTATTCACACCCTATATATCAATAATTTCTGTATTACTTACTGCCTGTCCTATCAGCTTATCCATATCCAAGTGAAGTTCAGACTTAACAAGTTTCTCCAGCTTCGGATTTGTCTCTGGTCTTTTAGGTAGAAAAATGGTACAGCAGTCTTCATATGGCAGTATTGAAGTTTCATATGTATCTATCTTCTTGGCAATTGACACAATATCATTCTTATCCATTCCGATTAGCGGCCTGAATACAGGAATGTCAACCACTGCATTCGAGGCAGCAAGACTTTTCATGGTCTGACTGGCAACCTGCCCAAGATTCTCTCCGGTAATCAGCGCATCACAGTTGGATTCCTTGGCAATGCTTTGAGCTATCCTCATCATAAACCGCCTCATGAGAATTGTTAACTGCTCCTCGGGGCATTTATCCCTCAATTCCACCTGAATATCGGTAAACGGAACAATATGCAGCTTAACCCTTCCCGTATATGCAGCAAGAATTCTGCACAAATCAATAACCTTTTCCCTTGCCTTAGGACCGGTATACGGTGGACTGAAAAAATGTACTGCTTGCAATTCGACGCCTCTTCTGGCAATCATCCACCCAGCTGCGGGACTGTCAATTCCTCCTGAGAGCAGCAAGAGTGCCTTACCTCCTGTGCCGGTGGGCATGCCCCCACTGCAGGGTATTACTCTGGAAAGTACATAGGCACTTTCTCTGACCTCGACAACCAGCACTACCTCAGGTGAATGTACGTCAACCTTGATGTTAGGAAACTTTGTAAGTATATGGGCACCCACTCGTGCGCTTATCTCCGGCGAAGTCAGAGGATACCCTTTATCGCCTCTCTTACTTTCCACCTTGAATGTCCTGGCTTCAGGAACATCTTTCATGCTCCGTTCAGCTGCCTCATATATATCTTCCAAGGAAGTACCTGTCTTGTAGGCAGGACTAACCGAGACCAGTCCGAAAACCCTGGTAAGCTTGTCAATTACAACCGAAGTATCCAGGCTTTCATCCTCATGTGGTTCAATATATATTCTTGCCTGGGAATGGTGAATTCTGAACTTCACACCTTTCAATGCCCTCCTGATATTGTTAACCAGCCTGCCTTCAAATACCGGCCTGTTCAATCCTTTAAGAATAATCTCTCCGTATCTTGCCAGTACAATCTCCTGCATATACCCTCCATACTGTATCTATTTTAATCCACTCAATGATTTGACGCTTTCCTTAACCGCACCCAGGCAGTATTCTATATCTTCACTTGTGTTGTCAAGTGAAAGGCTGAACCTCACCGATGACTTTGCTCTGCTGTCTCCTACGCCCATAGCTGTAAGAACATGACTAAGTGTCTTTTTCTTTGAGGAACATGCCGAGCCGGTTGAAACAAAAACTCCCCTTTGCTCAAGTGCATGAAGAAGAACCTCACCTGGAATCCTGTCAAATGATATATTCGCGATGTGGGGTGCACTCTGGCTGCTGTCCAGAGTACCATTCAACTTAGCACCCGGGACTTCCTCAATTATTCTTTCGACCAGACAATTTTTCAACTCCCGTACTCTACCAAAATCTCCATATTTGCCTGATAGATTCAACTCCACCGCTCTACCCAGTGACCAGATACCTGTTGCATTCTCTGTTCCCGGCTTAATCCGTCCCTCCTGGCCTCCGCCGTAGTAGAGTGGTTCAATTCTGGTTCCCTTTTTTATATAGAGGGCACCCGTACCTTTAAGAGCATGAATTTTATGCCCACTTACCGAAACAAGATTAGCAGACTTGCATATCCGGTCAAGTTTTAATTTGCAGTAAGACTGCACTGCATCTACATGCAGAATGAATCCAAACTTTCTTTTCAGCTCAATAACCTCATCAATAGGCTGAAGAGTTCCCACCTCATTATTTGCATGCATTATACTCACCAGCGATACTGGTCTGGATTTAAGTAAACCGACCAATGCATCCAGGTTAATTACCCCCCGGCTGTCTGCCGGCAGATAGGCAGTACTGCACCCATTTTTCTCAAGCTGACTGAACACAGTGAACACAGAAGCATGCTCGATACAGGTTGTAACTATGGTTCCAAGTCTTCTGGCATTTGCCTTTACCACTCCAAGTATTGCAATATTGTTGGACTCGGTCCCCCCTGAAGTAAAAAATACTTCCCCTGAACTTGCTCCAAGGGAACCAGCAACCGTCTCTCTTGACCATTTAACTATTTTTTCTGCCTCAACACCTTTTTCATGCAGTGATGAGGGATTACCGAATGCGTTACCTGCAACCTTTCCTACTTCTGCACAAATGTCAGCAAACGGCTTTGTGGTTGCGCTATTATCGAGATAAATCACTCTCTCCAACGTTAGAACCTCCTTGATGCCAAATCCCCATGTGTAAACAATGCAATTAATTTATTTTTCTTATCCATATTATTACCGGTTTTATAATTCGGCTACAAAAAACATATAATCCTGAACCCGGATTGAATCAGTCCCTGCTTAACTTATCAATATTCTTTTTGACCTTATAGAGATAAATAAGAGCAGAAATTGGATTTTTCTTTATTCTTGAAACCATCATATCAACAATACCTTTATACACCTTGCTTCTTTCCAGTTCAGTTTCAATATATTTTATCCTGTTTTCGAGTCTTATATTGCTGTTTTTTATATCTAACAGGATTTCATCCTGCTTCTTAACTATAGAAGCAAGTTCGTTTACAATCTGCACAAACTTTTCTGCAGGAATATCCTTGTTTTCTTCAATTAAATTATCTAAATACTGCAGAATTCCCTTTAAGTTCATTAATATTCCTCCTACTTAACAGCCGCCTTGATGACCTTCCTGTTTCTATAAACGTAATCAAAGCCTGAATAAATTGTAATTATCACTGCCAGAGTCATAGTAATTGTATGCAGTCGGGTATACTCAAAAAACTGCCTGAAGGGCTCCAGATTGTGAACCAACAAAGCAACAATTGCAACAATCTGAACTATTGTTTTAAGCTTCCCCCATACACTGGCCGCAATTACAACACCCTCACCTGCAGCAATGAGCCTCAGTCCTGTTACAATGAATTCCCTGCCAATAATAATTATTGCCACCCATGATAGAATATCCCCTTTTTCAACCAGCCAGATGAGTGCTGCAGTAACCAAAAGCTTATCTGCAAGCGGGTCAAGGAACTTACCTAATGTGGTTACCTGCTTCCTCTTTCTCGCTATATATCCGTCAATACCATCTGTACATGCAGCAATAATAAATATTAGTGCTGCAATATACTTTCCGTATTCAACATTTGCAATCCTCATGCCCATTGCAAGTACAATAATAAACACCGCAACAAGTACAATTCTTGAAATAGTAACCTTATTGGCAAGATTCATCCACTGTTCCTCCTGTCAAATCGTATTGGGATGCTCTTGTAATCCTGACACTTTCAATATTTCCGGAATTCAATTCACGCCGTGATTTCACATATACAATTCCATCTATCTCCGGCGCATCCCTGTAAGTTCTTCCAAAATATTTATTAGGCCCGATTCGGCCTTCTATGAGGACATCAAGTGTTTTTCCAATAAACCTTTCATTAAGCTTTTTCGATATCTCCCTTTGTACCTTCATAATACCTGACTGTCGTGACCTCTTGACCTTGTACGGTACCTGGTCTGGTAACTTTGATGCAGGTGTGCCTTCTTCTCTTGAATAGGTAAATACACCTAGCCTGTCAAATTCTGTTTCCCTCACGAACTCAAGCATCTGGTTGAAATCGTTCTCGGTCTCTCCAGGAAATCCAACGATAACTGACGTTCTGATAGCAATTTCCGGAATACTGTCACGCAGTTTTCCAATAATGTCTCGAATCTGACTGCCCGAACTTCTCCTCATCATAGCCTTCAAGACCTTATCACTGATATGCTGAATGGGCAGGTCAATATATTTGCACACCTTGTCCTCTCCGGCCATAACCTCAATCAGTTCATCGGTAACACTGTCGGGATAAGCATACATAACTCTGAGCCATTCAATATCATCCACCTTGCAAAGCATCCTCAGAAGTTCAGCCAACCTCAGCTTCCCGTAAATATCAGCTCCATATCTGGTAGTATCCTGTGCCACCAGTACCAGTTCCCTTACCCCGTGATTGGCAAGGTGCCTTGCCTCATCCACGATATCCTCCATGTTCCTGCTCCTGTACCTTCCTCTTATTGACGGAATAACGCAGTATGAACACCTGTTATCACATCCGTCAGATATCTTCAGATACGAGAGATGCCGCGGTGTACTTCTCAGCCGGTGTATATAGTCGTCTACAATCAGAAGAGGTTCCTCTCTGTTCTCATGACTGGCAAGTGTTCTGATTACCTCGTGAATCTCCGGATACTGCTTAAGGCCAACCACTGCATCAACTTCAGGAATTTCTTTATATATATCGTCCTTATATCTTTCAGCCAGACAGCCTATTACTATAAGAGCCCTGCATCGGCCTTTCATCCGGTACTCAGCCATCTCCAGAATTGTATTGATGGACTCCTGCTTGGCCTTATCAATGAAGCCGCATGTATTGACAATTATGACATCGGCGGTTTCTGCCCTGTTAACTATTTTATATCCCTGTCTCATAAGACTGCCCAATACCACTTCAGTATCTACAAGGTTCTTGGGACATCCAAGTGAAACTACTCCGATAGATATATCCAAAATTCCCTCTCCTCATTGGTTCATTTTTGCCTATTTTAATATATTACTTTTTATAGAGTAAATCAAGGTTATAATGACTAATCACTCATCCTGGCCATCCATAGTAGGCAGCATTTCCTGAGACTTACTCAGCAGCTTCTCTATTTCCTGCTGAAGCTTTTCTATTTCCCGGTCGATATTTTCAGGCTCAAGGCCCATTGATTTAATCTCGCGGATTATTTCCTCCCTCTGTTTGTTTAACTGTTCAAGTTTGGCTTCCGCACGGAACTTCAGTCCCTTTGCCTTTTCAAGATTTTCTTTCAGTTGTGTGATACTCATCTCATAATCCATGCTCATTACTACTCCTCCCTATACTGCATGATAACCTTGTTTATAATGTTTTCGTCAATATACCCCTGACATACCGGGCATCGCGGCACTTTCCGCAATTCAATTTCATACTGCTGCAGCGTCTGAGTTATTTCCTTCCTCACACCTTCAACATATCTGCCCCCGTCATCTATACTCGTTTCAACTGAATTCAATGAATTCCTCAGCTTCTCAAGTTTACTGCGGCGGGAAAATAGCTCAGAAAGCCTTAAGACGTTACTTTCAACCTGCTTTACCTTGCCAAGTAAATTAAGACGTAACTCTGATTCTCTGAGGTCTTTTTCCATCTCTCCCAGACCATCTTTAAGACTCTTTATCCTGTCAATTCTGTGCACCTTAATTTCCAGGTCATCAATTATTCCTTTAATATCTGGTATATTGACAGCTTTTTTAGCCATCTCAGACTGTACCGATATTTCATAATTGACAAAACTAAGCCTGGTTCTTATGGAATCCAGCCTTTGGAGGGCATTCACAATATTTTCAATTTCTCTTATATTTTTCTCGCGATTACGTATCCTTTCCTCCAACAGGTCCAGATGCTCATACATTTTGAGCTTCACATCAAGCTCCTTGATTTCATTTTTGCATCTGCTCTCAATCTGGTTTTCCTTTTTGATGTCGTTTATACACTGACGGGTTGCCTTATCAACAATATGGACTCCCGTTAACCTTCCTATTGCCTTGGCCTTGACAGCGCCGGTTTCAGAGACAAGAAAAGGCCCTTCCAGTTGTTCACCCACATTCAGACTTACGTCCCTGTCTGTATCAATCACAACCTTTGCCACACCATGTGCCTTCCTGACCTCTTCCGGGACTTCGTTACCAAACCCCTCAAAGATACTGGTTTCACCGTTGGGGTCTACAACTGTATACCTGTTCCGGGAGGATGATTTTTCCCTTATAACCCTGTATCCATTACTTATTTCAACCTCTACCCTTGCAGACTTGGCCCCATGCCTTATAAACTCTGCTCCTCTTGGCTGGTTGAAAAGCACCCATTTTATAGCTCTGATAACCGCTGATTTTCCCTGGTCGGAGGGGCCTACAATAACATTAAGGCCATTATCAAACTCCATTTCAGTTTTTTCATGGGATTGAAAATTTTCTATTGTGACTTTCCTGATATTAGTCAATCGTTCACCTCCTCCTCAGAGAAGTTCTGCCTTGCCAGTTCCAGCCTTCTTATAGTTTCAAGCCTGACATTATCCTCTAGTCCTTCAGACGAAGCAATCTCCTCAATAATCCGGTTTATATCTATCCTGGCCTGCTCATAATCCCTGACTGCCCCCACACTCCTGAAGAACTGGTTGAGCTTTAGGGTCCTGTCATATTCGGCTTCAATATGCTCCCTGTTTAGAACCTGCTCACCCGGAAGTGCAGTCTGAAGCTTAATCATCTGGATATCAACAGTTTCATCCAGTTCAATAACAGCAACCTCGGGTATCCTGGTCATCTCGCTTTTAATGGCACTGATTCTGGCTATGCTTCCGGGGTTCACAAAATACTTTTCATCTACCTTCTTTATTCCAAAACCTGTATGATAGTGTCCGGCAAGAGTTATATCAGCTCCGGTATCTGCAATATCTTCAATAAGGGTATACTTAATACCTTCAATAAAACGCCTTGGGAGGAGCATTCCATGCACCATATTTATACAGTAGTCTGTACCCGGCTCCTTATCCACTACATAATAGCTTCTGAAATTCTCACCGTCTATATCAAAATCATACGAATTCCCATAGAGTTGAACCCTTTTCCCGTCCTTTTCCAGAATAACAGACTTCCCACTTCTTATAACCGATATAACCTCTGCTCCCTCCAGTAATCCCAGCATGGTTCTTGAGAGAGTGTCCGGGTTATGCCCGAATATATCGTGGTTTCCAGCAACAGTATATACAGGCCTGTTGAATTTTCTTATAATAATGGCAAATTCTCTGACAATTGATGGTGAAATATCGGGTCTGTCAAACCAGTCACCTCCATGCAGGACATAATCCACCTGCAGCTTGCTAATCAATTCGCCAATCTCATTAAACTTAGTTTTCAACGCAGAATAATAATCGTCGGTCCTGCTTCTTGGGTTTGTACCCCTTATATGGCTATCGGTAAAAAATAAAAATTTCATAGCTTCTCCTGTTTACTTATTGTGCATATCCATTTTATTATTAAATTGCACCTTTTCTCAATATATTTTAATATAAATTTTATACCTTATTAGTACAAGGAGCTATTTGCGATGTTCTAAACCCATTGACATACAGGGGATTAGGAATAGGCAAAATTATTTTCTCCCAGAGAACTGCATCGCATTACCAGTGTCATTCCGAGGAGCAAAGCGACGTGGGAATCTATAAAATCTTAGATTGCCACGGCTTTTAGCCTCGCAATGACATACTGAATTCCTACGAAGAATTATTTTTACATCGCAAATAGCTCACAAGTCAAATTTCTTTACTTATCAGAATACCTATGGTAAAATATAGTATTAATCAGAATAAAAATAAACATAAAGAAGCAATTACTATTGCGGCAGCGCTTACGGCAAGATTTTGCGGTTAAAACCAGTTTATTTTTTCGGCTCATTTGCTTGAAGGATGTCCAATTAAAAGTCGTTAAAAAGAAAGGAGAGGTTATCCTATGGGTAAAGGTTCAAAAAGGGATGTCTGTTCCGGAAAAATTGAATATGAAGTTCATGTGAATGAGGCAGTGGATTTAACATTCCATCTTTTCAGCCACATGAATATCGGCAAGCGTGCGGACAGTGTATATGATCCCATCTACACACGGGATATAGGACGAAAAAAATATCTGGAAAAATACCTCGGGATTATGAATCTGGAAGGTGAACTGTCGGCCAGCGGTATAACTGCACATGCTAAAGCAAGCCAAAGCTTTACCGGCCTTTCATTTTTCTGTTTCAGGTTTGACGATGCTCCGGGACTGCTGCGGGCTTTAAAACTCCTCTGCAGTGCCCCGGATTCACCGACACCTCCCGAAGCTGCACAGGATTCGTACCTTGTCTCTCTTCTGCACTACTACAGAAATAACATCTTTAGTGCCGAAGATCTGAAAATGATTGACACCTTTGTCGAAATTGCCGAAAGGGAGTACAACCTGTTCTATAAAGATTACTGGGTCTCAAGGACTCCAGATTTCCACAGGATGGCAGACCTGTTTGCCGATACCCTTGAAATGGTTCTTGACTCCGCTAGAAAAGATGGGGATGGTACTTCTGAACTGGACCGTATCTTTTCATGCCACGGCTGCTCAAGATGGAAAATTGTACTTTCTGAAAGTCTCAACAAAAACGGCCGGTCACTTAGACTTCAGGACGGTACCCTTTGCTCAGCAGCAAAACTTCCCGGCAGCCTGAGTGAAATTGCGACAAGCTTAATCTCCATACTACACGAGAATGTACATCCTTTGAGCGATCACATAGTGAACCACTATGCAGGCACTCTGTATCCATTCAGGAGCACAAAAGCGGGCGACATCGGATATGTTTTTCATCTGCTGTATGAAGATGCGTGCCAAATAATGCTCTACTACATCCTGAAAAAAAGCGGCGTTGTTGTATTCAAGTGTTTCTTTCCTTACAAGTATGATGAGGAGCAATTTCTTACTGCATTTAACCTTTTGTCCAGGAAATACACAAGCTACCTGGAAGGATTCAATGGCAGCAAGAAAATGCAGGACGAACTCCAGACTGCTTTTGAAATTGTACGTGAGTCCAGGATAAACAAAATTGCACAAGCAATCAAAATGATTGTGCATAATCAATTAACCAGAGAAGAAGTCTATAACACTATAAAAGCTGATGCTTAGGCATCAGCTTTTATAGTTCCGCGCTGTATCTTTCAATCCTGACTATATTCAAACAGCTTTGACACTGCTTGTAGAAAACGATTTTTCCTTCACGTGTTACACACTCAAGTATCTTCTGAGGCTGAATCCTGCAAAGAGGGCATACCTCCTTGCTTTCCAGCTGCATTGAATCAACACAGTTATTCTCATAATAAGTTCTGTTGTGCTTTTTCTTCTGTATTCTCAGTACCATAGTTGTTCTCCTGTATATTCCTTGTATCAGCCTACATATGCAGTTTACTGATACAATTATACCACGTCCCAATTAATTTGCACTACTTAATATCCAGAGCTTTAATCTCCGTCATATCGGCCAGGCTGTGGGCTGCAAGCCTTGCCTTTGATAATGAGTAGAGAGCATCATCAATATACAACAGCCTCTCTATGTTCTTATCGCCGTAATAACCGTAATATCCTGACTTGAGGTAATCTTCCTCAGATATGTGAGTGATTTTACTCCTGAGATTAAACCCTTTGCTCATATCTATACTGTATATATATGCTCCCTGAAAAACATCAGTACTGGATTTAAGCTCAGCATTCCCTTCGATTACCCTTACCGGGAAGGCAAGCAGTCCTTTCTCCTTAGAAAACAGGAGGGCCTTGTGATTCCTCAGCAGTTCGGAATCGGTACCTCTGCCGCCGATAATCTCCTTAAACAATTCCTTCGGCTTGGTTACGTCGCTGACGTCAAAGACTGCCATCTTCATTCCCTGCATCAGGACTCCACCGTCTTTAGTCTCCTCGGTATCCTTTCCAAACCCGATAATATGGTTTTCATCGTACGGGTGCAGATAATCACTGTACCCTGGAATCTTCAGTGCCCCTAAAATTTTTGGGTTTTCAGGTGTCAAATCTATTACGAATAGCGGGTCTACCTGCCTGAAGGTAACCATATAGCATTTGCTGCCCACAAATCTGGTTGAATAGATTCTCTCACCGGGAGCAATATCCTCAAGTTTTCCAATAATACTCAGGTTTTCATTAAGTATATAGACGTTATTCCTCGACGTGAATTCATCGCTCCTCCACATCTGTCCCCTGGTAGTAGCAATCCTGAAGTTCTCATCGTATTCATCCATTGAAAATTGATTAAGTATCCTGCCGGGAACATCGCCCTTGGTTAGATAAGTTATTCTGCCCTTGTCGAGAGAAAACTTGTATACTGTTGTTTTTTCGGTATCCTGAGGTCTGGGCATTACCATGGTGTCAACCGCTGGCATTGCGCGGTAGATAGTCTCATAACCGGTTACCGCCACATAGAGGTTGTCAAGTGATGCATAAATGTTCTGACCTGAACCGAGGTAGCTATAAACATTCGCATCTTCACTAGCGTCAAGGTCTATACCGGCAACAATCATATAGTTAGGACTTATACAATCCGGAAAATAACGTATCTGTGAATAATCAATGCATTTGAACTCGGTTCCGGTAAGACTGTCCCTGTATGCCGGGACAGGACTCTCCTCCTGATTTTGAATATAGTAATAGTTTATATACTTGTTGGCTACAAGGTAGAGGGCTGAGCCAATTTTCCGGGAAGAAACATAGTTTCCTTCAAGCTCAATCTCTCTGACTTTTTTCATATTGCTCCTGTCGGATATATCATAGATTATTGCCTTCAGCAAGTTCTGTGTACGGTGGTATTCTGGAGCAATCCTCTTCTTCTCACTGGTTTCCGGTACTCCCTTGAAAGGAATATTGGGGTGGGTTGAACCGATAACCACCAGCCTCTTGCTGTCTATGTACAACTCCGTAGGCTGAAAAGAATTATCTCCGAATTCTATCATGCTGATAATACGCATGTCTTCCGGGGGATAAACTTCAGCAACAACAACCTTCTGATTATTTACCTGGTATATATATTTCCCGTCGGTCTTTACAATATCCGCCTCGTCGACACCCTGTACCTGGACATTGGTTTGAGAGTAATCGGTGGAACCGGAGATACTCTTGGCCGCCGGTGCCTTCTCAAAAGCAGCGCTTTCATTTTTGAATGACGACTCTGCTGCACTTCTAAGCGGCACAGCCATATCATCTGCCAGGTATCCTTGTGCTGTCTCGCCAGACATTTTAGCCAGAAGCTCATTCAATCTTGCCTCGGTACCAACCGCAGGAAGGTTGTTAACTTTGGCTATGATTCCATCGATTAGTGTCTTCTCCTTACTTGTGTCAAATAACTTTTCCTTATCACTTATTACTATAAGTCCCCTGTCATAAAAGACCTTTTTGCCCATGGCTTCGGTTATTGCCCTGAACGGAACGAATGTCCTGCCGTTCAGGGTCTCCGCCGGCCTGTCCAGGGTTACTTTCTTCCCGTTTACAGTCAACTCTTTCTCTCCGACAACCAGCCTGATAGTCTTACCCAGCAGTCCGGGCTTGCTTATTGTGATGGTGGAAGATTTCCCCTCCCAGTCAACCTTTGCCCCAAGACTCTCGGCAACAAAACGAACCGGTACTAAAGACCTGCCTTCTTTTGATAAGGGCGTGACTTCGGGATTACTCCCGTCTATCAGCTTTTTCTGGTTATTTACATACGCTTCGGAGCTTCCTATGTACAGAACTACTGCGCTCTTCAGTCTATCCTGAGCGGCCTCAGGCAAGTCCGACTTTGCTTCAGCCCTGTCGGCAGGAAGCTTGAACATAGTAAAGACCATAACAACAGCAAGCAGTATAAATATTAACTTTCCAAAATGCTTCATACTTATTTTCCTCCTTGTAATGTAGGGGGACGCGGCCATTCACTTCGTTCAAGGAACGTCCCCCTCTGGTTTGGTAATATATTTGACTTGAAATTTTGTTTTTTTGTTCCAACAAATAAATTTGCATAGAGATTCTAGATAGACTATGCGAACCGGGACAACAGCTAGCAGCTGGGCGGCTAAATACTAATCTAGAGTATTTTCCGATAGTGCTTATAGCTAGAGGGGAAATGAATTAACCAGCGAATAAGTTTGCGGAGAAATCTTGATTTCGTAGTCCTCATGAGCGGTTAATCGTTTTCCCCTTATAACTATAATACCATAAAAAAAGGAAGAGTATTACTCTCCCTCCACAACATTTACTTATTCATTATATCAACCCTTATCCATTCCTGACCGCTGTTCTTCAGCATTTCATAGATATATACCACATCCTCATTATGCATCCTTATGCATCCGCTTGATACTGCATGACCGATGCTGTCAGGGTTACTGGTTCCGTGAATTCCCCAAAACGTCCATTTAGCTTTTTCCTTTTCCCTGAACAACCGCATCCACCTCACTCCGAGAGGATTATCCGGACCCGGCGGAACCACTACGCCTGTACCTCCCGGCTCTGTCCACGTAGGGTCTTCTTCAAACATATTTTCAACAGGTACAGCCCTGATATAGAAGGTTCCCAGCGGTGTTTGTTTGCTTTTCTTTCCCACAGCAACCGGATTTGACACAATCTCAGTTTCATCTTCGAACAGAAGCAGTATGCGTGACTCTCTCCATATCTCAATTCTGAATATCTCAACTTCCTCGACTTCTTCAATGACATTTTCCTGAACTGTTTGTATGACCGGTACAGGCTCTTCATGAATGTCTGATGTATTGTCAGCGTTAGAATCCTGCTGCTCTTCCTGTTTGGATTCCTTTGAATTGTTTACCGGCAAACCGGGTTCAGTAATTGTGCCGTTTAATTCCGGACTTTTTCCCTGCCCTTCAATCAGGTCAATCACCGAGGCTGCATTGATTGCACTACATCCGCTCAATAACAGTAAGTAAACCATCAGTCCCGCAAAAATCACGGCAAACCTCTTCATTATACGTCCTCAACCCCCTTTTTTAAACTTCTTTTCCTTGTACGTCCGAGCTCTTAAGACCTGCGCATCGCAGTCATTTCCCCGCTTCATCATCAGCTCTGCGGCTTTTGGTAACCAAAAAGTATTGCATTATATGGAATAGTATTCATTTTATTCCCGATTTATTATCATGTCAATTCTCAAGAGCGCTGCTTATTATTCCCTCTACTCTGGCTATAACTTCTGATGCGCTTATATCTTCCGATTCCTTTTCTCTTCTTTCCTTTAGTTCAACTATTCCTTCAGATGCCTTCTTTCCGACTGTAATTCTTATTGGTATACCAATAAGGTCGGCATCCTTGAACTTGACTCCCGCTCTTTCTTCCCTGTCATCCAGCAGAACTTCTATTCCTGCCTCCTCAAGCTGTTTATAAATTTTTTCTGCAAGTCCAGACTGAACCTGGTCAGAGAACATGACCGGAACAATTATGACTTTGTATGGGGCTACCGATAAAGGCCATATAATACCGTTTTCATCACTATTCTGCTCAATGACAGCCGCCATTGTCCTGTTAACACCTATGCCGTAACAGCCCATAACCATTAATTGTTCCTTCCCATTCTCATCAAGGTAGGTGCAGTCAAGTGCCTTACTGTATTTTGTACCAAGCTTGAATATATGTCCAACCTCTATCCCCTGGGCTATCTCAATCTCACCTTTGCATTTAGGGCAAGGGTCTTGAACTGAAATATTCCTCAAATCGGCAACCTTTGAAGCTTTAAAATCCCTGCCAATGTTTACATTCCTCAAGTGGTAGTCGGTCTCATTTGCTCCGGTCACAAAGTTTCCCATGCCTGCTACCTCAGTATCAACATATAAATCAACACTTAGTCCCATAGGTCCCGCAAACCCAACATCAGCTCCGGTAACCCTCTTTACAGTTTCAACGTCAGCCATTTCAAGTTCAACGCAGCCCAAAAGGTTGAGCAGCTTGGTCTCATTCACATCCCTGTCACCTCTAACCATTACCGCAGCAATCTTATCGTCAGCCTTATACAGGATTGTCTTTACAAACCGCTTAACATCTCCGGCAAAGAATTTCTTCAAATCGTCAATAGTTCTTACCCCCGGAGTATGAACCCTCTCAACAGGCTTCAAGTCATCATTTTCCTCAGCACAGGTTAAACATTCGGCCCTCTCAATATTGGCCGCATATCCGCATGACTTACAGAATACTATAGTGGCCTCTCCTACTTCAGATTTAACCATGAACTCTTCCGAGTTTGAACCCCCTATTGCACCCGAATCTGCTTCTACCACCTTGTAGTCCAGCCCGCATCTGTCAAATATTCTTACATATGCATCGTGCATCTTATTATATGCTTCATCCAGCCCATTAGAATCCTTATCAAAGCTGTATGCATCCTTCATTATGAATTCCCTGCTTCTCATTACTCCGAATCTCGGCCTTCTTTCATCCCTGTACTTGGTCTGTATCTGATAAAGGTTAAACGGCAGCTGTCGGTACGAACTTACCTCTGCCTTCACAATCTCGGTAAATATCTCCTCGTGCGTCGGCCCGAGACAAAAATCCCGTTCATTCCGGTCTTTAAGCTTAAACATCTCCGGCCCATATACCTCCCACCTGCCGGTGGCCTGATAGAGTTCTGCCGGCAGTATGGCGGGCATGAGCAGTTCCTGCGCTCCTGCTCTGTCCATCTCCTCCCTGACAATCTGCTGAATCTTCTTGATTACCCTGTAACCAAGTGGCAGAGAGCTGTAAACCCCGGATGCTGCCTTCCTTATCAAGCCTGCCCTTAACATCAGTTGATGGCTCAATACCTCGGCCTCAGCTGGTACTTCCTTTCTTGTGGGCAAAAACATTTTCGATAGATACATATACATAACCTCCTCCATAAAAACTAAAAAACCCCCGTCTCTTTTTGAGACGAAGGTATTCCGCGGTACCACTCAAATTGATTGCTGTTCAGCAATCCTCTTACAAACCGTAACGGAGTTTGACCGGCAAGTTTTACTTGCAGCTCCCTGAGTGGGTTCAGCTCCTGAATAACTATAAAGCCTTACAGCCTATGGGCTTTACTCTCTGAAGTCTCTTGACGCCTACTGGCTCTTATCATCGCTTTTAGTGCTGTATTTATTTTATTGTATTTTATGCTATTTATTCTGATAAATCAATAATAAATTTAGTAGTCCTTATGAGCGGTTAATTTATCTCCCCTCGTCCTGCGCCACTGTTTCCGTTCCCAGACTTCTCCTCAGGCACCTGGTTCCTTATCCGTGGAACAGTTTCTTCCCTATCTGCACCTTCCTGCCTCAAATCCTCTCCAGGTCTTCTGCCTGGTTCAGACTGCTTCTCTTTGCCTGCTCCTGGCCTGGATTCAGGAGTTTTCATGTCTGGCTTTTTGTTATCGGTATCCTGACGCATATCAGGTATATCCTCTACCTGTCGTTTAGGCTCCATTGACACCTCTGCCTCTCTACCTCGGACTTCATCCCTTTCCTTCCTGTCTTTCTGGATTTTTTCGTTAACTTCCTTTATCTTATTTTGCAGAGTTTCCTTAGCCGGTCCTGATTTATCCTTTTTATCCCCATTCCTATCATTTATTTTTTCAGTATCCTTCCTGATTTCCCTTTCCTTCTCCCTATACTCTCTGATTTCCCTGACCGTATCCCTCACAGGCCTGTTTTCAATGTCCTCCATTCGGGTGTCAGGCTTTACTTCCTTCAGCTTTTCAAAAAGTATTAACCTTCCAGGAGATATCTTGAGCTTTCTGGCATCATTTCGCTTCTTCTGCGTAATCTTTTCTGTAATAATATCTTCCTCTTCAATCAGCTTATTCAGTTTCGTTTTCGCTGTATTCTTAAGCCTGTCTCTAATATTCTCAAGGGGCTCATCATTAATGCCGGATACGGTAAAGACAACAACATTTTTCCTGTCATCAGCAATGAATTTCTGCTTTTCTGCGTTTTCAAGCAGTATACCGACTGCATTATCCATGGTATTATTCTTAATATCCGAGACGTTGGTGACAACCCTTGCACCGTCATCATTTAAACTCTGCACATTAATAACCCTTAGGTATCTGTTCAGTACAAGCTCTACACTCGGATTAATATCTATATCAACATAGGCATAAGGGGTATAATAGCTTACAGCACCATACCCCGAACAGAGTGTGAACAGGAAAATGGCGGCGGCGGCTGCGAGCTTTTTAAAAATCACAGCAGGCATTCTATTCACTGCGGTCATATCTATTTCGTCACCAATGCGGCTTACATAGTCATACTTAAGCCTTTGGAAGCGCCCGCTGCAATCAAGCACAACCATGTATCTGTCTTTAATCTCCATCACAACTGCCTTCATGCAGCTCACCTCCATTCTACGAAGTCCTTAAGGTATTGGTAATCTCCGGACAAAATCAGAACTGCTGCTATTATATAATTTCGGCCTCGCTCTATCTTTTTTCGGGGTATTTTCAAGTTTCTTAATATCTCTGCGATTGGAAGATACTGTTTCCTCTTCATGGAGCCAAGCAGTTCGGGCGTACTCATTATATAGTTGACTACCTGAAGGTATGTTTTCCGGGTCCCTTCCTGCTTCGGAGAGCTTTTGGCTACATCAAAGTACGTCAATCCCCAACCATCCAATTCCTGCTTTAAGTCTTCAATTTCCATTTTCCTCAATTCTGCAGCCTGGTTCTCCAAATGTATTTTGATAGCTTCATGCGCGCTGAAGTCAATTTCATCGCCCTCGTCATCTGCACCCGGCAATCTGTCAACCAGTGACACAACCTTGTTATGCCTGTTTTCCTTGCGGAAAAAATCTATCAACCTCTTTCTGATGACATTCTTTGCAAATGCAAGGAAATTCCCCTTGGAACTGTCGTAGGCCCTTATAGACTCTTCAAATGCCATAAGAGCTATGCTCAGTTCATCATCTTCACCATATCTTACATATCTTCCTACAGCACCCTCAACAACTGAAGCGATAAAAGGCTTATACTCATGTATAAGCTTGTCAATTTCAGTTTTATTATTCCTGATACTCTCTACTCTTTGATTAATTGAGGTCGGATAGTTTCCCATGGGTTTCTCCTCGAGATTGTAAGGGACTTTTCACTATTAATTATATCACTTTTTTTCAGAATTCTATACCCTCTCTTGCCAAAAAACCTTTTCTGGCAGGATGCTTTACATCATTGATTTCCGAGATATAATCAGAAAGCTCAGCTATGCTTCGGGGCAGTAACCGTCCGGTCAGCACAAGCTCCTTGTTCTCCGGTTTATTTTTTATGAACTCTTCAAGGTGATTAACAGGTAGAAAGCCGTTCTCAACCACGGCCAGAACTTCATCAAGGATGAGCACATCGCACTCGGGCCACAGCTCACCAGCCAACTCAAATTCTTTCCTTACCTCACACCTGAGCTTCTCCTGTTGTTCCAGATTCAGTTCATAGGTAAAGCCCTTGGGGCTTTCAAGTCTGAATGCTCTGAACTGCTTTCCAAGGTTGTTTATAACTTCAAGTTCACCTGTAGGACGTGTTTTCAAGAATTGTATCATACAGACTCTGAGACCTCTGCCTGCAGCTCTGATTCCCAATCCTACGGCGGCTGTCGTTTTTCCTTTACCATTACCGCAGTACGCATGTACAAGTCCCTCATTAAGCATATTGTTCCTCCCAGCTGCCCACATTCGTTTTATATACCAGCTCCAGCCTCAGCAATTATCTCTGATACGGATGGATGAGGGTGTATTACCCCGACAAGTTCTCTGGTCTTGAGACCGTATCTAATGGCGAGGGTCCCTTCAGTTATCATTTCTGCCGCATCCGGTGCCACCATATGAAGCCCCAGCAGGCGGCCGGCTGTCCTATCGGTTATCAGCTTTGCGAAGCCTTCTGTAGAGCCATCTGACAGGGCCTTGCCATTAGCCCTGACAGCCTGCCTTGAACAAATGACATCCAGTCCCGAGCTTCTTGCCTCCTGTTCGGTCATGCCTACCGAAGCTGCTTCAGGGTATGTATATACACACCTTGGAATGGCTCCGTACTGGATTTCCGAATCATGGCCAAGCGCATTTTCAGCCGCAGTTACCCCTTCAGCCGATGCAGTATGGGCAAGCATATATTTTCCGTTTACATCTCCTACTGCGTATATTCCTTTAACATTAGTTCTCATACGGGAATCGGTTTTTATGAATCCGTTTTCTGTCTCCAGTCCCAGTTCTTCAGATATCAGTCCGTAGGTATTTGGTTTCCTGCCTGCTGAAATAAGCACCTTTTCTCCTGTCCGCCCGGTTTTCTCTCCATTTACCGTAAAGCTCACCACGCCGTTTCTTATTGAAGTCACTTGCGCCGACGTGACCACTTCAATACCTGCTCTTGTTAATACCTTCTTCATCTCCGCAGAAATATCGTGGTCATATCCAGGCAGAATACTTTCCCTGAGTTCAAGAACAGTTACCTTTGTTCCAAATTCGTTATATATAGCCGCAAATTCAATTCCGACGCTTCCTCCTCCTATTACGACCATTGTTGATGGAAGTGCATCAAGCGAAAGTGCTTGATTACTGTAAATTATGCTTAAGTCATCAATCCCCGGTATATCAGGTCTGACCGGTGAGGAACCTACAGAAATTATTACTGCCCCGGCTTCAAATACATTATTATCTACGCTTACTTCTCCCGGTCTTCTGATGGATGCCGTTCCTTTTATTACTTCAACTCCATTTTTCTTTAGGTTTGCCGCCATACCACTGCGCAGTGCGCTTATAACTTTGTTCTTTCTCTCCATAATTCTTAAGAAATCAGGGATGGCATCTCCAACTTCTATTCCATACACAGAAGCCTTTTTTATATCCCTGTATACCGATGCGCTTTTGAGAAGGGTCTTGGTCGGTATGCACCCCCAATTCAAGCATATGCCACCTAGTTCACTGTTTTCTATAAGTACAGTCCTGGCTCCGAGTTCTGCAGCTCTGATTGATGCACTGTATCCCCCCGGGCCGGCTCCGATAACCGCAATATCATAACCCATAAAGTCTCACCTCTAATTTCTAAAACGCTTTGTGAATATATTATAGCATATCCAAATTTCTTCTTGACAAGAGCATAAAATTAATATAAAAATTATCTAAGCAAAAAATGGCATATATTAAATTTAGATTAATTAAGTTAAACCTATTCAATAGAAGTAGTTTTTGTTGTATAATAGAAGGTATATTCGAGTTAGAATTTGAATATGGATGACTGAAACAATAATGCTTGTACCAGTTGTTTCAGGTTAATAGGAGGTCGAGACGTATGTATCCATGCAGATATAAGAGCAGCTCAAAATTAAAAAAGCTCTTTGTGTCAAGGAGTGAAGGTGCTTTCTACAGGATTAAAACCTTTTTTGAAAGCCGTTTTTCTCCTGTAAAGCTTTATATGGACGGCTGGATCAGTGATGATGAGTATAAGAACATTTCAAAATATAATATCGTAAAGCTCAGGCTCTACAATACATCCAATACTCCTCTTATTGTAAGGGTAATGTTCAGAATGCTGTTCAGGTCTGTACTTAAATTATTCAGAAAAGTCATTCTGGACTGATTTCACAGTTTTTAAAAGCTTGCCTCAAAAGGCAAGCTTTTTTAGATGAATTTATCTATCATCTTTTCAAATTCTTCTCGGGTTCTGGCTCCTACTACCTTTTCGACAACATCCCCATCCTTAAAGAGCATAATAGTGGGAATACTCATTACCTTGTATCTGCCTGCCAGTTCCTGCTGTTCATCCACATTTAATTTGCCGACTTTGACCCTGCCAAAGTATTGCTCGGCAAGCTCTTCGACTACAGGGCCTACCATCCTGCACGGTCCGCACCACGGTGCCCAGAAATCAACCAGGACAGGCTGTTCGGAATTCATAACCTCTTCATCAAAATTATCAGTCGTTACATTCAGAACTTTTTCATTTGCCATTTTTCTTCCTCCTTGTGCTTTAAGTATTTATCTATTCCTCATTTATCCGATAACTAACCGCCACTAAGATTCCAGCTTCAATATTATTGATAAGTGGCGATAAGTTCCTGGATAACGGCTTCTAAGATTTAGGCGTAGAAAAACACTTCACCTGAATCCAAGAATCCTGTTTATACTATAAATCCTGTTTTCGGATTATTGAAGCTACTATAAACTTTCTGGATTTCAGCCGTTCAATATCTCCAAGGAGTTTCCTTGACAATACAAATGAAATTGCCATTGAAATCAACCCTACCGATACAACCCAAACAAAAATATTATCCATCTGATTGAAAAGTCTGGCTAGTACGTACCCTAGAATTCCACCAATTATTCCATCGGATAATGGAATCCCGAAGCGTACCAACAACTGGACTGCTGGGCTGCTTACTTCATCTGTTACTTCAACAGTATCTCCAACCTGAGCACCTGCTCTGTTTGCGGCTTCCATTACCATCTCGTCGTCACCTCTTCCGGGCCTGCACCTACCGCACTTTTCACACTCTTCTTTTCTGGGGATACTCAGGACAGCCTGCTTTCCTTTTACTGCAACAATCTTTCCCCACTCGTTCATATCTTACACCCCTTTAAACTATCTTACCATTAATAGTCATAAGTTTTTTCTATAATGTCCATTAATTCTTTGATTGCGCTGTCTCCCTCCTGTGTGGAGACAGAACCAATACATTCCTTGCAGTACTTTTTAATAATCAGGCTTCCGGTTTTATTCAGTGCAGCCCTTGCCGCAGTAACCTGGTTCAATATATCAATGCACCCCTTGCCTTCTTCAACCATCCGAGCTATGCCTCTTATTTGACCCTCTACCCTTCTCAATCGATTTAATATTTCATCCTTACCCGAGCATGTATTTCTGCAGTTCACTATAACCTACCTCCTGATAATACCTTAAATACACTGATATCTTCAAAACACCCGGTATACTGGAAAACCTGTTCAAGTATTACTTCTACAGAAGCACACAAGCCTAACTCATGATTTAGTTGTATTTTATCATGTTTTGGTATATATTATCAATTCTACTTTTCAATTCAGACTGTAATAATTCTGCTTTTTTACTGCTCTTTAAGAATACTCCCAACTGGATTGATATACTTTTCATCAATTTTATGAAATTCACTTATATTATACCCGGAACTATCTATATATCTTACAAACATAAAAAGTTCATACGATCCCGTAGGCTTAAATCTGAATATTTCAAATTTTACATGCTTAAGCTTTTCTGCCAACGGTTCTCCCGCCAAGGAGGGAATATAGTCTTCAACGAATTCATCCCGGCTAACGAGTTCCCTGATAATTTTCTTCATATCCTGTGCTGTATACCTGTTCATCCATTTTCTTTTCGGAACGCCGGGCAAGCCCAGCATAAAATCAAGTTTTAATACTTCCTTAAATCGGTGTCCTTTATCCAATTCCCTGGATAAATAAAATTCAAGCATCAGATCGTATGCTTCTTCGCTTCCCAGACGTCTATCATAAGCCCTATTCCCTGACCGGAAATCTGCAAGAGCCTCAAATAAACTGAATGGACTTGGAAAGTAATGTTTTATCAGATAATCAAGAGTGTTCTCAAACCTTCCTGAGTTAAAGTAGATATTGAGAACATCCTCAATCTCCCTCAGCTTCATCAATTGACTTCCTGAAATATATGCATTCTTAAGGACTTCATACGGCGGTTCATCCAGGAACCTATATTTATGAACTTCTTTTTCCACTCTGATACGACTGCCTTTGAGAAGCTTCAAAAACCCTAGCTGCAGCATGTGGGGCTTCAAAGAATACACATCATCAAATGAGACTCCAAGCCTTTCATAGGTTTCATGCGGGAGTCCGGCTATCAGGTCAAGGTGCAGGTGAATACTGCTCTCTTCCCTTAAACGCTTCAGGGCATTAGATAGTGTTTTAAAATCAGTCTTTCTTCCAACTGAACTTATCGTTTCCTCACATGTTGACTGAATTCCTATCTCAAACTGAAAACTACCTCTCGGAACCTGCAGAAGAAATTCCAGCATTTCTTCATCCAGAAGGTGGCCGGAGATTTCAAAATGGAATGTCGTATTACCCATGTTTTCAAGGAGAAATCTCCAGATTTCCATTGCCCGCTCCTTGCTTGAGTTAAAGGTCCTGTCCACAAACTTAACCTGCTTGACTTGTGCTTTAATCAGCTTTGCAAGATCATCTTTGACCCTTTCAATAGGAAAGAACCTTACCCCTTTTGTAGTTGATGAAAGGCAGTAACTACAGTTATAGGGGCAGCCTCTTGAGCTTTCAAAATATACCGCTTTTTTAGTAAGCTCTGATAAGTCTCCCTGAAACGGCGAAGGTACTACTGAAAGATCAGAAATTACTGCTGGGCCGCCGGATACTCTAACGTCTCCTGAGTTGTCCCTGTAGGCAATACTATTGATATTCTCAAAACCTTCGCAGCTTGAAAGAGCCTTTATCAGTCGGGGAAATGTTTCCTCACCTTCACCCATTAAGACTATATCAATATACTTGTGTCCATTCATCAGTTCACTGGGGGCATAAGAGACCTCCGGTCCTCCAAGTACAATTAGGGTCTGAGGTCTTAGCTGTTTCAATGCCTTGCAGAGCTTCAGCACATAATCAATATTCCATATATAGCAGCTGAATGCTGCAATATCAGCATCTTCCTTCAGGATTCCCCCCAGCACCTTGAAGAACTCTTCATTTACGGTAAACTCCTTCAGTAAGGTATCAAAATCACCGCTAATGGTCTCCCGTAAGTACCGAAGTGCCAGATTTGTATGTGCAAACTTGGAATTCAGGGCTGTAAGGAGTATTTTCATATCATACTTCCCCTTTGAATACATATACTGCTTAATTATTGTAGCACAGCATGTGAAAATTAGGTAGGGAAGCAGTTAGTTATTTACCCGCCTTACCTGCCAATAAAATGCTGGACAAGAATTTTTCCGTATTTCGGGCTTTCTGCTATACCAATACCCGTATAGTTGAAATTTTCATTCAGTATATTCTTTTTATGCCCTTCAGACTTCATCCACGCATCAAATGCCCCCTGGATGCTTTGATTACCTGCCAAGTTTTCTCCTGCCGTTCTGTATCCAACGTTGTACTGCTTCAGCATCTCAAACGGCGTCCCAAGTGTAGGCGAATCATGCGAAAAATAATCATTTTTCACCATATCTTCTGCTTTAATGCTCGCTGTTTTATTTAGCCCGGCATCAACTTTCAATGATGGAGCACCTTCTTTTTTTCTCGCACTGTTTATTTTATCCAGAAGCTGTTTCTCCTCCTGAGACAGACCCGAATCTCCAGCTTTTTGCTGAGGAGGAGTATTGCCGCCACTTGTGGTTCCTGTGAGCGACCTTAGATAATCTTCGTGAACCATGCCTACACAGTTCTCCTGACTCTGGACAAGATACCATTTTTCTATTTTGGCATACACCCTTACAATTTCACCATACTTCAATCTGCTTACTACTGGAAAATCCAATCCCGGCCCAAGTCTTAAATTAAGCAAATTACAAGTAACCACTGCACTGTTAAAGCTTACGTTCTGATAATGTGCCATTGCGGCAATCGAATTGTTATTTGTCATCATAATGGTTGTAATTGCCAATAGCATCATTATTATTAAAATCAAAAAAATTAATTGTCGTTTTTCCATACTATTACCTCCTGTGAGTAATTATGGTAATAGTATTAACAAAAATTCCTTTTGCTATTATAGTAAATATTAAATTCACTCAGCTGAAAATTGAGGTTGGTCACTATAGTCAAACCTTCCATACTAAAATCAACTTATTTACACACACTATATTTGTAGTCGTATTAATTATTATGACTAAAAACATTTAAGGGGGAATAACTTTGAAAAAATGCCAGAAAATCCTTTGTGCTGTTGAGAGCTGTCAGCATAATAAAGAAAACGAAAACTTTTGTACGCTTGACTCAATTCAGGTGAGCGCAACCAGCAATACGGATACCGGCACACCCTATGAGGAAACCTTATGTGCCAGTTACAAGCCTCAGGAAAAGAAAAACTAACATTATATGGAGACTGGAAACTGGAGACTGGAATTTAAGTAGTTCTTCGAAGAATCATGTCTCCAGGTAGTCCACGCATATGGCTGGGACTTGAACCCAGCCAAAGCGTGGACCTATTTCTATGTTATTTCTAGTTATAGTGGAAATAAATTAACTATCTATGTTGATATACTATATTTCAGTTAGTATAATAGGCTTATCCCTCGTTACAACAATAGTATGTTCAAATTGCGCAACCAAACTGCCGTCCGGTGTTTTCAATGTCCATCCATCCCGCATGGGAATTACAGCCTCAGCCTTTGTAGATATGAATGTTTCTAGTGCCAACACCATTCCTTCCTTTAAAACTTTTTTATCTCTTCTCTCATAATAATTCAGAATTGCCCTCGGTGCATCATGCAGCTTTCTTCCAATTCCATGGCCGGTCAGGTTCTTAATTACTGTAAATCCATTTTTTTTTGCCTGGTCGTGAATTGCCTTTCCGATTTGATTTATTTTCTTGCCTGCCCTGGTGCTTTCCAGCGCCTTGTCCAGCGCTGACTTTGCGCAGTCACACAATTTCCTGGTGATATCCGGAACCGGTTCCACAATTACAGTTGCTCCTGTATCGGAAAAATATCCGTCCAGCTCAGCCGAGACATCTATGTTTACCATATCACCCTGGCTAATAACCCTTCCGCCGGGGATTCCGTGAGCGGCTTCATCATTTATGCTTATACAGGTTACTCCGGGGAACCGGTATAAAGATTTAGGAGCTGAGTACGCTCCAAAATCATCTAGAACCTTCTCTCCAATCAAATCCAGCTCTCTTGTTGTTATACCGGGTCTAACCCGTCTAACCATCTCTTCTCTTGCTGTTGCAACTATCCTGCCAATTCTGGCCAGGGCTTCCAGCTCATTTTCTGAAACAATAATCACTACAAACTCCCTCCACTATAAACAGGATTCTTGAATTCAGATGGAGTTTTTTGGCTAATAATTTCTTGTTATCTTTGATAACTTAGAAATCATTGTCCACCTTGTGTGCTCCATCTGAATCTTAGAATACGTTATCCAGGGACGCAGCGCCGCTTGTCTCCCTCTTGGAGAAGAGAGGAGTCTTAGCG
Organism: Clostridia bacterium; assembly: GCA_041687355.1. Lineage (GTDB taxonomy): Bacteria > Bacillota > Clostridia > Acetivibrionales > UBA4821 > JAWLCD01. The sequence goes on along the minus strand of JAWLCD010000005.1, from coordinate 45,260 downwards.
GCGGTAGTCATCGGATATATAATCTAGTATATGTTATGCAGGTTACAGCCGGAGATGTTAACCTGGATGGCAAATATATTCCTTGTTTCTATTCCTTTTCATCTACAACTTCGTTGTCATCACAATTATTTTCCTCTGCTTTGTCTTCATGAGCCTCAAGAATTTCCCTAGCCTTTTCAAAGTGGCTCGAAGAGACATAAAAGTCTACTCCGTAAACTGATATACCCATGTAGATTTTCAAAAGTCCGCCTATTCCTCTATATTTTCTGTGTACAGGTATCCCATATGACCGAAGCAGAGACTCAGTAACATCAGCCTCAATATCATTTGAAATTGTTACAAGCAGTTTCATGTCTTCACTATTAATATCTGGCATAGCCTATCACTCCTTTTTAGTTTTTTCACACAAGTTATCCTTAAAAAAACTGGCACTCAGCTCTACTGCTTCCTCTTTCTTCTCTGGATTAAAGTCATGGTCGGCTCCTGGTATCACAACAAGTTCTGCCTCACCACCCATTTGCTTAATCAATCTCTCAGACTGGTGTAAAGGTACAGATGTGTCGGCGTCACCATGAACAATCAATACTTTCGATTGAATATTCTTTGACAGCTCGTAAATATTAAAAGCTGATACATCCAGATAGAAACTATAACTAAACTTATACTCTCTCCCTCTGAAAGTATCAGAAGCGTATCCTTTTCGTTCCCATTCCGCTAGCGCCTCCACACTTTGTCTGGCATGTAGTATTTCAACCCAGTCCGAAGCCGGAGCATTTAAAGATGCGCACACGATATTCTTGTTCCCCGCCAAATACCTCAAGGCTACATTTCCTCCATGACTCCGGCCGAATATTCCAAGGCGTTTCGTGTCGATATATTCCATGTCAGAAACATATTCTACAGCTGATGCCAAATCATGGACACCTTGGGATACGGTTATATCTTCAAAGGCCCCTTCGCTCTCGCCATGAGCCATAAAATCAAATCGAAAGGTGGCAGCACCTTGCTCTTTCAGCTTATCAGCCAGTATAACGCATGTAGAACTATCCTTGGAACTGAAAATACCGTGACATATTATAACACACGGATGTTTTCTGTTCTGTTCCGGAAGCGTCAGGATACCTGAAAGATTCAGTCCTAGATTGTTCTTAAAAAATATTTTTTTCTCCATATCTGATTCTCCCCTAAACAGTAATGCTACTTTCGAATTCTGACAATTATGCCGTTATTTATTTTATGAATCAGTCTGGTCGGGATTTTTAGCAGTGAATTTGGAGACCCTCCTCCGGTATATACCTTTTCCTTCTCCAGTACCTTGGGGTCTATCAGGAATGCAGCCTCAAATCCGAATGCCGGCACTCCCCCGCACAAATAGCCGGTCTTTTCCAATATTTCTTCCGGGGTTGCTATTCTCGGAGGTTCAGTGTTCAGAGCCTTACCAACCCGCGAAGTACTTGCCCTGTCCTCTCCATTCACAATTGCCACAATAAGTCTGGATTTATTATCAATCATACATATGCTCTTTATAAAATCATCTGCTGCACAATTGACAGCTTTTGCTGCTTGCTCAACTGAGTGACATGTATCTTCGAAAAAAAGATGTTGGGCATCAATGTTATTAGCCGAAATAAATCTGCTTAATTTTTGTTCATATTCATTCATACAACTTCCCCCCGGATTTTACTATATAATAAACTTCCACACTGCCCTGTCCAATTCCTCTATCTTTACACTACAATCGACGCCCTGGTTCTTCAGACCTATCCAGAAATGGCAGGCCGCGGTGCCAACATCCATATCTGTATAGGGCCACTTAAAATGTCTGTATCCTTCAGGCTTACTAATCTCAACTGTGTATCTCTCTCCATCGGTGTCCACTTTGAAATACCAGCACTGACTATTCATTGCAGAAGGCGCAAGGCAGGATAGTTCAAGAGCCTTTCTGATATAATCAGGAAACTCCTTCAATGATTGATTATGAAGGTTTTGACTGACACTGTTCTTTTTACTGCTGAAGAATCTGCCTGTAATAATATCTGATATGCCTGTCATCTTTTCCGTAACATAACCTAGCGGCGTAATGCAAAGAATCTTCTTAGGAGCATCCTCTTCACTTAAATTATATACCGTTTTATAAGTATCTTCTTTCCTGTAGTGACCATACCAGCAAGTACCGATTTCTATACTCTCGGCGTATAGAATGAATAGCTCCCCTATAAATCCTGCCTTAGCCTGGTCAATCAACCTTTCCGATGCTTTAAATGCAGCAATAGTTCCCGGTTCTTTGAAATAAAAGCATGAAAGGCCTTCGGGTACACTATGCACTGAAATTTCAACGTTATGCTCGAAAGGAACCTCAATACTATTAATGAATCCGGTAAGCTTATCCAGATGTTCCTGCCCAAGAGGCTCATCAAGATACCTTCTCCTGGATTTTCTTGTACGAACTGCGTTAACGAGTTTCTCAACATTCATATTGCTCTCTCCAGTCCCAATACCCCCTAATTGTCTCTCTTTTTCTTTATCCACCTTAAAGGGTTAAGAAAACCGATATACTTCTTTGCAATATCTTTTCCCAGAATTGCTGCTCCAAGCCAAAAGAATATTTCTCCCAGTATGACCAGTACAGAGCCAAAGGTTAATTTCAGGGCTGCGGACACAGGGATAAACGGCATTGCCGGTATGGCGGCCCAACATAATGTTGAAAAAATTATAAGGATAATTCCTGATTTCCTAGCCAGTTTCATGACTAACTGTGTTCCTTTGCTTGAACCTTTGAATATTTAACATATACTACCTATATCCTCTTCGTAGTTAGTTCTAAAATCAGTAGAACCGACGATATAATAGAGAAGGATATAAACATGACAGTCATTGCAATATCTCCCCTTTGACCGTAGTAACCTGCTGCATTTAGAACCGAATAAACCAACATGCCATTTGAAATTAGAAACACTTTCTCTCCAAAATTTTTTTTTGCCAGCAGTCCATATCCACTAATCAACAAGAGGATGGCCATCAGAAATTCAGATTCCAGATGAAATACTATCTGAATCGGTCCTTCTGTAACCCCACCGGTAGATAGAATCATAATCCACATTCCTATAACTGAAATTCCGATTAAAATGCAGTAAACAGCTTGAATCTTCTTAAGCATTTTTCTACCTCCATACCGTATTTGTTCGCTTACTGGTCTAATAACTATTTTTCCTTCTATATTTTCGCTTTTTGACTCTTTTCTTCACTAATACCTCTTAACAGAATGAAAAGAAATGTCCCTCCCACCAACGCAAAAACAGAAAATATGACTATTTCACCGACATACGGCTGCTGCTCTACTACTGAGCGCACACTTACCATTGCAATGATGGCCAGTGCCATCATACACAGCTTAACTATACCAACCGATGCCATTACATATCCCCATGCGTTTCGCTTTAGCAGGAATATTCCTGAAAAAACAGCAAAAGGAACGAGAATTCCAAGGTCGAACGCCTGAACTACCAAAGTATAAAGCCCTTTTAACATTGCTGGAGGCTGTCCCTGAATCAAAGAGGGTACTATCTGACCTAGCCACATAAAGGATAGGAAACCAGCTATAAAAAACATAAATACTGCCAGGCTTATCCTTGGACTTTTCTCTTTGATACTTCCAGCCAGATTATTTATTCCTATTGATTTAACCACAAGTATTACAGTAATAGCACTCACTGAGTACAAAAAAGTATAAATAAGAAAAAGATTATTATACGCCCAACCGGTTACATACAGAAGGTATTGATAAAAAAAGTAGGCCAGTATACCTGACAATACTATCCCTCCTCTGAGTGAGCCCCTGTTAAAGAATATTAAGGAAACCAATAGAGCCGGTATACCGAATATTAAAGTCACTACGTCCCAACCCAATCCTTCAGCAACAAACCCTCTAGGGTTATATTGATAAATACCTTCACTCTGGTATTCAACAATTTCTCCTCTGATAGTTAAATAAGTAAATGTATCCTGTTTCAGTCCGGATTCAATTCCCTTAATGCATGCAAAGCCTGATAATACTATTATACAGATAACCATGATAGAAATTATGATTTTATTTTGTTTCACTTCGCACTCCTCCTAAAATAACATTATTGTCAGAATACAAATTTAATTGACGTGAAATTCTTGGCTTCTGCACTATTTATATTTATTTACCTCCTGCAGGCTTTCTCCGGAATCAAAAAATGTTTGACCGTATTCAGACTGGAATACTCTTAACCTACCCTTCCCACCTTTATTCCGGATTAGCAGCTCATAATTTCCCCTGCTCAGCCTGTAAGATTGAATAAGGCTGTCACCCCATAGTCCTTTTCCAGCTAAAAGTATAGTCTCAGTACTATCATCTTTCAATTTTAGTTCAAAATCCTGCAGCTTGTAGTTTATTAAAGTAAGCTTAATCTCTGTATTGTCACTTCCAATATTAAACCTATGAAGCAGCATCCGGTCAGTTTCAAATGTTTTCAAATCAGTATTGACGACCTGGCGACTGCTGCTGCCCTGCCAGTACAATAAAAAAGCATTTGCAAAGAATACCAGACAAACTATCACTATAACCGGTCTAAGTAAAGAGTTATAATTCCATTTCCCCTTCTGGAACTTCGCCCCTAAAAAGGATTTCAGTGCTTCCACTTCTATTCTGTCTAGCATGAATAAAAAGGATAATAAAACAATTATCAAAAAAACAGCAGCACTTGCATATCCATTAATATTGTTTGTTAATAAGAATTTTGTTACATCATCCTGTACATAAATATTCATTCCATATAAGAACGAAAGTACAACCCAGGGAAGCGTGCTGCCTATTATACAGATACTGGCAATAAATTTTGCATACTCAAACCTTTGGTTATTGGTCTTCTTCGTCAGCAGCATTATTATAAACCAAACTGCAAATGGAATATACCAGCCTGCAATATGAATTAGTGCTAACGGTATCCCACTGATTTTATCGTAGCCGTCAAAGCTGACATGGGCACTCAGGTTAAAAAAGTTGACACTGAACTGAGTAATCTTTGCTCCTCCCAGTACTCCAACAATTGCGTGGCCACCTTCATGCAAAAATGTGTACAATAATAGTACTACCAATACTATGGCAATTAAAAATAGTTTTTCTTTGACTTTTTTTATAATCACTTGAAAACCTCTTTTGTTAAGTTTAGCTGTCTTTCTTAGCAAAGCCACCTATTACAAATGATAAACCTAATAACACAAACAGGTATTCAACCCCGCCCAGGTTTGAGCTTGGGTCAGCAGCTACTATTCCACCGGTCAGGATTATTCCAATCCCTAGAACCATTATTTCAATAGAACTCCTGAATTTCATGGCTCTTGAAACCAGAACTCCAACTGCAAGCAGACATAGTACTGCAAGTACTATGAAGATAAATACATTAGACAGTCCCACCATTTACTCTCTCCTTTTTATTGAATTTAATATATCAATCTAAAACAGGAATAAACTACTTTTCTTTTGCATTATTGATATCTTCAACCAGAAGCCAATCATCCATATTGCCATACTTGCTTTTGTCTAAATTGAACGGTTCAATCTCTTTAACATCTTCAACTTCAACCAGTACTAGGTATCTCTTGCCTGCCCACCTGGAGAACTGCTTTTCCGACAGCTGCAATTTGGACATGTTTTCGTTCACAAGGCTTTTAGACTCTTCTTCAGTCATCTTTTCGGAATTATAAACACTCTTCACTTTTCCAACCGCTTTCACTATTCCTTCGCCATTATTATTAATGAAGTAAACAGAGTCACCTTTATTTACTCTTCCATGAGGCAGCTTTCTACCGGCTGCTCCTCTAATAATCATGGTTTGCTTCTTACTCAGCAATTTATCCATTTCCTTTTCTTTGTGGTCAACATACACTACGTGATCCATTTTTGCAACCTCCATAATTTTTTATTTTTCTATATTCCTGATAACTCCTTCGTACCTATAGGCTCAACTGAACCAAAGCCGGCATTCTTTCTGAATTTCATCCTATGATTAAAGTTGGACATTGATTCCGAAGGGTCAAGCTGCTCCATATTAAGACGGTCAAGAGCCTCTCTTTGCATTAGCGCTGAAAGTATTATCGCATCTTCTTTAAGGCCTGTCCTTGGGTTCAACATCCTGGCTGATGCATTTACAATTACTTCACTGACAGGAAGCAGCGCAAGAACCTCACGGGCTGCCCTCAGCACAGTACTGCATACATAGTCCTGGTATAGCTCATTGAACTTAACGTCGGGCATTTGCTTTACAGAAAGTTTTCCGGACTTTAATACCCTTTTTTCTTCTCCGGGAATTATGTTGTCACTGTTAACATGAATAGTTACACATACTGTCCTGCTGTCTATAACTTTGAAGTTAATACCAGCCCCAAGCTCTTTAATCTCTTCAAATGGTTCCATCTCATTTACTGCTTCTATATATGCTCCAGGTTCACCTTTGAGAACCCTATCAGCAATTTCAATAATTGTTCTACAATGTTCAGATTCTTCCATGTACTTTCTGTGAGCTTCCCGGTACTCTTCCTCGTCCTTCTGTTTTGCCTTCAGAATATTATCCATAAGCGTTTTTTTCTTTATTTTACTGAGTCTGAAAACCTTATCAAGAAATGAAGGTGAGTAATTATCCAACGCCTCCTGAGCAATCTTTTCGTTTGCATCTGAATATTTTGGTTCTTCGGGCGGTGATATTTTACTTAGTCCCAACCAATCAACCGGATGACTGCAGTCCTTATGTAACGATTTTAAGACATCAATGTGATTCTGGTACACCTCGACTTCATATGCCGCTCTCTCACGTTCTTGCATCTGAGCCAGTTCTTTTTGTTTTTTCTCAAGTTCTCTCTTCCTTCTCCGTGCTTCACGTTCCAACCTTTTTGCCAATGCTCCCAGGCTCCGTACCGTGCCCTTCCATCCCATAACCTCACCTCTATTACTATATGATTCAGTTCAAACCATGCACTGTAGCCTTATCCCTGATTCTTAATAACATATGTCCCAGAAATCATATCATGTAAACCCTGTTTATTCTTTGTAAACGCAATAATTATGAAGCCCACAAATAGAATAAGTGCAGACAGGATTTTTCCAAGATACCTTAGGCTTGCCCTTAAGAATGAAATCCTGCTTCCATTTAAGTCTGTTACTTTGAGTCTTAACGCTAGTTTACCTATGGTAGCTTGAGTCTTTAAGCTTTCGAACAATGCTGAATAAAGCCAGGTAATAATTATGGGTGAAATCATATCAAAGAACTGTATTGAATCGTACGTCAACTTAAGGAATTGATTCCCTGCATCTTCACCGGCAGCCAATAAAATAGCCACTGGTAAAACAGCTGTTATGGCTTTCACAATAAGAATAGTGATGCAGATAATTATACAGTCAATCAGCGCTGCTAGAAGTCGCCTCCATAATCCTGCATAGATATAATCGGCCAATAAAATTCCCCCTTATATATAATATATAATATTTTTTAGTATAATCCAGTTAAAGGTTTGAAAAAAATATTATTAGATTCATTGATTTGGTGTATAATTGTGCTCTATATTCTAATATTCCACATATTTACTGAAATTCCTTCCGCATAAGTAAAAATAGAAGGCCTGCTCTTTCAAGCAAGCCTTTGGAATCTGGTGGAGCATAGGGGATTTGAACCCCTGACCTTTTGACTGCCAGTCAAACGCGCTCCCAGCTGCGCTAATGCCCCGTTGCCTTAATATATTACCACAACATCTTTACTTCATCAATATATATATAAATAACTGCCTACTCAAAATACAGTATCTCCCTGTCCACTTTGACAATCTCGGCCTCTGTATGCTTGTCAACCAGGTTGATTATCTTATCCAAGGTACTGTTTATAAGCTTTGAATCATTACTTACTACTGATACTCCCAGTACCCCAGTAATCAGATTATCCTGCTCGGCAACCTCGGCTGCAGAAGCATTATATCTTGCCTTTATCCTATCCACAAGGCTCTTAACTACCGTTCTCTTATCCTTAAGTGACTTAGACCAATCAATACTGATTACTATTCTGCAGACTCCCGTTATAATTTTAAACCACCCCGCATCCAGAAAAACTAACCGGCATCCTTACTAAACGATTGTATACTCACATTAATATACTGTAAATAAAAAAAGAAGGGAATTCCCAAAAGGAAATTCCCCTGCTTCATTACAACTATCCATGTGCCTCAACATAATGCTTTTTCTTTTTCTTTGTCTTGTCCTCGATAATTTTGGGTTCCTTGCTCTCAAGTATTACTTCCCTTGTGACGGTGCATTTCTCTACTCTTTTGTGTTTTCCGACATTCACATTTACCTTTATCATTGCCTTTGACATTATCTGCTCTAAGGATCTTGCTCCAGTCTTCAGGCTAAGTGCTTTATCAACAATAGCTTCAATTGCACCTTTTTCAAAATGCAGTTTAATACCTTTTGTCTCGTAGTATGACTGATACTGCTTGATAATTGAATTGTCCGGCTGCATGAGCGCTGCCCTGTATTGTTCCCTGTCCAGGGCTTTAAGTGCAACCGGAAGCTGCAGCCTTCCCGCAAACTCATCAATAAATCCGTATTTCACCAGGTCCTCCGGAATAACCCGAGAAAGCAAATCCGAATTGTCTGATGATTTTGGCCTTACTTCGGCACCGAACCCTATTCGCTTAGGCTTTACACGTTTCTCAATTATGTCGGCAAGGCCGGTGAATGCCCCACAGCAGATAAACAAAATATTGGAGGTATCAATTGTCAAAGGTTCGTTCCAATGTCCACCATCACAGTCAATCACCGTACCATCAAGCATTTTAAGGAGTTCATACTGCACACCCGAGCCCTTAATGTCAAGTTCAGACTTCGATTTCCTGGCTGCGATCTTATCGATTTCATCAAGAATAATTATTCCCATCTCAGCTCTTTCCAGGTCCCAGGCGGCAGAATCGGCAAGCCGGTACAATATACTGGCTACGCTGTCGCCTATATAGCCCGATTGTGAGAAAGCAGACATGTCTGCAATTGTATAGGGCAGTCCAAGCAGTTGGGCAAGTGTTTTAGCAAGCAGTGTTTTGCCGCACCCGGTCGGCCCGAGCATCAGGACATTGTTTTTTGCTATATTTGAATCCCCGCTCATTATCCTGCTGAGATGCATCACTGCTTCAGATGCCAGAACCTCTTTTGCCTCAGTCTGTCCTACGACATAACGGTCAAGTGCCCTGATTACTTCCCCTTCGCTAATACCAAACGGAATTGCTTCAGATTGGTCATATTCATCCGCCAATGCTAAGCATCCCTTCCCAAGACAGATGGAACATACTAACCCAACGGGTATCTTTACAACTATCCTCTTGTTTTCCTCCTCCGGCTGACCGCAAAGCTTACAAACCTTTTTGCGACGTGCCAATGACAACCCCTCCTTTTAGTGTAATTGCTACACCACGTCCTGAACCGGTAACTGGTACCCTTCATTGGAACTTCATATCTCCCTAAAACAAAAACAATCTTAATTTATTAATACTAGTTTTCTAATTATATAATAGTTCCCTATACAAATCCAGTCCAATTAACTATATTTACTGTAAAAAAATTAACCGTGACAGAGAACCGTCCCCTGTCACGGTTTTTGGATGGATTAAGTATCCCTAAAAAAGAAGAAAGCGGTCTAAGCCGCTTCCCTACTACCGCCAGGCAGGTTAGGCATTTGAAACTTCAGCCTCAGATGGGACTAGCCCTGCCTCCAGGAATTTATCTTACTATAAATATATTTCGATACATTTCTCTGAATTCCTTCAATAAAACCTAAAATAGGACTGCAGTCCTAGACATGGAGCTGTGCCTTGATTCCCAAGGTATTGCGGTTTTTCTCAAGGATATGTTTTACATGTTTGTCGAAAAATTCTTCTACCTGCTCAGGCGCCCTTCCGATATAATTCGACGGCCGGAGCACACCTTTAATCTCTTCAAGGCTCAGCTTAAAGGCCGGGTCGGCCGCAATTCTTTCAATAAGGTCATTTTCTTTGCCGTCTTCTTTTACGCGTCTTCCCGCCTCCATTGAGTACACCCTTATCTTCTCATGCAGCTCCTGTCTATCCCCTCCCTTTTTTACAGCTTCCATAAGAATATTTTCGGTTGCCATAAAGGGAAGTTCATTCTGTACGTGCTGGTTGATTACATTGGGATAAACCACAAGTCCGGACGACACATTCATATAGATATTCAGTATGGCATCGATGGCCAAGAATCCCTCGGATATTGTCAGTCTCTTGTTTGCCGAGTCGTCCAGCGTCCTCTCAAACCACTGTGTTCCGGCAGTAAAGGCAGGATTAAGGACATTTATAATGACATACCTTGCAAGAGCCCCAATCCTCTCGCTTCTCATGGGGTTTCTTTTATACGCCATTGCAGATGAGCCCACCTGTTTTTCCTCAAACGGCTCTTCTATCTCCTTCATGCTCTGCAGAATCCTTATATCGTTGCTGAACTTGTATGCGCTCTGCGCAATCCCGCTCAGCACGTTATATACTCTGCTGTCAAGCTTCCTGGGGTATGTTTGTCCCGATACAGGAAAGGCTTCTGCAAAACCCATTTTTGCGGCAATAATCTTTTCCAGTTTCCTTACTTTTTCGTGGTCTCCGTCAAACAGTGCCAGGAAACTAGCCTGTGTTCCCGTTGTACCCTTTGAGCCGAGCAGCTTCATATTCTGAAGGGTGAATTCAAGGTCCTCCATATCCATAAGAAGTTCCTGAATCCACAGGGTTGCCCTTTTTCCAACTGTTGTGAGCTGAGCAGGCTGAAGGTGGGTAAACCCGAGTGTAGGCATATCTTTGTATTTCAGCGCAAACTCCATGAGATTTGCAATAACATTGACCAGTTTGCTCCTCAGCAGGTTCAGTGCCTCGGTCATGATGATTATGTCGGTATTATCTCCGACGTAGCATGACGTTGCGCCAAGATGAATAATTGCGCGCGCCTTCGGGCATTGTTCACCGTAAGCATGAATATGTGCCATTACATCATGACGCAGTTCCTTCTCCTTCCTCTCAGCAGTCTCATAGTTGATGTCATCTTTGTATTCCTTCATCTGTTCAATCTGTTCGTCGGTAATATCCAGTCCGAGTTCCTTTTCGGCCTCTGCAAGAGCAATCCACAGTCTTCTCCATGTCCTGAATTTCTTATCGGGTGAGAAAAGCTCAAGCATTTCCCTGCTGGCATACCTTGAACCAAGCGGACTTTCATATGTGTTTCTCATCTAAGACTCCCTTTCTACCTGATTTCTGCAGTAAATTTTTCTATCCTGTTCAATCCTTCAACAATGTTTTCCATAGAAGTAGCATATGACAGCCTCACATAATTATCTGCCCCAAACCCTGAGCCAGGCACAAGCGCAACATTTGCAGTTTCAAGAAGAGCTTCAGCAAACTGGTCGGAATTTTTGAACTCCTTCGAGTTATGCGATTTTCCAAGAAGCTGTGAAATGTTCATCATAACATAGAATGCCCCATCTGGCTTCCTGCATGACAGCCCCTGTACTGAATTGATTCTGTCCACCATATAGTTCCTTCTCTTCTCAAACTCCGAACGCATCCTGTACACTTCATCCTTGGAGTCGGATATAGCAGCAAGTGCAGCCTTCTGAGCAATGGAATTTGGATTGGATGTTGCATTACTCTGAATATTAGCCATTAACCTGGCTATCTCCAGACTGCTGGCTGAATATCCAATTCTCCAACCCGTCATGGCGTAAGTCTTGGACACAGCATTTACTACTATTGTAAGTTCCTTTATTTGGTCACCCAGCGATGCTATACTTATATGCGGTGTCTCTCCGTATATAAACTCTTCATAGACTTCATCCGATATCACAAAGAATTTCTTTTCTACAGCAGCTTCAGCAATCCTAGCAAGCTCTTCCTTTGAATAAATCATACCGGTCGGATTGCCTGGACTGTTCAGTACCAAAGCTTTTGTCCTGGGCGTAACCTTGCTTAAAAGCTCATCTACTGAAAACTTGAAGCTATTCTCTTCTTTTGTATCGAGAAATACCGTAACACCGTCGGCAAGTTTAATCATCTCCGGATAACTCACCCAATATGGCACAGGCAGAATCACCTCGTCTCCAGGGTTCAGTATAGCCTGAAACACATTGGTCAGCGAGTGCTTTGCCCCATTACTTACTACAATCTGAGCTGGTGTATAATCCAGTCCGTTATCGGTCTTGAACTTCCGGCAGATTGCTTCTCTTAGCTGTAGAATTCCGGATGCTGGAGTGTATTTCGTAAATCCATCGTTTATAGCCTTCACTGCTGCTTCTTTAATATGCAGAGGTGTATCAAAGTCAGGCTCTCCAGTGCCGAACCCAATAACATTAATGCCTTCCGTCGCCATCTTTTTTGCCTTGGCATCTATGGCAAGTGTTGGCGAAGGGCTTATCATCTGAGCTTTCCGTGACAAAATCATAAATAACCCTCCAAGTCTATATTCTACTGCTATTATATTTTACTATATATATTTATATTTATCTATAAACAGGATTCTAAGATTCAGGTGGAGTTTTATCTCCATCTGAATCTTAGAATCCGTTATCCAGGGACGTAGCGCCGCTTGTCTCCCACTTGAAGAAGAGGAGAGTCTTAGCGGCGGTAGTCATCGGATAAGGAGGGTAAGACCCTTTCAAGCATTTTTTACAGCCTCAGCAAGCAATTTTGCCGCATTAGCCATATCGTTTATATTCACCATTTCTGCAGGACTGTGAATGTACCTGCATGGTATGGCCAGCATTGCAGTAGGTACACCACCCCTTGAAACCGATATAACACCTGCATCGGTACCGCCTGCTGCTGCAACCTTGAATTGGTAAGGTATACCTATCTTCTTTGCCGTTTCAACCAGCAGCTGCTTGACTTCAGGATGGCTAACGGCCGATTTATCCATAACCTTTATTGCAGGTCCGTCTCCGCACTTCACCGGAAGCGTTTTTGCCTTGGGTGTATCGCCGGCTCCAGAAACATCAACCACTATGGCCATCTCCGGCTCAACTGCGTATGCCGCCGGCTTTGCTCCGCGCAGCCCCAGCTCTTCCTGCGTTGTAAAAACAAAATAAATCTCATTTTCACAGTCTCCAACCTGTCTGGCAGTCTCTATGAGGACCGCACATCCCGAGCGGTCGTCCAGTGCCTTGGACACAACCATATCGCCGTTTACAGCAAAGCTACCTATAAATGCTGCAGCATCTCCCACCTTTACTTTCTTAACAGCTTCTTCCCTGGAGCCTGCTCCAATATCAATGTACATTTTATCAAGCATGAGGTCTTTGAGTTCACCAGGCTCCTCCTCATGTCCAATTACTCCAATGGTCCCGTTGGTAAATGCCACTTTTTGATACAGTGAATAGAAGTGATTAATCCCACCAAGGCCTGTGAACCTCAAAAAGCCTTTATCATCAATATGTGTAACAATAATACCTATCTCATCCATGTGTGCAGCAAGCATTATTCTTTTACCCTTGCCTTTTTTGACACATATTAGATTCCCAAGGGTATCGGTCCTTATTTCATCAACGTAAGGCTTCATCTCATCGGCAATTAGGGCAGCTGCAGCCTCCTCATTTCCCGAAACACCATTAACGTCAGTCAGCTTTCTAATCAATTCAATCATAACTTACCTCCACTCAGATTAAGCTCTTTTTCATTCTCCAATCTTCTTAAAACGGCCTTTACAAGCCTGACCGTATTATCAAAATCATCCATACTCATAACCGAGCTGGGTGAATGTATGTATCTGCAGGGTATAGCTATCATGGCTGTTGGAATACCCTCGAGCGAGGTCTGTATTTTCCCTGAGTCATTGCCTCCGCCAACACCTTCACGGATTTGAACTTTAATATTATTATCTTTTGCCGTCTCCAGTATAAGGTCTACAAGCCTCCTGTTCGAGTATGAGTACCTGTCTATTATGGAAACTGCAGGCCCCTGCCCAAGTCTGGTAACCACTTTGTGTTCCTCTTCCCCGGGCACATCTGAGCATGTTGTGCCTTCCAGCACAAGTGCAATATCAGGCTTCAGGTTGTAGGCCGCAATACCTGCTCCCCTTAACCCGACTTCTTCCTGAACAGTAAAGCATCCTTGCAGAGTAAAATCGAATTCTTCCTTTAGAACCTCAATCAATACTCCGCATCCAGTTCTGTTGTCCAGAGCCTTTGACTTGATAATCCCGTTTCCCATGTCGACAAATTCACTCTCATAATATACATAGTCACCCGGACTGACAAGCTTCTCTGCCTCTTCTTTGTTGAAACATCCAATATCCACAAGCAGCTGTTTCATTTTTGCATTCTGCTTCTTCTCGTCACCCTCCTGCAGGTGTACAGGTTTGAGCCCAACCACTCCTGGGATTTTATTTTTCCCAACTCTAACGCTCTTTGAAGGAAGAACCCTATCATCAAAGCCTCCCAGCGCTTTGATTTTCAGCATGCCTGAATCGGTAACTGAAGTAACCATGAATCCAAGCTCATCCATATGAGCAGTAACCATTATCTTTTTCTCCGATTTGGTAGCTTTCCTTACTGCATAAAGGCTGCCGATTGAATCGGTTGTGACCACGTAAGTGTCATTATTGATATGCTTCCTGATTTCTTCCCTTATATCGTACTCGTCACCCGATGCTCCCATTACAGCCGTCAAATCCTTAATCATAATGCCAGCTCCTCCAGCTTTCCGCCAAGATTGTTTATATAATATGCAAGGAGTTTTGAAATGTAATCCAAGTCCTCAAGGCTGACTGTTTCAACCGTAGTATGCATATACCTGAGTGGAAACGACACCAAAACCGTTGGAATGCCTGAACGTGAAACTTGAATTGCCCATGCATCGGTACCGGTATTTCCTGCTTCAACGTCAACCTGATAAGGAATACCCTGCTCAACAGCAATTTGCTTAAGATACGCACCTAACTGAGGATGTATGTTGGGCCCAACAGCAATGGCCGGTCCTTTTCCCAATTTGAAGACTTCATCGCTGTCCAGCCCCGGCATATCACCGTGGCAGGCATCAATAACCACTGCCGTATCCGGTTGGATACCATATGCACTGGTGACGGCTCCCCTTAGTCCAACTTCTTCCTGTACGGTTGCAACACAAACAATATCAATATCATGCCCATGTCTGTCAGCCTCTTGAAGCAATCCAATCACAGCAGCTGCTCCTCCCCTGTTGTCAAGTGATTTGGAAGAAACCAATCCATTCTGGAGTTCAGTCCAGTGATGCTTGAATGTAATGGTGTCCCCTACCTCAACCAGACTGGCCAGCTGGTCACGGCTCATCCCTGTATCTATATACAGCTTGTCAATCTCCATAGGCTTTTTCTTTTCCTCGTCACTGATAAGATGAGGGGGCTTGGTGCCCACTACCCCATAGACCTGCTTCCTCCCGTGTATAATCGTCTCTTGTGCCAGCAGTATTCTTGGGTCAATACCTCCGAGAGGTGCAAATCTTATAAAACCTCTTTCGTCAACATCGGAAACCATCATTGAAATTTCATCTATATGAGCTGCCACCATAACCTTTCGGCGTGTACCGCTTCCCCTATTGGCCCTTTTGATGCCAATTACGTTGTAAAGCTTATCTATCTTCACTTCATCGCAGTATTTGCTGAAAAGGTCAGAGATAAAACCGGTGAGCATCTTTTCGTGACCCGGCGGCCCACTGAAACCGGTCAGCTGTTTTAAAATGTCCTTCAAATATAAGCACCCCTTGTTTCTCTAAACTGAGTATTATTATATACAAAAAGAGAAAACTTTAACAGGTCAGACTTTTTTTCCTTTCAATATAACGGGATTTTTGTATATAATATAATCAGATATATAAATGTATTATAGACATAACTACTTCTAAAGGTATCAATATTTTTATACCGGACGTATGGTCGCAGTATTCTGCGCTTTAAGCAAGGGAGGTGTAGACACTATGGCGCACACTCTATATTCAGTCGAATTCATGGACTGGATTCCGCAGAAAAGGAATCTTTTCTTCCTAAAAAAGGATGGCCGTGGAAACCTTGAAGTGACCAATGACCCTCAAGGGGCAGCTTTATTCTCTTCACTTGGGGATGCCCAAGACGCGCTCCGGCGCCTAAGGTCACCCGAACTGCTTCGTTTTCTGTCAAATAAGACCTTGTCTGAAAAGGCAGTTCTATTTCATCTGGCGCTTTGTCCGTTTGTCAGACGAAGATTTATGCCACGGCTGCTGGCTTAACCATCTTCTTTTCCTGCCCCGCTTTCGCGGGGTTTATTTTTTCTAATCGGGCAGCTGGTCCTTATACTCTTCGTTTGTCACATCATCCATCTCATCCACAATACCCTGCCTGTCAATTTCATTTGTATAAAACTCCTTATAATCCTTATAACCATTACCCATATCCTGCGGACTCGATGCCGAACCATATTTCAACAGGTCATTCCACTGGTCCAAACCTTCATACTCTCTATCATCAGCCTCATCCGGATAACCCTTGTCAAAAGGCGCTGCAAGTGTTTCCTCTTCTACAGGCCGTCCTCTCATAAGTCCGTCAAGCTGTATATCCCTTGAATTCTGGCACTCAATACATAATCTTGCCTGAGGTCTGGCTTCAAGTCTTTCCTTGTTTATGTCCTTTCCACAGAATTCACATACACCATAGTTTCCTTTATATAGTTTTTTCAGGGCTCTCTCTATCTCCCTGACATTGTACAACTCGTTTGCCTTCAGATTCTGGTTCATGCCAAGATTAAAAACTTCGGTACCCAGTTCACCGGGATGGTTATCATATGATGAAAGCTCTCTTGCAGAAAATTCATCAGGGCTCCCGATTCCGTGGTCATCCATTTTGCGAAGCGTATTCATAAGACTCTGACGTTCTCTTAAAAGCAAGCTCTCATAAAAGAGTTTATCTGCCTGTTCCATAACAACCTCCTGTTTATTGGCTTAAATTTTCCTGTACAATTCTAACCACTTCGGCAATAAACTGCCCTATCAACGGTAGATTCAGCTTTACTGCTTCCCGAAGCAAATATAGTAGTACTGCTCCAAGGATTGTAAAACCTATTGCCATACCGACACCCCTGACTATCCCGCCAAGAAAATTCACCCAAAGCATTCTTTTAGGATGCTCAATCATTTCCACATACTCTGCAATTTTCATGCCTTCAATTTCCCTTGAAATTTTCTCAACCTTTTTATCTATACTGTCAATTACCCTTCTTCTCTTAAAAAACCACATAATAATTAATACTGCCCCTGAATATAATAAATAAATCCAAAATAAAAACGGGAAAAATAATGCCTGCAGGCATTATTTTTCCCGTTATATCTGTTATTATTAAACCTTAAAAAATGGTAAATCAGAACAGTTTTTCCTGCGAAACCCGCACTTGATTTCTTCCGCCTTCCTTGGCTTCATAAAGTGCTCTGTCAGCTGCCTTAACCAGGTTTTCTTCGCTGTATGCATTATGCGGAAAGTTTGCAATTCCAAAACTTACCGTAACTGAGAGGTTCACTTCACGGTTTACAAGGTGTGTGGCCTGGATTTTTTCTCTTAGAATCTCGCAGGTCTCCTGTGCGCGCTTTATATCCATGTTTGGAAACAGGATTATAAATTCCTCTCCCCCATACCTCGCAATCATATCAGACCTTCTGATTGAATTCTTAACAACCGAGGTAACCAATTTTAAGACCCTATCGCCAATCAAGTGCGAATATGTGTCATTAACACGCTTAAAATGGTCTATATCAAATATAACCAGAGAAAGAGGGTAGTCATGTTCGTGAGCAATTTTCAGTTCCTTGGACAGCCTTTCCTGGAAGTACAACCTGTTGAATACTCCGGTTAATCCATCGGTGGTTGCAAGCTCTTTCATCCTTTTATACAACTCAAGATTTTCAATAGATGTTGACATCTGGTGTCCCAAGAGAGTAACAAGCTTCTGGTTCTCATCATGGAACCTATTATATTCAGTGCTTTCAATAAGTACAACACCATACTTTTTCTTTGTTGTGCTTATTGGCATACAGATAAATGACTTAACTTCCCTTCCTCTAACAAACTCATAATCAGAGGAGTCAACAACATTAACAACCAGAGGGCTTCCGTTTTCAATTATGTCGTAAACTATATCGTTGTTGATGCTTGTCCTCAGCTTCCTGATGTTTTCCTCATTAGTGATATTGGTATTCTGAATTTCAAGTGAACCTCTTTTTGGTTCAAACAGAAATATGGTGGAATAATCAGCTTCAATTATCTCTATAATTGTTTCATTAATAAACTTGAGAAGCCCGTTAACATCAAAGATGGAGCCAATTATGCTGCTTATATGGTGAAACTCATAGTACTTCTCAAGGCTGACTTTCATCTGCTCATTTATATTTTCAAGCTTTTTCAGCTTTTCCTTGCTTTTCTCGATTTTTTCCTCTACTTCCCTTGAAAGCCTAAGTGCTTCACTTTTCTCGTTTTCCACCTGTACCAATTCTCTCTGTTTGCGCTCAAACTGCTCTTCCGTTTCCTTATGAATCCGAGCCCCTATGTACCAACCGGCAAAGCCTGCAACCGGAAAGAAAAGGAAGGTTATGCTTTCTATCAGATATTCATGTAAAAAGCCTCCGCTTGTCAAAGCAAAAAGCACAGCAATTCCCATTGAGAGCACTGCCGTATGCAGTCCAGCCTGCCTTCCTTCCAAAAGCGTCATAACGAAAATCGAGCAAAGAAGAAAGATACCGACCCATGAGGTAAAACCCAGGTAGAAAAAAGAGAAGCAAATAAGAATAACTTCAACCACGCGTGACCGGAGGTAGAAGTAATCCAGACTATTGACGCCAAGCTCAATTAAATACTTTCTGATGACGTTCACAACAGCAAATAAACCGGCAAATGAGATATGTGCCAACAAATTGTGAGCATTTGGACTAACCAGAATATCAAGTATCAATGCATATACAAGAATTATGCTCACGAAAAGCCAGGTTAGTACCGTAAAGACTTTCTCGGTTCTTATACTTTCCGACACATGTTTCACACCCTTAATTGTTATCCCATGTTATTTCGATGACATCACCATTTGTAATCTGGTCAGTAAAAGCCGCACGTTTTCCGTTTAATTTTAAAGCTACCGAGCCCTTTACTTCTGTCATATCAAAGTCGATGGAGCTGAATACATCAATAAACATATACTCGTTTTTATTACCGTTTATAACCACATCTTTACCATTAACCGAAACACTTATTGAACTACTATCTTCATCAGCGTTCCTGGCAGTATCAAACCCCGAACCATCCAGAACGATTTCCTGGCCTTTAATATTTCTTTGATTACAGCCATCCAGGAAAGGCTCAAAATATTCGGATTCATCAGAGTCATAAAGGTCCTCTAAATCCGGGCCATGGGTATAAGTGCTGTCTTCAATCAGCTCAAGCTCTTCTCCGCCCTTTAATATATAGTCACCACTAACTTCCTCACCGTTGACAACAACTTTATATTGATTGATATCGAAATCTATTGACCTCGCGAAATCTGCAGCTGTAGTAATTGCAGTGAAATTAACCTTATCTCCGTTGGAAATAGGCCTTTCAGCTTCAACTATATCACCATTCACCGTTACCTTGGGTGTTATATCAATGATGATTTTGTTATAAGTTATTTTCTTCTCTGATAAATCAATAATTTCACCGACAGTCAGTGCTGCTGGTCTTCCATCCTCTGCAGGCACGATGTCTATACTGTCCCCAGGTTTAAGGGGTGTTTCCATGCTTGCCTGCTGTCCGTTAACCGTTATTACTGCAGCTCTTCCAAATTCACCTTTGGCTGTTCTTCTTTCACCATTCAATTCAAATGTAAGGCTCTTTCCTGACCTGCCAATAAGCTTCGAAGGATCGTAACCAACCAGTATCAAAGCATCAGCGACATTAAGCTTCTTTGAATTAAACAGCCTGATTTTCTTCCCATTTAAAGTGACGCTCAGGAAATCGTAATCTTTATATATCATAGAATTAACAGCTATACCCATTGGAGTAATTGCCTCAGGTCCGGCCAGCTTTTTACCGGAGAACTTGACTGACTGGATTATATCTCTTCCCCTCACCACAACTCTGTCGGCCGGTAAACCAAGTTTATCGGCTATAACTTCGGTAAGACCTTCAATCTGGCTTCCTCCTCCAACACAGAAGACAGCATTTGGTGCTTTCTGATTATACTCAAGTATCTTATCGGCAATTGTTTCTCCAAGCTTCTCCACGCTTTCCCTGATAACCCCAAGTATTTCCTCTTTCTGAACTATACGTTTCATTTTAAGTACATCGGTAAAAGCCACAGTATCCTCTGCGGTATTATTTAATGAAACTTTAATCTTTTCAGCTGTACTAAAATCCACCAGATAATGGTGAACAATCTTTTCGGTAATTTCATCTCCGGCCTTGGGTACCATCGCATAGGCAATAACTGCGCCGTCCTTCGTAATAGCTATATCCGAGGTGCCTGCGCCAATATCCACGAGCGCTAGGTTTAAAAGTCTCAGGTCAGGTGGAATACAGACATTTATTGCTGCTATGGGCTCAAGAGTAAGATTAACCACCTCAAGGCCAACCCTGTTCATCACAGTATAAAGGCTGTCAATAACTACATGCGGAAGGAATGTCGCCAGTACTTCCACACCAATATTTCCGGCCTTATGACCCAGCAGGGTCGAAATCACATAACCATTGATATAGTAAGATATAACACTGTATCCAACACAGTAAAACACAGACTTGTCACTTCCATCCTGCTCGGACTCAAGCCTGGATTGTGCCAGCTGGATACCCTCAAGCTCCAGGCTGCTTATAACTTCCCTCGTTATTTCACTATTGGGATCCATATCCTTATCAATATTTGCAGAATATGTCTTCAGTACACGGCCGGCAGCAGCAATTGCTACCTTGTCCAGCTTAAATCCGAGTTTAGTCTCAAGTCTTTCCTTTATCTCGGTAACTGCATTCGCAACAAGAGAAATGTCATGTATCTGACCGTTAAGCATAGCCCTGTTTTTATGCTCCACTACTTCAGCTGCTAGGACCTTGAATTTTTTATCCTCTTCTACACCGGCCACTCCAACAACAGTTCTGGTTCCAATGTCAAGTGCAAATATAACGTCATCTTTATTGAATTTTGTATTTGCCCCTGCGGCCTTTTTTACTTGAGTTGATTTGTTTTTATTGGACTGCACCATACTTTGACCCCACTTTAAATTAAAATTACTTGAAATTAAATTGAACGGAAAACACTTAAGATTTCTTCATCCAACTATTCTGCTTCATTATATCACTAACTTGTCTGATTGGTAAAGTCACAATATCCTTTTATTTTACATTTTCTACACTCAGGGTTTCGCGCCCGGCACACCTGCCGACCATGATGAATAAGCAAATGATGGACTCTTCCCCAATTCTCACGCATAAAACGTTCCATTAATTGCTTTTCGGTCTTAGCAACATCTCCGGCATTTGCAAGCCCTATCCTGTTTGCAACCCTGAAAACGTGGGTATCCACAGGCATTGCAGGAATATCAAATGCAACGCTGAGAACCACGCTGGCAGTTTTCCTTCCTACTCCGGGAAGACTTGTGAGTTCTTCCATAGTATTGGGAACTCTGCCATCATGTTTTTCCACCAGCAGTCTGCATGTCTCAATTATGTTTCTCCCTTTTGTTCTGTACAGTCCGCAGGACTTAATTAATTCTATCAATCTCTCTTCTCCGAGTTCAATAATATCCTGCGGGGTTTTTACTATCGAAAACAATTTATGAGTAATGTGGTTAACCCTATTATCGGTGCACTGTGCAGATAGAATCACGGCTATTAAAAGCTCAAAAGGGTTCCTGTGCCTCAAAGGACATTGGGCCTCGGGATAGGCTTCTACCAACAGCTCTAGAATTTTTTTCACATCACTTTCAGTCATCCCATCACACCTGTCTGTAAGAAATCCAGGCACAACAGCCTGGATTTCAGAAATATATATTATATCTTAGTATGCCCAGGTGGTCACACTTTGTTCACTGCCTTTTTATAAATCTCTATATACTTTCCAGCTGAACGTTCCCATGAAAAGTCTGCTTCGAGAGCCTTCTTTACAAGTCTGTTCCACTCTTGCGGACTGCCCTGGTATAAACTTACTGCTCTCTGTATTGTCCTGACCAACTCTTTAGAAGAATACTGAACAAAAGAGAATCCATTCCCCTCACCTGTCTTCGGGTTAAACTCTTTTATAGTATCTGCAAGTCCTCCGGTTGCGCGCACTATGGGAATTGTACCATATCTAAGACTAATGAGCTGACCGAGACCGCAGGGCTCAAACCTGGACGGCATAAGAAACATATCGCTGCCGGCGTATATCTTCTGCGCCAAATCGGCATTGTACCCCAGATAGATTGCAACCTTATCCGGGTACTTCTTTTTTATTTCCTTAAACAGGTTCTCAAAGTATTCATCACCTGCACCAAGGAGAATAAACTGCAGTTCATTCTTCATTATCTTGTCAATACCTTCACAAATCAGATCAAGCCCCTTCTGACCTACCAGCCTGGAAATCAGACCTATCACTGGATTATCGCTGACCGGGAGCCCCATCTCTTTCTGCAGTTTATTTTTATTGAATTTCTTACCTTCAAGAGAGTTCCGGTCATAATTCCTGTATATCCTGGTGTCGGCAGCAGGATTGAACTCTTCATAACCTATTCCATTAACTATCCCATAGAGGTCTTTTGCTCTTTTCCTTAGTAAACCTTCAAATCTCTCCCCAAATTCTTCGGTCTGTATTTCTTTGGCATAGGTATTGCTTACGGTATTGATAATATCAGCATAATTTAATCCGGCCTTCATAAAGCTGAAATTACCGTAAAACTCAAGTTTTTCCGGGGTAAGGCAGCTTTCATCCATGTCAAAAAACTTAATGACTTCCGGTGAAAAGTTTCCCTGGTACTGGAGGTTATGAACGGTGAATACGGTTGCCATCTTGGAATAGAAAGGTTCCTTGCAATATTTCTCTTTTAGCATCATGCATATTGGACCTGACTGCCAATCGTTACAATGAATTATATCCGGCTTGAAACCGATTACTGGAAGCATCTCCAAAACCGCCTTGTCAAGAAATGCAAACCTCTCTGCATCATCAAAGTAGCAGTACATATGCTCCCTGTCAAAATACCGATAGCTGTCTATAAAATAGACCGGCACCTCCTCGCCGTTTGATGGCAGCTCAGACTTTCTAACAATACATGTCTCTTTCCTGCGTTCCATCAACACCGGAAAATCTGCAGCGTATGCAAGTTCTTCACTGACTTTGCGGTATCTGGGCATAACTATTCTGACATCATGTCCCCTGGCTGCCAGCGCACGCGGAAGTGACCCTGCTACATCCGCCAAACCTCCGGTTTTGGCAAACGGAGCAACTTCGGCTGAGACAAACAGTATCTTCAACTTTTTTTCGGCCATTTTATCCCCCTTTTTTGGTTGACTACCGCCGGTTATTATTCCGGAAAATCTGAATAAAGGCAGATTGAGATTCTACATCTCTACAATTATTATAATACTAAGAAAGTGCAGGTACAATTACATTAAATTACATCTAAGTTTCTCCATATTTATATTACTTTTGCTTGTTACTTATAGAATTCTATAAAACACCTCTTTTTCCTTCACCTTTTTTTAAGCTGTAAACATAATATAATATATTTCTTGCAGCTTTTTGCATTACACTCAGCATGCAGCACTTCAATTCAATATTTTCAGTATCCACAGCCTAATACATAAAACTAAGAAATTTATGAATTTAATTATGTTTAGTTATTATGTAACTTCCTCTCTTTGTTATGAATACCATACCATATAGACATAAAAAGGAGGTGAGTATTTATGAGCTATAAGCATGACCACGATAAAGACGATAAGTGTAAAAAGCATGAGCCCTCATGTAAATCAGGAAAAGGAACAATTCTGCGCTTATTTATTCCTCCTGGAGCGGAGATAAACCTCCTGGGCCTCATTGAAGTCTCCTCTCCAACTGGTATTTGCCTGATTATCAGCCTGCCATTCATTAAAGGCTGTCCCAACGATTCAAAGTTGTCGTCACTTATCGACGCATTCAGGGATGCAGGTGCAACCATTGAGGTTGTTAAGTCCTAGGTTATGAGGTGGTTCAGTCTGAACCACCTCTTTCTTTTAGGTTCGATACCGTGCGCCACGGATAGTTGAAAAGTCTCTATTCGTAATAAAAGTCCATATACTCTCATATTTATTATTAATACCATATCACTGCCCTGGTGTTTTATATGACAACATTCTTCAGCAGTGTCATTTACAATCTTCTTATGTCATTCGGTGTTATCGTAGGAGCAAGTATATTTGCTGGTATAGGTGCATTAATCAATAACCATCCTCCGCTGAAAACAATGATTGACATCGGGGGTTCGATAAAAATATGGGCAGTGGCAATTGCCTTGGGGGGCACCTTTTCTTCTTTCGAGATTCTTGATGACGGTCTTTTTAAAGGCGAACTAAAATCTATAGTTAAACAGGTTGCCCTTGTCCTGGTTGCCCTCCTTGGTGCAAATCTTGGATGTAGTTTTATCAAGATGATTGAAAGGTGCGGGGATACATGGTTAAGATAAAAGGAATAAACGTCAGACCCCTCCTATGTTTGCTGACTGGTATACTCACCGGGTTTCTTGCAGGTGCCTCGTGTATAAGTGCAGTGGTCAGTTACCGCATTGACAATTATCTTCAGAAAATAAACTACCTGGAGTCGGTTATAGAGGATAGGAACGTTCAGCTTGAAAGGCTGGAAGAATCCATCAACAAGAATAAGTTTGTCCTTAAGGATGTTGAGGTAAACCTGATGTTTGAAGGTGATGAAATCGAAAAGGTAGCACTGGCCAAGCATATAAAGGATAAATATGACCAACTGTTGGGACAGGAAATAAAAGAAATAGATATTGTCCTTGTAGAAACAGTTATTGACAAGAGGATTTTCCGCTTAAATAACAACGAGTATAGGCTCAAAGTGGAAAAACTTGTGCTGACTGATGTATTAAAACTATGGGTTTCAGTTGAAAAAAATACACTCCTCCGTTTTTAGGCCGCCCTATGCAGCTCTTATACGGAGGAGCATTACTTTTAAATAGATAATTGGATAGCTACCCTGACTTCTGGGTCTTCCCGGTTCTTATCAGATAAAGGTGCAGATAGTACTCCGCCACTGTCAGCAGCCCTGCGGCCAGCAGTGCACCACCGAAAGTAATACTGGCTTCAGGTAGCAGAAGTGTCCCGAAATATACTATGAATGACGCTGCTACAAAATCAGCCAGTGTACTTACCCATAGTGTTCCCTTCTCAAGTAGGTATACTTCCAGTAGATGGGCCGCTACCGCAAGAATCAGTCCAAGTATCAGCGGCTGGTAGACCGAGCCATAGTTTACGGCCGGAGATATATAATCTGTCAAATACAGTATTAATGGACACATAATCAGTTTAATTAAAAACCCTGTCATTATAAGTTACCTCCCCGTTCAAATCTATTATTATGTTTCCCATCGTAATTCTAATTATTCTTAACATGAATATTTTTATTACAGATGTTGACTTTTTGCTGCTTTGTTCTTCTGGCAACCTGAATTGCGTCTGCATTTCTACTTCGATGCTTACCCGTACAAGCACTGTTAAACCCAGCCATGCATAATATATGTATTATGTAAACATAGGAGGTGAAATTATGAATAACGATTCAACTTCAAGGTATGGTTACTACTACGGATATAACTACAACCCATACTGCTATGGCTGCGGTGGTTATGGCGGATATAGTGGATATGGGGGCTACGCTGGTGCAGGTGGTATAGGTGGCACAGGTTATGGAGCCTATGGTGGTTATCCTGGTTATGGATACGGCTACAGCCCACTCGGCACTTACGGCGGCGGTTTTGGCACTTATGGCGGATTCGGCGGCTATGGTGGTGCAGGTTTTGGCGGAGCTGGCGGTTACGGTGGATACGGAGGAATGTACTAACCTTCAAGTTATGGTGGGGGTATAATCCTCCGCCCTCACCTTACATATTACTCAGATATTCAGTGAACCTACTGCATTTCAGATTGTATTTAAAGTAAAAACCTCCCCCAGGAATTTCCGGGGAGGTTTTTACTTTAATATTGCGGGATATGAACGTTATTTGTCAAAAATCAGTCCCTGCAGATAAATGGCCCACTGCAGCAGCAGCATATTATCAGTATTAATAGGATAATACACAGACAATCATCAAACTTGAAGAATGGGCTTACAAATCCTCCTGACATGCCAATCTCTCCTTTCATATACACTGCTGATATCATGTTATGTTAAATCACATCAAATGTGCTCAGCATGAAATGAAAATCTCAAAACAAATTAAGATTCCAGAGCAAATTGTTCTATATGAACAGCAAACAGCCTCCGTTTAATTGCGGAGACTGCTTGTTGTTCATATTAGGTCAGTTGTAAAGTTTTGTGCCAGCTGTATGACACTAGTCTCTACATGGGCCGCCAAATGGACCGAAACCGCCGAAACCGTTGCAGCAGAAGCATAATATTAATATTATTAATATTATGAGACAACAGTTATCAAAACCTCCAAAACCGAATCCACATCCGTCTGCCATTATTACTACCCCCTTTTTCTTTTCTAATCTTAGAATATGTATACCAATTAAAATGTGTTACAATTTAATTGCTTATATAATATGTCTAGACACCGTTATGTACAAAAGCAGCTATCCAAAAAACTGGTATATATGTAACTGACCCTAGCGAATTATCTATACAGCATCCAGATTGATGCGTTAGTTTATAACTAAATTGTCTGCCAAGATAGCTTTTGTCCATTAAGTAGTGTCTACAAGTGTTTCCAAGTACGCAAGCAGGTTCAGTCCCGATTCCGGTTAGGAGCTGGATATATCCATCATTTACTCGCATCAGTATCCCGGTAAAACCCAACCCCGATATACCACCGCTTTTTACAAATATGGTTACCGTCTCCCCAATGTATCTACCCATGTGTTCATCAAACCTAGTTTTACTGTGGTATGTATTTCGAGAAATATTTCCTTCAATTGAGGTATCTCCGGGAATCATTCTTTCTTCTTTCTCAGCTTTTCGGGTAAATCCGTTCTTCCGGGACAATGGCGCCTCCTTACTTTTCCTGTCAGCACTTTTTGAACTGCTATTTTTCCTTCGCTTCCAAAACATATACCATTCACCACCTTGATGAATATTTATACAACAACTCTTCCTTATCTTATTATTGGAATCTGGTTTCTGTTACAACACACATACAGTAGTGAATATAGCTGCCAACTCAGAAGCTTTCTGCCGTTTTCAGTAAATTAACCTTAAACTGTAACTTCTGATTGCCCCTTAACATAATATGTAAAACAAATTTCTTTTTATCAACATATAAGGAGGGAAAATTATGGATGGAGCTGGTGCTTCAACATTTACAGGAGGAAATTTTGCTGCCCTACTGGCCAACTATATTGGTGAAACAGTTACCATATTTACTGCAAGTGGAGGACAATCAGGTTCTGGGTTTACCGGGGTTGTCCTGGCAGTCAATGAGTGCTTTGTAAGACTAATTACCAGAATTGGGCCACCCCCTGGATGCTCTCTGGGTAATGCCTGCACAGGTTTTAATGTAGGCTATGGTTACGGTTACGGTGGCGGCTATGGCGGCTATGGCGGCTACGGCGGCTACGGCGGTTTCTGCAGAGGCCTGTGCGGCGGCGGTGGCGGCTTCTGTACCAGCCTCTGCGGTACAGGATATGGAGCCGGTTATGGCGGAGGCTATTCTCAGGGACCGATTGCTCCTGCTAGTGAGGTTGGTGCTCAGACTGCAGGTGGATGGAATGGATATCCCGTATATACTGTTGGTTCTGTAACTGATATACCTATAGCCAGTATTGTATCCTTCGTCCACAACGCTGTTTAATTCAGGCATTTACTCTTATATCGTTTTACTGCAAAAGCCATGTATACTAATACATGGCTTTTATGCATGCTTTTAACACCGCTTACCTCTGCTTCAGTAAACACAAATATATCAGGCTCAATCATTGTTCCGAATACAGTAACGTGCTGGCCAATATTAACATAATATGGTATCAGGATTGATTCCTAAATCTATTCCTTAAGGAGGGATAATTATGGATGGTGCTGGTACTTTTACAGGTAGTAATTTCGCTGCCTTGTTAGCCAATTATATCGGCGAAACAGTTACCATATTTACAGCAAGCGGCGGTCAGTCAGGTTCTGGGTTTACCGGAGTTGTTCTGGCGGTCAACGAATGCTTTGTAAGGCTTATTACCAGAGTTGGGCCACCTCCCGGCTGCATGTTGGGTAACGCCTGCACAGGATTCAACGTAGGTTACGGCTACGGCGGCGGAGCTGGCGGCGGTTACGGTGCAGGTTATGGCTCAGGTTATGGTGGTTTCTCCGCCGGATTTGGGGGCTTAGCCGGAGGATACGGACCTACTGCTCCAGCCAGTGAACTCAGTGCCCAGACAGCAGGCGGATGGGATGGATACCCTGTCTATACCGTTGGCTCAGTGACCGATATACCTATAGCCAGTATTGTATCCTTCGTCCACAACGCTGTTTAATATTTCAGTCATAGGACTAAAAAGAGGAATACAGACAAACCGCGGGAATTTACTCCCGCGGTTTCCCCTTACTAAAAGCATAACTATATTGACAAAAATCCTTCTCCCGTTGTATCACGTTTATTAGAATTAACATAATATGTATAAGGATTTAATCCTGAATTTATCCAAGAAGGAGGGACTATGATGGACGGATTTGGAGGAGGTTATGGTGGAGCAGCCCTGGCAAATAATTTCGCTGCTTTACTGGCCAACTATATTGGTGAAACGGTTACAATTTTTACGTCAAGCGGAGGTCAATCTGGAGCTGGCTTTACCGGAGTTGTCCTTGCGGTAAACAACTGCTTTGTAAGACTTATCACCAGAATAGGTCCACCCCCAGGCTGCGCACTAGGTAATGCCTGTACAGGCTTCAATGTAGGTTATGGCTACGGCGGCGGATCAGGCGGCGGTTATGGCGGAGGCTATGCTCCAGGACCAGTTGCACCAGCTGGTGTTTTAGGTGCACAAACAGCAGGCGGGTGGGATGGATACCCTGTCTATACCGTTGGTTCTGTAACTGACATACCAATAGCCAGTATTGTATCTTTTGTTCACAACGCTGTTTAATGCATTACAATATACTCAAACTCGAATAATATTTTACCTGATAACAAAGCCGTGTATGCAACAATATCTACACGGCTTTGTTTATAATTATGGAGACTGGAGACTAGAACCTGGATACTGGAATTTAAATAGTTCTTTGTGGGACGGAGGGACGGTTCTTCCGTCCCATTCTGAGCGGTTAATTTATTTTCCCTGCAAGCAGCTTCCTCCTTTGATTGTAAGGAATCCGTTGCGGACTACCTTGATTTCATGCCTGCCTCAATAGAATCATTAACAGCCTTATAAGCCTTTGCAAGTACATCATTGAATCCCTTTTCAGCCTTTAAAAAATTCTCAACCTCAGGAATCCTTGAAAGATTCTCAAACATTTTGCTCAGCTCCTCTGCTTCCGCCTTTATATCCTTTCCGGACTTTCTCTGTGAATACAGCCCCTGCTCTCTTTTTCTGAACTGGTCTATTTTGGTTTTTACTGCCCTGTTTGTGTCTATGCCGTTCCTTGCTTTTTTTAACTCTATATATTCTTTGGTTTCCTTGAGCGCCTGAGCTAGCTCTTTCGCTTTTTCATTTACGCCCATGATATTCACCCCTTTCAATCTCCTAATCTTCTGATGTAATATTGCTCTGGATACCCTAAAACAATCATCCTTTTATTTATATTAGGCTTCCGCCCTAAACGTTACTTGTCAGATGTATATACATCTGATTAGACTAAGTCATTTTATTTTCAAGTTCCTTAATTCTTTGTTCTAGATTGTCTACCTGGAACCTCATTTGTCCACCCCTGCAGTCACTGGGAGCCATCTGCTCTAAAGGCTCACGTATCTGTCCAGCCAATGCAATGATAGCCCCAATAATTGCTATAAGCCCCCCAATCACCTGTAATTCCTGAGAGCTCAGATTATTAAAACACACCATACCATCACCTCCGAATTATATTATGCAAGCTACTGGTAATTGTTTCTTTTCATCCAACACAACAACTGCCAAGAACCTAAAATTTATGAATGAATCTTGGTCAATACAGAAAAAATACAAATGCGACACAACCCTAGTGTAACTCATAAGGAGGAATGTTGTATGCCTGGAGTTTTTATTGTTTCTATCTTAAAAGCCTTGTTGGGTTTTCTTCTGCTTTTAGCTGCCGCAAGGCTGCTGGAAAGGAAAGCAATCTCCCAGATGACTTTCTTTGATTTCGCAGTTGCCATAACAATTGGCTCTGTTACAGCAAATCTGGCTGTCGGTCCCCCAAACACTTTCTACTCTTCTATTGCTGCACTTATTACTCTTACTGCCCTTACATTTCTTACAGGATACCTTCATATTAAAAGTTTCAGATTTAGAAAGCTGGTGGAATCAGAGCCGTTAATAGTTATAAATAATGGAAAAATTGTGGACAGGAATCTAAGTCGTGTACGTATAACACTTCAGGAATTATCAAGCCTATTGAGGGAAAAGAATATTTTTGACTACTCAGATGTTGAATTTGCTGTAATGGAGACCGACGGTAAACTCTCGGCACTAAAAAAATCACAGAAACAGCCTGTTACTCCCTCTGATTTGAATATTCCTACTCCCTATAAAGGACTTACTAAGGATTTGATTGTTGACGGAAACGTTATGCAGGAAAACCTGAAAAGTGTTAATCTTGACCAGCAGTGGTTGATGACTCAACTTAATGCTCAGGGTATTCAAGATGTTAACCAGGTATTCTATGCAGGACTTGATACATCCGGCAACCTATATATCTCACCAAGAACTAAAAATGATAGAGAAGAACATGGTAAGTATGGTATTGAATAAAGTCATTCGATAGATAAGATTATTAGACATATTAAACAAACAATGATAAGCCTTCAAACTCTTTAATCAGGCTTATCATTGCCATGTTAGTTCACTTAAGTTATCTAACGACCGGATTAATCCTCTGAATCAAATCATTGATTTCACTGCCAATGCTTTCCGCATTCCTGTTATTTGTCATGTCATTCGAAAGTTGGTTTACTCTGTCCATTATATCTGCCGAATCACTAACTACAACCTTCTTAATTGATTTATCAGAGTTCTTCACTCTCTCTGCTATTGTCTCCTTGAGTCTGTCCATATTTGTATCAGCCCTGTTTTCCGGTTCATATGCAAGCAGGCATGTATCACCCATTACTACTGCATTAGCGTTTTCTACCCCATTAATATTTTCTGCTGCGTCACAGGCTCTTTGAGCAATCCTTCTGTTGTTTTCCATTTGCCCCTGATCAATTTGCATACCCCGGTTATCATTGCCTGCATTATTGTTCCCCATCCCTCCAGGTAAAATCCCCCCGGGATTTCCATCATTATTGTTTAGCTGCTGCCCCTGAGGTTGGGGTCCTCCCGGTGTTTGTTGGTCTCGGTTCATCATAGCACCAATTCCGATAGCAAGCAGTAAAGCAAAAGCCAAACCTATAATGGTTAGCATTAGTGCCGGGTTTCTTTTATTCACTTATTATCACCTCCATAAATATTGTTGTCATTTTTTCTTTTTTTATTTAATTAGATTTGTGCAATTAATAGTAAAAGTAGGTTATGAACAGTTAATTCCTTTTTCCTGAAACATTAAATGCTGTTAACCCAGTTAATATAAGTTTAAAAGTTTGAAAGATATGTAATTCCACTGGTAAAATTAAGCAAAAACCTCTCTATTCTTTTAGAGAGGTTTCGTTACTTTTGTGTGTAAGCCGCCTTATGTCTGTAGGTTTATTGCATTTTGAGCAAAATTGATGTCCATTTGTATTTGTCCGTCGATGTCATAAGCCTTATACCAACCTTTGTCTATCATATAGTCTGAAACCTTCTGGTGAAAATTAATTGCATCATCAAGCTGTCTTTTTAGCACTGACCTGACCTGTGGTGAAGAAGATTCCACTATTGCCGCTGCAATACTTTTCACTCCTGTCTTAGCCGAAATCAGCATGTCACTTGCAATAATCTGGTCATTAAGCTTGTTCATACCTGTGAGATTTTCAACAAATTGATTCAACTCTTTTCCTCCTTTCTATTGTACTGCATTTGATAGTAGGTTCTGTAAATCTCTCATCTGCTGCTTTGAAGACTGAACTTCCTGCTGCATGAACGATTTCAGCTGTGGGTCGTTAACCAATCCTACCATTGTTGCTGTCTTGGTTGTGTTAACTGACTTTGACAACAGAAGTTCATGCAGACGTAATGTTTCATGTAGTGCCAATTCCTGTCCAGGCAAGATATCACCTCCTTATTTTTATTATTTTGTCAATACCTACCGAAAAATATACCATTGTAACAAAAACATTCTGGTCAACATAACCTATATATAAACGAGGTGAAAAGATATGAATTATAAGGATATTGAATTTCTTAAATCGACTTTGACCAGTCTGGTGAAGCAAGGCTGTACGTTGGAAATACCATCTTACGGAGTAAGTGGAAGGGTTGTTGGAATTGGCTTTAAGCCGTATTGGACTAATCCGATGGATTCAAAGGTTGAAAGAGTTGAACTGAATTTTATTGATAAATATGGACGCCTTACACCATTTAATTTTTATAACGTTACTGGATATGATGTGGTTTCTCGTGACGAGGATAGAGCGGCAGGCTTAAAAAATATTTGTCTGGATATACATGTTTATTCACCCGGCAAATCAAGGGATGAGGAACCCAGTGAGAAGGTGCGCTTGAATCTAACTGGAAAACTATAGGAGTCGTTTTTTAAATTAAAGTACTTAATTGCTTATTACAAAACAATGAATTCCAGGCAATATTGCCTGGAATTCATTGTTTTACTGGTCTGAGTGGGGAGACTTGAACTCCCGGCCTCTTGAACCCCATTCAAGCGCGCTACCAAACTGCGCCACACCCAGATATTTAATTTAACGCATAGATATTATAATGCAAATCACCATGTTATGCAACACCTTATTCACTATTACCAACAATCTATAATAAAGATTTTACATAAGAAGTTTGAAACCTAAATCATTTATGATATATTATTAAAATAACAATAAATTATCAGACAATCTCATTGAGAACCCTCAAATTTCCTTAAATTTTTAAAGGAAATGACGTAACAATCTCAGAATCGATTCTTGGTTTTGAAGACGTAAAAAATAATGGAGGTGTAAAATGTTTAGTAAAGGTGAGTTAGTTGCATATCCGGCAGAAGGTGTGGGGCGAATAGTGGAAATCAGGAATGACAGCTATTTTGGGAAGACCGAACCTTACTACATAATTAGAGTCCAGAATTCTATGGTTAAAGTGCCGGTATCAACAGCCAGAAAGAAAGGCCTACGTAGAATCGCATCATCAGAAGAGGCAGTTGGCATCCTTAAATCTATAGGCTCACAAAAGGTGAATACTAATGGATGCTGGGCACATATCAGCAGGCGCCACGTTGAATTTCAAAGAAGTGGTCGACTTACAGATGCAGCAGCCTCATTTGAAGAATTAATTATGCTCAGGAAGTCAAACAGAGTCAAGATAGTTGGAAGTCAGTTCAGGTCTCTTTTTAATAA
This sequence comes from Clostridia bacterium, assembly GCA_041687355.1. Taxonomy (GTDB): domain Bacteria; phylum Bacillota; class Clostridia; order Acetivibrionales; family UBA4821; genus JAWLCD01. The sequence goes on along the minus strand of JAWLCD010000005.1, from coordinate 11,420 downwards.
GGCAAGGACACTCCTAGTCCATGAACTTTCATTTGCAATAGGAGTAAAGCCGGCAGAAATGGAAGCTATTCTTTACAGGAAGCTCGGGTACTCCGACTAACACTCAAATCTCAGGTAATCCAATGCATATTATGATTTATAAAAGAAGCCTATGCTTCTTTTTTTTGTAATTTATACCCAGTTTACTTTTCTAATTACAGTCTGCATGGAATAGAATTTATATCAAGAATACTTTGCTTTGGTGATAGTATGAGAAGAACCGGGATTAGAATCTGGGTCATAGACAAGGGCACGGCGCTGGTAATAATATTTGGCCTTTTTTTTATCACTATTGTTCTTTCAAAGCTTGTTTTTTCAACCCAAGTTATACCTGAAACAGAAAACAGACTTAAAGGAAAAACAATTGTAATTGACCCCGGGCATGGGGGTATAGACGGCGGTGCAAACATAGGGAATACGTTGGAAAAAGATATAAATCTTAACATATCCCATGCAATATGTACTGCTCTTAAAGCCAGCGGGGCAAATGTAATAATGACCAGGAACACTGATATGTCGCTGGAAGGACTTAGTGGCCAGCAAGGCTCCCGGTACAAAAGAGACTTGAATGCAAGGGTAAATATAATTAATACAAGCAAAGCAGATTTATTCATCAGCATTCATGCCAACTGCATGCCAAGCAATACCTCTGAAAGCGGAACCATGATATTCTATAGTAAAAGCGACTCTCTCGGTAGAGAACTGGCTGAAAACATAATGAACCACATTAATATGATTGACCAAGGAAGTATCAGGCGTAAAATTCACTCACCACAAATAGGCAACTACTATCTGCTGAGAAATGCAAATGTACCCGGGATAATTATTGAGACCGGTTTTATTTCCAACACTGCAGACCTCAGGTTGCTCCAAACTCAGGGCTTCCGAAGAGATTTTGTAAAAGCGGTTTGTCTTGGAGTCAATGAGTATTTCAAATACCATGTTTCTAATTCTCCTTAGTTTTGCAAAGTAGGTTATTACAAAATATTTAATAAATCTTGAACATTGTTTTGATTTCAGTTACAATCTACCAAAACAAGCTATTTATAAAAAATAAAACAGATTTGAGGTCAATGCTCGAAGAAGTACGTTAATGGCCCAGGATGAAAAAAAGAAGGAGGTAAAAGAATGCGCAGGAATAACTTAACGGTTGATGATATTACAACCTTTATTACCTTTTTCCTGCTGGGACTATTGCTGGCATTGGCAATAATATTTTTGAAACTGCTCGTGAATCTTTTCGGCCTAATAGTCTTACTTACCATCATTCTTCCTCTGGGAATTGGAAGTGGAGCAGTAATCCTTCGGCGACGAATCAAGCAGCGGTATCTCTGGTAGGCGAACCCCAAATTTGGGGTTCGTTTCTCTTTCCACAATAAAGTTATATATAGATAATCAAATATAATAGAATAACAGTCGTGATTATTAATAATATATTCTACTATTAATGTATTATAAATAGTTTACTAATATGTAAAATATTATATATTTTAGATTATATGTGCAGGATTTTATTGAAGTATGACATATTCTAATGGTATAATGTACTTATAGTGGATATTAATGTAACTTAATCTCCAAAAACTTTCTCTAAATTATATTATTCTAATCTCATAAACCTATGTTTATTCACTAGAAACCATTGGTGGGGTGGTATAATGGTAATTTTCTTGAGGAAACAGCTCTTTGAATTAGTTGTTTTTGTTGTTACCTTAGTATTGACACTATTATCTCTTTATCAGGCTTCTTATGCTGAATCAGAAATAATAGTCAATAATCATACTCCGGTCGCGTCATTTAATGCATCAAAATCACATTATTCTTATGTAACACATCATTGGCGAATAAATCTGAATAATTACTCTACCGATGAAGATGGCGATGTACTTTTCTACAAATGGTACAAGAAGAAAGCTGGTGATATTGAGTGGCAGGAATTCAGCACATCCAAAAATTGCAACTTCGATTTTACCCTAACTGAGTCGTCCGAAGTGTATAAGGTTAAACTCGTAGCTTACGACGGCATCAGCTCTGATGAGATTGTTCAAGACATTACAGTACAAAATGACATTCCATACTTTTACATTAATACAAGTCAGACCAATCCCGAACCCGGAATCAGAAACATTAACCTGACTGCCAGAGCTTACAGAACTTATGACTACGATAGGCCTTTAACATATACGTGGTATAAAAAAGAACTTTATGAGGATGAATGGGTAAAATTCAGAACCACACAAATAACAGTAAGTTCTAACGACGGGTCGTATGTAACTGATACAGCTTCATTACTGTTTAATATCAATGACATGCAGCAGCATTCGCAGACCATTTACTTCAGAATAATATTGAGCGACGGCATTGATTCGTATGAGAGAACCACAACTTATACACTCTATAAAAACAGGGCACCTTATGCCAGAGCGGAATACTCCATTACAACCGATAACGATACAAACATGAGACTGATAAACTTTCTTAACACCTCAAGTGACCCTGACAGAGACCCCCTGACCTACAGGTGGTATGTAAGGTATCCGAACCAAACGGAATTTCACCTATTCAGCACAGAAACCAACCCTACTCTTACTGTGAACAGAGAATCCAAGAATGTATCATATAGAATTAGGCTGGTTGCCAGTGACGGAATGGACGAGGGTGACAGAGAATTTTACATAGGGATTCTGCCAAATAACCCGCCATCTGCTTCCTGGAGTTATACTTCCAGCTACAATGGAAATCATAATTGGACAATAGGTTTTTTCAACAACTCCTCAGATTATGACAATGACACTCTCACTTATGCCTGGTATATTAAGAAGAGAAACGAACCGGAGTCGGCATATGAGTGTTTCAGTACATCAAAGGAACCATCTTATTCATTCATCCAGACTGAAGCCCCATACGAATACTATGACGTTAAATTGGTTGTTAGCGACTCATGGTCTTCCAGCAGCAGAGCCAGCCGCATTAGCGTTTATTCAGGGTCTCCATATGCATATTTTAATCAGACCATCTCACGAATTGGAAGCTTATGCAACAATTGGTGTATACTATAACAGTTCTCATGCCTACCGTTCAGAAGACCCATTTACATGCGAGTGGTTTTATAAAAAACAGGAAGACCCTGATTCAGAATACAAATTCTTTAGCTCAGAGAAGTACCCAACCCTGCAGTTTGAGCTTGATGGCACGGGAACCTATCATATAAAACTAGTTGTAAATGATGGCCTTTGTACTAGCTCAAGAATCAACTCGGTTACTTTCTCGAACCAGGCTCCCTCCGCTAAATACTCATATACTGTATCAGCATCGGGAAAGGACAGGCTTGTAAGCTTTGTAAACAGTTCTTCAAGTCCTGACGGGGATGTGTTGTCCTTTCAATGGTATACACAGAAAGAGGGCGAAGATACCTGGACATTCTTCAGCAGCGAAACTAACCCTACTCTGAGTAAAACATTATTGGAACCCAATGAAACCTGTTTTGTCAAGCTGGCTGTCAGTGACTGGGCAAGTTCCTGTGAATATACCCAAGAGATTAAGCTAATAGATAATAAACCTATAGCCAACTTTATCTGGGATATCGATGCCGAAAACAGGCAGCTGAGTTTTGAAAACACTTCAAGAGAACTGGACAATGAATCGCTTACCTATGAATGGTACAAAAGGTATTACGGGGATAAAATTTGGGAAGAATTCAGTAAAGAGGAAAACCCTGTACTCTCGATTGAGGCTAATGGTGAATTAGGCATTGAGGTTAGAATGATTGCTGATGACGGTGCCCTAGCTGATGATGTTATCAAAAGCATAGTATTGGGTGATAAATGTCCTGTAATCCTGAATCCTGAGCCAGATACCGACGCAGTCCAAATTGGTGAATACTACTATGCTTTTGAAGGTAACACCCTTACTGTATCATATAATATTCAGCCTGAAATTCAATCCATACAGAAGGCCATAGCACCTGCCATTATCCTCGTATTCGATACTTCTGCCAGCATGGGTATGTCTTTCACAGATGAAGGCAACAGGATGGCAAAAGCCAAAGAAGCTACAAAAATATTTATGAAAAACCTGGCGGCCAAGGCGCAGGAACTTGGGCTAAAGGACGACATAAAGATCGGTCTGATTTCCACCAATCTTGATGCGAGTACTGTCATTCCCCTGTCCAATATACTTGATGCCAGCGAAGATACAATATTGTTGATTGATAGCAATAACAGGATATACGATTTTAAGCAGGCAATTGACACTTTGGAATACCAGTATTCTACCAATCTGGAAGCAGGAATAGCAGCTGCAAATAAAATGCTTCAGGGTGAACAGCTTGATGGGTACGATAAGAGGATGATCCTTGTTTCCGACGGCGAATCAAATATTTCGCCTGCCGCTCACGATGAAGAAAACCCAGGTTTTGCATTTGAACTTTATTCTAATAGGCCTTACTACAGTACTTACTCTCAGTATAACTACACAAGTATTGATACTGCTAAGCCAAGATATTTTTCTAACGATTTATTCATAACCGACTTTGATGCTAACTACACTAGCAGTGATTATCTTATCAGTTTTTATAACGGAACAAGAAAGTTTGTCAAACGTATGAATGGTACTCCTATTGGTTATGTAGAAGAAATTATTTCAAGCAATAAATATACCATTATTCAGAAGAAAAACGGCTGGCCTGAGGATATGAGGGTCAAAACCACCAAGGTTCTTGAAAACGGAAGATTTGTATACAACAGTTATAATGAGGAGGATATATTCTCTCAATGCATTCAGAGAGCAGTTAAAGCTGCGAGTGCAGGCGTTAGGATTGAAGCCATAAATATTGGTTCGCCTGCCCCGGAAAACTGGGGACACAAGTTCTTTGAGGCTGTGACTCAGGCTCCTGAGGAAGCCGGAAACCATTATACAATTCCAAGTGACATTAGTAATGAGGAGCTTGCCGAAAAAATGGAGGATGTCTTCGAACAGCTGCTTAACTCTCTTGGTGCACTGGCAAAGAATGTTAAGATTCAAGACGTGCTAAGCGAGGGATTAAGTACTTCTGATGAAACATGGTCGCTGGAACAGTTGGATGGTAAAATAATAATTTCAAGTATAGTTGGAGACCTGGCACTCAGTATTGGGGATGATGAAACGCTTGCCCAAACAAAAACTTTAAGTATACTGCTCAATGAACCCGGTGACTATATTATCGGGGACTCCAGTGTTTTTGCAGATGGAATGTCAGCCGGCGTTAAATACTCATATTTCGATTCAAATATGCAGGAAGTTATTGAGTATGAACCATTTGCCTCCTCAACAAAAATCAAGGTTCTTGAATCATTTGATATTATTGCCGCTCAGGTTGACAGCAGCGGAAATGTACTGACCTCGCCCAAAGACTACAGGGAAGATGATACCGTTTACACAAGGCTGTCCATATCACCTCCGTCAACAACAACCTTTGCAAAATTTGACGGCAGTATTAACCTTCATCCCAGCCAAGAGGTTGATATATACGGCGTTAGCGTTACGAGGGCAGAATTTGTAAACCCCGACGGCACAACCGAAGCCCTGACACTGGCGCAATGCTCTATTACGGTTACACCTATTGAGAACAACAGGGTACAAATCGAATTTGACGTAGATAATCCTGATACCCGCAGCATAAACTTCTATTACAACTATAGTGTTAAGAAGTTCTCAGATTCATCATTAACCGATGCTGATGTAGAAATCTCCAACAACGTTGAAATAAAGGGAACTTCAGCACTGTCCACTGCACTCTTAGATACAAGGCTAAGCAGCTTTGCAGCTACGTATAAAATGACTACCCCCAGGATTATCGAACTTACCGATAGAATAACGGCTGCAAATAAATGGGATGATATTTCCGATGATAGTAACAAGTATTTTCCTGGCGATGAAGTCATTTTCAAGCTGGTTATTGACCAAGATACGTCCGACTACGGGGATGATATGAAGTACGCAAATATTAAGGTTATGCTTGATTTTGACAGTGCTAACAATAATCTGATAGAGGTTGCAAATGTCCGTATGGTCAAGATACATCACGAGGGCTCAGAATCCAATCTGCAGGCTACAAATTACAGTTTTAACAATGAAGTTCTCAGCTTTGATATCACACCTCAGGATAAAACTAAAATACTAATTTTCCCTGAATTTAAATTCAGGAAAACAAACACTAATGTATCCCTGAGTGGCAGTAATGCAAAGCTAATAATTAGCGCAAAGGTGACAGGAACCGAAGATGACGCTTCGGAGCAGTCTGCAGAATCGAACACTTCACGCAATGCAGATAACCTGGAAATACTCATCAGGGGTACAGTGCCAAATCTGATGTAGCTGACCATGACCTGCTACGGGGAATTATGTTTTATAAATTCTCCGCAGCATATCAATTTTATGTTACAAATGAGGAGGAATTATTGTGAAGAATCATTTAAAGCTTACTGTTATCTTAACCATTTTCTTAACCTTTTGTCTTATGCACGGGTACGCTTCAGATTTACTACAAAGCCAAAATACCGTTATAGCTGAAGAAAACCGAATAGTAATTACAATGGAAGAATATTGTTTTGAATTCTTCCTGGAAGAGCTTCAACAATTGGAAAACCAGATTCAAGATACACAAGGTATACCCGAAGAACAGATTCTGGGCCAGCTCATATTCGCTGCCGAAAAGCGGTTGGAGTCCTCTCCCGAAGACAATAATTTGATGACAAGGCTTGCCACGCTTTATCACAGAGCAGGTGCGTATGAGAAAGCCATTGAATTGTCTAAGAAAGTAGTTATAGCCAATAAGAATAACTTTAATGCAGTATATGTATTTACAGATTCATGCAGAAAACTCAACAACCATTTGGATGCTGTTGACCTTCTCGAGAGCTTGTCCGGTCAATCAAAAAATTATAAACTTGCTTTACTACTTTCGTCAATCTATGAAGATATGGGAGAACATAAAAATGCATTGTTCACAATGGAACAACTTGTACAGAATTTTCCTGATATGAAAGCATATTATTGGAAAATAGCCCAGCTCAGAAACATCTGTAATGAGACCGCAATTAGGATATATGTCAACGGAAAGCCGGTTGATTTTTCCCAGTATGACTATGTCGAGCCGGCCATAAAAGGTAACAGAACCCTGATACCGGTCAGGGCAACATGTGAAACCCTCGATGCGGAAGTAAAATGGGACCCCAGGAATTCAGTGGCCTCCATAATACATGATGGTATGACAATTGAACTGACCAAGAACGATAAATTCGCAAAAGTAAACGAAAAGGAAATTCTTCTTGACGTACCGGCTTCCATTGTTAATAACAGAATGATGCTTCCTCTTAGGTTCATAAGTGAGAATTTGGACAAAAAAATAGACTGGTACTCATTCTCATCAGGCGGTAAGGTAATTAGCATACAAGAAATTAAACAAAATACAACTGAAGAAACGACTAATTCTGCAGCGGAATAATGCTTCTGCTTCTTGCATCAAATAAGAATTATCTGGTTATAACCCAATCGTTCAAGGAAACCCACTTGACCTGTTCCGACAACTTGAATCTGGTCATATATCTGGAGTCCTCCCCTTGGCCCTTCCTCCCCTGTGGGACTGGGTATAAACCATTTCAGTACCCTTATCTCACTCCCAGCAGGCAGAGGAGTTGATGCTGACCCTTGTCTAGGTTCGCTTAAAAGTACGTAATCCCTGATTGTAACATGCACTCTTTTCCGCCCCATTCCAGCAAGCTGAATTCTTCTTAGAGCTAACCTCGCAATATCGGTAACAGCAGGGTCTCCCAGAAGGTTATTCAGTGCCCTTGTGACTTCACCATTTATTGCAAGTCGCCCCAAGCTTGTAACAGCATAGTAGCGCACTATATCGCATGGGTTTCCTAATAACTGCAGCAAATATGGAACTGCCCTTCTGCCAAACGCTGCCCATTCGAAAGAACCCAGATAATATGTGCCGTACTCTGTAAAACCAAATACTTCACAATCTTCGCCCGGAGTACGTTCCCAATCCAGCTTCAACTGCTCAGGGTCTTCAGTTGTAGGACTAACTACGAGCAATTCGGTTCCGGGATAAATTAGATTGGGGTCGCTAATCTGGTTGGCTTCAGCCAGATTTCGTACGGATGTACCTAACTGCTGTGCAATGCAGTATAGGGTATCACCTGGTCTTACTATATAATACGGACTTGCTCCTGCTCTTGGCAGGTCAAGCCCAGGCTGAGGAATAATCAGCGCTTCTCCTGAAAGAATTATATTGGGATTGCATATCAGGTTGGCATTAAGTATGGCCTGAAGCGTAGTACCAAAGCGGCTCGCAATACCTACCAATGTGTCTCCCCTCTGAACGTAATACAACATACCTCTCCCTCCCTTTTTATCCGATGACTACCACCGCTAAGACTCCTCTCTTCTTCAAGAGGGAGACAAGCTGCGCTACGCCCCTGGATAACGGCTTCTAAGATTTAGATGGAGATAAATACTCCACCTAAATCCAAGAATCCTGTTTATATTATATTCAGGAAGAGTGAGAGTGGTTAAGGAATTCCAATAAGGTGTGTAATGACATATAATACCATCAAAATGTAATATAAGTATTATTTGTTTGGAGATTAATATTTTTAATGTCTTTATTAATATTTTTAATTGACATATATATCTAGATTTAATATAATTAATTTAAGTTGATTTTGAGGAGGAATTATATTGAAGTATAAAGCTCCCGGAAACTGTCCTGTTTGCGATAATCATTTGGTCATTAGCCGTCTGTCGTGCTCACACTGCAGTACAACGCTCGAGGGTGAATTTATTTCGTGCAAGTTCTGCCGCCTGCCTTCAGAGCAGTTGGAGTTCATTGAGGTCTTCATTAAGTGTAGAGGAAACATCAAGGACGTAGAAAAGGAACTGGGTATTTCCTACCCTACTGTCAGGAACCGCCTTGAAGGAGTTATTCAGTCTTTGGGATACAAGGCCGAAAAGGTCGAGGTTCCTGAAGATAATTCCATAAAGCGGCAAGAAATACTCTCTGCGCTTGAAGAAGGAAAAATTTCTCCCAAAGATGCTGCTGAACAGCTGAAAAGCATTAGCAGATAATTAATCCACATCTATATTTGAAAGGAGTATAATTATTATGAGCAGTGAAAAAATGAAAATCCTTGAAATGATTCAACAGGGAAAAGTTAGCCCCTCGGAAGGATTAGACCTTCTGACTGCATTGGATGAAGGAAGCTTGAGGGAAAACCAATCTTCACTTCAAACTGTCGACCGCTTTCTGAGAATACGTGTAAATGGTGAAAAAGCCAAAAAGGTTAATGTGAATATACCTTTGAGTATGGTTAAGGTTGCTTCAAAGTTTCTGGCAATGAGTACCGGCTTTATTCCTAAAGAAGCTCGGGAAGAACTTGGAAGGAAAGGTATCGATATTACCAACCTTGATATTGAAGAACTTACCAGACTCATAGATACTGGATTGGTGGAAGGCAAGCTCGTAGATGTTGATGTAGAAGACCCTCAGGAAGGAAGGGTTCAGGTAGAAATCTATGTTGACTAAGGGACGCAGAAGCTTCTTTATGATAGTAAGCTCCAGCCTTAATGGTAAAAGAAGACTGTTTATCCCCATACCGCTTTTTGTAGTGGATGTTACAATCAGGTCAGCTGCTGATTTCATTTGGTTCTGGGAGCAATTATTCGGCTCGTTCCGCCTTCACAGCAGTTATTTCTATCAGCTTATTCTTCTTATTCAAGAGCTGAGAAAATACGGGCGTTACAGGATGATTGAGATTGAAATAGACAACATAAAGGTTCTAGTGGATTTTTATTAATAAAGGGGTGATAAATGTGAAAAAGATTGCGCTACTTTGTCTCGTTAATTTTGCTGCTCTCTACACTGCAACTGTAATTTTTTCTTCAATCATGGTAGATGGAATTTCATCGATTTTCTGGGCAGGAGTTATCCTTACTTTGGTCAATTTTATAGTTCGCCCGCTTGTTGTTGTCCTTACTTTTCCGGTTAATCTGCTAACTCTGGGGCTGTTTACGCTTGTTATTAATGCCTGGATGGTGCTCCTAGCAGACTGGATAATAAAGGGAGTCAAAATCCCCGGGTTCTGGGTAGCATTTGGAGCAGCTCTGATTGTTTCGGCATTCAATCTACTGGTACAGGGATTTCTTGAAAGGAATAGAAAACGGGACTGACTGTATCCCGTCGTAAAATATTTATAGCAAATCAAGCAGTACTCTCTTTTCCCTGGAGTCAGTACAGCTTTTCAGGAATTCCCTCAACCACTTTTTTTGTTCATCGGTCCCGCTGCTTGCCATATTACCAAGCATCTTAAAGTTTAACCTTAACGCATCATCGCAGGAACTTTTGAAATAGAAATCCTGGTGTTCAGGGTTGCCTTCGTCTTCAACAAAGGCTTTCTTCGCATCATCCCAGTAATAGCCCAGGCTTTTGAGGACTGGAGCAAGGTACTCTTCTCCCTCACTCTGTTCAACAAAGTATGAGATATCGTATTTGACCTCAATGCCAAACTTGTCTCCAGTTTTTGACTTCGTTTGTACCCTTCCATCCATCTCATAGGAAGGTCCCACAGTAATTGGAGGGAAATCTATCCTGATAACCGGATAACTAAGGTCTTTAACAATCCCACTGTCTGTTATCCGGTACCAGACTTCATTATGCTGATAAAAACCTGTTCCGTATCCGGCCTGGGTTTCCACCACTATCCATCCCTCGTAGTCCCCCAGGTTAACAACCCGGTAGTCAGGTCCCTGTCCGCTTCTGTCCCCAAAATTAATATTGCCGATAAATTTCCAGGTGACTCCAGATTCCTTGAAGACCAAGAACTGGTAATTCATATTTACCTCATTTGAAATACATAAAGCAGTATACGGTTCGGCCTTTTCACCAATTCTCAGGGTCAGGCGCTTAATATCCGAAGCCGGCCTAACGTTCTCAAAATAATTATCATTTATCCCCAGCATCCGGTATACTGGCCGCAAATCAACCGATGTTTTACCTTCAAACAGTTCCATAATATACTTCGGCTCTACTTCTGGGGTCTCAGGAATATTGGGAGAGTCCGTACCTGTCAGCAAACTTTTATCTGGCATCACTGTTTCACGGCCGCAAGCTGTTAAGCAAACTGCAAATGCAATGACTATTAAGACTTGGGCAATATGTTTCATTGAATCATCTCCGAGTAAAATACTTTATTTTATTTAACTTATTATAGTATTCCATATACCTTATCATTTTCCTTTACTTAGTGTAAAGTTATTGTAGGAAAAAAATAGATAAGAGACACATCCTTTAGATATAATGAATTTGCTGAACACCACAAATAAAGGAGGTCTCTTAT